>DCJC01000074.1:12547-52343 GCA_002317355.1 Prevotellaceae bacterium UBA1710 | reverse complement strand
AGAATCTTTTCTCGTATCATAGACTTTTTCAATTTCTTCTACTAAATAATATCTTAAATCTATATCCTTGTAAGACTTCTGCCTATAATTCTCTCTGAAGAACAAATTATTAACTTTATAATCCTCATATTCAGAATATTCTGGATTACACGGAAAACGGAGAACACATTGATTGCCATTATGTTCAATAATCAAACAAAACACTTCATCTTTTTTCCCCTCATTAAATATTTTATAATCTAAGATCTTAATTGGTTGCCCTAAAATTGGTGATGAATAATAATTTTTATATGTAAATTTTCTTGATTTCAAGGTAGAAATATCAAACGCAAAATGTAACACATTATCTCCTCCATTATATGTGGGAATAATAATCCTTTTCCCTATTAATGCATGCACATCAAACTTATATTGATTTCCCAAATCAATAGCAAACGCACTAACAATAGTAAATAAAAAAAAGATAAAAGAAGTCATTTTTTTCATTTTGGCAAATCTTTTTCTACATCGATAACAATTGATCCTTTACTATAACCTTTTTGTGTACCATCTACAAATAATGGTATAACCTCTCGAATCTCCATTCCTAACTCATCAGACATTTCAACATAAAGTTTATCGACATCAAAAGAATTAATAATTCCCTTAAAAAATATTCGACTAATACTATGTTCGTTAGGCCCCATTTTATCACATCTAAACTTCCGCCGACTACTTTTGAGATTCTCTAAACGGTCTATAGCCTCAGCATCATAGCACGCAATAGAAAAGTCACTTTCAACAAAGTAACAATAATTTACAGTAGAATTAATTACACGATCATAGAATCTCCTTGATGGATTATTTATATAAAACATATTTTTTATAAGCATTAACTCTTTGGAGTTATCTTGTCCTAACAAATCAAATTTCATAGGAATAGCCATTGTATATTCTACATTATCAAGACTAAATAACACACAAAGTTTTTGAGACTTTTTTTTAACATCAGAAATTGTTATGTCCTTAATCGTTATTGGACAACCAAGAACATTCAGATTTTCAATTTTTTTACTCTTGCTAAACTTTCTCGTATAAAATGTCTCTTTTTCATATACGAATGACAAAACTCGATCACCATCATTATAAGTAGGCAAAACTATCCTTTTTCCTTTTAATTGCGTAAACGAGAACCTCTCTTGTGCGTTGCAAACAAATACAAACATGCAAAGCAAACTAAAAATCAATCTCACCATATTGTATAATTTTAAGGGTTAAAAAGATTTATATAAAGTGTAATTGAAATAAGCTGATGCAAAAATACACTTTTTTCTTAACGTACACAAATTTTATGCCTACAATTCTGCAAAAAAACATGAATTTCAGAATTTAAAGAATTTGGCAACGGAAATAAACGCACATTATCCAAACAAAGTATTGCAAATCGAAGGTTACGATTTGATTCTCTCACTTTGTCACTCACAGAAGGAATTGTTTTCCATTTTTCCTACATCGACATAACTCCGAAATGCCTTCTCTCAAATTACAATACATCACCGATTAAACTCCAATACACCTTCGATTAAAATAAAGTTTAATGGGAGTTCAATGGGACTTTAATGGGAGTTTAATGGGACTTTGAACGTTTTTTCTTACTACCCACATCCTATCACCATCGAAACAAAAGCATTGTATGAATTACCAAGTCGTGCAGATCAAATTGTTCGATTTTTCCGTTTCCTCAACATAGAAAAAGTCTCTTGTTTTCCTTTTATCTCATCTTTTACACTTACGTCTAAGATAGCTTTTGGAAAAACGAAAGATAGATTTGGAGGTGTGAGAAATTGTTTGTACCTTTGCAAAAAGAAAATGAGAAAAAAAATGAGAAACAATCATATCATAATAGGAACCATAGCATTACTCACCATAGCCGGTTGCGGGAATAACGCAACTGACAAGAATACGTCTTTGAATGATTCCCTGAACGTGAAGGTTGATACTGCCGAGATTTCATCTGTTCAAAACGAGAAGGCTGATGAAGAAACAACGGAATGCAGAAATAATGAAATGGCAAAGGTTGTACGACTGCTGCAATCCTGCGAATCCTCAATCTATAATGAAGAGACAGGGGAGCGCATAGATTGTACAACTAATCTCGAACCAGACTATTATCCCTATCAAGGAGAGACAAAGGATTGTTATCTTGTCTGCATTGGACAGGATGGTCCCTACACTATCCCAAAGAAATTCGCAGAAATCACGACATGGAGTGCATCTCAGGGGCACGGATATGTCCTTCTATTCAACGAGAAAAGCAATACCGTTCTGCTGAAAACCGAACCAAACGACGCATCAAAGACCATTGAGTCATTCCCAGACCCAGAAGGCATACCTGATTGTGCCGAGTGTCTTGGCATAACAGGCGAGTGGTACAAAGTAGATTATTATGGCAAGACTGGTTATGTAAGAAGGAACGAATCTCAATGGGGCATCAATCATTCTGAAGCTTGCGGACAAATAAGGTAAGTATCCCGTTGGAGGATACTACGAAAAGAAATTGCATAGGATGACTTCAGGAAAGCGCAAACCATCTCATTAGAACGGATAGCCGATAGCGAAGTTGAGACATTGGCCTTTGAAGACGCCTGGACTATTGAAATAACCTGTTCGGTAACTGCTTGGATCGTGAAGCACGAAGCCCCAGTCAACACGAAGAACGAAGAAGTCGAGGTCGTATCTCACACCGACACCTGCACCCAAGGCAAAGTCAGAAAGGAATTTACCAGCCTTGAACTTACCGCCAAGACCGTCTCCAAAATACTTATAGTCAGGATCATCGACACTTCTCTCAGCCTCATCAAACGACCAGACATTACCCGCATCAATAAATAATGCGCCATAAAGTGAGCCGAAGAGAGGAGGACGATATTCGAGATTCATCACACACTTCATATCACCAACGTTTGACACATAGCGATATTTATCATTTTCATTATAATATCGTCCAGGACCAATTTCCCTTGCAGCAAAAGCACGAATAGAGTTAGCACCTCCTACATAGTATTTCTCAGAATATGGTATGACGGAAGCAGAACCGATCTTCTTCAAAGCCCCCATCTGCACATGTCCAACAACAGAAGAGTATTCGTCAAGCATCCATGTCTTGCGGAAGTCAACATCAACCTTAACAAACTGAGACAGAGGAGTCTTGAAAGGCTTTTTCTCCTTCACACCAGCGATATCATATCCAAGTGAAAGGAGGTTGGAAGCCTCTGTTATCATAGCCGAGAGATAGATAGGATTACGGTATTTTGAAGGCGAAGAATATTTGTAGTTGTACTTCATCTTCGTGAGGAAGTAATCCTGCAATGATGCCTTCAGAATAGGCGATTCATCTACCTTTTCCTTATAGTCATCCGAAACTTCAGCAAGTCGGTCATACTCAACAACCAATGGAGAGAACGAATGAACCGTCTGCTTTGAAGGTTGGAATGTGTAGGCAAGTTCTCCTGAAAGGATGTGTCTTCTGAAGAAACCACTTCGGTTGTTGGTTTCACGAGAGATACTTATCATCGTAGAAGGAGTGTATTGCCAACGACGACGTTTCTTCACAAATGGCAATACCAGTCGTGGAATAGTCAAGGTCAAGTCACCTTTAATCTCATAGTTTGCGCTATTATCACTTCCTGCACCAGAGCCAAGTTGGAAAGCATAGTTACCTCCCAAATTAAAGCTAAGAACCTCACCACCTCTAAAGGCATTACGCTTTGCAAAACCCATACTCAAGCCAGGGCCCATTCTATCAGAAGAATTATAGAGATAGTTTGCCTGAAGAGTGAAATCGTAAGGCTTGTCGAGAACACAATTAACGGTAACATCAAGAATACCAGCACCTTTACGATTCTGTCCATCAGTTGTAAGCGACTTGACGGTATCAGGCAAGGTCTTAAGAGTTCCATCTGGGTTGAGTTTCTTCTTGAACTCAATATTAGCACTTGAATACACACCCTCTCCTATCATTCGGCTCATCGTCTCCTCATAGAGATCCTGAGAATACAAATCACCAGGGCGCAACTTCATATCACCAGATATCACACGACGACGAATAGGCGATTTCTTACCATTGAAATGAAGGGTAATATGGCGTCTTGAAGAAGAATCCGTAAGCTGCTCATTATTCTGACGACGAACATTCACATTCACCTTACCTATAATCCACTTCTGAGTAGCTTCTTCTGGCAAAGAATCTGCCATATGCACCTGTAACTGCACCTTTCCTGGCACCTTCACGGTATCAGCCAAGTAAGTGGTATATGACTGATTATAATAGTAATAGCCATGATTTCGGAAGAGATTAGCAATACGAGCACGCTCTTCATCAAGGGCAGCAACATCAAAAGCATCACCAGCCTTAATCATTGGCTTGGTAGATTGAATCAGGCTCACCGTTTCCTGAGGGAAACAATGGTAACTTATGGTGTCAATCGTGTATAGCGGACCAAAATCTGCTGTATAGGCAATCTTGGCAGTTCGTGGACGAGCCACGGTATCTGTCTTTGTCGTCTTTGCCTTTCCATAGATAATGTCATAGTTCACCTTGCCTCGGAAATAACCATGATTCTGAAGCACATTCTCTGCAACCGACACACGCAACTCAGGATTCACATTTCCCATCAGCACAGGTGCCTTACCAAATGTTTTTCCCATCCACTTGGCAAAACCGCCTTCCTTACCCTCACAAGCATTATAAATCCATAAGGCATAAGGGATTGTGCGATAGTATGACGACCCGAACAAAGCGCCATTTGGAGCTGTTGCAAGAGCCGCCTCAAGTTCTGCTTGAGTCACTATGAAGTGATCGCTATTATCGTGATTCTGATAGTCGATAGGCTTCAGTCCTGTGAACAACTGCTCCCCCGGCTCAAGATTAGTTGAGCAGGAAGCAAGAAGCAACAGAAGCCCCGCAACGATCAATATGTATTTCCTTATAATGTTCATTTGAGATTTTCAGTTATACTCGAAGTCTCGATCTTTCGAGTTCTCGAATTATCGTTTTTTCGAATCCTCGTGTTCTCGGGTTCTTGGCTTTTCAGTTCCACCTTCTGGTGCTGGTGTGGTTGGGGTTGCTGTATTCACGCTATCCCTCCTTGTTGTTGGGCCATTGCCGAAGCCTTGTCCATTTCGACGAATAGCAGAGAGATTCTTATCTCCAAACTGGAAGATATCCCTGAAGTTCTGCAACTTACGTTTCCACATATAACCAGCGCTATACTGATCTACATAGCCTTCGAGGAAGTCATAGACATTAGCCTTATAAGACATCTGCAGATACTGGTTAGATGTATCAGAAGTACGATACTGCAACTCTACATTATCAAAGAATGTATTGCTCTGGCCACTTGCTTCTGAGCCAGTAGAGATTCTACCACCTACAGCTACAGAGAAGCGGTTATTCCAGAAACGCTTAGCAAACTTGAAGGTATAGTCGGTATGCATCTTACCCGTCTCATCCTTGTTATTCTCAAGACCAACAGAGAGATCGAGAGTGCGAAGTGCTGAACCCGCAATCTTGTTGATTTCCTGCTGTAGGAAAGAACTCAAAGCCGAGTTCATCGTGAAGCTCGAAGTATTATTCTCCGTGAGATACATACCCGTTGTAAGCATAGTGACAGCAAGCTTTCCACGCTCTTCAAGTGTCTTTGCCTTAAGCTCATCACTAACGGCAGAGTTCTCTGGCGCATCAATGATAAATTCAAGTCCCATATCCTGAAGTGTCTTCGAAAGCACAACGCCACACTCAAACAGAACCGTTGTCTCGGTATCATTCAAGTTAACCGTTGTCTTATTCTCCTCAACAGCAGTAATATTCAGTCGAGGATTCATCATATCACCTGTAAACTCGATGTATGAGCCTTCGGAAATCTTAAACGTCTTCAACGGAATTACAGGGAGCGAATACTTCATCTCACCATTAGAGATTGTGTATCTACCGTTCATGTTGATATCGCCACCAAGATACTTCATCCTCAAAGAGCCACTACCGAAGATGTCAAGATAGTTGGTATGGTTAGTGTTCAACCAACACGTCACGTGAGCACCTTCCTGAACGGTTACCGACAAATCAACCGACATACCATCTACCTCAGGACGATTCACTACCAATGGATCCTCACCAGAAAGATCTGTAAAGGTAACAAGTTCCTTCAAGCGATTGTCTGTTGTGATTGGCGAGTCACGAAGTATGTAATAAAGGTTACTCTTTGACAGAACTGTCAGATTACCCCTTACCTTGAGATCTGAGAGCTCTCCTGTTATCCTTCCGAAGAAATCAACATATCCCTTACCGTATGCCTCTGAGCGACGCGTCTCCTTAGCATCAATAAGGAGATAGTCCTTAGCTCGCATACGCAGATTCATATTGATATGGTCGAGATCAGAGAAGTCAATATCTCCTCTCAACACAAGTGGCTGCTCGTTGTTAGCATACATCTGGAAGTTCTCGAACAAGAGTTTTGAGTCCGTTATTCGAACTGGATCATCATCAAACTTCAAAGAAATACCATAAGGTACAGATATCAACGAAGCATCCTGCAAGAAGATATCACCATTTACTACAGGCTTAGAGACAGAACCATGAATAGTGAGCTGTCCTTCACCAGTTCCTTCAAGACCCATAATCTGATCTGGCACGAAACCGTTGGCAATATTCAGAGGCAACTTCTGCATGTTCACATCAAGATTCAAGGCACCACCTTCATTGGCATGAGCATCAGGATTATAGCCACCGATTACACTTGCGACCTCAATATCATCCTTCATCAGGATGCCATCGATATGATGCGTACCATCTTCCATTGGCATATATACGAACTCGGATGAGATATTACCCATACCGCAGTTCTCATACACCAAATCCTTAAAGCCGATAGAACTTGAAACCGAAAGGTCCTTTTCTGTCTGGATAACGTGGAAGTCACCATCCATAACACCCCCCATCTTAGGCATGTAAGGTATTACAGATACTATCTCAGCCAAATCGAACCTATGCAATGAGAGTGTGATATCCTGAAGTGCCTCTATATTATCATCATCGGTATAGATTTGCAAACCCATTCCGTCAGATGTCTTCAACTTCATATTTGCCGACACTCGCATATTTGGGGCAAGAAGCACATAGTTATCCGCATTTACGCTAAACGGCTTATAGCCAAGCGTATGCTTACGGTCATCAAGCGACAAGCGAATACCTCGAGCCTCCATAACTGCAAGTGCACCTACATCCACGATACGCTTCTTTCGGGCATCATCTATAATGACACCTACCGAAGTTCCATTAGGCAGCAAAGCTCCCTTCGCCTGAGCAGAGAATACATATTGCGGATTATTCTTTCCGTTCTCAACATCAAGCGTATAGCGCATCTGCTGGGCATCTGAAGTAATAACCGCCCTTATCCTATCCAACTGAAGAGAGGCTGTCTGGAGAGTATCAATAGCAATCTCACCATTAATACCTGCTACTGGCGAAACAGTGAAATCAGCAAGCACATCCTTAATGCCTAAGTCGAAGCGCTTCATGGTACGCGCCACAGGATTCTCTCTTCCAAGCGAGAGGTACACCTTACCTTCTGGCAACTTCCCACGAAGATCCTTCTCGCTAATGATACGGGCATCCCATTGACGCTGGATCTCATTCATGAGGTTATCAGACACCTTCATCAGTTTCTTATAACCACCACTAAGATCTGCCTTCAGATGGAAATCACCACAATCTGCCACGGCATGGGTGGTATCCGTACGAGTTACAAGGTCGATAACCATATCATCAGGACGATAGGTCTGGATAGAGTCGATGATAGTCAGGTCACTAATAGTACCCACCAGTTTATAGTACTCATCCATATCTGTTGCCACATCAAGATGCGCACAACCAGCTACCGTCAATGGTTTCTCAGCAATATAGAGATGATATAGATCTGCCTTATTGAGCTCGGTGGTTATGGTTGCATCCACATTCTTGCTCAGCAACGCATCAAAACCAATCTTTCCGTCAAGAAGCGGATTCTTCGAGATGATATTTGCCTGCGCCCTACCTCCCGATAGTTCTGCATCAAAATTCATCTTATTGAGGTTCCACTTGCTATAGGCGAAATCGATAACCTGAGCCTTTGCATTTATCTTTGTGCGAGGCGAGAACACATCAGTTCCCACACCATCTACATCTGCATTTCCTGTGAAGCCACCAAGTCCCATGCCTTTCACAAAGTGCCCAAGTTGCAAGGCATCTACCTTCAACTGAGCCTTATACGCCATAGCCTTGGCATTGAAATTCGCCTTACCGCTCACACTTCCCTTACCTTCTGTAGCACGGAAATCCACATCATACACCTGACCTCTAATCTTCGCATCAGCCACAGCATGCATAGCAGGTACGCCTATCATCTTGGCAGTACTCTTATCGAGCATTGTCTTCACAAAGTCAAGATTGTATGTCTGGGCGTCGAGATGCAGGTTTGATACGAGTTTGTTCACATCCATGAACTTCTCTGCATAGCCATCTGCCTTCACGTTAAAGGCACCAGGCAACTGGGCATAGGCACTCTTGATGTCCACACGATTCATATTGCCATTAGCCGACAACTTGATAGCCAATGGTTTTCTTGGCCATTGAGCCATAAACGCCTTTGGCATATCTCCCATGCCCATACCGAGGAGTATGTCCTCACTTCCGATAGAAGCATCAGCATCCACATACACCTTTCCTGGGTTAATGGAATCCATCACGTTGAGGTCAACAATGGCATTTGCCTTCAAGGTAGAAGTGGCAATATCAGCATTCACATCACGATTGAGAGCGAGATCGAAATCTGTTATCACCTTCAGCGAATCCATGACAAGAGAGCCCGTGAGCGACTTCACACCAATTCCGCATTTCTCCATCATCTGGCATTGGCGTATTCCCAATCGCATCTCCATGGCATTAACTGAATCCTTGGCAGCAAGGAAGTGCAAAGTGTCTATACCCACACCAATATTAGTGAGGGCTATATGATTCACATCCAAGCCTTTAAGGCGAGGCTCAAAGTTATTGTCGTAATAGATGGCACCATTCTGCCAATCAAGAGAAGCAATGTTATATTCTCCTTTGTAGAGGTCGAAGAATCCCTTCTTCGCACTCACCTTACCCAGTACCGCCTTCACCTGAAGTGTGTCACCAGGCATGTGTATTGTGGCATCAGAGTTCTCTATAGCCAGTTCCTCAGCATTTATTTTCCAGAACACCTCACTCTTCGTGGTGTCCTCAGGAACTGTATCACTCAGCGCCACATCGATATGAGCATCAGCAAGATACACCTTGCCGAGATCAACAAATTCTTTTCCTAAATCTATAGTTGCTTTTCGTGAACCATCCCCCTCCCTCGGGAGGGCATGGGGTGGGGCCAACGATAGCTCCCCCACTCTACCTTTCACTCTTGCCTCATGCACAAGGTTAGCGGTATTCATCTTAAGGTCGTAGATATCAAGGCGATCGATGTTCACCTTACTATCAAACAACGGCATCAGCTGAACATCCACCACCGCCCTCTTCAAGTCGGCTATGGTATCCTTGCGCTGAGGAAGTGAGTCATTAGGCTGTATCACCTTCACCTCATCAATACCAAGATCGAGAGGGAATACAAGGCGCACGTGCTCCACTGTCACATCCATGCCCATCTCCTTAGAGGCATAGGATGCAACCGTATCTACCGCCCAATTCTGTATAGGTGGTATATAGAGTGCAATGGCAAGAAGCACGATTAACAGAAAGGGAGTGAGCACAATGCCAAGAGCCCACTTCATATATTTATTATTCATGGAATAATCTTACTATTTTGCCTACAAAGTTAGTGCAAAAAAGGCATACAGCAAAAATAATTAAGGATATTTCATACCTTTTCTTTGAAATAACAACAAAAAGCCGTAACTTTGCACGAAAAATTAACAGAAAGCCCCCTAACCCCCAAAGGGGGGCTTTACTTTACTCTATGACTCCAATTTACGAAGACAACCATATCATCATAGTCAGCAAGCAGACTGGCGAGATAGTTCAGGGCGACAAGACAGGCGACACACCTCTCTCTGAAACCGTTAAGGACTATATCAAGTTCAAGTACCAGAAACCAGGAAACGTATTCCTCGGTGTGGTGCATCGTCTCGACCGTCCTGTCAGCGGACTTGTCATGTTTGCACGCACCAGCAAGGCACTTGCGCGTCTCAACGAGATGTTCCGAGTAGGCGATGTGCACAAGACCTATTGGGCTATCGTACCACGTATCAATCAGCCAGTTACCGAAGGTGAGGGCACACTCCTCACGCATTGGATAGTTCGCAACGAGAAGCAGAACAAGTCATACGCCTACGACCGTGAGGTAAAGGATTCGAAGAAGGCACAACTGCGCTATAAGATAATAGCACATTCCGACCGCTACACCCTTGTAGAGGTGCAACTCTACACTGGTCGTCATCATCAGATCCGCTGTCAGCTCTCAAAGATAGGCTCTCCTATCAAGGGCGACCTCAAATACGGTTCACCACGGAGCAATAAAGACGGTTCCATCTGTCTTTTATCCAGATATATGGAATTCATCCATCCAGTTAGCAAGGAAACCATCAAAGTCACCGCACCATTGCCAGAAGATCCACTTTGGCAAGCGTTCAAGGATGTGCGATAGTGTTTTTCAAAACAGTTATGGTGTATAGCCTGAATTATCCACAAATTCAACTTAATGATTTCAGGTTACATAAAAACATATAGACAAAAAGCATAAACAAAACCAGCCACCCCGTTTTCACAACGTGATGGCTGTTTCAATTGCAACTAATATTCAATCATAATGGGGAACTACTACTAACCCCATTACGAGTGCAAAGTTAATATATTTTTTTGTTTTTGCAAACGTTTTCGTATAAATCTTTCACCAAAACATTGTTTTTTGCACACTTTTTGCACATGCACACGCAAAAATAACATTTTTCACATAAAAATTCGAGCAAAAATCATTTCACACGAACACCTGCAACATTGTATTTTCCATCGCCCTTAACAATCATCACCTTACCCTTGTAGATGCACTTCTTGACCAATGAGCGCTGGGAATTTGATGTCACTTCATTAATGCCAGAAGTATAACCATTCTCTCCGTAATAACCTTTTACGATAGCATCCTTGAGCTCTGGCATAGTCCATTTGAGATCAGCACGATCCGAGCCATCAGAAAGTCCCATCCAATAGAAAGTAGCAATGTTTGCTTCCTTACACTTCTGCACGAAGAACTTTGCGAGTTTGAGTTTTGTCTCTTTATAGGAAGTGAAGTAGTCGTCCTTGTCTTTTTCTACATCATTGGCAGTTCCCCACTCACCGAAGATGACAGGAGCCCTATTCTGAAGGTGTGTCTTGATATAGCCGAGGATTCTGACAAACTCTTTCTTTGTCCATCCTTCAAGATCGTCCTTCACGCTTGGGTAGTAGTGAAGCTGGAAGATGATATGATTCTTTGCATCATCCTTTGGATAATCAAGATACTTGAGAGGCTCAACCAAATGAGAGTTCCAGGTGCCACCATTAGCAGCTGCATAGCTGTTGACAATGAGGTTACGCGTTGCATTGTTACCACCTGTTGCACGCACTACATCAACAAACGACTGTGCATAGCTGTTGATTGCCTTATACGAATCAGCAGCGGAAGTAGCATTATATTGTCCAGGAGCAGCAAAAGAAGCAAAACACCATGAACCGTAATTGTCGAGCATCTCGTTGTAGCCTTCGAAGAGAAGGTGCTGGTCATAGTCCTTAAACTCTGTTGCTATCTGCTTCCAAAGGTCCTCGAAGGTTTCCTTGTATTTGTTGTAGTTGTCCATTGACGCACGTATCCATCCCGTTGTCTCAGAGCCAGTGTCGTGATGAACGTTGATGATGCAGTACATGTCATTCTTTATGACATAATCAACAATCTCCTTGACACGCTTCATCCATGCCGCATTTACCTGAGTAGGGTTCCAGTTTGGCAGATCCCAGTTAAGGCCGTTAGTCTGAACGCCCATGTGAGGATACCATGTCACAGGCACACGAATAGCATTGAAGCCTTCCTGCTTGAACATCTTGATCAGGTTCTCTGTGGCAACTGGTTGTCCCCAAGCCGTCTCATAGTCACTGGGATTTCTGCTTGTCCATCGCTCTATCCACATATTTGTAGTAGAGCCAGAGTTACTGTCAAGTGTATTGCCAAGATTCCAACCAAGGCGCATATTTGCAACGGCAGAGGTTGCCGACTCAAATTCCTGAGCCTGTGCAACGGATGCAGAAGAAAACAGCATAAGAGCTGATAAGATGATAGATTTTGTTTTAGTCATTTCTGTATCAATGTATTTACTTTTCAAGGGGTGGGAACATATAGAACCCACCCGAAAAGTATGAAGGGGGGAAAATAAAAAAGGTATATGATTTATGGGTGCAAAATTACAAATATTGTATGATATGCGTATGACCTTATTTAGCAGAACATGACACTATCTTGACATTTGCAGATTTCCAAAGACAAAAACTAAAGAACCCCAAAAAATCCCGCTCACGTCAAAGCAAGCGGGATTATGTTAATTACAAATTACTAATTACAAATTACCAACCAAATCACAAATGTCACACACAACAATCTAATTGATAACTCGCAACTGGCAATTCTAAAAACTATTACTTACCAGCTGTATAAGCAGGGTTCTGCTCACATGCAGGGTTCTTTGCAATCTCATCAGCAGGGATTGGGAAGTCCATCTTCATCTCATCGTATTTGAATGTACGATTTGACCATGGATAATTAGCGAGAGCTGCACCTTCTGTAGCATCTACAGGATAGTTTGTCTCAATGTGGTCAGTCATATAACCAGAACGCTGCATATCTGGACGCAAGCACCACTCACAGCTGAACTCCTTACGGCGCTCCTCATTTACAGCAACCTTCCATACTGGAGAAGAGAATTTGCGACCGTGAATATTACACTTAGCGTAATCAGTATAGTATGCCTTTGCATCTGGAGCACCAACTCCATCCTGATCAAATGGAATAGGATATTTTGTCATCTGTGGCAACTGGTAAATAGAAGCCATTGTATTGATCCATGTGATATACTTTGAATCATCAAGTCCCTTCTCATTCATACCGAAACCACGATCACGAACCTTCTGAATAGTTGCCCAAGCCTCTGCATCATCACCTCCATAAAGACGGAAACGACACTCTGCATAGTCAAGAAGAACGTTAGAGTAACGCTTCCAGTAGATTGGTGTTGGAGGACGGTTGATCACTGACCATTGACTGACACCGTTGATAACCTGAGCCGAGCCATTACGCCAAAGCTTTCCAGACCAGAGAGCAGGAGCATAATCCGTGTTCTGGAAGTGGAACTGATTTACCTTAGAACTTTCACTGCCATTTCCTACTTTAACCTGAAGGAATGGATGATATCCATGATTGAAAAGCTTGACTTCATTAAGCTTCGCAAGGGATTTCTCCATTTTAGTCTGAGCAGAATTAACAGTTGACTGTGCCTTAGCAATGTCATCACTTGTTGCTTCTGAATCAATCCTCAGTTTCTCAAGTTTAGCAAGCGCTTCATCATATGCCTTTGTGTCTTCCTCATATTGTTGCTCGAGTCCAGGAATATTATTAAGTGCATCAATATTCGACTTATTGGCATGAGTATAAAGTCTCTTCAGTTCATTATAAGGTATATTACCCATAATACATGATGCATCACGACGCTTGTCGCCCTTCTCATATGCAGCATACCATTCCCAAGAGAGATAGAGGGAACCCCATCCACCATTCTCCGGACATGCTGTGTACCACTTGAGATTCATAGAAGAAATCTGTGTAGGACCACTACTATAGCCCTGGCCCTCATCAAGAAGCAAAGCCCAGATACACTCATCATTCCAACCAGCAGAACTTCCATCCCAGTTAGTAGAGAAACAAGGACTGAGTTTGTAAGTTCCTGAGTCTATGATATCCTTAAGCTGCTTTTCAGCCTTCTGGTAGAGAGCGGTTATTTCCTGTGCATTTACAGAAGCAATAGACTCCTGATACACACCATTAAGATCACAACCAAGACGATAAGCCTTCCACATATAAGCATCTGCAAGATATGCCTTGACCATACCCTTTGTTGCACGACCATATTCATTCCTGTAAGGCTTCCAGTCAAGAAGTGTTTCAGCCTCTTCAAAATCTCGGATGATCAGATCCCACATCTCAGAATAGTCCTTTGCCTTTGCCTTCAAAGGATCAGTATTGTAGTCCTCACCTTGTCTCAGAAGAGGTACACGACCAAAGGTCTGACCAAGGTATGTATAGAAGAATCCATGCAAGGCAAGAGCCTCACCTCTGCCAATCTTCTTTATCTCTTCAGAAACACCCGCACCTCGCGCATAAGTAATATTACCATTTGCATCAATGATAGGCTGTGCAACCTTAGCATTCTCGAGTCCGGCAAGGTAAAGGTTGGCACGAGCAATAGCTGCATATGCCTGAGCCCATCCCTGAGCGATCTCCTTGGCACCAGCATCCCAATTCTGACTATTATAATTAGCATCCCAACCTGTAGCCTGAGTATCCATTGTTGGATGGGTACCAGAGAACACGTTTGGCTTAAATCCCCAGTCTGGATCTGGAGCACCATTTGGATTCATGAGATCATAAATACCAGTCAAACCATCAAGCGCCCCTTGGTTACTTGAGAACTCTCCAGCTATCTCAATCTTATCATACTGATCAACATTAAGCATGCTGTCATCGCAAGATGTCAAAGCAAGAACTCCGAATACAAGAAGTCCTAAATATTTATTTATATTCTTCATTGTCTTGAATCTTTGTTATAAAATACAACATTAGAATGCGAAGTTTGCACCTACCATAAATGTGCGTGGCATAGGATAACGACCTGTGTCGAGACCTGTGTAAACATTCGCACCATGGCCTACCTCTGGATCACCATATTGTGTGTAAGGTGAGATTGTAGCAAGGTTCTGTACTGCAAAATATACACGAGCACTCTGCAAATGGAGAGTCTTCAATGCTGCATCAGAAAGTGAATAACCTATCTGGATATTTGAAATCTTGAAATAATCGCCACACTTTACCCATGCATCACTAACACGCTGGCTATACTGCTGGTCAGTAATCATAAGGGCAGGAAGTGTACCATTATAATCTCTGTTAGACTGAGATGTCCAATCTGTATCAATAGCATTAAAGCTTGACTTAAGGATTGCAGGTGTAGTATTATCATCGGTGTTGGTGATAGTACTAAGACGCATAGCTGAATAAGAGAGAATCTTCTGACCAAGAACACCATAAGAATAAACTGAGAAATCCCAATTCTTATAGTTCAAGTTCAGGTTAAGACCGAAATTAAGCTTTGGAATACCATCACCAATAATCTCACGGTCGCTATCATCTACGTGACCATCGCCATTAAGATCCTTAAAGCTGTAATCTCCGATACGAGCACTTGTCTGACCAAGTGCCTTTGCTTTCTCAAGGTCAGCCTCATTCTTGATGAGATAATCTACACGCCATCCATAGTAAGAACCCACAGCACTACCAATCTGTGATACTGAGTGGTTAGTCCAGTAAGAACCCGCATCGACCTGGAAGGTGTTAGAGCCGTCACCAGCTACACCATCAATATTTCCCATAGCGACATCATCATAGTTACCACCACTTGCGGTATTATAGATTGGGTGGTTTGGAAGATCTGTGATCTTACTTGATATAGAAGAGCCTGTGAGAGTAGCGCTAAAGCTAAAGTCATTACCAAGATACTTCTTGTAGTTTACAGAGAACTCAATACCCTTATTCTCCATAGAACCATAGTTTGTGTAAACCTCTGTGTTACCAGAAGAAGCACGAACTGCAAGGTTAAGAAGGAGGTCCTTTGTCTTACGTGTGAAGTAGTCTGCACTAATCTCGAGGTCGCCATCAAGGAAACCAAGATCAAGACCAAGGTTGACCTGCTCATTAGTCTCCCACTTCAAATTTCGATCTACCAACGGCGCATAATAACCAGAAGAAGGTGTACCATTACCCAAACCTTCCTTCTGATAGAAATTATACCATACATTAGAAGAAGACAAAGCGTATATTGACTTACCAGCAATATTACCAGCATTACCAGTCTGACCCCAACCTGCACGAATCTTCAAGTTGTTGATTGCATCTACATTCTCCATGAAGGTATCCTTGATTCGCCAAGCAACAGCAGCAGAAGGGAAGGTACCCCAACGATTTGAAGAAGAGAAGTTTGATGAGCCATCACGACGAACTGTTCCTGTAAGGATAAACTGATCGTTAAGGCTATATACCATACGGCCATAGTATGAAAGCATATTGACATCATTGGTAAATCCACCTGATCCAACTGCATTCTTAGGATCTCTACTAAGGTTTGTAACACGGATAGTAGAAGCTGGAAGATCTGAACCAGATGCATTTACGGTTGAGCCTTTTCTCTTACTGAGTGTGTTACCAGCCATAATACTGAGAGAATGATGCTCTGTTTCAAGCTTATAAGTAAGGTAATGCTCGAGTGAGACAACATACTCCTGACTCAAACCGAGTGAGAAGTCATAAGTATTCGGACCATCATAAGGAATCTCAACCAACTGGCCGTTAACAGTATTGAAACGACGACGACCACCAGAAGGCTTATTATGATCTGTTCCTGTGTAAGTATAAGAACCGATGATGTGATAGTTCAGTACTTTAAAGAAACGGATATCAGCGTACGCATTTGCAGAAAGACGGTTGGAAGCATCTCTACGAGCCAACTCCATCTGAGTGGCATAGATGTTACCCATAATGTTGGTATTTCCTTCCCAACCGTTAGTACCATTACTTACACCATAACCATAAGAACCATCAGGATTAACTACATTTACATTGACAAGCTGTCCTGTAGCCTTGTCAACATAGTCAAGTGTAGGAGTCATGTAGGCAATATCTCGATGTGATGAAAGATTCACATTGTTACCCAGACCTTTATTTGAGCCATAAGACTCTATACGTGAGAAGTTTACATCACCACCAACCTCGATAAAGTCAGTAAGATTTGACTTCACACCTACACGACCGGTAAGACGGTCATAACCAGTATTGACAACAAGGCCCTGATTGTTGAGATAACCAACAGAGAAGTTGTACTGAGTTTTTTCGTTACCACCAAGAACAGACAAAGAATACTGCTGCTTGATGGCCGCCTGAGTCATCTGATCCTGCCAGTCGATATAGTTACGCTTGCCATCATATTGCTCATCCCATACCTTGTTTGACCATGTAGCCTTGTCGTTGATACGAGCATTACGAATACACTTAGCGAGTTCGTCAACACCTATAACATCAAGCTTATATGGAAGTGTACCAACACCGAAGTCAACATTGAACTGCACCTGAGTACGACCTGCCTGACCATGCTTTGTGGTAATCATGATTACACCATTCGCACCCTCAGAACCATAGATAGCAGTTGCAGATGCATCCTTGAGAACCTCAATAGTCTCAATATCTCCAGGGGAAAGGAAGGTAGGATTAGTACCAGACTTAACACCATCAATTACGTAAAGTGGCTGAGAAATACCATTAATAGTACCATAACCACGGATACGAATCTGGCTATTAGCATCAGGAGCACCATCCTGCTGTGATACATATACACCAGCAGCCATACCTTGAAGTGCTTGTGCGATATTTGTAGGAACCTTCTTCATCATTTCCTTTGTATCGACAACAGCAACAGCACCCGTGAGGTCACTCTTCTTCATGGTACCATAACCTACGATTACGATATCCTTAAGAGCGGTCTCGTCATCCTCAAGAGTAATTGTAATGAGTTTGCGGCCAGACACTCTAACGGTCTGTGACTGATAGCCAATAAAAGAAACATTGAGAATAGCATAACCATCCATGACATTGATAGCAAATTTACCATCAACGTCAGTCACTGCTGCGCTTCGAGTACCTGATTCACGGACTGTAGCACCAGTGATAGGTTCACCCTGCATATCAATTACAGAGCCAGACACCGTTATCTGAGCCATCATTGTTGCAGAAATAAGCGTAAACAGCGAAACCAACGCAATTCTAATGCTGAAAAATTTTTCAGTGTTCATAGCGATAATCCTGTCTAAAGTTTTTATTTATTGTTAATTATTTTCATCACAAATGTTAGCAATTCCTAATGCCAAGCCCCCCAAGGCTGGCGCACGTTTCCAATTTGTGAGTGCAAAGTTAGTTAATTTTCGTGAAATTCGTGCAACTTTCCTTATTTTTTCGCAAATACAATCAAAAATTTAACAAAAAATCTTTACAATTTCTTACAAAGAGGTATAATTACCCTCACAATTCCTCCAGGAATCATCATAATCTAATTGTCCACAATCAATAATATAGAAAAACATTTTCAGAAAAATCGACAGGTCGTCACTCAAAACGCTATAAGACACAGAACGTGAACACGTTAGCGACTTAATTCAAGCACTCAAGTCGTCACCAAGTCATCACTAAGTCGTCACTCAACAATTACGTATATAGCAGATTATAAGAATGTTACGACACTAAAAACCAACAATTTCAAAAATCACCAAGTCGTCACTACTCGTCACTCTTTTTGCTCAATTCCAAAATTTATTCAAAATAAGCGCACAACAATCAGAGAATCAACAAGATAACCCTACTACGAGTGACGACTTGGTGACGACTTAGTGACGACCTGACACAAGTAAATCATTCGCGCATCCATCTGACGGACAAACAGTTGCAAGGCTACGAGTGACGAGGTGACGAGTTTTGTAAAAAATCTTTTTTTCTTTCTTCCCATTACCATTGATTATACCTTCATTCTTCCTCCACTTTATGTCCACTCCAGCACAGAGGATAGGACATAGGAAAATGGGACTTACATAGGAATCACATAGGAACTACATGGGAACTAAATGGTAAGTGAAAGGTACGACAATCTTACGTAGATCTTCCACAAAGAAAAGGGGGTAAACTCAGTGAAGCTCTGCTCCAGAAGCGAACATAGAGCAGAGCTTCACTGAGTTTACCCCCTAAGAATGACGAAGGATTATCTTACCTTTGTCGCAACTCTTTGGTCACTTTCTATTTCACTGAATGCAGCAGAGCTATCAAATTCTACCTTTACCTTAGTAAAATCAGGAGTATTGAATGAATACAATGTCTCTTCATAATACTTCTGAGGATTCTCCTGAGGGAGAAGGAATGGCTTTGTTGCTTTTCCATTCTCATCTATCGATGCGAGATACAACTGTGAATAGAGGCCATTGTTGCGTCTTGAAGTGAAGACAATCCAGCGGCTATTGGTATTCCAGTTGTGATAGCTGTCGGCTTCATTGCTGTTGATCTCGACAACAGGACGTGCCTCTCCAGTCTTTAGATCAAGCAGCCATTGTTCTGACTCTCTGTGCCAGATACTGAAATAGCCATAATCTGCGAGAGTGAACATCAGGAATCTGCCATCATAAGAAGGCTTTGGCCAAGTGAGGCTCTTTCCCATTGCTACCGCATTAAACAAAGTGTCAACCTTATTACCGAAGGTCGCTGTCTCGGGGTTGAAATCTATGCTACAGAGGTTGTATTTCTCGTCCTTGTAATGCATTGGATATTCCTGCTGCTTGCAAGTGATGAAATAGAGTTTCTTACCATCTGGCGAGAATACAGGACAGTTCTCTGACCAATCCTTTGTTGCTATTAACGAATCTGAGATAATCTCATGCGTTGTAGGATTGTAAACAAATACATCAGAGGACATATCGAATACCTCAATGCGATTCTGATCTGCCACATGGAAGCCTTGCCTTGTCTGGTTGGTAGAGAATGCGCAATACTTTCCTGAAGGATGCCAATATGGATATACCATAGAGCCTCCAAGTTTGTCATTCTTCGCTTTCAACAACTCTCTACGACCTGACATCTGTATCAATGTGGCTCCATGTTCTCCACGCACATGAAATACGAACTGTTCAGGATTTGTCTGATTTGATGTATGGCAGTTGACACACATGCCATTGGTTTCGTGATTTTCTATTATAGTGTATTCATCAAATGAGCTTAGGTCACGCTGGAATAATCCCATGTGACTATAAATCTCATAGCCTGGAGCGATACGACGATAAGTCAATCCCCATTCATCAAGCTCATAATTACTAACATGGATATCGAATTCTTTGTAGCCAATCCATTGTCCATCAATCTTGGCGCAAACCGATAGCGTGAGTTTTCCACCTTGATTCGCTTTCACGAGTTCATGCCAATCTTCTACGTCGAAAGATGCCCATTCACCATTCACATGCAGTTCTCCAGACTTGCTTCCTTTGACTACGACATCGACACAATCCACTTGTCCCGTAACATTGAAGTTCAAAGGAGCAATGCCAACGGGAATTGTCACATCGGTATAATCAGGAAATATTGGTGGCAACTTATCTGTCTTCGTTACATTCTCCGGCATATTAGTACAAGAAGAGAACAAGACACACATTGCTACAGTGATATATGTAAAGAATTCTTTCATTTCAATTATTGATTAGCGCAAATACCCTTGAAAAGAAGCAAGTCCCTGACTGTTTGGAATTTCTTCTTTGATAAGGTGCATATATTGAACAAACTTCTGGTAATTGCTCTCCAATATAGGATAAAACAGGAAATACTGCATAGCAAGAACATTGTCATGATTCTGCATGACAAGACGACCGCATATCTTATCTACCTCACGATCACTATAAAGGAAGTCATCCTTCAGTATCATGCAACGAAGACGACCATATAACGGATGTGCGTTGACAGCTTTGTCTCCTTCATCTATCATAGCCAAGGTGCGTTGTGCCCAGTTCTTATAAAATAGTGTCTTTTCAAGAATATGGAGATACTTACGGGCTACACGGTATTGTCCGTTTATGAGATTTGTCTCGGCAAGACGTCTGATACATCTACAGCTTTTCTTATAGTTAGGAGCAGCTTCCATTGCCTCGAAATAATAGCGTTGGGCAGTATTTATCATTCCTAACTGGAAATATACCTCTGCAGTTGTAAGGGTAGAGAAAGGATCTTTGCTGAATGCAGGGAAGAGGCCTTCTGGACCATTCTGGAAGAACTGACTTCCACGACTACCCAATTGATTATTCATTCCTAAAGCAAGATTGGTAGCGCATACACTTAATGGAAGGTCTGGTTGCTGCTTTTCCGCTTTACGGATAATGTCATCCCATCGATTAGTTCTAACAAGAAGGTCGTAATCAAGAACCTCGATTGTTTTCGCATTATAAAGATTGGTTAAATCCAATATCATGGATGGGATACGATGGTGTGTTGTGCCAGAAGTCCAGATATAAAAGCAGATAGCAACAACAAACCCGATGTATCTATATATTTTGTTATTGAATGTACGAATCAAGATGAAAACCAATAGCAATGCGATGACCACTGCAATGATCAAGGAATGCATTACATTGATGTCGCCTAAGACTATCCATAATAACACCATAGGGATAAACGACAGGAAATAGACCATTTTGTCATGATTGCTTATCCATGCCTTACAGATATGTCTTAAGATGCCAAGAGTTAATCTTTGAATCAGTATAAACTCTAAAGCAAGTATCAAGGCTCCAATCCAGTAGTTGTTGTAGAATTGGACCAAGAATTCTGAGATATAGATAGAAATCCCTCCCTTGAGCAACAAGTGAGAGAAGAAATAGTCGGAATCAGTCTGGAACAACTGAAACTCCTCATGGTAATTAAGCATCGCTCTAAATGGTATCGCCCAAAAGAGATATACTATAATTCCAACAATACAAGAGATGCTGTATTCTACAGTTCTTTTCATTTTTAACATAAAATATCAGGTATCAACATCTTTGCTTAAGAACTCAAGCAAAGACATCAATACCTGATTTTGTTATTTTAATATCTGGCTGTGGCTAATGCCACTGCCAAATACCTTTTACACCACATAAAATTAGAGCTCGTAGTAGAACTTGGTGATAGTGTAGCTACCATTACCAGTGAAGAGCAAGTGTTGAGTCTTGCAGACATCAACGAATTCCTGAGTCATCTCGAACTGAATCTTGCAAGGAGCAGACTCGATAGCAATATCGTCACAGAGATTTGTTGACCACCAACCTGTAGTGATACGGAGAGTAGCACCAGGTTCTGCTTCAGAGATGTCAAGGCTCAACTTCTTACCTACCATCCAGTCATAAGTGTCATCGTCAAGATAAGGAAGAACACCCTCATTTGTCTGACCAACGCAGAAACGGAGAGTACCAGACCAACCACCACCGGTTTCCTGACCCTGCCAGATAATAGTCTCAAGAACAGGGAGCTCATGAGTCATCTTAGTAACTGTAACAGGATACTGCTTTTCTACAACCTTACCATCTGCAGTAAGCATCTTGATGGTAATAGTATTAGCACCCATCTCACGCATGATGAGATCAGCATAATTTGCCTTGATAGTCTGCTTACCATTAGAGATCTGAGCAGTACCAGCTGTATGAACAGTAACCTTTACGAGGTTGTCACCATCCTCCTGAACGAGAGTAGCGTCAATCTGATCACCAGTGAAATTTGCAGCTGTATTTTCTGTAAAATCGTCAACAGGATCACAAGATGTGAGCGCGAGACAGAATACAGCAGCTAAAGATAATAATATTTTTTTCATATCATTTCTAACAATTAAGAATTAATAACCACCGAACTGATTAGCTGCATCGTCTTCCCAACCAGCATTCTGCTTGTAAACGCCACCAGAAAGGTCGATCTGAGACTTAGGAATACGATAGAATCCCTTTGTTGCATTGTAACGAGCAGCATAGTTACTATATTCCATAGTAGCCTTCTGACCCTGGTTGTACATTGCACCACCAGTCTGCTTTGAAAGAGCATCTGCTGCGATACCCCAACGACGGAGGTCATCCCAACGGCTACCCTCGAATGCCAACTCCCAACGACGCTCGTTACGGAGAGCCTCCTCTGAATAAGAATCATATGGCTTCAAACCTACACGAGCACGAACCTCGTTCAAAGGCTTAACATCCTTCTCCAACTCAGAGTACATCAAGAGAACATCTGCAAAACGGAACACATACAAAGGAGTACAGTTAGAAGCCTGATAGTTACCATTACCATCAGAACCCATTGCATCAATAGACCAAGAGTACTTAGTACCACCTGATGAACGAACAGAAGTAATCTTCTTCTGATGATACATAGTCAACTCTACAGCATCAGAGAATGTACCTGGATCAAGTTTTGTCTTGCTCATATCAAGGATAGAAGCCTCGAAACGTGGATCTTCTGGCTCAATTCTCTTCCAGTCGTTAACAAGATTTGAAGCTACAGTACCGCAACCCCAACCTGTGCTGAATGGATATACAGAAGTCTCAGTACCTACGTGGAAGCGATCATCATCCTGGTTGTTACCATCACAACGGATACCGAAGAACAAACCGTACTGGTTTGTAAGGTGAAGCTGATTAGACCATGCAGACTGGTACTGGAAGTTAATAGCGAGAAGAACCTCCTTGTTACCCTCAGTGAAGCAAGTACCCTTATCTGCCATATCCTTAACAAAGTCATAATCCTTAGCTGTGTAAGGGTTTGAATATGCCCAAAGTGAACGATAGTCTGAAAGAAGACCATGACCTGAGTTGTCAATACAATCCTTCAATCTGTCAGATACATAAGCCTTGTCAATGGCTGTGCCATCAGTCTTAGGCATGCTTGACTCGCCATAGAAACCTGTATAGAAAAGGAATGCACGACCAAGGAATGCCTCAGCAGCCCAACGGCTAACCTTACCATAAGCAAGTGTCTGCCAACCATCATACTTGTAAGAAGGCATGATAGATGTTGCCTCATAGATATCATCTGCAATGTGCTTGAAGATTTCCTTACCTTCAACCTGCTGAGGAGCAGTCTGAGCCTCAGCTACAGTTTCAGGAGCCTTCTCAATGAATGGAACATTATTGAAAGCAAGAACAAGGTTATAATAGCTATAAGCACGCATGAAGAGAAGCTCACCCTTTGTCTGGTTACGAGCATCTTCGTCAGCAATGTTATCTACTACACCCAAAGCTGCATTAGCACGAGCGATAGTTTCGTATGCATAGGTCCAAAGATCCTGCATCTGGTTGGTCTGAGCGTACATGAGCTTGTCGATAGCCTGCCACCATGGGTCACCAAGACCAGCACCACCATACATATCGTCAGACATAATATTTGCTACTGAGAAGTACTGTTCAAGGTTATTACCCTGGAAAGGACCATAGAAGCATGATTTGTAAACGGCTGCAACCATCTTGTCAACATCCTCATTGGTTGTAGGGAAGTTGGTGCTGTTCTTACCTGTGTAGTCCTGTGAATCAAGGAAATCCTCACAAGAAGTAAAGGAAAGAAGCGCTGCAGCTGCCATTATAATGAATTTTTTCATAATTTCTATTATTTTGCTATGTTGTAATATTAGAACTTAATGTTGAAACCAATAAGGTATGTACGTGGAGCTGGATATACACCAGTATCAATACCTGCAGCCCAAGAGCTACCTGAACCACCATCAGAACCAACTTCAGGATCCATACCTGTGTAGCCTGTGAATGTGTAAAGGTTGTTAACAGCAACATATACACGGAACTGGTTCAATGGACAAGCCTTCCAAATGTTCTTAAGATCGTAACCGAGAGTTACGTTAGCAATACGGAAGTAATCAGCATCCTCAAGCATTGCAGATGACATGTACTTCCAGTTTGGAGTATCGAAACCATCGAAGATAGGGAGCTTATCGCTTGTACCCTCACCCTTCCAAGAACCGTAAACGATCTTCTTGTTGAGGTTCTGCTCAAGGAAGTCCTGGTTAGCCCAAGTACGGAGAATCTGATGACCAAATGCACCATTACCAGTTACAGAGAAATCAAAGCCCTTATAAGAAACGTTAGCGCTAAGACCAAGTGTCATGTCTGGATGAGGATCACCAATGAATGTACGGTCATTGTCATCAATGTTACCATCACCATTAGCATCAACGAAGATTACGTCACCAGGACGCAACTTATCATTGCCACCATGAACCTTATCCTGATACTTCTGAGTAAACTCAGCGATCTGATCGCCATTCTGGAATACACCAGCAGTCTTATAACCATAGAAGAAACCGATAGGCTGACCAACCTGTGCACGATAGATCTCACCCTCGAGCTGATGCCATACAGCACCAGGACCATGAATGATACCCTCTGCGTTAGCAAGCTTAGTTACCTCATTCTTGTTGTATGTCATGTTAGCAGAAACACCGTAACGGAGACCATTCTCAAGCTGATCGTTCCAGTTGAGAGCGAGCTCAATACCTGTATTCTCTACGTCACCACCGTTAATGTATGGAGCACCGATACCATATACACCAAGGATTGGAGCACGAACGAGCCAGTCCTTTGTTGACTTCTTATACCAGTCGAATGCAAGACCGAGACGGCTGTCAAGGAAACGAGCATCAATACCGAGGTCAATCTGCTCAGATGTCTCCCAAGTAAGCTCAGGGTTACCAAGTACATTGAAAGAACCACCAGTAGTAGCCTCTTCATGGTTACCTGCACCAAAGAAATAGCTGTTAGCAGTATCGAAACCTACCTGAGTAAGATACTGGAAGTTAGGAATGTTACAGTTACCATTCTGACCCCAAGAAGCACGGAGCTTCAAGAAGTTCATCCAAGAAGAAGTACTCTTCATGAAGTTCTCATTGCTCATCACCCAACCAGCAGATGCAGATGGGAATACACCCCAACGATGACCAGGAGCGAAGTTTGAAGAACCGTCAGTACGTACAGTTGCCTGCAACATGTACTTCTCATCATAGTTATAGTTTACACGACCGAAGAATGAAGCGAGTGAGTTGTCACCTGTTGGAGTACCACCAACTGAAACATCAGCAAGTTTCTTAATCTGTGAGTTGCTAACGAATGCATGATCCCAGCTTTCACCGAAGAGGAGGTTGTTACCAGAAGCATTAAGGCTCTCGCCATAACCATTCTGCTCAATAGACTGACCAACAACAATGTTGAAGTTATTCTTCTTAACATCGAATGTGTATGTCAAAGTATTCTCCAAAGACATGTTTGACCACAAGCTAAGAGACTGGGAAGCGTTATCCTGGTCAGCTACGTTAGTACCAGAAGCGTGTACTCTTGTCATAGAACGATAAGAGTTGAAACCAAAACGATAACCATACTGAGACTTGAAGATCAAGTTCTTGATAGGCTGAATCTCAATATAAGCACTTGCATTAACATTCCAGTTGTTGCTTTCATTCAAGCCCTGACTTGTTGTTGCAGCGATAGCCATTGGGTTAACAGCAGAACCAAGAGTCCAACCATCAGCAGCCATTTCCTTATTAGTATAGTAGTTACCGTCCTTATCATATACAGGGAGCAATGGGTTAGCGTTCATAAGGTCATGAACGTTGTTCCAATACATGCTGCTCTGTGAGATACCACGACGGCTGCTACGGTTTGCATTAAGGTTCTCACCGATAGTGATAACATTGAAGTTACCCTTCTTAGAACGAAGAAGTACGTGTGAAGAATTTACGCGGAAATTGTAACGGTCGAACTGAGACTGTGTCTCACCACCAAGAATACCGTCCTGATTTGTGTAAGCAAAACCTAAGTTAAACTTAGAAACATCATTACCACCAGCCAAGCTAACAGAGTGGTTCTGAGTGATTGCGCCCTTATGATAAGACTCACCTACCCAATCAGTACCTTCCCAGCCATTCTGGAGCTTCTGATAGATGTCTGCAGGAAGCTTAGACTGCCACTCTGGAACAGCAGCGCCACCGTTGAACTCACGGAGGATACGGCTATAAACGTACTCCTGAGCGTTGAGAACGTCTGGAGACTTTGCAAGATACTGCTTACCTACATAACCATCGTAGTTAATCTGCATCTTACCTTCCTTACCCTGACGAGTTGTAACGAGGATTACACCGTTAGCAGCACGAGCACCGTAGATAGCAGCAGATGCAGCATCCTTCAATACGTCGATAGACTCGATATCTGAAGGGTTAAGATCGTTGAGGCTACCACCAGCAACACCATCGATAACGTACAATGGGTCAGAATTACCAGTTGTACCGATACCACGGATGTTTACTTTGTAACCTTCACCAGCCTGACCGCTGTTCTGCAGAATAGAAACACCAGGAGTCTGGCTCTGCATAGCAGTAAGAGCAGATGTTGTAGAGAGTTTAGAAAGATCATCACCCTTTACCTGTACAGTAGCACCAGTAACGAGCTTTTTCTTCTGAACACCATAACCAACAACAACAACGTCGTTAAGAGTGGTGTTGTCCTCCTGGAGAACGATATCAACAACGTTCTCGCCTCTGAGGCGCATTTGCTTTGTAAGATAGCCAATGTAGCTTACAGTAAGAACAGAGCCATTAGGCGCCTGAATTTCATAGCGTCCATTCGCATCAGAAATAGTACCACCATTTGACCCAGACACCTTTACGGTTGCGCCAATGATTGGTTCACCACTCTGATCCTTAATGACACCTGACACCTTCTGAGCCTGAGCACAGATGGCAACAAAGCAAAGAATGGAAAGGAGAAGGAACGACCTGCTCCAAGTTCCCAACTTTTCTAGTTTTCGCATTTTTTAGATGTGTTTAAGTTATTGAACTAAATAAAATTAAAAAATATTTTAGGTTGATTCTACAAAATCAAGTGCAAAGTTATAGTTTTCATTCTTAAAACAACAAAATGTGCGTTACATTATTGTTTTTACTTGTTACATGTTGCATTTAACAAAGAAAACGGCTTCACCATAGTCTATATTACTATTATTAGCTATTCACAACCGAAGGTGTATCAAACACTAAAGGCTCTATAAAAACAGGCTTTACGTTTGTAGGTTTTCAGTCCTCATGCAGAACAGTTTAAGTTATTAAAGAATTCATACAACTAATAGATATAGGCGATATTGGGCATAATCGCGAAATTCGGTTGCAAAATTACATTAAATTATTATAAGCGGAGTATACTATTTTATCAACAAGTGATACTTTTCCGACTTTAACATGACATTTTTATACATTTTTCGTACATTTTGACGGATTGACACTAAAATCACCTTTTTATTTACAATTATTTATCATTAGTGTCGTTTTTACACCTATTTTTAGCTCAAAACAACATTAAAATGTCAAAATCATCACTAATCCAGTCTATAAGCAACCAAGCATTCATACTCCATCCCACCCATCAACACTTATCCTAAGAAGAGCCTCACTTTTACCACCATTCTATTTCCTGTTAAATTCCCATACACCTCCCATTATTTATCGAAACAATGGGACTTCAATGGGACTTTAATGGGAGTTTAATGGGACTTTGAGCGAATTTTCATCGGATTTATTAAAGAGGTATGAAAAAAGGGAAATAGGAAGAAAAAGACACGAAGCAAGTTGATAATACAAAACTTTCCCATCAACTTATCGAAAGTGGATGGGAAAGTTTGTTTAATATAGTATATAAGGTGCAATGAGCAATTATGAAAGACTGGGATTATTTGCTCAATTCAGACTCGATTGTAACCAACAATCCAACGAGATAAGCATTCCAATTTATGGCAATCTCATTACTTGCATAGCTGTTCACATCATCTGTGTATGATTCATCTGCCGCCTTTGAAGGATATGATGTAACATTCGCAATATCCTGCTGACCAGGGTTTGGACCACCAGCGAGGAAACCTGGAAGCGGAGCATCAATACCATCAGCAGCAGAAAGACGCTGGTGTGGATGCATAACTTGCTTTGTTCCAAAACCTGTTACGAAGCAATAACCTGTTGCATTACGACCAAAAAGATAGTCGGCATCAGAGATTGCTGCATCAAAATACTTCTTATCCTTCGTGAGCGTGTAGGCATAGGTAAGAGCAATACCCTGACCTGCACAGTTCTCACTATTACTACCCCAACAGAAATCTTTCTCACGATTACCGTGAGGAGCATTGAAACAAGATGTTGGCATACGAAGCATACAATCATCGCAATAAGAAACAAGATCTGCCTTCATCTTCTCAACAGGGAAGTCTATACCATCTAACTTACCGAGAAGGCTCTGGTTGATCCATTCCTGAACACCAAGACCAGAAACCTCGCCCCATGTAGGTACGCGATAGCTCTGCGGCATAAATGACTTTGCTTGCTCAAAATACGAATTCTGCTTTGTAACGAGGTAAAGTTCTGTTGCCGCCCAGAAGAATTCATCAGCAGATGCCCTATCATCATACATACCTGTATTTACCTTTGGAGAATACTTCTTGTTGTTTCCATTCTGGTCATAATAGAATGTAGGATTCTTCACAGCCCATGCATAAGCACGCTCAGCAGCCTTTACTGCTTCCTTGCAGAATGACTGATATTTTGAGTATGCAGAATAGATACGGGCTGCTTGCGCAAGAGTAGCAGCAAAATCAAGCGCAGCCTGAGTGCTCTTCTGTACAACGTATCGAGTCTGGCTTACATTTGCTGGCATTTCAAAACCCTCAAAGTTAGGTGTAGTAAGTTTATGATACACACCTCCATCGTATGGATCCTGCATGGTTATCATCCACTTGAGATTATACATTATCTCATCGAGGTAATCAGGAACCGCATCCTCAGACTCCGGAATCACAAGATTCATATTATCTACATAAGCCTTATTCAACTCATAAGCCTGAAGCAGTACACCAATGGTGAAGCCTGAGTTCACGATGTATTTGTTGAAGTCACCAGCATCATACCAACCATAAGGAGAGGAAATAACAGTACCCTCTGGACGAAGTGGAGATGCTGCAGATGCATGCACGAGCACTTTGTTATCCATGTGAGCAGCAGGACGAGCATATACACCTGCATATTTCTCCTCGATAGGCATTGCTGTACGCTGGAGATAGAAAGCCTTCATCGCTGCCTTTGCGACATCGGCAAAAGCCTTATCCTTGATGATGACCTTCTGCTGTTCCTTACCTGCAAAAAGTGTATAAGTACCAGGAGTCTTAACTGATGAGAAATCAACAATCTGACGTTCTTTCTGAGTGAATGGTGACACAGATGTGCGAACAGCCTTACCTGCCCACACCTTCTTACCCTTAGCATCCTTGAGCACAAATGCCTTGGCTGTATTAGTCGGTTCAATGACCGCCACTTTTATCTCAGATGGATAGTAACCAACCTGATTAACCTTAATTGATTGTGCATCCGCAGAAGCATAGGCTCCAAGCATGGATGCGGCTAATAGAATCTTTTTCATTAGAATAGTTTGATTTAGCTTACGCTATATTAGGTATTTGGTAATTTGTAACTTGTAATTACCGTGTTTACTTTCCGTTTATCTTCACCGATTGATTTCCGATCTGAAGAGAAAACTCGCCTGCTTCGAATACCCAATTACCCTGAGCATTCACGAAGGAAAGGTGTCTTGCGGGAAGACTGAAAGTTACGGTCTTCTGCTCACCTGCCTGAAGTTCCACCTTAGTGAAGTCACGCAAGCGACGAATCTCCGGCGTCTGTGAAGCGACAAGATCACTTGAGAAGAGCAGAACAGACTCCTTGCCAGCCATCTTACCAGCATTACGGACATCAACACTTACGGTTAGTACATCATCTGCAGTAAACTCAGACGGTGTGCAGCGAAGATTGCTATACTCGTATGTGTTGTAGCTCTTGCCATAGCCGAAAGGCCACTGGAACGCAACATCTGCACTATAGTCGTATGAGCCTTCCATTGTGCCAACAACCTCTGACACGCGATAGTCATAGGTATTGAAGGCGCTGATGGTGCGCGGATATGAGAATGGCAGTTTACCAGAGAAATCTTCCTTACCAGAAAGCAACGCAGCAAGAGCATCGCCACCGCAATTAGATGGTAGCATAACATCAACTACGCTCTTAGCAAGTGGCTCGATGTCAGAGATGATACGTGGGCGACCTTCATTTAGAATAAGGACTACTGGCTTTCCCGTCGATGCCAAAGCCTTGACGAGATTACGCTGATTCTCAGAGAGATTCAAGTCTGTAAGGTTGCCCGGTGTTTCCGTGTATGAGTTCTCACCGATACAGGCAATGATAACATCTGCATTCTGAGCCTGCTGCTTTACAGCGGACATACTACCGTCAGCAAGTATTTCCTCATAATATGCGCCATCATTCTTATACACAAGGGTCTGGTCGAGAGCAACGTTCTCTGCACCATATTCATTGCACAAAGCCTCATAGATAGTGTTAGGCTTAACGAAAGGTCCACCTTCCTTTGCCTTACGATTCGCTGTAGCCTTAGCCAGATTTTCAAGAATCTCATCAGCACCAGTTCCCTGCCATGTATAGGTCCATCCTCCATTGAGAGCACGAAGAGAGTGGGCATTTGGGCCGGTCACGAGAATCTTCTTTCCCTTGGCAATAGGAAGAACGCCATCATTCTTTAGCAGAACAATAGATTCCAAAGCGCCCTGATATGACACAGCCTTATGCTCAGCAGAAGCAAACAAAGGGTAGTCCTTCAACTTCTGATACGGATGATCAAAGAGGTCAAGACGATACTTCAAACGAAGGATTCTACGGCAGGCATCATCAATGCGCGACTGCGGTATCTTACCCTCGGCAACGAGTTCTTCCATCAAAGGAACAACACTGCAGTCGTATGGTTCCATGATCATATCTATACCTGCATTGATAGCAAGGTTGAGTGCTTCCTTCTTATTGGCAGCCACCTTCTCACGACCGAAAAGGTTATTCACATCGGCCCAGTCGGTTATGAGCATACCATCCCAGTTAAGACCTTCCTTCAGCCAACCTGTAAGGATTTCCTTGTTAGCATGCATCGGAACATAGTTCACGCTACCGGAATTAACCATGATCGTAAGCGCTCCGGCTTCTACGCATGCCTTATAAGGTGCGAAGTGCTTTTCCTTCAAATCCTGTATGGAAATGATGGCAGGGGTACGATCCTTACCCGTCACAGGAACACCATAGCCAAGGAAGTGTTTGAGAGATACGGCTACATTCTTCTGACCAACATGATTTGGATCTGTACCCTGAAAGCCCAAGGTCATAGCCTTGCCCATCTCTGCATTTACTAGACAGTCCTCACCAAAGTTCTCCCAGCAGCGAGGCCAGCGTGCATCACGAGAGAGGTCCATTGTTGGGGAATAAGTCCAAGGTACAGAGCAAGCACGTGTCTCATAGGCTGTTACCTCAGCTGCACGACGAGCAATGTCACGATTGAATGTAGCAGCGACATTGATATTCTGCGGCATGAGAGTACCATCTGTCGTATAGGTCACACCATGATTCTCATCCACACCAAACACGGTAGGAATGCCAAGGTGCTTAATGGATGCACGCTGTATCTGCTCTATATAACCACCCCACTCTGCTGCAGGAACACCTGAAGGGCCTGGAGTGTTAAGGAAAGAGCCTACACGGAAATTCACAATCAGGGAATCAAGCTTACGCTGATCGATGATGTTCTTTCCGTTCGCATCCTGAATGATAATTCCACGAAGATCAAGCTCAACCATCTGACCTAATTTATCTCTGAGAGACATCTTAGCCATCTGAGCATCGATCTTTGCTTCTAATACAGCATCAGCGGCAATGGCAGGTTGTGCCATTGTCGCTGTAGCATATAGCATTGATGATAAAAGAATACCACCAAATAAGGATTTTCTGTTCATCTATTAGGTTTTAGTTTTTAGAATGAGTAAATCTTACATTACTACCTCAACAACATGCTTACCTGGTGTTGCCTTGATGATGTTGCCTTCGACAGCAACACCATCTACGGTAATGCTCTTCACACCCTTCTGCTTGCCGTCTGGGTTCTTAACGGTAATGTCAAACTCTGTTTCACGAAGGATACGCTTCACGCTATACTCCTTAATCTCAGAATCAAGACATGGGTCAATCATGATACCATCGTATGTAGGCTTGATGCCGAGCAGATACTGGCTAACGGTGAGCCACATCCATGCTGCGGTACCTGTAAGCCATGAGTTCTTACCCTCACCTGGCTTAGCCGCATCCTTACCTGCTACCATCTGACAGTTTACGTATGGCTCAACCTTATGCAATGCCTGATCCTTGAGGTACATAGGGCTGATCTTACGGAACAACTCCCATGCGTCGTTACCACGTCCGGCAACGGTCTCACCAATGATAACCCATGGGTTGTTGTGGCAGAAGATACCCGCATTCTCCTTATAACCAGCAGGATAAGAAGATATCTCACCCATCTCAACATGATATCTTGTGTAAGCAGGGTTATTGAGCACCATACCATGCTCACAGTCAAGGTATTTCTTACATGAATCGATAGCCTTGTCAACCATGCCTTCCTCAAGTCCGATACCTGCCATTGTGCAGAAGCCCTGTGACTCGATGAAGATCTTACCTTCCTCACACTCATGTGAACCGATCTTATTTCCGTAGAAATCATAAGCACGGAGATACCATTCGCCATCCCAACCATGCTTCTTAACAGCCTCTACCATAGAGTCGATACACTTCTGGGCACGCTCAGCCTCAGCATTATCGCCTACCTGCTTGCAGAGCTCTACATAGTCTTTACCTGTTACAACGAACAGACCGGCAATCATCAAAGACTCAGCCTTTGAACCCTCTGAATTGTTCTCTGTTGTCTGGAATGACTCATTCGGATCCCATGAGAAGCAGTTGAGGTTAAGACAGTCGTTCCAGTCGGCACGGCCGATAAGAGGAAGCATGTGAGGACCGAGATTCTCTACAACGTGGTTGAAAGAGATGCGGAGATGCTCCATGAGAGTAACCTCCGAACCCAGTTTATTATCGAATGGAACTGGTTCCTGAAGGATTGAGAAGTCGCCTGTCTCCTTGATATAAGCAACTGTACCGAAGATCAACCAGCATGGATCATCGTTGAATCCACCACCGATATCATTGTTACCATGCTTTGTAAGTGGCTGATACTGATGATAGCAACCGCCATCAGGGAACTGTGTTGAAGCGATGTCGATGATACGCTCACGTGCACGACTTGGTATCTGGTGAACGAAGCCTACGAGGTCCTGGTTTGAATCACGGAAGCCCATACCACGACCTACACCGCTCTCGAAGAAGCTTGCAGAGCGAGAGAAGTTGAATGTGATCATACACTGGTACTGGCTCCAGATGTTCACCATACGGTTAAGGCGCTCATCACTAGACTTGACAACATACTTCTCAAGAAGGGCATCCCACATCTGAGCGAGTTCTGCGAATGCTGCATCAACAGCCTCTACAGTTGAGAACTTCTCGATAAGTGCCTGTGCCTTAGCCTTGTTTACGAGTGTTACGTCAGAATCCTGTGAAGATATAAGAGTGCCGTTCTTCTTGCGCTCGATATCCTCTACAGAGAACTTCTCTTCCTGCTCATTCTCTACATAACCGAGCATGAAGATATAGTCCTTGCTCTCACCTGGTGCAAGTTCCACCTCAATATAGTGTGAAGCAATAGGGCTCCAGCCATGTGCGAGAGAGTTGCTTGGCTTGCCTGCCATAACACACTGAGGATCAGCAAACTCATTATAGAGACCGATGAATGACTCACGGTCTGTGTCATAGCCATCAATCTTGGCATTTGTCACAGTATAGTATGCGTAGTGATTACGACGCTCCTTGTATTCTGTCTTGTGATAGATGGTAGCGCCATCAATCTCAACCTCACCTGTTGACCAGTTACGCTGGAAGTTCTCCATATCGGTAGCCGCATTCCAGAGACACCACTCAGCCAAAGAGAAGAGCTTGATTGTCTTCTTCTCGGATGTCGTATTCTTGAGAGTTACCTTCTGAATCTCAGCCCATGTCTTGAGAGGGACGAAGAAGAGAACAGAAGCCTCGATACCGTTCTTAGAACCAGTGATGCGGGTATAGTTCATACCATGACGACACTCGTATGAGTCGAGCGGAGTCTTGCATGGCTTCCAACCTGGGTTCCAGACAGTACCATTATCGTTGATATAGAAATAACGGCCTCCATTATCCATTGGAACGCCATTATAACGATAGCGTGTAATACGACGGAACTTTGCATCCTTGTAGAAATCATAACCACCAGCTGTGTTACTTATCAAGCCAAAGAAATCCTCATTACCGAGGTAGTTAATCCAAGGGAACGGTGTAGCAGGATTAGTGATGACGAACTCACGGTTCTTGTCATCAAAATAGCCGAAATTATTATTTTCCATTTCTTAAACTTTATACTTTATTCTTTTATATTCATTACTTAATACCCAACTTCCCTAATAAGAAGTCAAACCACTCCTTGTACTGTTCTTCATACCAGAAGTGACCAGTCTGCTGGTAAGGTGATATCACTTTCTCGCCTCCAGCCACATTGTATGTAGCATACATAGAGGTAGGTGCTACCACATCATCATTAAAGCCAAATGAGTACCAACCAGGAACTGTGATTCTCTTGGCGAAATTCACTCCATCATAGTATCTCATACATTCCACCTCTGCCATATCTGGCTTTGCCACCTGATAGAACATGTGAGGCCATCCACAAGCAACCTTTTTAAGCGAAGCCTCATGATCACACATTGCCGCATGTACAGGAGCATAGCAACTCACACGCTTATCCAATGCCGTTGTTGCAATAGTGAGGAAGCCTCCTTGGGAAGAACCACATACACCGAGATTCTTGCCATCCCACTGAACCGCATCACCATTTCCAAATGCCTCGAGGAAGTCGATAGCACGGATACAACCTGTCACTACATGCTTATAGTAAGAGCGGTCACGATTGTTGTTTCCATTCATCCAATAGTCTGCCAATGCCGCAGTATAGAGATTATCATAATAAGCCTGCTCTTTAATTACAGGAATGCCATGAATACCTATTTCAAGTACGATGACACCTTTCTTGCAGAGGCCTTCATCACCACCATAAGGACGAACACCAGCTCCAGGAACTTTCAGTATTGCAGGATATTTACCTGTCTTTGTAGGTACATTAAGAATGCCATACACTCTCCTACCCCAACGATCATTCTGGAATGACACATGGTATGTGCTCACGTCTGGTGTTGAGCGTTCTGGAAGATATTCTATATGTGATTCAAGCGAAGTGTTACGGGCATCTTTTATCGTCTTTTCCCAGAACTCGTCAAAGTCCTTCGGGCATTGAGCCTGCGGAAGAATCTTCTCTGGAGAAACGGCAACAATGCAATGTGCCTGATAATCTCTATCCGCAACATGAGCTATAGCCTTGAGCTTATAGAAACCTGGAACCTGCATCTTGCCTGTTATCTTTGTCGTTCCCGACTTCAGTACCACATCCTTGCGAGTATCAGGATACATATCTGGCCCCATCTCGTAAGAGACATTGACATTATCAAGGAGAGTACCTGATTTCATAACAGATACCATGAAGTCAATATTCTCACTCGTCTTATATGCCCAGTCTTTATGACTTGGTGTTACGGTGACTGTTATATTAGTACCACGAATCTGAGCGCTAACCTCCATAACAAAACAGAGTGTCAGAATAAGCGTTACCAATATCTGATATATTCTTTTCATAACTATCACTTTCTGATTTTACTTGTCATTGACTTGATGATCTCCATTGTGGATTTATCCACAGCAAACACAGAGTTGAGCCCTTGTTCTTCCTGAGCCGGATCACAAACATAGTCATCCCAACGTTGCCAGATGGTATGCTTCACATTTGCCTTGCCACCCCATCCCCAGAAGTTACAGCCAGCTATTTTCCCTGATTCTGCAATGATTCCAAACACATATTCGTAATATGCGTCACGACCTTTCGTTGGACTTCCTGGAGTAAACAGAAAACGGTCTCTTGGATAGCCGAATTCCTCAAGCACCATCGGACGACCAGCCTTCTCCATCAGCTTATAAGCACGATTTATATATGCCAATGTCGAGTCGCAAGCCACCTTCACGTTATCTACTATTGGATCTGGCGCATTCTCAGCTATAGTCTTGTCGGCATCATAGTTCTGATTGAACTTGCCTATCCACCCCCAGTTGTTTGGCCAGATATGGATGCAAGCATAATCGATATTTGGCAAGGTATGGATTGCATTAAAAAGTCGCATATCATCCTCACAGCCATGCTCACCCTCACTACCAGTAGTTACAAGATGGTTAGGATCAAGACTCTTGATGAGCGTTGACTGCTCGTCAATCCACTCAATGAACTTATACTTATGCAACTCGTCATTGATGAAACAGCGAGGTTCATTTGCTATCTCCCATGCCATCAATGCTTTGCTGTCTTTATAAGGCTGACCTGTATATCGATTCACGCGAGTCACCATCTTCCTTACATGCTCTGCAGCAAGTGCCTTCGCCTTATCATTCAGTATAAAGTTTGATACATACTGCATATACTCCCACCAGCCATCTATGCTTGGCACTGGTGTAAGGTCAAAGTGCTTCATCTTTCCAGAACCATCAGAACTCTGCACATCTCCACTAAAGCCAACCCAATCGAGGTATGCACCATAGCCACCAGACCATTCCCATGCGTTATTGAAGTATAGCACAGCCTTCATATCGCGTTTCTCAAGCTCTGCCATGAGGAAATCAAGACCTGCAAGTATTGTATCATTATATACTCCAGGCTCTGACTGTAGCTTTGGGGCAATATGACTAAGAATGCCGTCACGACCATCACCTCCAATCAGAACACGCACATTATCGATACCTACGGCACGCATATCATCAAGTTCCTGAACAAGACGCTTGCGATTACCTCCTTGTCCCTCACTACCAAGGATGGCTCCATACCAAAGGTTTGTACCAACATAGCGATATTCTTTGCCCTGAAGAAAGAACTTACCATCCCTTACCGTGACAAAAGAGGTTCCCTCCTCTGCTCTTGCCACCAAGGCAAGAAGGCAGAAGAGAAGAACCACACTACACTTACTACAAACTAACTTATCTAACATTGCGTTATTTCTTTATTTGAAATGGTACAACAGGAAGCCCTCTTACGCCATGCAACTTACCAGGAATGAAGTTCTTATAGCAATAGCGCACACCCTTAATATCCTTTACCTCTGGACAAGCAAGAGTAAGGAAGCATCCTTGTCGTTTCACATTCTGCCAAGCAGATGAAGCCCATACAATAGCATCATGCCATTTTCCTTCTGCATCCTGAGCCTCAAACCCCTCTATATTATCCAAACGGTCAAAACCCTCATCACCATTCTTGAAATATAGATGAAGCACCTTGCCCTTAGCATTTGGATTCTTCTCCACAGCTGTACCTGCTATCACAGCCATTTCTTCCTGACTGGCATCAACCTCCTCCATATATTCAAATTCTGGGGCTTCTGCAGCTATACCTTCCACGCCATAGTCACGTATCAGAGCCATATATGCAAGTCGCTGACCTATCTTCAGTTTCTGAGTACCATGAATCTGCTTTGCCTCATAGTCATAGATGAGGTCACTTGTACACACACAACCGCTATTCTCGAGTTCCTTGGCAATCAAATGCTGAGCAGCACGAAAATCAGCGCCTTGAGTACCATTAACATCATCATACCAGTATGGAGGTAACTCTACGGTGTACATAGGCAACTTGTCGTTAGGCTGATTCCACATCTTACGCCATAAGCGAGTCATTGTCTTAAAACGCTCAACATACTCTTTCTCATATCCTACGTTTGATTCTCCCTGATTCCAGAGAAAACCTTTTATGGTATATCCAGCAAGCGGATGCAGCATACCATTATACATCACCATTCGCTGATGATAGTCGTTTGGTGAAACAGGAGTCAAACCATCTGGATAGGTAAGCAACGTATCCTTTGGCAACCAGCCTTCCACACAAGAACCGCCCCATGAGCAGTTGATGATTCCAACAGGAACCTCAAGCATATCTGCCAAGGTTGTTGCAAAGTAATAGCCACATGCAGAGAAGCGTGAAGCTGTCTTAGGTGAAGGAATTTCCCATTTACCCTCAACCTTCTTCTGAGGCTCCTGCTTGCCTATCTTCGGAATAGTAGCAACACGCACGGAGTTACGATACTTTCCTGACTGCGCAATAGTCTCATTAGCGCCTTCTATAGGACAGTTCCAGAAACCTCCAAGAGGCATCTCCATATTCGACTGACCTGAGCAGAACCACACTTCACCAATCAGTACGCCTTCAGATTTCTTAGTGTCAACAGCCACAGCTTTCTTGTCTTTTGGATCTGCCTTATATTCTACAAAGGTAATGTTGTATTTACCAAAAGAAGCGGCAGGAGTTTCTACCTCCACCTTCCATGAGCCATCAGCTGACACATTTGTAATATATTCCTGAGACGACCAACCAACGCTCACTTTAATATAATGACCTGATTCTGCCCATCCCCAAACCTTTGCCTGAGTCTTTTGTTGCAAAACCATATTATCCCCGAAGATTTCAGGAATCTCCAGAGCATCAGCAGATAAAACAGAAAGAACTACAGCAAAGATTGTCAAAAGCTTTTTCATCTGAAGCTATCGGTTAAGTACATTTAGGTAAACATCATTCTACGCTATTTGATGTTGTGAGTGCAAAATTATAGCATTTCCACTTCATCACCTTACACTTTTTTGACATATTATTATACGTTTATATATTTTGCTAAAAAAATCATCCTCTCCCAAAAAGGAAGAGGATGAATTGGTCAATATTCTGCTAAAATAGTATCAT
>DCJC01000074.1:0-12493 GCA_002317355.1 Prevotellaceae bacterium UBA1710 | reverse complement strand
TTCTTGTGATAATTATCCCTAAACTCTGTAGGCGTACAGCCTTTGCGTTTCTTGAAGATACGGTTAAAGTTAGAGATGTTATTGAATCCGCAATGATAGCAAACCTCAACTACCGCCATAGTACTATCAGCAAGAAGTCGCGAAGCATGCCCAAGACGAATATCAATGATATACTCAGAAATACTCTTGTTGGTACGCAACTTAAAGAATCTGCTGAAGGCAGTAGAAGTCATAGAAACAAGATCCGACAAATCCTGCAGACGGATATCATCACGATAATGCGAATCTATATACTCCTTAACCTTCTGCACACGACGTGAATCCGTACTCATCTTAACATGAGCAAACGCACTGGAAGACAAAAGCTTATAATCTGTGCTGATTGAGAGTTCATACATCAACTCAAAGAACTTCATCACACTATAGAAGCCAGGTTCCATATTGACAAGTTCATTAAGTCTCGGATAAACCTTCATGATGGTCTTCATGCCAAAAGCAACACCCAACTCAGCTCTCTGGAAAAGATCATAAAGAGGCTGCATGTGTGTCTTGGCAAGAAAAGAATCAGCAAATAAATCCTTCGAGAAATGAATAGTTATTTCACGGATATCAGCCGACTCACATTCATACTGATCCCAAGTATGCTCGAGTCCACCACCAAGAAGTGCGAGATCATAGTTTCCTAAGATCTCTATACTGTCGCCAACGACTCTTCGATTGCCGATACAATTCTCTACGAAATTAATCTCCATTTCGCCATGCCTGTGCATAGGGTATGTATGCTGTTTTTTATGGCGTTCTACGAGATGATAGCAATCTTTTTCCGTTAAGCGAGTAATTTCAGAGATAACATCTGTACTCACGAGAAAATAAATTTAGTTATTAGTTAAGTATAGTGTAAGGTGGACGACATCAATGCCATCCACCCTTGTTTGTTTGCGTAATTACTTCAACACAAAAGCAATCTTGCTCTCCTTGATGCCTTCGCCTGAAACTGTAAGTGAAGCCTTACCAGCAGTTTTCTTTGACTGAATAAGCACCTGAGCATAGCCGTTGAATGCCTTCACCTTGAATTCATGTGAATTGATATCTTCCGGTCTTTCCGGATCATGACAAGCAGGATCACCGTTACCAACGCCAAGAATCTTCACATCGCCTTCGGTCTTCAAAGTCAGTTGGTTACAAGCATCAGGAACGACACGTCCACTCGCATCCTTCATACATACAGTCACAATACTTACATCAGTACCATCTGCATTAATCTCGGTACGATCAGCAGTAACCTCCACTGCAGAAGCCTCATCAGTTGTCTGGATTATCTCTTCCTTTGCAGGTTTACCAAACTTATAGCCAACAGCCTTAATCTCTCCTGGCTCATAGACGCATTCCCACTCAAGGTGACCATTACTTGGAACATATTTCTTCTCAAGTTCCTTGCCATTGACAATCAGCTGCACCTGTTCGCAGTTAGAATAAGCCCAAACGCTGATAGTATCACCTTCATGTCCTTTCAGATTCCAATGAGGGAATATATGCAAGGTTGGTTCGTATGTCCACCAAGATTTCAGATAATAAGCTTCATCCTTAGGGAATCCGCAATAATCCAGAATACCAAACTGCGAAATAGCAGCAGGGAACTTCAATGGATTTGGCTCACCACGATAGTCGAAGCCTGTCCAGAAGAAACAGCCAGAAGCCCATGGACGAGCCACATAGAACTGCCATCCACGCTCAATACAGTTATAGATGCTGTCACTTCCGTTTGGAGCACGGTTGAGAGCCTTCATCCATCTACCCTCTGGATCATCATAATAAATGCCACGAGTACCACAACCTGTAGTTTCCTCAGAACCGTAGCACTTACGCTCAGGGAATACACTGCGAAGACTATCAATCGGGTTCTGCATAATGTAGTTGTAGCCAGCCACATCAACAGGATCCTCAACTGAAGGACCACCACTGGTAGCAAATGTTATCGGACGGGTTGTGTCAAGAAGACGACAGTAGCTACGCATAGCAGCTGCAATACGCTTACCACGCTCATCCCATTCCAATCCCCATTCCTCGTTACCGAGACTCCAAAGGATAATACTTGGGTGGTTCATATCACGCTTTATCATCTTCGTCAAGCAGTTATACTGATATTCACTTGTACCAGAAAGACGATTCTCATCAATCACAAGAATACCGAGTGAGTCACAGATATCAAGCAAAGCGGGTGTCATTGGGTTGTGAGCAGAACGATAGGCATTACATCCCATAGCCTTCAACTGCTTCATACGCCACAGCAATACAGCATCTGGAATACCAGAACCTACACCAGCATGATCCTGATGCATATTCACGCCCTTGAGTCGTGTGCGAACGTTATTTATAAGGAAGCCGTTCTTCTTATGGAACTTCACCTGACGACAACCAAACTTGACGCAAACAGAATCAACAATAGAATCTTCCACCACAACCTTTCCTACGCAAGTGTAGAGATATGGATCTGTTGGAGTCCAGAGATGTGGGTTCTCAAAATTGGTTTCATATTTGAATGCGCCACCATCAGACACCTTTCTTGGTGAAACAGAAGCATACTCACGCTCATCAGCATTAGTTGAGAGCACTTCATTTCCCTCTGCATCATAAATAGAGAAGAGCATCTTACTCTGCACAGGAATCTCAGAACAGTTCTGCACACTACCCTTCACCGTAAGGACACACTTACTAAAATTGTTGTTAGAAAACTTCACCTTGACATTCATGCCATTGGTTGGAACATGAACAGCATCAGTCTTCAGAAGGTTCACATGGCGATAGATACCCCCACCCTCATAGAACCAGCCTTCCTCCATTGTGGCATCTGTACGCACACAAACCACATTATCCTCACCAAACTTCAGATAATCGGTAATGTCATATTCCTGAGAGAGATAACCACTCTCCTCACCACCGCAGTAAAAGCCATTCACCCACACACGACTGGCACGGAATATACCATCAAAGATAAGCTCGATATGCTTTCCCTCATCCTCCTTATCCACATGGAAGGTCTTACGATACCAGCCAACGGAATTCTCAGGGAATTTATATCCTACAGCCTTATAGCCATGAGAGTGACTTGCAACAGAGTCATAGGGAAGATCCACCACGAAGTCATGTGGCAAATCAACGGATTTCCAGTCCTTATCATCAAACTTAAGGCTATAAGGACCATTATTATGAATAGAATTAGCCTTAGTGAGATAGTTGAAATATTCCGTACCGCAACCAAAATCCTTTGCTGGATCAGCAGCATTACCAAAATGAAATTTCCATCCCTCATCAAAATTGATGAGAGTACGCTGAGCTGATGCTGACGTGGAAATACACGCAAGAAGTATTGTTATGAAAAAAGATAGAAGTTTATTCATGTTGTAGCTAACCGATATTTTATAGTATGTCTGATATTAAACGAATAATGAAAAACGAAAAATAATCAAATACAAGTTAATTCATATGACAGATTGTCTTCCCTTTCAGCCATCGCCCTCTTCGACGTTGACAGCAAAAGTATTTTTAATTTTTCATTTTTAATTTTTCATTTAAACTCTCCTGCGGAGAGAGGGGGATTCGCGCTCGGCTCGAAGAGACGCTTTCACAAAGCATCGCGACTGAAAGAACCCTCGGGTGAGAATACCACTCTCTTGCGGAGAGAGGGGGATTCGAACCCCCGATACGCTTTTGACGTATACACGCTTTCCAGGCGTGCCTCTTCAGCCACTCGAGCATCTCTCCAAAATTCGGTTGCAAAGATATACAAAAAAAATGTAATCACCAAATTTTTAAACGAATTAACGTAAAAAGACAGGATACGAAGAAGGGACAAAAAAAGGCCCGCACTTAGTGCGAGCCCTATATTGTCTTCTTTTTCTACTTCAATTAGAAGAACTTTCCACGAAGAGAAACCTTAAGTACTGGATATACAGAGAAGAAATCCATGAACTTCTTAGGTGTGCTATCATCAGAGATCTTATATTTGCTAAGGAGCTCAACCTCCTTGTCATTGTGAAACACCTTTACATTACCAGAGAATTGGCAACCAGCCTCAACACGAAAACCAAGATTGTTCTTAGGAACAAGACGACCATAACCAAGACCAACGTATGGACGTACGCTGTTTACCTGACAAGAACCGTTAGCTACAAGCTCACCATTCTTCTTGTCAATAGGAAGCATAAACTTACCAGCTCTGATAAACAAATCCTCATTAGAGATGATATCAGAAGAAATACCATTAGAAGTACAAGAACCCTTAATTGTTGCGATCTCCTTGCTTGCGAATGAAATACCTGCAGCAATGAACAAATCGTTCTGCTCACCAAATGGATAGAAGCTACCCTTGAAATCGAGAGTTGCACGGTTGATAGAAGTCTTTACATCTACAGCAACATCCTTATTATTGTCATAATGAAGGTATGGACGCTTTTCTCCAGCCTGTGGATTGTAGAATACGCCACCATTACTGGTCTTTGAGAAACCAGGAGCATAGTTTACTCCAAACTCAAGTTCTGCATACTGAGTCATATCAGTTGCGATACTCACATTGAAGCCTTCAGTACCGAAGCCAACACCCCATGCGAGATGATTACCAACACCAGTTTCCTCCTGAGCCATAGCAGAAGTCAGCGACATAAGCATCGCAAAACCTGAAACGATAAATTTCTTAATCATAATTATAATGTTTTACACTATTGAAAAATTTGGGGGCAAAATTACTGCAAAAATACAAAACAAACAAATTTTCACACATTTTTTTTCCATTTTGCCTTATAAATACTCATTATTTCATCAAAATGCCATCTATAACCCGCCGTTTTTTTCTAAGCGAATAGTGAATAATGCTTAGTGAATAATACTGCTGCGCGATTGGCCCCTTAATGCGCCAGCAGTATTAAGTAACGTAAGTTCGACGAATTATAATCTTTTGGCAGCAAGCTGCTTTTTACTGACAATAAGCCAATCTTCACAATCTTTACAATCTTTATTTATAAACTTTTTATCTTAGAATTCCAATTTTATTGGGAAAAAAATTGGTAAGATTATTGCCAGTTCAAGCACCAAAGGTGCACATTCAAATTGGAAGTTATAAATTGACTTACCCTTCGGTCGTCGAGCTAAACCTTCGTCGAACTAACGTCAAATATTATTCATTTTTCACTATTCACTTTCACTATGATCATTTACTGAGTCTTCAAGCCCTATCAGACTCACTCTTTACTCATACTTAGATGGTGAGACACCGAAGTATTTCTTGAATACTGTACTGAAATACTTAGGATTGTCAAAGCCTGTGAGCACAGAGGCCTCTGTCACGGTTCTACCCTTACGAAGAAGTGTAGCTGCCTTTTCAAGTCGGATGGCACGAACGAAATCCTGAGGCGATTTGCCTGTGTAAGTCTTGAGCTTGACATAGAAGAGAGTACGACTCATACCCATCTCACGACATAGGTCATCTATGGTGAAGGCGTTATCACGCAGGTTGTCGAGTGTGAGTTTTGTTGCCTTGCCGACAAATTCCCTACCCTCATCAAGTTCCTCTCCATCCTCTTTTAGTGAAGAGCGAAGAGTGGAGAGTGAAGAATTTGAGTTACTATCATTGGGTGATGGGTGTTGGGTGTTGGGTGATAGCTGATGGGGGTCGGGTGTTGGCTCTTCTGGCAGAGAAACCTTCTCATACACCACGCGAAGATACTTGTTACGCAGATTATACATCCACAATGCACCGAGGAAGGCAGAAAGGACAAGCAGGATATAGATGCACCACATCCACCATGAGTTCCACCAAGGCTGACCGATACTGATTGTAAGTTTCCTCTCATCGAGCACTATGCCGCTGGTCTTACTTATACTCCTTATATACATGGTGTGTGTGCCTGGCTCAAGATTCTCAAAGCTGATAAACTGCTGAGTGAGAACCTTACTCCACTCCATACCCTCCATTCTGTACTGGTAGGCAACATCAAACTGGTTTCTGAGATTGATACTTTCAAAGAGGATATCAAAACTGCGCTCGTCATACGACAAATTGATTTCTCCATGCTTCAATCCATCTGCTATCTTCTGCCTGAAGGCATCGAGAACCACATTCTCCTTATCGTCCGTACCATGTACATGAACGCCTCTGAGAGTAAGATGAGCCTTATAGCTTAGTCGGGTGATGTTCTTCGGATTGATGATGATAGCACCATCCACAGTACCATATACTATATCTCCATTCTCGAGATTTGCCACAGCATGCTGCACATACTCGGTGTTGAGTCCATAGCAGTAGCTCACATTGGCAACCTCTGTAGGGCGTTCAGGATTTACGAACACCAATCCCTTCTCTGTGCCAATCCATACTCTGCCCGTCTGATCCTTTGTTATACTGCTCACACTGTTTGAAGGCAATCCATTCTCTGTCGTAATCTGATGCAGAACCTTCCGCGTCTTGAGGTCGTAGATATACACGCCACCGCCATCAGTAGCAATCCAAAGCTTTGAGCCTCTTTCCTCATAGACATCAGACACGTATCTGTTTGCATCTGTCTTCCCTTCCGGCATATAGTTCACAGGCGTGAGTTCGTTGTCGTTTACACCTACTATAAACAAGCCGAAAGCAGAACCGATAGCCATCTTTCCGTTGGAAAGCGGAGTGAGGACAAGGATATTGTCAACGCTGAATTTCTTGGTGCCCGCAGCTGTTTTCACGGTCAGCGAGCCGAACAATGTGCCCATCCATAGATTTCCAGCCTTATCATAGCGAAGACGATACACGTGGTCATCCTCCAGAGTTCCATCTGCCTTTGAGTACACCTTGCGCGGTGTTCCGTCAGCAGAAACCTCCAACACACCATTACCATAGGTGGCAATGAGGAGTTTTCCGTCAGGCTTCTTGCACATATCAAGCACCACCAATCCGCGTGAAGAGTGTGTCCACTGCTCTGTAGTCAGGTTTAACTGACTGACACCATCATCAGTACCCATCAGAATATACGAGCCACCGAGGTTTGCCACACAGTTTACATGATCATTGATGATAGACTGAGAGTTGTTCTTTATATGTCGGAGTACGGCTGTAGTACTCCCTACTGGTCGTGCGATATCTACGCCACCAGAGTATGATGCTACGATGATATTGCTCCAGGCATCCACCATGATGTCATACACGCCATTGCCGTGAAGCACACCATTCGGACCATCATTGGCAGAGAACAGCAGATTGGTTTCGCTGGCAGATCTGTTCGACTGGAACACCCCTACTCCATCCACACCAATGAGTACCGAACGATTGTCGCTATAAGGTGTAATGGCTCTTACAGGATTGGCTGTGATATTGAGATCTACCACCTGCTCATTCCTATCCACGTTCTTAATAACCCTGACACCTTTATCCATGGTACCGAGCCACATATTGTTAAGCTTCGCATCATAGTAACCGCAGATTACGACATCATCAGATATCTTTTTGCCGTTCATGTTGTACAAGCCATCAATTCCGCAAAACATCAGCTTGTCCCTATAAGGAAGGATGTATCTGCAACCGAACTTATATTTGGTAGCCACAAGCTTATTACCTTCGTTGGTCATGATCTTAAACACGCCTTCCTTCATAGCAATCCACAGGCAATCGTTGCCAATGAGGACATCCTTCATCATCACAGGCCTGTTCAGTTCCTTTGCCACATCAATCAGCATGTCAAAGCGATTCTGAATCTTATCATAGTGGAAGATGCATCCTGCGTTGTCAAACACATACATTTCATCCTTTGCACACATATTATGCGCAAATCTCACCACTTTGCCTGCAGAACTGCTGTACAATCCATTGGAGCTTAATGAGTAATTGCTTACTACAGCACCATTATTGCGATCCACTCCCTGCTTAGTAGTCCACCACACGGCATTATCCTTGCTCTTATAGAGAGAATACACGCGCTGGCTCGATAAGCCGTCAAGCGTACCGAGATGATCAAATGTAAAATCCTTTACACTAAGGTTAGCCGCCGATGCAGACGTAACGAGTGTGATGAATAAGGTTAATAATTTCGGATATAAGTGTCTAAACGTCATTGATACAGAAAAAGATATTCCAGTGATATATTAGTGCATTTTTAATATTGAGGACTACAGTCCCTTCGTTCAAGTGCATATTACGATTATCGCACATTTTTCTATTTCTGAGTGCAAACTTTGGCTCGCACGAAATAAATAGTGCTAATCAGATATACATCTGGTGCACGTTTCTAATTTATGAGTGCAAAGATAAACAATTATTCCCGAAAACAGCAAAAAAAATCAAGTTTTTTGCTATCTTCGGGAACAAAAATTGTTTTTTACTCCAATTCCTTGGCAACTTTTTCTGCAAGTCTCTGCATTTTGTCGGTAATCTCCTCTGCCTGAGAATGAAGTTTTTTCAAACGATTCTTTACTGATTCGTAATCTGGAGCCGAAGACTTTACTTTCCTGAGTTCCTTAATCTGATCGTTGATCGACTTCAGCATCACGCTGTAGGTCTTCAATGTTTCCTCGGCTTTATCCACGGCTTTTTTCTCGCCTGTTTTTTTGTCATCGGTGCCAAGTGCTTCCATATCGATGAATTCGTGGTCATGCTTATGGAACAGTACTTTAACGTTTGTATTTGGAGTAGCCTCCAAAATTCGCCATGGTGATTTACTTCCATCTTTATACACGTATGAATATAGGATATCAGTATTCTTGAAGAGTGATGTCTTATATACAAAACGTCCTTCAAACACACGTTCTTTCCATATACCCGTTTCCCAACGGCTACCCGGCTCTGGGCATTTAAGACCTATCATCGTGACATCATCACGCAACTCATCATCAAATACACCTTCCAGCATATACCTCTGTGCCTTTGGAGCATCATTCAATTCTTCTTCTGAAAAGTCAGTTCTTGGAGAACTTACCTTGAAAAGAGTTCCTTCCAAGATCTCCTCACCGCCATTATTTTTCCTGACAAATGCAATGGCGTACATAACCCTAAAACGAGGATTCAAGGCATTCTTTGCACAAAGCATATAGAATTCCTGATCGGTACTTTTACGAGTTACTATTCTAGGACTTATTTCACCCACATTTGTAGAATACAGCATTCCTGAACCAGCCACTTCATGAATGTACTGATAGCTATTCTTCTCGTCTGTGACGAATGCCTTCAGAACAGCGGCAAGCTTTGCATCCTTGGAACTACAGCTGAATGGACATTCACAAGCACTGGATTCTGCGGAAAAATCTCTGCTCCAAAACGACATGCTACGAAAATCCTTGTCTTTACGATGTTCGGCGAAGAAATCATCTACAGCAGTCTGAAGAGCCTCAGGCTGTGGTGCAGGCGGTAACTCAGCTGCCAATATGTTGATACTGCAGATAAATAGCAGTAGCGAAATAAACTTTCTCATATATATATATTTATTTTCAAGGTTTATTGGTTCAAAGGTTCTGAGGTCTGGCCATCCGAACTGAAAACCTTACGACCTTATAACCTAACAACCTAAAATTGTTCTTCGTATTGTGTATCAAGAAGAAGCTCAGCCTTGGCTATCTCCACCTGTTCGAGAATTCTGTCGATGAAAGCCTTCTTCTCCAGCCTTGCTATCTGTGCAAGATCTTCTGGCGTATCAATCAGATTCTCAGGACGAGTGATAGGAATATCCCGCTCTGTAAGCATTATCAGCTCATCGATCTGCTCTATCTGCTCGACAGACATCGCCTGAACAGATTGGGTGTTGGATGACAGGTGATGACCGATAGTGGTTTGCTTCACAGGCTTAATGCTCTTTGCATTATCCTTCACACCTTGCTTCTTATCTGCAACAGTTACATGAGTATCAGCTACAGGCTCCGTTGCCTCATGCGCTTTCTTTTCCACTTTGGCAACAACAGGAGCATCACTAACCGTCTGTTCTGGAGGCATCAGAAATAATCCCACAATTCCGGCCACGCAGGCGGCAGCAAGCCATGGTATCAGGCGCACCTTGCGAGGACGAACTTCTGCCTTTGCCTTGGCAATGACCTCATCCTTCAGATTATCAGAAGCGTGAAACTCACATTGCGGTTTCAGCAACTGCTCAATATCTTCTATATCATCAAACTGTTTCATACAGTGTTCCTTTCTACTTTACTCTTTACTCTTTTCTCTTTACTCTTATCTCTTTATTCTTTACACATTCTACATTACCCTTTACTATTCACTCTTTTCGAGAGTGTTGTGATAGCGTATCTGTAGCGCGATTTCACGGTTGCTTCCGGGATATCTTGTAGTTCTCCTATCTGCTTGAACGTCAACCCGTCATAGCATTTCAACCGTAAGGTCTCTGCCTGCTCAGGCGGAATATCATCAAGCATCTTGTTTATTCTCATGAATTCTTCATGAATCTGCTTGTCACTTTCATCTACCGTGATTTGCAAGGTTTCATCAATCGGAATCATCGTCTGCCGTTTTCGTCGGAAATAGTCATGACATGCATTGCTTATGCTTCGTATCAGATAGCGCTCTATGTCATCAACCTCGCCCGACTTGTTCATTGCCTTGAACAGTTTCAGAAACACCTCCTGCACCAAGTCCTCGGCATCTTCACGCCTACCTATTCGCATATAGGCAAAACGGAACAGCCAGTCTTGCCGCTCCGCGACAATCCTTTCCAGTTCTACTATCTTCTGTTCCGTCTCTTTGCTCATTGTCTATTTTATTTTTGAAGAAGTCCGTTATACTTTCTTCAACTTGTAATCAGAAGTTTTTCCCATGGGGAGGAAACCCTCTCAAGATGTCGGGGCGTATAGTAATATGAATAAAAGTACAAAAAAATTAAACTTATGATGAAAACCCTGTTCTCGAATTGGTTTCCCCCCTGTGGGAGATTTCGTTAAGGTCTTGCCATCCGAACTGAAAACCTTACGACCTTATAACCTAACAACCTCAAACCTTACTTAACAAACGCGAAATGCTGCTTCGCCTTATCCATCAGATTGTCGTGCTTGCCGAAACCGAGAATCTTACCCTCGGGAGAGATAAACACATAGTTGAATTGATTTGTGTATCTTGCAATTATCGGCAAACCATTATTATAATCATTCCATTCATTCCATTGATCGCGTGGATACTTACCACTCTTCCATACATCCTGATAGTCGCAGTTCACGGTCACAATGTCGAGATTCTTAGAGTAATTCTTGTATAACTCATCGAGAACCGACTTAGGACGCGTCATCATTACAGTACTATCATCCTTACGGCAAATCTCCATCAGTTTATATTTACCATTACCATTGAATTCAGTGAGGTGATGCTCTTTGCCATTGGAATCGTAGAGTTTGAAATCCTCAATATCATCATCCACATTCAGCACATCATCAGCAAACAACGCAAGGTAGATAGGAGTCTGATTATAAGGAAGTTTCAGACACAGCTCGCGAGCTTTTCTGAGATTTTCATCCCTAAAAGGATTATTATCATAGCTCGCGTAATATGCCACTTTACTGAACTCCTCCAAATATTTACGGCTGTAAGGCTTATCCTTCATGAACTTGTACATGGCATCGACATAGTCGTTCTCATCCTCATATATTTCGTCAGATCTGACAGCCCACATCGACACTGTATCCTTAGCCATCCTGTTCTTCTTATCATCCTCATTCATATATGAAGGTATAAAATGCCTCTTATAATCATCATACTCATTAGCTTCCATTGCCAGAGGATCATCGTTCTCCACCCTCCAGAATCCACACATAACTCTGTTGCCACTTATTCTTGTTGTGCCATTAGGTATGCCATAGAAAAAGAGTTCAAGGCCTGGCTGCAAATGGTATTCATCGTCAAGATCTGACAGCCATTTACCATTCTTGTCGGTCAAAGTTATGCAATACTTCACATCATTCCGTATATTCTTCTCGAAACGGAACTTACCGCCAATAATAGTAGCAACATGCTCACCACAATAATCGCCATCCATTGGCACCCAGAAGTTCACCAATGTACTATCGGGCACATTAGTCACATTTCCCTCAAAGATACCGACACCAGATGTCGGAGTTCTATTATTGATTTCCTCCTCAGGAGTCGCAAAAAGCATGCTGAACTCAGGAGTGTAAACCTGTGCCTGTAAACTTATTGCACTAAGCAAAAGGAATATAGAAAAAGCGACTTTTCTCATAATAATATTTTTGTTTTGTTATACGTTTCTATTGGTAAAGACGCAAAGATATGAAAAAAGATTTAAGGAAACGAGATTTTTTTCATTTTTCTTCATTTTTTCTGAATACGCATGAGATAAAGAGTAAAATTGATGGTGGATTTATTTCGTTTCTATAATCCTTCGCTCTGCCTTCGCTCTGCCTAGGGGGTAAACTCAGTGAAGGTTCGCTTTATGTTCGCTTCTGGAACGGAGCTTCACTGAGTTTACCCCCTAGGCAGAGCAGAGGCATAGCGAAGGATCTACTCCCCATCTACTCCTATTCTACT
>DCJC01000082.1:5863-10442 GCA_002317355.1 Prevotellaceae bacterium UBA1710 | reverse complement strand
TTACCCTACACTATGATATTATACTATTGTAATATAGTTATTTAGATATACTTTGTACATTTGCGAGTAACATAATAGTAACATTTTGTGAGAAGTTGTTCAACAACTAAATAAAGCCATCTACTACAGCTTTCGTTTAGCGTGCAGATATAAAAACATCTTGTTGTCAGATTGATTTCACTACAAATTTCGCCAGTAAAACATTGCAAAAGTGAATTATTTTCAATAAATCTGCTCAATATTTATTTATTTAACAATATATTCTCTTGTATCTGAATTATTTTATGTAACTTTGCGCCATAATAATAAATAATGTGTAATGGCTGAGAACAAAAACTTAAACCGCATTAAAGTTGCATTGGCAGAAAAGCAAAAAACAAACAAGTGGCTTGCGGAGCAGCTGGATGTCAATCCTGCTACTGTAAGCAAATGGTGTACGAACTCATCACAGCCCTCACTTGATATGCTTGCAAGAATCTCAAAGGTTCTGGAGATGGATTATACCGAACTCGTAAGGATCAAAAGATATACCAGTAGAGAGAATGCTGATGCTTAGGAAGCTCACCAAACAATAGAGACATTATGACAGAATTAGAACTGCAACAATATCTTCTGAATTACTACCCCAAGGAAGACGAGTCCTGCGAATGGAAGGAGTTCAAGAACCTTAAGAACGACTTTAACGGCAAAGAAAAGGATGATGTCATTTCTTATGTTTCCGCTCTTTCCAATATGGAGGGTGGCTATCTTGTGATTGGTGTGGTTGATAAGACACTGGAGATAGTAGGAACAGATACTTACAACTACGATCTGACAAAAGCGCGATTAAGGTTGAAAGATCAATGCACCAATCTTCCAACAGAAGGATTAGCCGTACTGGAATTCAAAACTGACGATACGCACAAGACGGTCTGGGTTATAAACATCCCAAAGCACATGAAACGTCGCCCTGTCTATGCCCACAACAAAGCTTGGCAGAGAATAGACGACAGCTTGGTTGAAATGACGGATTCAAGATTAGAGACAATCCTTGAAGAGCGTGATGTAGTGTATGACTGGTCGGCTCAGGTTGTTGAAGGTGCAACTCTTGAGTGCCTTGATAAAGAAGCCATAAAACTGGCTCGTGAAGGTTACAAGCAGCGTTTCCCTCAATATTCAAAAGATTGTGACTTGTGGGATGACATGGTGTTCCTAGACAAGGCAAATCTAACTATCGGCGGAAAAATCACGAATACCACGCTTCTACTTGTTGGTCGTGAGGAGGAGGCATATCGCTTAAATCATATATCCCAGATTGTATGGAAGTGTTTTCAAGATGGAGAGACCTTCGGTGACATCTACACCATTCCTTATATACGAAGCACGTCTAAACTGCTTGCGAGAATCCGAAACTACAGGTTCAAGATTTACCCCAAGAACTCATTGATACCTGCTGAAGTATGGAAGTATGACACAGAGAGCATTCTCGAAGGGTTACACAATGCCATAGCGCATCAGAATTTTGAGAAAAGTTCTCGCATTATCGTAACCGAGGACAAGAACCAACTGACCTTCCGTAATGCAGGAACTTTCTTCGAAGGCAACTATAGCATGTATATTACTGGCGAGAAGACACCTACCGACTACAGGAATCCGGCCTTGGTAAAGGCGATGGTAAATATCAAGATGATTGATTCACAAGGTTACGGAATCCACAAGATGTTTGTGAGTCAGAAGGAACGTTTTCTGCCAATGCCCGACTACGACAAGTCAACTTCAACAGAGACCATCCTTACAATGCCTGGTAATGTAATTGACGAGAACTACAGTCTCACACTTCTGGAGAATCAAGACATGTCACTGACTGATGCAGTCTTGCTTGACCGAGTACAAAAGGGATATGAAATCTCAAAAGAGGCTGTTGCAATGCTTCGCAAGCGCCATTTGATAGAAGGACGTATACCTAATATCTATGTGTCAAAGAAAATTGCACAAGCTACGGATCAAAAGGTAGAATACACAAAGCACAAAGGACTTGACTCAAAGAAATGCGAGGCTTTTCTGCTTGATTCTCTAAAAGATCATGGCACTTTGAGTAAGGCTGAAATAGTTAAGTTGCTATTTGACCTTCTACCCGATCAGTTGACTGACAAACAGAAGGAATATAAGATTGAGAATATACTTAAAAAGCTAAGAATACAGGGGCTGATAAAAAATAAAACTGTTGGTGGAAACAAGTCAACATGGGCGCTCGTAAATCCATAAATTTACCAGCGGTTTACGAGCTATTTTACGAGCGCTTTACGAGCGGTCATATCTGTTTTGGGTAATTTGAAAACAAAGATGGAAGAATCCAAAAAAGGAAAAATACTCTTGGTTGACGACAATGAAGATGTCCTCTTGTCTCTCAACCTTCTGCTGAAACCTCGTGTCGAAGCTGTCAGAGTTATAACTAAGCCAGAACGAATCATCGAGTTCATGGATAGCTTTGCCCCTGATGTTATACTTCTCGACATGAACTTCCGCCGTGATGCTATCAGTGGTGAAGAAGGCTACGAATGGCTTGAAGCAATATTGAAACATAATCCGAGAAGCGTGGTGCTGTTCATCACGGCATATGTAGATACGGAGAAGGCGGTTCGTGCCATCAAGGCAGGAGCCATAGATTTCATTCCTAAACCATGGGACAAACAAAAGATGCTCGACACTGTGCACAGTGCCATCGAGTTGAGTTATAGCCGACAAGGGCGAGAAGCAGTACAGTCGGTTCAAGACGAGACTTTCAGTCGCATGATAGGCGAGTGCCCTGCCATAATTGAAATGAAACGTCAGATAGCACGAGTGGCGGTTACAGATGCCAATGTTCTGATAACAGGCGAGAACGGCACAGGCAAGGACGTGGCAGCTCACGCACTTCACGAACTCTCGATTCGCAGCGACAAGCAATTCGTCTGCATCGACCTTGGTTGCATTCCTGAAACATTGTTTGAAAGCGAGCTATTTGGCTTTGAGAAGGGAGCCTTTACCGATGCCAAGACCTCAAAGGAGGGACGAGTAGAGTCTGCGGATGGCGGCACATTGTTCCTTGACGAGATAGGCAACCTTTCCGCTCAGACTCAGCAGAAACTGCTAACGGTCATTGAGAAACGAGTGGTGTCGCGCATCGGAGGCAACAAGTCAAAGAATGTAGATGTGCGACTCATTAGTGCAACAAATGCAGATCTCTATGCTAAGGTTAGAGAGGGTGCGTTTCGCCAGGACCTGTTGTATCGCATCAACACAATAGAGCTTCACCTGCCACCTTTGCGTGAGCGTGGCTACGATGTCATTCTGCTTGCTGAACATTTCATCAGCAACATGGCTGTCAAATATGATAAGCGCGTTCCGACGCTTGCTGAATCAGCCAAACAAAAACTCTTGCAACATTCATGGCCCGGCAATATCCGTGAACTACAGCACAGCATAGAAAGAGCCATCGTCCTCTCAGACAAGACTATTCTCGAAGCGGATGACATTCCGCTGGAAAGAAAAAGTACATTCTCAATGGAGGATGACGGAAGCAACTCTGGCAATAATAGTCAGGATGAAATAGGAGTGACCTATAACCTTGAGGAGCTTGAACGCAAAGCTATTGCTCGTGCCATATCAGCTAGCAATGGCAATCTCACCCGTGCTGCAGAACTCTTAGGCATCACACGATTTGCTTTATACCGCAAGATTGAAAAATTAGGAATCTAACAAGAAATCAGCAAAGTATGTCATTCGTCGAAAACATTCTTCATGGCAAAAGCATAAAGCGACTTCGTCTTATGCTCGACTCGTTGCGCACTCGCGACCTTTCCCTTCAGTTTAACCTTGATGGCATGAAAGGCGAGGAACGAAAGCTAGCCGAGGAAATGAATGCCGTGATAAATGATTTCCGTGAAGACCAAATGAGGCAAGAGAAGCAGTATCAGTACTTCGATACGCTTCTCAACACCGTCAGCGCCATGCTGATAGTTGCAGACTCCTCTGGCAAGGTCAGTTGGATGAACCATTCGGCAGTTGAGGGTCTGTGTGGATTCAAGATTCAGCATTTGAACGATCTCTCTGTTGTATATGCAGAATTGCCAGCCACTCTGCAGCAATTGCGCCCAGGCATACAGCAACTCGTACGTTTCCAACCACAATCTGACAGCTCTGTCAAGGACTATGTGGTCAGCATGTCTTATCTATACACCAAGGGACTAACACTCAACATCTATACCATACAGAATGTTCAAACTATAGTTCAACAAAGTGAAGCTGATGCCCAGCAAAAACTGGTACGGGTACTTACTCACGAAATAATGAACTCGCTTACGCCTATCATCTCTCTATCCGATACCCTCTGCGACACCATGCAGCAAAGTAACCTCAGGGATGAGGATATGCTTGCTGCAATACAAGCCATTAACCGCCGTGCAGGAGGACTCATGCAGTTTGTGGAGAACTACCGCAAGTTGCAGTACATTTCTGCTCCGCAGTATGATAATGTATCAGTCGGTAACCTTCTTGCCGATCTGAAGCAGCTCTATAATTCCGACTGCATACACTTTAAGACCGAGAATGAAGATCAACT
>DCJC01000082.1:5550-5742 GCA_002317355.1 Prevotellaceae bacterium UBA1710 | reverse complement strand
AAGCAACAGTTACGAGGGCGAGAAGTTTGCATTACAGTTGAAGACAATGGTGTTGGAATCGCTACTGACGTGCTGGATAGCATCTTCGTGCCTTTTTTTACCACCAAGATTGATGGCTCGGGTATTGGTCTCAGCATTTGCAAACAGATAATCACTCTTCATGGAGGTACTATAACAGCCACTTCTACCATA
>DCJC01000082.1:4950-5383 GCA_002317355.1 Prevotellaceae bacterium UBA1710 | reverse complement strand
GTAAAAATGCATGCCCAATGACAAAAAGAACATTATACACATTAGTCTTTGCATTCCTACTTTCCGTTCCAAATAGCGGAAAGGCGGAATCTGCTCCCAATGACTCGTTGGTGCTGGATCTTCAATCCGTCATCCAGATTGCCCAATCGCAATCGCCATCGGCACAGAGCGCAAAAAACTCATTCCTTGCCGCCTACTGGAACTATCGCTATTTTCGTGCAAACTACCTACCTTCTATTACACTCAGTTCCTCACCTTATATAAATAAAGAGGTGAATAAAATCACTCAGTCAGACGGAACGGCAATGTTTATCGGTCAAGACCAATTTGGTGCAGACCTATCGTTGACCATCAATCAGAATATCTCATTTACGGGTGGTAGTCTCTTTGTGAAGAGTAGGCTAAATCGTCTTGATGAGTTTCAAAACAAATC
>DCJC01000082.1:741-4833 GCA_002317355.1 Prevotellaceae bacterium UBA1710 | reverse complement strand
AGCCAAGAAACAATATGCAGAGACACTTGAACTTGTTTCTGCCACTGCTTGCAACTATTTCTTTCGCCTTGCTACAGCACAAATGGAACTGGACATGGCACGACAGAACTACGCTTCGGCAGACACACTCTACCAAATGGCTCAGGGGCGTTATTCTATTGGAACCATAACCGAGAACGAAATGCTCCAGTTGGAAATCAACAAGCTCAATGAAGAGAGCAACGTAATGGATGCACAGATTTCTCTTCAAGAACAGTTGCAAAGCGTTCGCTCGTTTCTGGGGCTAGAACAGTCAACCGACATACGGCTCATAATCCCCGACAGTGTACCGCAATTTAGCGTACCACTTGACGAAGCCATAAGTCTAGCAACAGAGAATAGTCCCGATCCCGACTATTACAAGCGTATTGTGACGGAGAGCAAGAGTTCTCTCGCCAACGCCCGGGCTAACTCTGGTCTGAAAGCAGACCTTTACCTGCAATTTGGATTATCACAAACAGGAAACGAACTTGGCACAGCTTACAGAAACCTGATGAATCAAGAATATGCCAGTGTGTCAATAGTCTTGCCAATCCTTGATTGGGGACGCGGCAAAGGTCGTGTGAGGGTTGCAAAATCGCAACTGGCACTGACTGAGACTCAGGCAGAACAAGGAATGAATGACTTCTATCAGAACATAGAGAAACTGGTCATGCAATTCAACAGGCAGGCTCACAAGGTCAAGATTGCAAAGCTTACCGACAAGAGAGCAAACCAGCGATATACGGTTGCTCGACAGCTGTATATCATGGGAAGAAATTCCATACTCGACCTGAATTCATCAATAAACGAGAAGAATGCAGCTCGCCGTGGTTACCTCTCAGCTATGCAAACATATTGGAGCCTTTTTTATACGATTCGCTCAATGACGGCATACGACTTTGAGAGAAATCTATCCATTTCGGAAGAATTACCAATAGAATAAAACAGAACATCATGGATATACAACTTAAACCAAAGCCCTGGTACATCAAGTACCGCTATTACATTGTGGCAGGCGTAGCGTTCCTCGCCTTCGTGGTGTATGTCATCACGCTGATTGTAGGCCCTCGCCAACTGAGCATTGATGCCGAGGAATATAAGATAGTGGAGGTGGAGAACGGACACTTCATGGAATACGTGGATGTGGAAGGTGTCACTCAGCCAATCCTCACACTCCAAATTAATGCTATGGAGAGCGGATTCGTAAGCCGCATCGTGGCTGAGGAAGGTGCTATACTGAATGAGGGCGACACGATACTCGTGCTTACCAACCCCGAACTGCTACGTTCCATTGAGGACGAACGCGACTCATGGCAGAACAGCCAGCGCAACTATCGCGAGCAGGAGATAGAGATGGAACAGAAGAGCATCACGTTGCGCCAGCAGGTTCTCGACGCTTCGCACCAGATGGCGAGCCTCGACAAGTCGCTCAAGCAGAGCCGCGAGGAGTATCGCATGGGTATCAAGAGCAAGGCTGAGCTGGAGGTGGCAGAAGAGGATTATGAGTACCAGAAGCAGAAGACTCAACTGCAGATGCAGAGCCTGCGTCATGATTCCATAGCCACACGACTGCGCCGTGAGATGGTTGCTGCCAACCGCGAGGCAGAAAACAAGAAGCTAAGTCGTGCAAACAATCGTACCAATGGACTTGTGGTGCGCGCCCCAATCTCTGGTCAGCTGAGCTACCTTGCCGTCACACCTGGTCAGCAGGTATCTATGGGCATGAGCATCGGTCAGATTAAGGACTTGTCGCAGTATAAGGTTCACACCTCGCTGAACGAATACTACATCGACCGCATAACTGCAGGACTCCCTGCCAAGATAAGCTATCAGGACAAGACCTTCCCTCTCAGCATCTCAAGGGTTGTGCCTGAGGTGAAGGAGCGCAGCTTCGATGTCGACCTCGTCTTCTCAGGACAAAAGCCATCGAACATACGTCTTGGCAAGAGCTATCGTGTGCAGATAGAGCTTGGCAAACCAGAGCGTGCTATCATCATTCCTCGTGGCGACTTCTACCAGCACACAGGCGGGAAATGGATTTACCGCCTCTCCTCCGATGGCAAGAAGGCAACGAAGGTGGAGATTGAAATTGGCAGGCAGAATCCGCAACACTATGAAATAGTTGGTGGACTCAACGAGGGAGACCGCGTGATTGTAAGCGGATACGATAAGTTTGGAGATGTAGAAGAGCTTGTGATAGATTAAATGTGTAACTTTGCAACTAAATAAAACAGATATGAGTTTATTGATTCACAACTTGAAGATTGCAGTACGCAATCTGATGAAGTACAAGCTGCAGACCGTAATATCGGTGCTGAGCATTGCCATCGGCATCGTCACACTGGCGTTTGTCCGCGGGGTAGTTGAAAGAGCAAAGCTACCATCGCTTTATCATCAGTCGTATTATGATAGGTCGTATCAGATATGGTTCGATTCGCTGAATCGTGCACCTGGTGTTGATGCGGATTGGACGCGAGTCGATAAGGAAATCGTTCGTGCATTAAAACGAGACGGCGGATTGAAATTTGCTGAGAAGTTAGCTGTGCCTAATGGAATGACATTTGGCAATAAAATGGAATTTCATTTCCCGGATTCCTCTACGCAAAAGATGCAAGTCAACTATACCGTTATCGACCCAGAGCTGTTAGCGTTTCATGGCTTCCGCTCTGCCATCACTGGTGAGAAGGTTAAGAAACTTGGAGTTGGCGAAGCCATTATCTGTAAAGATATGGCCACAATCCTCTTTGGCGACAAGAACCCCATAGGTGCGGTACAGACTTACACAAACGGTTCACTGCCCATACCATTCAAGATAGTGGATGTCTGTGAGGAATTCTCTGAGTTTGACAGTCCTCTCGATTCTCGTAACATGTATGTATCTTTTGGTGATACAGAAGGTGACAGATGTGGTTCAGATTGTGACGACTATGCGACTTGGGTTCATGTTGTACTAAAGGAAGGATATGCAGAGACTCAACTTCTGAATGAAATCAACTCACGTATAAAGCCATTAGGGCTTAAAGCCGACCTTCAAAGAGATGCAGACAAAGATGCTGTAAAAACAAGTCTGCTGATCAATTTCCTTGTCTATCTTGTTGGTTCACTCATCCTCGTTGCCGCAGTCATCGGTTTCCTGCGTATGCAGATTCAACTGTTCTGGAGCCGCCGCCGTGAGGTCTCACTACGCATTGTGAATGGAGCTACACGCTGGAAGCTATTCGGTCTCTTCATCACAGAAATACTGATTACTATCAGCATGGCAGTTTTCATGGCTATGCTTATGGGCAAATGGGTCGAGAATTTTCTATACACACATCTGAGCGAGTTTGTAAACAAGGGAGGGTTTGCTTTTCACAGCATCAGTCTTTACAGCTTACAGACAGGTGTTCTTATGCTGGTCATCTGCAGCATAATCATTTGGTGTGCCCTTGTGCGCATTTGTAAGGCAGAGCAAGGACTTGCAGCCAACATGCAACGTAGTCGTACCCACATCTTCCGCAATATCATGTTGAGTATTCAGATAGCCATAAGCATTCTGTTCGTTTGCGGCACGTTCATTACTATCAGCTGGGCAGACAAGATGCTATCGACCTTACACTTACCTAATGATGAGAGCCTGTATAAGGAATGCGTAGTCTTGAATATTGGCAATAGCGAAAGCCCGAAGCAGATCATCAAGGACATAAAGCAATTGCCTGATGTAGACAGAGTGATATACCACTCCATGGGGCACAGTGAGGTCATGAATGTAAGCGAAAGTCCCGATGCTATGGAAGCTCTGCAAGGCAGGAACTACATCCCATTCTTTTTTGCTACAGACACTTCACTGCTATCCTTCTACAATATACAGGCGCATTGGTTCAGCAAGAATTTCAATATCAATGAGTGCGTGATATTGGATGAAAGACAGTATAATACTTTCAAGGAGTTAGGCATCATAGACAATGGGACACTAACTATTCGTGGATGGTCGGGAAGTGAACAGACCTTACCTATTGCAGGAACAATACCACACATTCCCTATACAAGCATGGATGTCTCATTATTCATCCATCCAGACAATGAAAGTAC
>DCJC01000082.1:0-616 GCA_002317355.1 Prevotellaceae bacterium UBA1710 | reverse complement strand
GAATTATGTAGAGGGGATGGTTGAGGTTGGCTTGACGAAGAGCATGAGGACTGTTGCCTTGATACTTGGTCTTGTAGCCATCATTATCTGCGCCATGAGCATCTACAGTACCATCGCCCTCGACACACGCTCACGCAAGAAGGAAGTGGCGATACGCAAAGTTCACGGAGCGTTAAGCGGTGACATTTATCGCCTCTTCGGACGTATCTACGTTGTTCTTATCATACTCTCACTCCTCATCGCCATCCCTGGTGCATTTCTCTTCAATATTATAATGAACGAGATATTGCCTGATTCCGTCAAAGGAACTCTCACACCAACAGTTCCGTGCATCTTTGGCTCACTAGTAGTTGTCATTCTTATCGCCCTCATCGTCAGCTGGCACATCAGGAAAGTGATGAAAGTAGAATGCGAGGATTTGATAGCGAAGGAATAGACAAAATAGAATTTACAAACAATAAAAACATACAACATTATGATTAAGATTGAAAACATCAAGAAAGTATTTCGTACTGAAGACGTAGAGACATGGGCTCTTCGTGAAGTTAGCCTCGAAGTCAAGGCAGGTGAGTTCGTAGCCATCATGGGGCCTTCGGGATGTGGCAAGTCAACACTA
>DCJC01000007.1:23662-46905 GCA_002317355.1 Prevotellaceae bacterium UBA1710 | reverse complement strand
AAAAGCAGCTTGCTGCCAACAGATTGAATTCGTCGAACTCACGTTATTTATACCTCCATCCCTTAGGGCTTCTAACCTCCAAGTAAATACGTTTATCTTTCTTCAGACAGTTTTCTATAACATTCATGAAACTTTCGAAATAGAAACGTGATTGCGCAAGCACCCCATCGTGCGAATAATCTTTCCCCAACAGAATACAACCATAGGTATCACGAGGATAATTACCAGGATGAAACATTACACCTTCAAATTCAGGCACACCCACAAGATAAGGCATACACTTTTTAAACCTTGAAGAATACCTCATCTCTACTTTATACTCGCCCTCGGGAATAGCAGTAATTCTTTTAATTTTCTTCTGCTTCTCCCAGTTAATAGCCTTAGGCTCGAGAGTATCACAAAGATAGGTAAATTCATCTGGTAGGTTTCACCGAAATACATTCGTTTTAGTCTTAATTCCATAGATGATATTTATTATTCAACAATTTAGGTAAACACCTTAAAATAGTTTGTTCGCTTGTTCGGTTGTTCGCTTATTAAAAAAATCATGACGATTTTAAGTAAAGCGAACAAACGAACAAGCGAACAAACTTTTTTCAATACTACTTCCAAAATGTTAAAAAAATTAATATTTATATATATATAAATATTCTTCTAAAAGAGGATGGGTGGAAAATTTCTTGTTCGGTTGTTCGCTTGTTCGCCTATTTTGTACCCTCGTAAGATTTTTAGTCAATGGCAAAAGCGCATAATCTACTCATTATCTGCACTATACATCGCTTATAGCATTTCTGAAATTCCATTTTTTTCAAGAAATTTGAAAGAAATATTGGCAATCTCCATGATTTGCAGTAACTTTGCACTCAGAAAACAAAACGAGCGCTCTTTGTTTAGCCAAAACTTTTCCCTCATGGTTCCGCTATGGTTCCTATATGGTTCCCATTTAAGAGCGGCCTCTCCCCCCGCCCTCTCCCGTAGAGAGGGAGCCGGAATGCGGAAGACAAACAACAACACAAACGACATAAGCCAAGAACTCGAAGGCCAAGAGCGAAAAGGCAATTGAAATTAAAAAGTAAAAATTAAGAATTAAGAATTAAGAGGCTAACGCGCGATGGCATCAAGATTCAAAATTCAAACCAAACAAACAACTAACAAACTTTAATCTTTAATCATTATTCTTTAATCTTTTAATTACTTTATCCCCCGCTTACCCCAGCGGTGACACCACGGACACGAGAGGCCACAGTGCGCTAGCCTCTTTCCCTCGGGAAAGATGTCCGCAGGACAAAAAGGGGCCACTACTATGGCAATTCTCAACGGAATTATCTCTAAGATGACTGGCTCAGCTGGTCAGCTTACCTTCAGACAGAAGGGCGGTCAGACTATCGTGTCAGAAAAGACTGCTCAGGTTTCAAACCCACGCACTCCATCACAGATGGCAGTTCGTACCAAGTTCACTAACATCGTAAGCATGTACAAGGGCATCCGTCCGCTGCTCCTCAACGGCTTCGAGAGTAAGTCACAGGGCTGTTCTGACTACAACATGTTCGTGAAGGTGAACATGCAGCAGACTCCAGTCTATCTCACCAAGTCACAGGTATCAGGTGGCGCATGCGTGGCAGCCCCTTACCAGATTACTCAGGGCTCTCTTCCTGCCATCGTAATCACTGGCGAGGGTCGCAACGCAGCAACCAACATCTTCGTCGCTGACATCACCCTCGGTGCTTCTACCACCGTGGCAGAGTTCTCAAAGGCAGTCGTGGACAACAACCCTGACTACCGCTACGGCGATCAGATCAGCTATTTCATCATCAATCAGAAGGTGAACGAGGCTACTGGCATCCCTTACTGCCAGTTCAAGGCAAACTCTGTTATCCTTGATGCTGCCGATGACACTAAGCTCTGGGAACTCGTTCCAAAGAACGGCTTCTCTTCTGTAGATGGCTGCATCGGTCACTCAGGCAACGATGGCGATTGTGTCTTCTGCTGGGTGCACTCTCGCAAGAGCAACGGAAAGACTCTCGTCAGCTCTCAGCAGCTCATCGATGCTAACAGCAAGCTCGCGGAGTATCAGGGCGATGCAGCCTTCCTCCTCGCTGCAAACAGCTACGGAGTAGGTGATGGGGCATTCCTCACTCCTGACGGAAACGTTAACGGGAACGATAACGGGAACGCTGGCGCAGGTGGCGGTGGTTCACAGGGAGGCGGCGATAGTCTGTAGCAGCCCACCCAGTCCCTCCCAATGGGAAGTCGGAGATTGAGTATCTCCGAGTATGTGTCAGGGCTCCTCCCCCCTTACCCCCACACGGGGGAGTAGTTACCATTGAGCACGGCGGGGGGATTTGCGAGCCCCGAAGCGGGCGACATCTAATAGGGCGGTGCGTTAGCGCCGTTATTAATGGCATATGGTTGACGAGCGCCATCGGTGCGACACCTAAAAACTGGATGATACAATAGGTGTCGGACTTGCAGCCCTCACTAATCCCCACCATCAATATAACAGCCCTCACGGACTGCCCTTTTAGATGGCGCACCTTCGGCGCTCTACCATCATATTCTCTTTAATCACCCCCTTCCGCGCTCATTACTGACTAAATTTGTAAATGGTAAATGGTAAATTGTAAATGACTTCGTTGTTAATTCATAACGCTATGACTGTAAAAGAAATTACTGCGCTGATTCTTCTTGCATGCGGTATTATCATGGCATTTATAGCTCTGCTTTTGCCACCAGTCGGAGAAATACATGATAGCGTGCTTTATATCTTCGCACAGATTCTTATCTATTGTGGATCTCTATTCGGGATTGATACGTATGTCACGAAGAAGATGCACGAAATTAATAAGAAAGGAGAAAAATAATGTCAAACGAGAAAAAAAATAAATGGAGCGTAATAATTAATATCATTCTGACTACTGCAACCGCAGTACTCTCTGCTCTCGGCTTTAATGTAGGTTAAATAGTACGATTCATAAGATTTATAATTAGCGGTTTAGAGAAATAATAATGCCTTCTGTAGTGATACAGAAGGCATTTGCTATTTTTAAGTTTCAAATGATCTATCTCTTTACGCATGAAAAGCCAGAAAAACGGTTCTTCAGGCATTTGGAGTTATGGATTATGCTATCGCTGGAAAATGCCTTATTTTCTTAGGCGCAAGCCATTTTCCAGAATATTTTTATCACTTCAAATCCCAGATGAACCAAAATGTTGATAGATGTTCGTGTATGTTTCTCTATGTTGAGCCGTTAGGCGACTGTTATTAACGTCGTCGCTTTGCTCCTCAACATCTATAAACATTTATAAACATGAAACTGTTTTCTTGGGTTTTCACCTGTTTTCTTTTGTTTTTTTAGAAGGCGAAAGCAAATTCGTCGAACCCACGTTAAGTGATGGCAAAAACCTTAATACTTCGCTATGGGTTCGCTATGCCTCCGTTGTGCCTCCGCTATTTGTCCGTTCTAGAGCGGAGGATAGAGTATAGGAAAATGGGAACTACATGGGAACTACATAGGAACTACATGGGAGGTAGAACGGTGCCTGATGAAGAAAACTATATAATAACGAAATCATCGTTCTCCACCATTACCACCACAGTCTGATTGGCCTTAAGCTTCACATTCTTCACAACGAGTTCCTCCATGTTATTCACACATACAGCAATGGATATTGTGGTGTTCTTCTGTGCCGTTACATAAGCTGTCTTTTCGTCAGCAGAGAACGCTATGACATTGTCTCCCTTGATGAAGAAATTGAGTGGCTGGCCGAAAGAACGACCTTGCTCCAAAGTGAATGTAGCAGTTGAATGACTGTCTGCTATATAGGTTTCCACATTGAATACTGGCGCCCACATCTCCCAGTCTTCACCGTCCTTTGTGAGAGGATATTGAACATCTTCAAGTGCATCCTCGGTGGTTCTGCCATCAAAATTACTGATAAAGAGGTATGCGCCTATGCTGTCTGGAGCTATCACGCCATTCCATCCGTCTGGCAACTGACTCTGGAGCGGACATAGACGCTGGCTCATCAGGCACATATCAATGGCTGATACATTGGCATAATACACCAGATGCCTTTTGCTTACTACATCCTTCGCTTTTACTACTCGGGATTGGGCTGTGTACATAGGATACAGCTTGCCAGTAACAATACTGTTGTCCGTTGTTTTATCTCCAAAAGCAATGGACTTCTTATTCATGCCTATCACACCTATCTCGTTGTCCATATTCACCCAATCAGAGTTTAATATGACCATCTCGTCACCTTCTGACTGCACAACCTTGATGCTCTCGGCATTATTTCCGGGTGCACGGTCATGATAGTAGAAAGTACGTTCTTCCTTGGTGAATTCGTCAGTACTGATTGCAAGCATTCCACCCTTCTCTGCCGTAATCTCACACGAATCGTTTGCTGTAACATAATCGAGATAGATAAAGGCATTACGAGGTGTGCTGTAAAGAGAGAAGCGATTCTTCAAGAGTGAGTCATTGGTGTTAAGTTCACCATTCATCACATATCCGTCGCCCTGGAAATAGAAACGGCCATTTCCTACAGGCACGGCATTCGTCTTTTTTCCCTTTACATCAAACCATCCAAGGATATTTCCTGTGTTATTCTTGCGATAAGGAACCACAATCTTATTCTTGTCTATCTTATTAGATGTAAAATAGCCTGTATAGCTTTTCAATCCCTCTGACCATGAGAAAGTGGTAAAGCGGTCATTGGTATATGCTCGTACGATATTCTGACAAGGAAACATCATAGCCATGGAATGACGACTACGGAAGGTGTCCCACTTGGTTGGTACAAGATCTGCAGTTGGCCTTAGCAAGTGCATCAGATAGGTCATCATGACTCTATGCGCCTGAACTCCCATTCTGCGTGCCTGTACATCGGGACGCAGCAGCCAAGAACCATCTTCAGTAGTTGACTGTCGAGCCTTGATATGCTGATAGGCAAGATTTTCAAGCATGAGGGCATCTGGATCACGAAGGAAGCATGCAAGGGTAGAGTAAGATGTTATCTGATCATACAGGAACATACTCCAGTCATTTCCGTTTGGCATGGCAAGTTCGCCATCTGCCAATGCGAGCCAACTAAGCACACGGTCGAATACGACCTCACTATTGTGCATGAGGGCATTCGACTTCCATAGCTTACCATCTTTTCTGTTGCCCTGAAACAATTCAAGGGCGAGTGCAGCCTCTCCCAATTCCTGCATTACAACATTCTGGTAAGATGTGTGGAAGTATTTATGATTCTGAAGGGTATAGTCTTCATACAGGTTTGGTGCTATATGAAGATCCATGACACGCTTTTGGTCGTAATCGGGATCTATAACGCTTGCATCAGACGCATCATTTCTATGGCTATAGGAATTAATGGCAAATTGACGCATTCTGTCGAACCACATCTTCGCTTGCGGATCATCGGGGAAGAGGCCTAATGTTGCTGCAAGGACATCTGCCTCCCAGCCATTCTCTTCTGCCTTTGTATCACCAATATAGCCTGTAGGAATAGGGCGCTGAAGTTCATATTGACATTCTGCAGCCAGGAGGCTCTTTATATATTGACGCTGTTTCGGAGTCAAGTTCTCCCATTGGAAATATGCGCTATATGCAACTGACATAGCCCAGAGACTTGATTCCCATACTTTATCTTTAACAGATACACTTCCCCAATAATCTCCTCCTTCACATTTCTTCAGTTTGTTTGCCTTGTGGGTAGAATAAGCAAACGTGAGGGATTTCATGGCATATTCCTTAAGCTTCTGGTAGGTCACCCCAGATGGCAAGGGTATTTCTTTCGGCTGGGCATACTTCACAAGAAAGGCGCAAATCATAGAGAGGTCAGCATTTGTGCGCACTCCGGCCTCATTACTGCGCATTGTACTTTCTCCCTTAAAACAGCCACATGCCTCCCCTATTCTATTAGGCGCGCTACACTCCTGATAGTCATTGACAACATAAGACGAGAAACTTGCTAACATTCGAAGAAGGTCGTCCATCATAACATCCTCACTGACAAATGCCTCTGTGAGGACGTCTTCGGTTGGACTGTCAACATCATTCTCTAACTGTGCCATACAAAATACAGGAATAAGGCATAGCAAGAGTAAAAACTTCTTCATTAGCTTCTGATCTTATGATTAGCTTTTTTATCGATTTTATTCTCCCAATGCAGTCTTTACAGCATTGACCAGACGATTCATTATGATTGGCTTTGTCACGAAGTCATTTGCACCTAATGACATTGCACGGTTAATATCTTCTTCGCGGTTAAGGGCAGACAGAACAATGATTGGTAAATCCTTATTACCAGCCTTTCCACTGCGTATCTCTTCAAGTACCTGGAAACCATCCATTATAGGCATCATAAGGTCGAGAATCATGATATCAGGCTCATAGCCGTTCCTTAGCATATCACAAGCTTCCTGCCCGTTCTTTGCCTTGCTCATTTCCATCTTGAAGGAGGATAGCATCTTCTGCGCTAAGACAATGTTCAGAGGAACATCATCAACAATAATACATTTTTTCATAATACCCACGTTTTAATATTTATACTGTCTCTCTTCCCAACAATCAAATAATCTATGCCCTAAAATACCCACAGATAAACATTGATGACATTGCATTCTGTCATCTTCGTAATTCTGGTATATAATTATTCGACTTCTATGCATTTTTACTCTGGATTTACATATTCCGCTAAGGGCATCTTGTTTGGTCAGATTCTTTAACAACAAAGGGAAGTCGTCAAAACTCCCCTTAATCTAAATGCTAGCACGGGAAATCCCGATTGTTGTGATTCGGCTGGGGCTCGAACCCAGGACCCACAGCTTAGAAGGCTGTTGCTCTAATCCAACTGAGCTACCGAACCAATCCTTTACATGCGTATCGCAAAGTTGATGCAAAGTTACTAAAAAATCCTTAGATTTAACTATACCAAGGAGAATAATTAAGGTTTATTAACAACTATACAATAGGTTAAGAATAAACCTATTATGACCACTAAGTTTTATTTCATAATCAGTCAAACGTTGCTAACTCTTAGTATAGTACAACAAAATCTTCAGTTCACGGCATGATACAACCACAATACTACCAATAGCATCAACACTAAAAACGAAACGCATAATTGCATTTATGAAAATAGCGCTTCCCCAAGAGAATCAGGAAAGCGCTATCTATATTTAGCTCATAAAGAGCATCAAGGACATTATTCAGCCTTTGGCTCCTCTGTTGCTGGTGCTTCAACAGCAGCCTCTGCAACTGGTGCCTCTGCAGCAGCCTTACGGCTACGACGAGTCTTCTTAGCAGCCTTTGGTGCCTTAGCCATGTTCTCATCGAAGTCAACGAGCTCGATGAAGCACATCTCAGCAGCGTCACCCTGACGAGTTCCGAGCTTGATGATACGAGTGTAACCACCTGGGCGGTTAGCAACCTTCTCTGAAATAACCTTGAAGAGCTCAGTTACAGCGAACTTGTTCTGGAGGTAGCTGAAAACTACACGACGGCTATTTGTTGAATCATCCTTAGAACGTGTGATCAGTGGCTCAACGTACTTCTTGAGTGCCTTAGCCTTAGCAAGAGTCGTAGTGATTCTTTTGTGCATGATCAAAGAGATTGCCATGTTTGCAAGCATAGCATTACGATGAGATGCAGTACGACCCAAATGGTTGAATTTCTTATTGTGTCTCATTTTGAGTTTTAATCTTGATTAAGTTTATACTTGGTAATATCAGTTCCAAACGACAGATTCAGACTCTCGAGCAAATCATCAAGCTCTGAAAGCGATTTCTTACCAAAGTTACGGAACTTAAGGAGGTCAGTCTTATTATACTGAACAAGATCTCCAAGTGTATCAACGTCTGCAGCCTTAAGACAGTTGAGAGCACGAACTGAAAGGTTCATGTCAACAAGACGAGTCTTAAGCAACTGACGCATGTGGAGAATCTCCTCATCAAACTCCTGATTGCCCTCGATATCTGGGTTCTCAAGAGTGATCTTCTCATCAGAGAAGAGCATGAAATGATGAATCAGAATCTTTGCAGCTTCCTTAAGTGCATCCTTTGGGTGGATGGAACCATCCGTGCTAACCTCGATGACGAGCTTATCGTAGTCAGTCTTCTGCTCTACGCGGTAAGGCTCTACAGCGAACTTAACGTTACGGATTGGAGTGTAGATTGAATCGATTGCGATAACGTTGACATCAGTGCAGAACTGGCGGTTCTCATCAGCAGGAACATAACCACGTCCCTTGTTGATAGTCAACTCAATCTGCATTGAAGCTTTTGAATCTAAATGACAAATCACCAAATCTGGGTTTAACACTTCAAATCCAGTCAAATACTTGTTGATATCACCTGCGGTGAACTCTGTAGAATTCTCGACGGTGATAGTAACTTTCTCGTTCTCGAATTCATCTACTATCTGCTTGAATCGAACTTGCTTCAGATTCAAGATCATGTTGGTCACGTCTTCCTTTACGCCGGGCACAGAAGAGAACTCGTGCTCCACACCATCAATGCGAATGGTGTTGATGGCATAACCCTCAAGCGATGAAAGCAGAATGCGGCGGAGGGAATTACCAATGGTAATACCAAAACCAGGCTCAAGAGGACGAAATTCGAACTTGCCGAACTTGTCGTTGGCCTCCAACATTACAACTTTATCAGGTTTTTGAAATGCTAATATCGCCATTAATTTAATGATTATTTAGAGTACAACTCAACGATTAACTGCTCCTTGATAGTCTCAGGGATATCTGCACGCTCTGGACGATGGAGGAACTTACCAGCCTTAGCTGCATTGTCCCACTCAATCCAAGGGTACTTGCTGTGGTTGAAACCTGCGAGGTTAGCCTCAATCACCTCAAGTGACTTTGACTTCTCACGAACAGCTACTACCTGACCTGGCTTTACTGAGTATGAAGGAATGCTAACCACCTTACCGTCTACAGTAATGTGCTTGTGACCTACGAGCTGACGAGCAGCACGACGAGTTGGAGCTAAACCAAGACGATAAACAACGTTATCAAGGCGGCTCTCAAGAAGCTGAAGGAGGTTCTCACCCTTAATACCTTCCATCTTAGAAGCCTTCTCGAACAAATTACGGAACTGGCGCTCGAGTACACCATAAGCGTACTTAGCCTTCTGCTTCTCTGCCAACATGACACCGTACTCAGACTGCTTTCTGCGACGATCGTGACCATGCTGTCCAGGAGCGAAGTTTCTCTTGGACAAAACTTTTTCTGTACCGAGGATGGTTTCACCAAAACGACGGTCAATTCTTGATTTCGGACCTGTATATCTAGCCATTTTGCTAAATGTATTTCTTTGATTAATGAATGATTAACCGGATTTCCGGAATAAAACCGGATATTCCGTAATTTGTATTATACGCGACGACGCTTTGGAGGACGACATCCGTTGTGTGGAAGTGGAGTAACGTCAACGATCTCCATTACCTCGATACCAGCAGTGTGACATGCACGGATTGCGCTCTCACGACCATTACCTGGACCCTTAACGTATGCCTTTACCTTGCGAAGACCGAGATCGAAAGCAACCTTTGCACAATCCTCTGCAGCCATCTGAGCAGCGTAAGGAGTGTTCTTCTTGCTTCCACGGAATCCCATCTTACCAGCTGATGACCAAGAAATAACCTGACCTTCAGAGTTAGCAAGGGATACTATGATGTTGTTGAATGAACTGTGAACATGAAGCTGTCCGACAGCATCAACCTTGACATTTCTTTTCTTGTTAGTTGTTGCCTGTTTCTTTGCCATGACTTTAAACTTTAAACCTTAAACGTTAAACTTTACTTAGTGGCCTTCTTCTTATTAGCAACAGTCTTCTTCTTACCCTTACGAGTACGTGCATTGTTCTTTGTGCTCTGACCGCGAACAGGAAGACCATTACGATGACGGATTCCACGATAGCAACCAATATCCATCAGTCGCTTGATGTTCAACTGGATCTCTGAACGGAGATCACCTTCAACCTTGAATTCAGCGCCGATAATTTCACGGATCTTGGCAGCCTGGTCGTCATTCCACTCGTTGACCTTGAGGTCACGGCTAACACCGGCTTTATCCAATATCTTTGCTGAACTACTTCGACCAATACCATAGATATAGGTCAATGCGATTTCGCCACGCTTATTCTGGGGCAAATCTACTCCAACAATTCTTATTGCCATGTTGTGATAATGTAAATAAAATAATTAATAAAAAATGTTTTAACCCTGACGAAGCTTAAACTTAGGGTTCTTCTTGTTGATAACGTACAAACGACCCTTACGACGAACGATCTTGCAGTCTGGTGTACGCTTCTTTAATGATGCTCTTGTCTTCATATTATATATAAGATATGATTTTATTTATATCGGAATACAATACGACCCTTGGTAAGATCATAAGGACTCATCTCGACCTTAACCTTATCACCAGGAAGTATTTTGATGTAGTGCATCCTCATCTTGCCAGAGATATGCGCTGTTATAGGACAGCCATTCTCCAATTCAACACGAAACATAGCATTGCTAAGAGCTTCAACTATTGTTCCGTCCTGTTCTATAGCAGATTGTTTTGCCATAATAATTTTATATGTTTAAAACGCGTTCTATTTCTTCAAATGTAGATAAAATCTCAGCCTTACCTTTACGTATCGCTACAGTATGCTCAAAATGAGCGGCAGGCTTTCCGTCACGGGTCTTAATTGACCATTTGTCTTGAGCCAGATAAATATTGCGAGCGCCCAATGTTATCATCGGTTCAATCGCAATACACATACCAGCTTTCAACTTTGTACCATTACCTCTCTTGCCATAGTTAGGAACCTGCGGATCCTCATGCATTTCCTTACCAATACCATGACCAGTAAGTTCTCGCACTACACCATAGCCGTGAGATTCACAATGGTCTTGAACGGTCTGTCCAATATCACCCAAGTGATTTCCGGCGACAGAGCATTCAATTGCTTTGTACAAACTCTCCTTTGTGACTGACAAAAGTGTCATAACTTCGTCAGAAACCTCACCTACAGGAAAGGTATAAGCAGAGTCGCCATTATATCCAGCAAGAAGTGTGCCACAATCGATAGATATGACATCTCCGTCATGTAAAATTGTGTTCTTGTCAGGAATTCCGTGAACTACGACATCATTTACTGATGTGCAGATACTTGCGGGGAAAGGCCCTCCAAATGGATTTGGGAAATTCTTAAAGGTTGGTATAGCACCGTGATCTCTGATGAATTCCTCAGCTATTGTATCCAGTTGGAGGGTCGTTACACCGGGTTTTATATTTTTTGCTAATTCCGCAAGGGTCAAACTAACTAATTGGTTTGCCTTGCGCATTAGCTCAATTTCATCTTCCGTCTTAAGAAATATTGCCATTCCTTTTAGACAAAATTAATATGCACTAACTCCGTTCTGTGGACGAGTACGACCTGAAGTAAGGAGGCCGTCATAGTGGCGCATCATCAAGTGAGACTGAATCTGCTGGATTGTGTCAATAACAACACCAACAAGAATCAAAAGAGATGTACCTCCAAAGAACTGAGAGAAAGCCTGTTGTACGTCAAGCAAACTTGCAAGGGCTGGCATGATAGCGATGAAGGCGATGAAGAGAGAACCAGGAAGAGTCAAACGAGACATGATTTCCTCAATGTAGTTTGCTGTATCTACACCTGGCTTAACACCTGGAATAAATCCATTGTTACGCTTCATATCCTCAGCCATCTGTGTTGGATTAAGAGTAATCGCTGTATAGAAATATGTAAATGCTACGATGAGAATTACATAAACTATGTTATACATAAGACTTCTGTTGTCCAACATATTACGTGTGAACCAACCTGCACTATCAGACTGATACTGAACAATAGCCAATGGAATGAACATCAATGCCTGAGCAAAGATAATAGGCATTACATTAGCAGCGAACAGCTTCAGAGGGATGTACTGGCGTGCACCACCGACCTGCGTATTACCAACGAGCTTCTTTGCATACTCTACAGGAACCTTGCGAGTACCCTGTGTGAGAAGTATTGCTGCACATACTACTGCATAGAGAATGATAATCTCAACAATAAACATTACAAGACCACCACCAGAAATCGCAGTGAAGCGACTTGTTACCTCCTGAATGAAGGCCTGTGGAAGACGAGCAATAATACCGATCATAATGATCATTGAGATACCATTTCCAACACCCTTGTCAGTGATTCGCTCACCAAGCCAAAGAATGAACATACTACCAGCAGCAAGAATAATTGTAGCAGGAATCATGAACTCAGCCCATGAAATACCCGTAGCAAGAGCACTAGCAGATGTCACCTTAAGGTTCATCAAATAAGATGGAGCCTGGAAAAGAAGAATGCCCACAGTCAGATAACGTGTGTACTGGGCAATCTTCTTCTGGCCGCTTGCACCTTCACGCTGCATCTTCTGGAAAGAAGGAACAGCGATTGCTACAAGCTGCATGACAATAGATGCAGAGATGTATGGCATAATACCAAGCGCAAAAATAGAAGCGTTGGAGAATGCACCACCGGAGAACATATCAAGAAGGGACATCAATCCACCAGCTGTCTGCTGCTGTAAACGCTCGAGGTTAGCAGGGTTGATACCAGGCAATACTACGAACGAACCAAAACGGTAAATTGCAACGAACAGGATAGTGATGAGGAGTCGCATACGCAAATCCTCAACCTTCCAGCAGTTCTTCAGTGTCTCTATAAATTTTTTCATTTACTTAAAGTATAACAGTGTTACCACCTACTGCCTTGATAGCCTCTTCAGCAGTCTTAGAGAAAGCATTTGCCTTAACTGTAAGAGCAGCCTTGATCTCACCATTAGCAAGAACCTTTACAAGCTCCTTACCATTTGTAAGACCTGCCTCAACGAGCTGATCGATACCGATCTCTGTGTAGCCCTTGCTCTCAGCAAGCTTCTGGAGTGTTGACAGATTAACTGCGAAATACTCCTTGTGGTTGATGTTCTTGAAGCCGAACTTAGGTACACGACGCTGGAGAGGCATCTGACCACCTTCGAATCCAATCTTTCTCTTATAACCAGAACGAGCCTTAGCACCCTTGTGACCACGTGTAGAAGTACCACCGAGACCAGAACCTGGACCGCGACCGATACGACGACGTGAGTGAGTAGAGCCAGCTGCTGGCTTCAAATTATTTAATTTCATAGTCGTTCAGTTTTATTAAATTAAAGTTTAGTCAACTACCTTAACCAAGTGATGAACCTTGCGGATCATACCACGGATTGAAGCATTGTCCTCAACCTCTACAACCTGAGAGATCTTGTGAAGGCCAAGTGCAAGGAGAGTACGCTTCTGGTCCTTAGGCTCGCCGATACGGCTCTTAACCTGCTGAATCTTAATTGTTGCCATTTTGAATACCTCCTATAAATTAACCGTTAAATACTTTATCCATGCTAATGCCACGCTCGTGAGCTACTGTACGAGCATCACGCATCTTGCTAAGAGCAAGAATTGTAGCCTTTACAAGGTTGTGAGGGTTTGAGCTACCCTTAGACTTTGAAAGCACGTCAGTGATACCAACGCTCTCAAGTACAGCACGCATAGCACCACCGGCTACAAGTCCAGTACCCTTAGCAGCTGGCTTCAGGAATACCTGAGCACCACCGAATGAAACCTCCATCTCGTGAGGAATAGTACCGTTGAGAACTGGAACCTTAACAAGGTTCTTCTTAGCTGACTCAACACCCTTTGCGATAGCTGCTGTAACCTCACCAGCCTTACCAAGGCCCCATCCGATTACACCATTACCGTCACCTACAACGACAATAGCAGCGAATGTGAAGGTACGACCACCCTTTGTAACCTTAGTTACACGGTTAATAGCAACCAGTCTATCCTTTAATTCAACGTCACTGTTTACTTTTACTTTATTCATTGCCATATATCGTTTAGAAGTTAAGACCTGCATTACGTGCGCCATCAGCGAGAGCCTTTACGCGTCCGTGATAGAGGTAACCGTTACGGTCGAAAACTACAGCTGTAATACCAGCTGCCTTAGCCTTCTCAGCTACGAGAGCACCAACCTTCTCAGCCTGCTCGATCTTAGGAAGAGCCTCGAGACCGAGTGAAGATGCAGACGCAAGTGTCTGACCGGTAACATCATTGATAATCTGAACATAAATCTGCTTGTTGCTGCGGAAAACGCTCATACGTGGACGCTCTGCAGTACCATTTACGTTCTTACGAATTCTGTACTTTATCTTGATTCGTCTTTCTACTTTCTTTGTTGTCATGATCGTAATGTTTTAAAGGTTACTTAGCTGAAGCTGACTTACCAGACTTTCTGCGAATAACCTCGCCCTGGAACAGGATACCCTTGCCCTTATATGGCTCTGGCTTACGGAAAGAACGGATCTTAGCACAAATGAGACCGATAAGCTGCTTGTCGGCAGATTCGAGGATGAGGAGTGGGTTCTGATTACGCTCAGACTTTGTCTCTACCTTAACCTCAGCTGGCAGCTGAATGAAAATTGGGTGAGTATAACCGAGTGCAAACTCAATGATGTTACCCTGGTTAGAAACACGGTAACCTACACCTACGAGCTCGAGCACCTTCTTGTAACCCTCGCTTACGCCAACTACCATGTTGTTCACGAGTGAACGATAAAGACCATGGAAAGCCTGCTTCTGCTTGTAGTTTACTGGGCTGTTCTCATCAACTTCAAATACGATTTGATTATCTTCAATCTTAACGATGATAGAAGGATCAACTTTCTGAGAAAGCTCACCCTTAGGACCCTTTACGCTTACAACATTATCCTTGAGGTTAATTGTAACGCCTGCAGGGATATTAATTGGTAATTTACCTATTCTTGACATTTTCTTAAATCCTCCAATTAATATACATAGCAAAGAACCTCACCACCGATCTTGAGTTCGGCAGCCTCTTTGTTTGTCATTACACCCTGTGAAGTAGACAAAATTGCAATGCCTAATCCGTTGATAACACGTGGCATATCCTTGTAACCAGTGTACTTACGGAGACCTGGTGTAGATACGCGCTTCAAACACTTGATAGCGTTTGCCTTTGTCTGTGGGTCATACTTCAAGGCAACCTTGATAGAACCCTGAGGACCATCCTCTACAAACTTGTAGTTCAGGATGTAACCCTTCTCGAAGAGAATCTTAGTGATCTCCTTCTTCAGGTTTGACGCAGGAACCTCAACAACACGGTGATTAGCCATGATTGCGTTTCTGAGTCTTGTCAGATAATCTGCTATTGGATCTGTCATAAAAAAAATTGTTTAATTAATCGGGACACTCCCGACAATATTAAATAAATAGAAAATTAATTATTGTTTTCTTATTCAGGTAATGAGGTTGTAAGGCTTGATCTATCAAGTGATTTCTCACAAGACATGTAGGCAGTTGGTTGAAGCAACCACCAAACAAGCTCTTACACCTTAGAACCTTAAATAGATTGCTGTATTTTTTACCAGCTAGCCTTCTTAACGCCTGGGATAAGACCTGCAGAAGCCATCTCACGGAACTGAATACGAGAGATACCGAACTGACGGATATAACCCTTTGGACGACCAGTGATCTTACAACGATTGTGAAGACGGATTGGGTTAGCGTTCTTTGGAATGCTCTGGAGCTTGCGAGCAGCCTCGTATGCCTCAGCTGGATCCTCAGATGTGTTAACAATCTTCTTCAGAGCAGCACGCTTCTCTGCATAACGAGCAACGAGCTTAGCACGCTTAACCTCGCGAGCTTTCATTGATTCTTTTGCCATATCAATTAATCGTTTTTAGCGTTTTTGAAAGGAAGACCAAATGCCTTGAGCAGAGCGAAACCTTCTTCATCAGTTGTAGCTGTTGTAACGAAGGTGATGTTCATACCCTGGATACGATCGATAGAGTCGATGTTGATCTCAGGGAAGATGATCTGCTCCTGGATACCGAGAGTATAGTTACCACGGCCATCCAACTTAGACTCAATACCCTTGAAGTCACGGATACGTGGGAGAGCAACGCGAACGAGCTTCTCAAGGAACTCGTACATACGCTCACGACGCAAAGTTACCATGACACCGATAGGCATCTTCTTACGGAGCTTGAAGTTAGCGATATCCTTCTTTGAGTATGTAGCAACTGCCTTCTGACCAGTAATTGCTGTGATCTCATTGATAGCAACATCAACAATCTTCTTATCCTGTGTAGCGTCACCAAGACCCATGTTGATAACAATCTTCTTCAGGACAGGAATCTGCATTGCTGAAGAATAGTTGAACTGCTTCTGAAGCTCAGGAGCGATAGTGTCCTTATAGACCTTCTTTAACTGTGCTGTATCCATTACTTAATCTCCTCCCCTGACTTTTTAGCTATACGAACGACGTTCTTACCCTCGTGCTTGATGCTAACGCGAGTAGCCTTACCGCTCTTTGGATCAATGAGGCTAACGTTTGAAACGTGGATTGGAGCCTCCTGCTTTACGATACCACCCTGAGGATTCTTTGCAGATGGCTTTGTGCTCTTAGAGACCATGTTGATGCCCTCTACGATAACACGCTGATCCTCTACCAAGACCTTCTGTACATTACCCTTCTTGCCCTTATCCTTACCAGCAAGAACGATAACTGTATCGCCTTTCTTAATATGTAGCTTACTCATTTTCTTGACTTGAATTTTTAAAAGTTAATTAAAGAACCTCAGGTGCAAGAGAAACGACCTTCATATTTACTGCACGGAGCTCACGAGCTACAGGACCGAAGATACGGCTACCACGGAGCTCACCAGCATTGTTAAGGAGAACACAAGCGTTATCATCGAAACGGATGTATGAACCATCAGCACGACGGATCTCCTTCTTTGTGCGTACAATCAAAGCCTTAGATACTGCACCCTTCTTCATATCAGAAGAAGAAATAACGTTCTTGACAGCAACGACGATTACGTCGCCTACGCTAGCATAACGACGGCCGGTACCACCGAGAACACGGATGCAGAGAGCCTCACGTGCGCCGCTGTTATCACATACTGTAAGTCTGGATTCTGTCTGTATCATATCTTACTTAGCCTTTTCAATTATTGAAACTAATCTCCATCTCTTAGTCTTAGAGAGTGGACGTGTCTCCATGATGAGAACTGTATCGCCGATATTAGCCTCGTTCTTTTCATCATGAGCGTGGTACTTCTTTGTCTTCTGGACAAACTTACCATATATAGGGTGCTTCTCCTTGAACTTAGAAGCAATAACAATGGTCTTATCCATCTTGTTGCTTGTAACAACACCCTGTCTTGTCTTTCTTAAATTACGTGTTTCCATCTAAACCAATGTTATTTGTTAAGTTCACGTGAACGAAGAACAGTCTTCATACGAGCGATGTCACGACGAGCAGCCTTAATCTGTGATGGATTCTCGAGTGGAGAGATCTGGTGGTTCAGCTTCATTGCGCTGAGAGCAGCCTCTGCATTCTCCAACTTCTCAACCAAGTCCTTGGTTTCGAGTTCATTTACTTCTTTAATCTTCATACTTCAATTAAGCTTTAGCGTCGTAGTCACGACGTACAACAAACTTTGTTTTAACTGGTAACTTCTGAGCACCGAGACGAAGAGCCTCCTTAGCGATGTCAAAAGAAACACCTTCTACCTCGAAGAGGATACGTCCTGGAGTAACTGGTGCAACCCAACCTGCTGGATCACCCTTACCTTTACCCATACGTACGTCTGCAGGCTTGCGTGTGATTGGCTTATCAGGGAAGATACGGATCCAAACCTGACCCTCACGGTTCATGTAGCGGTTGATTGCTACACGCGCTGCCTCAATCTGGCGACTGTCGATCCACTTTGGCTCAAGAGTCTTGATACCGAAAGAACCGAAAGCGAGCTGTGTACCTCTGTGAGCGTTGCCTTTATTGCCACGACCATCTTGAGGTCTTCTATATTTTACTCTTTTAGGCTGTAACATTTCTTACTTTTTTAACGGTTATTGTTTCTCTTACGATTACCGCGACCATTGCCACGATTGTTGTTTGAGCGACCATTGTTCTGCTTCTCCTGAGTGAAGTTAGGAGTGAGATCACGGTCACCGTAAACCTCACCACGGCAGATCCATACCTTGATACCAAGGAGACCAACCTTTGTGAGAGCCTCTGTCTTACAGTAATCGATGTCTGCACGGAAAGTGTGCAGAGGAGTACGACCCTCCTTGAGCATCTCTGCGCGAGCGATTTCAGCACCGTTAAGACGACCTGAGATCTGAACCTTGATGCCTTCAGCACCAGCACGCATAGTGTTCTGGATAGCCATCTTGATTGCACGACGATAAGCGATCTTGCCTTCTACCTGGCGAGCGATAGAGTTAGCAACGATGTTAGCATCGAGCTCAGGCTTCTTGATCTCAAAGATGTTGATCTGAATCTCCTTCTTATAGAGCTTCTTCAACTCTTCCTTGAGCTTGTCAACGTCCTGACCACCCTTACCAATGACGATACCCGGACGGGCTGTACAAATTGTAATAGTAACGAGCTTCAAAGTACGCTCGATGACGATGCGGCTTACGCTGGCCTTAGCGAGACGCTCGTTAAGATACTTACGGATCTTGAGGTCCTCAGCGAGGTTGTCTCCGAAGTTCTTACCACCGAACCAATTTGAATCCCAACCACGGATAATACCGAGTCGGTTTGCTATTGGATTAACTTTCTGTCCCATTCTATTCTTTATTTATCTTCATTAGTTTTGGTATCAACAAAAAGAGTAACGTGGTTGCTACGCTTACGGATGCGATAGCCACGACCCTGAGGTGCTGGTCTCATACGCTTCAAGGTTACGCCCTCATCGACGAAAACCTTAGAGATATAGAGTTCAACATCATCTGCCTTGCGCTCGTTCTTAGCTTCCCAGTTAGCGATAGCTGAGAGAAGGAGCTTCTCAACGTCAGCAGATGCTGCCTTCTTAGAGAAACGGAGTACACCAAGAGCGCGGTTAACCTCCATACCACGGATCATGTCTACAACGTAGCGCATTTTACGTGGAGAAGAAGGAACGCCAACGAGCTTGGCAAAGTATAATGATTTTTTGGCTGCCTTTCTATTTTCAGCCGCAATATGTTTTCTTGCTCCCATTTTATATTTCTATAATTTTAATGGTTATGGACCTGTCTTAGCGCTTGTTACCAGCGTGTCCACCGAAACGACGTGTTGGAGAGAACTCACCGAGCTTGTGACCAACCATGTTTTCAGTTACGTAGACAGGGATGAATTTGTTACCGTTATGGACAGCTACAGTGTGACCTACGAAGTCAGGAGAGATAACTGAAGCTCTTGCCCAAGTCTTAACTACGGTCTTCTTTCCGCTCTCATTCATAGCGAGAATCTTCTTCTCGAGAGAAACGTTGATATATGGACCTTTTTTAAGTGAACGACTCATAATTTCTTTTCGTTTTGAGTTAATTACTTCTTGTTAGCTCTCTCAATGATGTACTTGTTTGAAAGCTTCTTAGGTGCACGAGTCTTGAGACCCTTAGCGTAGAGACCCTTACGTGAACGTGGGTGACCACCTGACTGACGGCCTTCACCACNNTTGGGTGATCAACTGGGTTCATAACAACACCACGGTTGTGAGGACGCTTACCCAACCAGCGAGAGCGACCAGCCTTACCAGACTGCTCAAGAGCGTGGTCAGAGTTACCTACAGCACCGATAGTAGCCTTACAAGCACTCAAAATCTGACGAGTCTCACCTGAAGGGAGCTTGATTACACAGTAACTGCCTTCACGAGAAGTCAACTGAGCGAAATTACCAGCCGAACGAACGAGGAGCGCACCCTGACCTGGGCGAAGCTCGATGTTGTGGATAACGGTACCAACTGGGATATTAGCAAGTGGGAGACAGTTACCTACCTCAGGAACTGCGTCTGCACCAGACATAACTGTTGTACCTACCTTAAGTCCGTTTGGAGCAATAATGTAACGTTTTTCACCATCTGCGTAGAAAAGAAGAGCAATGCGAGATGAACGGTTTGGATCATACTCAATTGTCTTTACTACAGCAGGAACACCATCCTTCTCACGCTTAAAGTCGATAACACGATACTTCTTCTTGTGACCACCACCAATGTAGCGAACGGTCATCTTACCGGTGTTATTACGACCGCCGGTAGAACGCTTACCGTAAACGAGAGACTTCTCTGGCACGGATGCAGTAATATCCTCGAACGTGCCAATAACTTTGTGTCTTTGACCAGGGGTAACTGGTTTTAATTTACGTACTGCCATTTCTTATTTAAATATTGCTGTAAAAATCGATTTCCTCGCCTTCCTTAACGGTGACGATAGCTTTCTTGAAGGCGTTCTTCTGACCCTTGATAAGACCTGCCTTTGTATAGCGAGCAGAACGCTTACCAGAATACTTCATTGTGTTAACGTCTTCAACTGTAACATTGTAACGAGCCTCAACCTCTGCCTTAATCTGGAGCTTGTTAGCCTCTGGGCTTACGATGAATCCGTAGCGGTTTGGCTTCTTTTCAGTGATCTTGGTCATCTTCTCAGTGACCACTGGCTTAATGATAAATGCCATAATTCAAATTCTCCTTTTTAAGTTTACTTTGTTAAAATCTCGTCGATTACCTGTACTGACTTCTCAGAAACAACAACTACATCTGCATTAAGAACCTTATATGCATTGATAGTGTTAGCTGTCATAACCTCAGCCTTCTGAATGTTACGTGCTGACAGATAAACGTTCTTGTTTAATTCTGACACTACGAGAAGAACCTTCTTGCCTTCTACGTTGAGATTCTTAACTACGTTCAAGAACTCCTTTGTCTTTGGAGCCTCGAATGAGAAATCCTCAACTACGATAATGCCATTCTCCTGAGCCTTGTAAGAAAGAGCACTCTTACGAGCAAGAGTCTTAACCTTCTTGTTAAGCTTGAAACGATAGTCGCGTGGCTTAGGACCAAATACGCGGCCACCACCTACGAGTACTGGAGAGTTGATATCACCACGACGTGCGCCGCCGCCGCCCTTCTGACGACCAAGCTTACGTGTAGAACCAGACATCTCACTACGCTCCTTAGACTTTGCTGTACCCTGACGCTGGTTAGCGAGATACTGCTTAACGTCGAGGTAAAGAACGTGATCGTTAGGCTCGATTGCGTAGATCGCATCATTCAGGACAACCTTACGTCCAGTCTCCTGACCATTGATATTTAATACGCTAACTTCCATTACTTCTGAATTAAGAGGGTTGAACCATTACATCCAGCTACAGAACCCTTAATGATAAGGAGATTGCTCTCTGGAATTACTTTTAACACACGAAGGTTCTGAGTAGTAACACGCTCGTTACCCATATGGCCACCCATACGCATACCCTTGAATACTTTTGCTGGATAAGAACAAGCACCGATAGAACCCGGCTTACGAAGACGGTCATCCTGACCGTGAGTAGCCTGACCTACACCACCGAAACCATGGCGCTTCACAACGCCCTGGAAACCCTTACCCTTAGAAGTACCAACAACGTCAACGAACTGAGCGTCATTGAAGATCTCTACAGAGATAGTGTCACCGAGGTTATACTCCTCGTCAAACTTGAACTCGGCCAAGTGCTTCTTAGGTGTTGTGCCTGCCTTCTTGAAGATACCCATCATAGGCTTTGTTGTGCGGCTTTCCTTTGCCTCTGCAAAACCAAGCTGTACAGCCTTATAACCGTCCTTTTCAACGGTCTTAACCTGAGTAACAACACAAGGACCAGCTTCGATAACAGTGCACGGTATGTTCTTACCGTCGGCACTGAAAACGGATGTCATTCCGATTTTTCTTCCAATTAATCCTGGCATTTCAATTTAAATGTTTAAAATATTGTTTGATAAATTTAATTTTTATTGTACTTTACATACAAGGGATCAATTGCACCCACGCGAAAAAAGACCGCCCTAAAGCGTTCTTTTTCAGCGAGTTGATAGACAAAACCGAAGTTTTTCCAGCGCAATGTTCGCCTTTTCGGGTGCAAAGGTACTAATAATTAGCGAATTACGCAAATTTTTTGTGAATTATTTTGCAAAATTGTAAATAAAAAAATCCAGCTCATAAAAACGAACTGGATTTTCTTTATAAGAGTTTTCAAGAAACTACACCTTGATTTCTACCTCAACACCTGAAGGAAGCTCGAGCTTCATGAGTGCGTCGATAGTCTTTGTTGTAGAACTGTAGATATCGATAAGGCGCTTGAAATCTGAAAGCTGGAACTGCTCACGGCTCTTCTTGTTAACGAATGTAGAACGGTTAACTGTGAAGATGCGCTTGTGAGTTGGAAGTGGAATTGGACCACTTACGATAGCACCTGTAGCCTTAACAGCCTTAACGATCTTCTCTGCTGACTTATCAACCAACTTGTGGTCGTAAGACTTCAGCTTAATACGAATTTTCTGACTCATAGTTTTAAGAATTTAATTGTGAATAAAAAGTGTAAGAGAAGTCCGTAAAGAGTCATTTGCTCACGGACTCCCCATTATTGTAATTCGGCAACCGAATGCCGAGAGTACTTACACGAGATCTGCACGACCCTTGTTCTCCTCGAGGATAGCCTTAGCGATTGAGCTAGAAACTGCCTCGTGGTGATCATACTCCATTGAAGAAGTAGCACGACCAGAAGTGATGGTACGGAGAGCTGTTACATAACCGAACATCTCAGCGAGTGGAACCATTGCCTTAACGATCTTAGCACCGCTACGAGCATCGTCCATACCCTGAACCATACCACGACGCTTGTTCAAGTCACCGATAACGTCACCCATGCTCTCTTCTGGAGTAACAACCTCTACCTTCATGATAGGCTCCATGAGAACTGGACCTGCCTTAGGACAAGCGTTCTTGAATGCGTTACGAGCAGCGAGCTCGAATGAAAGCTGGTCAGAGTCAACTGGGTGGAAGCTACCATCGATAAGAGTAACCTTAAGACCAGTTACAGGATAGCCACCGAGTACACCGCCCTTGAGACAATCCTCGAAGCCCTTCTGAACTGCAGGGATGAACTCCTTAGGCACGTTACCACCCTTAACCTCGTTGATGAACTGAAGGTCGCCCTCCTTGTAATCCTCATCCTTAGGACCGATGTTAACGATGATATCAGCGAACTTACCACGACCACCAGACTGCTTCTTATAAACCTCACGGAGGTTAACCTCACGTGTGATTGCCTCCTTGTAGTTAACCTGTGGCTTACCCTGGTTACACTC
>DCJC01000007.1:22377-23591 GCA_002317355.1 Prevotellaceae bacterium UBA1710 | reverse complement strand
CATACCAGAGATAACGGTCTGACCGCTCTGCTCATCAGTACGAACTGTGAATGTTGGATCCTCCTCAGCGAGCTTAGCAAGACCGTTGTCAAGCTTAGCAACGTCAGCCTGAGACTTAGGCTCAACTGCGATAGAGATTACAGTATCAGGGAATGTCATAGACTCGAGTACGATCTGGTGATCCTCATCACAGAGTGTATCACCTGTACGGATATCCTTGAAACCTACGCCAGAACCGATGTCACCAGCACCGATAACCTCTACTGGGTTCTGCTTGTTTGAGTGCATCTGGAAGAGGCGGCTTACGCGCTCCTTCTTACCAGAACGTGGGTTATATACGTAAGAACCAGCCTCAACCTTACCTGAGTAAACACGGAAGAATACGAGACGACCTACGTATGGGTCAGTAGCGATCTTGAATGCGAGAGCTGCAGTTGGGTCGTTCTCAGTAGCCTTGAACTTAACCTCTGTACCCTCATCACCTGGCTCTGTACCAACAACCTCTTCGTTATCCAATGGAGAAGGAAGAAGAGCACATACATAGTCAAGCATTGTCTGTACACCCTTGTTCTTGAATGAAGAACCACAGAGCATTGGTACACACTCAAGTGCGAGAGTACCCTTACGGAGAGCAGCGATAATCTCTGCCTCTGTGATGTTCTCTACGTCACCCTCGAGGTACTTCTCCATGAGAGCCTCATCAAACTCAGAAGCTGTCTCAAGGAGCTTGTCGCGCCACTCGTTGCACTCGTCAACGAGATCAGCTGGGATTTCCTCTACGTCGTAGTCAGCACCCATTGTCTCATCGTGCCAAAGGATAGCCTTCATCTTGATGAGGTCAACGAGACCCTTGAAGTTCTCCTCAGCACCGATTGGCACACAGAGAGCAACTGGGTTAGCACCGAGAACCTCCTTCATCTGTGAAACTACGTCGAAGAAGTTAGCACCTGAACGGTCCATCTTGTTAACGTAGCCGATACGAGGAACGTTATACTTGTCAGCCTGACGCCATACAGTCTCAGACTGTGGCTCAACACCACCTACAGCACAGTATGTTGCAACAGCACCGTCGAGTACGCGGAGTGAACGCTCTACCTCAGCTGTGAAGTCAACGTGTCCCGGAGTATCGATAAGGTTGATCTTGTACTGATTTCCCTCATACTTCCAGAAACAGGTTGTAGCAGCAGATGTGATAGTGATACCACGCTCCTGCT
>DCJC01000007.1:0-22360 GCA_002317355.1 Prevotellaceae bacterium UBA1710 | reverse complement strand
CTGCTCCATCCAGTCCATGGTAGCGCCACCTTCGTGCACCTCACCAATCTTGTGAGTCTTACCTGTATAGAAAAGAATACGCTCTGATGTGGTTGTCTTACCAGCATCAATGTGAGCCATAATACCGATATTACGGGTCAAATGAAGATCCTGCTTTGCCATTTCTTTATCTCCTTTATATTATATTAGAAACGGAAATGTGCAAATGCACGGTTAGCCTCAGCCATACGGTGCATATCCTCCTTACGCTTGAAAGCGCCGCCCTGGTTGTTGAATGCATCCATGATCTCAGCAGCGAGCTTGTCAGCCATACCCTTACCACCACGCTTACGAGCGAAGATAATCATATTCTTCATTGAGATAGACTCCTTGCGGTCAGCACGGATCTCCATAGGTACCTGGAAAGTAGCACCACCGATACGGCGGCTCTTTACCTCAACCTGAGGAGTGATGTTATCGAGAGCCTGCTTCCAGATATCAAGAGCAGACTTTTCCTCGTTTGCCATCTTAGCCTTTACGGTCTCAAGGGCAGCGTAGAAGATTTCGTAAGATGCGTTCTTCTTACCATCGAACATAAGATGGTTAACGAACTTTGACACTTTCTTGTCATTGAAGACTGGATCTGGGAGGACCACACGCTTCTTTGGTTTTGCTTTTCTCATTTTGTTGTTTGAAATTTTTAAATAATTCTGCTTGAGGCTGTCTGTTTCCTTGTCTTCAACGCTCACTCCAGAGCATTTACTCAACCGTTACTAATAACAAATCTCCAGCAAAATGATGTTTGAAATGTACAATATTATAAAATGTACCCTGAGTACTATTTTATTCTGCACTAGAATTAAAATCACCATTTACCATATTACTTAAAAACGCAGTAAATGGTAAATGGCAAGTTTGGCTATTACTTCTTAGCCTTTGGACGCTTAGCACCGTACTTAGAACGACGCTGTGTACGGCTAGCAACACCAGCGGTATCAAGAGTACCACGAACGATGTGATAACGTACACCTGGAAGGTCCTTTACACGACCACCACGTACAAGTACGATTGAGTGCTCCTGAAGATTGTGGCCCTCACCTGGGATGTAAGAGTTAACCTCCTTAGAGTTTGTGAGACGAACACGGGCTACCTTACGCATAGCCGAATTAGGCTTCTTAGGGGTAGTTGTATACACACGCACGCACACACCACGACGCTGAGGACATGAGTCCAAAGCTGGTGACTTGCTCTTGTCTACAAGTACCTGTCTGCCTTTTCTTACCAATTGTTGAATTGTAGGCATAATTTAATTTGTTTAATTTATATATGTTATTTTATTTGTATTCAGTATGTTATACGCTCTCGTCAGGCCATAATTTACCTTTTGAGGCGTTTCGGGGTGCAAAGGTACGAATATTTTCTAAAATAACCTAATATAAATAGAGTTTTGTTATTCGCGGTATCAGTCTTTAACTTTATTTAACTCTTGCAAATCTTTTTTAATCTGATATTTTCTGCTCAAATAGCAAAATTGCAAATAAGAATTGTGTTTTTCTACAATTTTTCCGACCACTTTTCATCTATCTTGGCTTCGTTATGCCTCCGTTGTGGGTCCGTTATGCCTCCGTTATAACTCCTATATGACTCCTATGTAAGTCCTATGTAAGTCCCATGTAAGTCCCATTTTAGAATCGGAGGTAGAAGGGCTTCATTTTATGCCCATCACGATGCATCAAGGATGTTATGGTATTTTCAAAAAAGGAACCCGATGCGTCAACCTAAAAGCACACCGAGTTCCTTAATTCATATTGACAGGATTAAGCCTCGCCGTTTCCGAATGGATTAGCTGTACGAGGACCCTGTGGAGCCTGAGGAGCTTGTGGCTGACCGAGGTCGATTGTTCCAAACTCCTTCTCATAACGCATAATATTCTCCTGAAGAGCAAAAGCAAGACGCTTTGCGTGCTCTGGAGCCAGTATGATACGACTAACTACCTGAGCCTTAGGCTGTCCTGGGAGCATGCTTGAGCAGTCAACAACAAACTCTGCGTGAGAGTGACTGATAACTGCAAAGTTTGAATAAATACCCTTTGCCACCTCTGGTGACACTTCTATCTGTACCTGCTGTCCAGGCTGCTGATTCTGATTGTCCATTGTTTAGATTTAATGTTTTAAGTTAATTATTAAAATTGTTTACAATGCAAAGGTAATAAAAACTTTTGGTTTCTCCAAATTTATAGCCTATTAGTTTTTTGCTTTTTCTTATAATTTGGAAGATTTTCTCACAAAATCACAACTCACGAACAGAAAACAGAACACATTACCAATTATACCTATTTCTTACGTATCAAAGTAAGTCCATCGCGAAGCGGAATCATCACTTTCTCTACCCTATCATCCTTGGCAACAACATCGTTGAAGGCTCTTATTCCCTTTGTCTGATTGTCTTTTTCGTAATCCGGATCTATCACATGACCATCCCATAGGGTATTGTCAGCAAGTATCCAACCGCCTTTCGACATTAACGGAAGCACCATTTCGTAGGTTTCAACATAAGTGCGCTTATCCCCATCGATGAAAGCCATGTCGAAAAGAATATCCTTCTCCTTTGCAAGACGAGGAACTTCCTCTATCGCATTACCTATTATAAACGATATCTTGTCGCTAAGTGGTGAGTCTTCTATCCATTTTCTGGTAAAGTCTTCCTGCTCGTCATTTATCTCAAAGGTATAGAGATGTCCATTTTCTTCAAGACCTTCTGCAAGACAAAGAGCCGAATAGCCGGAGAAAGTGCCTACTTCGAGCACATTCTTAGGCTTCGCCATCTCAACAAGCATCTTCAGCAAACGACCTTGAAGATGTCCACTCGCCATTCTTCCATGAAGAAGCCTCACATTAGTATCACGATAAAGACGATAGAGGTATTCTGGTTCTTCATCAGAATGTTCTCTTACGTACTTATCGAGTTCGGCTTCACCATCAAGAGTGGTGTGAGTAGGATCTTGTGTCTTCGACTTTGCCATTATTCGCAGAGAGCAGAGATAGCCAGACGGTAAGAGTCAAGTCCGAAACCGCAGATTACGCCTTTGCAAGCTGCAGAGATGAAGCTGTGATGACGGAATTCCTCTCGCGTATGTACATTACTAATATGTACCTCGATAACTGGACAACGGAGTGACTTGATGCAATCGTGAAGAGCAACGCTTGTGTGAGTATAGGCACCAGCATTGAGGGCAACACCATCATAGGTAAAGCCAACTTCCTGCAACTTATTAATCATCTCACCCTCAATGTTGCTCTGATAGTACTCGAGCTCAACATTTGGGAAACGCTCTCTCAACTTAGGGAGATAAGATTCGAAAGAAGAATCTCCATAGATTCCAGGTTCACGAACACCGAGAAGATTCAGGTTCGGACCGTTCATTATCAGTATTTTCATTTATTTCTTAAGTATTTCAATTAATTCCTTCATACCCTCACTCGCACCTTTCTGAATGTGAGTAAGGTTTGCTCTTGTTGCAACAGCATTCGGGTCAATGAGGTACATAGGTATTCCCGGACGGCAATACTGCACCAAACCCGCAGCTGGATACACGTTAAGACTTGTTCCTATGATTATAAAGATGTCTGCCTTTTGAGCTTCCTGTGCAGCATCATACATATTTGGCACATTCTCCTCGAAGAAAACGATGAATGGTCGCAACAGACTTCCATCTCCTGCCTTCTCACCATGAGGAACCTCAAGACCTGACTCACCAAAGCCCTCATGAGGAAGAGTAACGTGAAAGCGAGGGTTGTCCACATCCCTGCTTGAGCACATCTTCATCATCTCTCCATGAAGATGGATTATCTTTGAAGAACCAGCCATCTCGTGAAGGTTATCCACATTCTGGGTAACGATGGTTACGTCAAAGTCCTTCTCAAGTTCCTTCAGAAGAAGATGCCCCTGATTCGGCTTCACATCACGATACTTCGTACGAAGCATGTTGTAGAAATCATTCACATAACATGGGTCTTGTACCCAACCCGTATGACTGGCAACTTTCATCACGGGATAGTTATCCCATAAACCACCAGCATCACGGAAAGTAGTAAGACCACTTTCAACCGACATACCTGCACCTGTCAAAACAACTATTTTCTTCTTCATAGTTTAAATAGTTTTATGTTGATTTCTTGCGAAAGAACAAGTTTTTTTCTTAACAATGCACAAAAATAGTAATTTTTTCGGAAATACACTAAAGTAATCGGAGAAAAATGTTAACTTTGCACCTTGATTTAATATTTTTCCACAAAAAACGACAAAAATACACTATGGATAAAGTAAGCTACGCCCTCGGACTGGGCATTGGTTCCCAGCTTAAGAGCATGGGCGCAGAGAGTCTCAACATCGATGATTTCGCACAGGCAATCAAGGATGTCGTAAACAATGCAGAACTCAAGATTTCAATGGCTGACTCACAGCAGATAGTACAGAAGTTCTTCCAGGAGCAGGAAGCTAAGCAGCGTGCTGCTATGGCTGAGACTGGTAAGAAACTCAAGGCTGAAGGTGAGGCTTTCCTCGCTGAGAATGCAAAGAAGGATGGTGTTATCACAACCGCTTCTGGTCTTCAGTACACAGTTCTCAAGGAAGGTACAGGCAAGTCTCCTAAGGCTACTGATACTGTTGTTTGCCACTATGAGGGTTTCCTCACAAACGGTACTGTATTTGATAGCAGCGTACAGCGTGGTGAGCCTGCAGCATTCCCACTCAATGGCGTTATCGCTGGTTGGACAGAAGGTCTTCAGCTCATGAAGGAAGGTGGCAAGAACCGTTTCTTTATCCCTTACAACCTCGCTTATGGCGAAGCTGGAGCAGCTGGTTCTATCCCTCCATACGCAACTCTCATCTTCGACGTTGAGCTTATCGAGGTAAAGTAAATCTAGGAATTCTGGCATCTCTAGAAAATCCTGGAACTCTAGAATATCTAGCCCCACTAGAAATAAAATAACTAAAACAAAAAAAATAAAACAAAGAAATGAAAAAATTCACTTTCGCAGCTATCGTTGCTATCGTTGCACTTGCTGCTTCTTTCTCTTCTTGCGGTAACACTCCAAAGGCAAACCTCAAGAACGACATTGATACTGTAAGTTACACTATCGGTATGGCTCAGACTCAAGGTCTGAAGGATTATCTCGTTAACCAGCTCGGCGTTGATACAACTTATATGGACGCTTTCATCAAGGGTCTTAACGAGGGTGCTAACGCTGGTGATAACAAGAAGACTGCAGCTTACTATGCTGGTATCCAGATCGGTCAGCAGATTTCTAACCAGATGGTTAAGGGCCTCAACCACGAGCTCTTCGGTGAGGATTCAACAAAGACTATCTCTATGAAGAACTTCCTCGCTGGTTTCATCGCTGGTACAACTGGTAAGAAGCAGCTCATGACTATGGAAGAGGCTGGTATTATTGCACAGGCTAAGATGCAGGAGATCAAGGCTAAGGAAGCTGAGAAGCAGTATGGCGATAACAAGGCTGCTGGTGTGAAGTTCCTTGCTGAGAACGCTAAGAAGGAAGGCGTTAAGACTCTTCCAAGCGGTGTTCAGTATAAGGTTATCAAGGAAGGTTCTGGTGAAATCCCATCAGATACATCTGTAGTAGTTGTAAACTATGAGGGTAAGACTATCGACGGCACAGTTTTCGATTCTTCATACAAGAACAACGAGCCTGTTACATTCCCTGCTAACCGCGTAATCAAGGGTTGGACTGAGGTTCTCTGCCACATGCCTGTAGGTTCTGTATGGGAAGTTTACATCCCACAGGAACTTGCATACGGTGAGCGTGCTACACAACAGATCAAGCCTTTCTCTGCACTTATCTTCAAGATTGAACTTGTAAGCATCAAGAAATAAGAGAACTTGTTAGTATCTTTATAAAGAAAATGAAGAAAACTTTATTTTTAATTATAACAATGATGGTGAGCTTTTCTATGCTCACCATCGCTGCTAATGACAACAAGAAGAGAAGGAATGTAGCGACTACAGAAGCTGCACCTGCTCATACTGTCCTTTCAAGCAGCGCCGACACACTTAGCTATGCCTCTGGTATGGCTAACACCAATGGTCTCATCCCTTACCTCACAAGCCAGTATAACGTTGATGAAAGTTATATGGCTGATTTCGTCAAGGGTTTCAACGAGGCTATCAATAAGATTGACGACCCAAGCTATAATGCCTATACCGCTGGTACAGTCATCGCAAGAATGGTAAAGAAACAGATGCTTCCAAGCATCGAGAATGCCGTCAAGGAGGCTAACTATACATTGAACTCTAACAAATTCCTTGAGGGCTTCGTTGCATCTCTCAACAAAGATACCACAATCTTCAAGCAGGAGGCAGCAACAAGCTACTTCGAGAGCACAATGAAGGCTGCAGAAGCAGCAAAGGCTGCAAAGCTCAAGGCTGAAGGCGCAAAGTTCCTTGCAGAGAATGCCAAGAAAGAAGGTGTCATCTCAACAGCATCTGGTCTTCAGTACAAGATCATCACAAAGGGTGACGGTCCAATCCCAACAGCCACTCAGGAGGTAAAGGTAAAGTACGAGGGTAAGCTCATCGACGGCACAATCTTCGACTCTTCATACAAGCGTAGCGACCCTATCACCAAGTTCCGTTGCAACCAGGTTATCAAGGGTTGGACAGAGGCTCTCACAATGATGCCAGTAGGCTCTACATGGGAACTCTACATCCCAAGCGACCTTGCTTACGGTGAGCAGGACATGGGTAAGATCAAGCCTTACTCTACACTTATCTTCAAGGTTGAACTTGTAGGCATCGAGAGCACAGAACCTGCTAAGCCTGCAGAGCCAGCAAAACCAGCAGCTGCAGCTAAGCCTGCAACTCCAGTAAAGAAAGTTGTAAAGAAGAAGTAAATCTTTCTCTTCAAACATAGAATTAGGAGATAAATACCTTTCTCGGGTGTTTATCTCCTTTTTCGTTTCTTATACTTAGTGATTACAACATTGAACCATAACCATCAATAGTTTTCCCTCTGGGGATTGTAGGCTTATCCTTCGCTGCATCTCCATCGCTACTCCATCAGTTCTCCATCAGTTCTCCATCGTTTCTCCATCGAAACGATGGACCAGCGATGGAGTAGCGATGGAGTAGCTTCCTTAGAAAAGCGAAGGAACAGGAAAAACAGAACAATTTTCTCGTCAAGTCAGATTTACAGACAAAAGCCTCTTTAAAATCGTGTTGATAAAAAGAAAAGGCACCTCTCACGAGATGTCAATTCTTTATAGACAGAAACTCTATCTTAGGAAACAAATTATAATCAGTTATTTTTATTCATAACATTCTTCTTCATCATCGCCCCATAAATCGTAATATCCAAATTTTGAAGCGTTACTACCACCTCCTATTATCAAACCAACATTATCACTTACAGCAAGTACTGGTATAATATGGCATGATCTTGGATAAATAAAAGGTTTTTGATATTTCCGTTTCACCATATCACTACTTGACATATTTCTTTCCGTTAATAATCATTACACCTTTAGCTTTTAGAGGTGATATGCGCTGACCTGCAAGATTATAGGCTGCAGCATCAGACACAATACGCTCCACCAACTTAATACCAGTCGTCTCTGATTCTTCATTAAAGAGTGATAGTATTTTTGCATTAGAACTATTCTTTGCAAGATCAATATAAGCACGGAATGGTACAACACTTGCAGATGGCCCCACACTACCATCAATGTTGAATGTATTCGCATTAGCAGGGGATATACGAGTGTATGTGCCTGAGAAATTTATGTCAAAGGAAGTGTTATTGTTCATGATGCCGCTATTCTCGCTATAATCAAAAGTACGAATCACACTATTCTTTACGTCTGGAGTTTTGTCGGAATAGTTTACAGGTAGAGCATTCTTTACTTCCACCTTGTTGTTTACTGCTAATTTAGCCAAGAATGGAGTACCAGCAGGAAGAATTTCATTTGTCTTATAGAAACCAATACGCAGAGTGTTTGCTTCTCCATTGTAGAGAGCCAATCCGACAGGCACATAGACTGCCTTAAACTGAGTATCAGTAGCATCAACAGCGAATGGCAGACAGAATGATGCATAGTTATCTTCACTTATGGCGCTACTCTCACGTATGTATGATACCGTATTCTCTTTGTAGTATCCATTTGTTACAGTTGGTGCTACATCAGTGATTGATGTTGGATTAGCAGCGGGAAGGACTGGAGTATATTCCATTTCATAGATATGCGCAAACACGTTCCATTCAGGGGAGTACTTATATATTTCGGCACAACCTTCTGGCACAAAAATTCTTGTATGAAAAATACTTGTTCCATATTCAGGACTATTATCTGTACTTTTAGTAAAAGCACCAATCGCCAATGGAGGAGTCGTACTCAACAAGTATATTTCTTTAATGTTAGGACAAGCCCCAAATGCTTGAGATTCAATATCTGTAACAGAATTAGAAACGACAATAGAAGTTAGACTTGAGCAACTTGAAAATGCAGACTCTCCAATACTAGTTACCGAATTAGGTATCGTGATAGTTGTTAAACTTTGACAACCCTTAAAAACCCCATAATCTATAGAGGTTAAAGAATTTGACAAAATAACCGATTTAAGATTGGAGCAATAGTTAAAAGCATATCTATCGATAAATGTCACAGAATTAGGAATAACGACAGAAGTTAGACTTGAGCAACTTGAAAATGCAGACTCTCCAATACCTGTTAGAGAGTTTGGAAGAGTAATAGAGGTTAGACTTTTACAACCTGAAAATGCCTGAGGACCAATGCTTGTTACAGAATTAGGAATAGAAACAGACGTAAGGTTGGAGCAGTAGTAAAAAGCATTAGAAGAGATATTTGCCACTCCATTTTCTATTACCACTTTTTTTATTTTATCTCGACTATAATACCAAGGCACCCGATTATAAATAACATTTTGCATAGAGGTTCCAGATATGGTCAATGTACCATCTTCAGACAAGTCCCAAGTAATATCTGCATAAACTGAGGCAAAAGCGAAAACACTTAGGAAAATAAGTAAAATCTTTTTCATGACAGGAAACAAATAAAAAAGGGCGCAGACTCTCCGAAATCCTCGTCCTGATTCAAGGTACCGCCAAGCACCGCACAAGTAGAAAAGGATACGACAAGCCCATGCCCTAAACGGACACGGAGCTTATTGCATTTCCTGTTCTCACTTGTCTGAAATTGGCGGTTTCTGAATCAGAGAACAAGAGCAAACAGCTCTATGTTATTTATATGTCGAGAGAATCGGTAGTGCTCACCCATAGGTTAATAATTGTGTTAACTGATTGCCATGTCTGCTTCTAAAACAGGCAAAGCATTGGGGAACGATACCGTTCGTCTGATTGTTTCTAATTCGTTTTTTCTATTTCTTGATTATTGTTTAAAGGGTTAATGTTTATATTTATTATTATAATTGTTCAATTTCTTCTTCTGCTAGCCCAAGACTCTTTGCTATAACATCTACAGGCACACCATTGTGTTTTAGATTTAGAGCTGCAGTTCTTAAAGCCTCCGCACGACCTTCCATCCTCTCATTCTTCATAACTGAGAGGTTCGTGCGATATGAGTCGATAGAAACATTGTATTTCTGCCGCTCTTCAGCTGTCATGTGAACAAGCTCTGCTATATTGCCAACCTTACTGAAGATTGGCTGCTCACTCTGAAATGGAACATTGGTAGTCATTGTTTCAAGATTTGTTATGTTGTATAACCAATAGTCTATTTTTGATTTGCAGTCTTCCTCGCGCATCTTCCTATAGTCAGGCAGCTCAAGAGTGAAGACCTTAAGTTTATCGGTAAATAACTCTCCTGTCTCGTCAACCTTTAGCTGGACAGTTCGGAGAGTCAGAGGCTTAAAACCTCTCAGATGGAAGTTGAGGAAAAATATTCCATATACAGGTTTAAGTTGGAAGTCCCAATCTGAATTTCCTTTCTCTTCCTGATCAGAAAATGAGCGCGAAAGATAGAATATTATCCGGTCACTAAAGTGAATCTGACTTCTATTCTGCATCTCGACAATGAACTCATTTCCATCAATTGTCTTGCAAAGAAGATCATATACAACACCACGATCATACTCCGACACTCCACCAAGTTCCTTATCAAGAAAAATTACATCCTCAATAGGAGTTTTAGGCAGAAGCAGATCAGTAAGAAATGCAATCATTATCTCCTTATCTCCGAATATCTTCTTGAAACCAAAATCGGTCAAGGCATTGATATATCTGTTCTGTGGTTTTCTATCCATGGTGATGTATATTATATTTTGTGTGCAAAAATAAATAAAATATCTGACACTTCCAAATTTTGATTGGGAAAACTCTAATATCCAAGTGCAAGTATATCATGGAGTAGAGCACTTGGAGGTACTATCCAAATACAATACATCTCCAAATGAACTCCAATTACGGATTGGTGGTGAATTGGACTTCGATTGGAACTGGATTGGAGCTGAATTGGAGCTGCTTAGGAGGAAAGACGAAAGAAAAACGAGGTAAAAGCGAATTGTAATTGCGGATTTCATTCGAATCTCGAATGAAATACAAAACCAGAGTTTACCATGAATTTAGAATTTACGAATAAAAAATTATTTTTCCGTATTTTTAGCGTCACCCGTCACACTCCCTGAGTATCAACAACTTAAGTGGTAACGGTAGATTTTTCTCCCGTCACCTTAGCGTCACCAGATATCTTGCCTTGAAAAAACGAATAGAATACAGAGTGACGCTGAGGTGATGCTAAAATATTTTAGCGTCACCACCTAACTCATTGGTTATCAATTAGTGTGACGGGTGACGCTAAAAATACGAAAAACTTCTTTTTGCAAAGAAGAGGAATTGGATTTACTTCACTTCTTCACCAAACAATGTGGCAGAGGTACTCTTTGTGATTCTTACTCTTACGACCTCACCGATGTGGTGGTTGCCTTTATCAAATACCACCATCTTATTCTGCTCTGTACGGCCGCAGAGTTGCTCTCTGCTTCGCTTGCTGTAGTTCTCAACCAGAACATCAAACTCCTTGCCTTCATCAAGCTTGTAGTTTTCTGCAGAAAGTTCGTTCTGAAGGGCTATCATCTCATTGAGACGGGCAATCTTCACATCCTCTGGAATATCGTCTGGAAGATGCTTAGAAGCGTATGTACCAGGGCGCTCTGAATACTTGAACATGAAAGCACTCGCATAGCCAACTTCTTTCATTAGAGAAAGCGACAACTGGTGATCTTCTTCCGTTTCTGAGTGATAACCAACGAAGATATCGGTTGTGATAGCACAATCAGGCACTATACGCTTGATAGCCTCTACCCTACTCAGATACCATTCACGAGTGTATTTCCTGTTCATCAGCTTCAGGATTCTGTCACTTCCGCTCTGAACAGGCAGATGGATATGCTTACATACATTTGGCATATCAGCTATTACCTGAAGGGTATCATCACTCATATCCTTTGGATGAGAAGTGGTGAAACGTACTCTCATCTCAGGTACAGCCTCTGCTACTCTTCTGAGAAGCTCAGGGAAAAGGATGAAGTCTTCCTTGTTCTCAGACTTCTCATCAGCACCAGCCTTAGGGAACTTATATGAATTCACATTCTGTCCAAGAAGAGTGAGTTCCTTATAACCACGATCACGAAGGTCAACACACTCCTTGAGGATGCTCTCAATGTCTCTTGAACGCTCACGACCACGGGTGTAAGGCACGATGCAATAGTGGCAGAAGTTATTACAGCCACGCATGATGCTTACGAAACCCGAAATCTTCATGCCATGAGCACGCTTTGGAAGCACGTCACGATAGGTTTCAGTAAGTGAGAGATTTGTATCGATAGCATTCTGGCCAATCTCACATTGCGCAATAAGATCAGGCAAGGTGAGATATGAGTCAGGACCTGCCACGAGATTTGCATGATGCTTCTCGATAAGTTCATCCTTCACACGCTCTGCCATACAACCAAGCACACCGAGAATCACTTTTCTTCCCTTGTTCCTGTTGATGTTATGGAGAGCCTCCAGACGATGGTAAATCTTGTTCTCTGCATTCTCACGAACCGAACAAGTATTCAGGAAAATGGCATCAGCCTCATCAATATCCTCTGTAGTTTCATAGCCAGCCATCTGCATTACTGAGGCAACAACCTCAGAGTCAGCAACGTTCATCTGGCATCCGTAAGTTTCTATAAATAGTTTCTTCATTATTTCTTTTCGTAGTCATTTATCTTCTTCAGGAAGAATTCCTTGAAGTCGCTCCACTTATAATAGCATCCCTTGAATGGCTTAAGGTCAGGAAGAACAGCCTCATCCTCATTAAGAAGCACCTTGAAGATTACGTCCTTATCATTGTCATTCTTATGATAGAAAATGAACTGAACGTTACATGCCATTGGGAAGATGCGATAGTTAATCCAATCACTATTGGCAAGTTCATCAAGACTCATCTGCTTTCCGTAGCCATTAATATTCAGCAGACAAGCAAGTGGCATAACCATCTGATCGTGTCCGAAACGCAAAGTAGCACCCGGATGTGGGAAAGCAAGACATGAATCTGCCTCAGAGATGATCTTCTTCACAAGATTACGCTGTGAAAAAGCCTGATTTCCACCACTCAATGGAGAGTTACCATAAGCTACATACCACCAAGCATTTCCACCTGCCCAATAGTTGTAAACCTCATCTAAGTTAAATATGTCGAACAAATCTATCTTATCACGAAGCTCTGTGTTCTGAAGACTTGTAGCAAGGTCAAAGATCTTGTTGACAAGGCGCTTACCATCAATCTTGTTCTCCTTAAGGAAGTTCTTATCCTTGAAGAGCAGATCTACTACACGCTCGCCATTGTCATATTTCATATTCGACTTCCAAAGTTCAGAACTTCTTTCTCCTTGAATTCTCTGCTTTATCAGAACAGAATCCTGGAAGTTCATATAATACATGTCATGAGCACTTGCATCATGAGTAACGGTCAACTCAGGGTTCAAGGCAATCAACTGCTGAAGAGCATTCTCCATAGAGAGGATACAGCGAATCACCGTTGTTGACTTTGCATCGATGTGTGTCTTGCCCTTGAACACTTCAGGGAAACGCTCATACATACGCTTTGCAATATCACGATGCTGCTGTGCTCCAAGTGGAGTAAGCTCACTATCACGACCTTTAGCCTCGTCACGAATCTGACGAACCTTTTCCATAACCTCAATACCCTTTTCCGTCAGCATACCTGCATCGGCAGCTTTCTTCATCTGGTCATAAGGTCTGTCGTAATCATTCTTACCAATCATATATCGAGAGCCATGACGACCATAGTGACTTATATAATATGGAGTATAACCCTCAAGTGCAGGAGAAAGTTGTTTCTGCGGGCCTGGATAAGCTTTGTTTTGGGCACCAGAGAGTGTGATATCCTTGGCAAAATCCTCACGAGCCTGCTGGGCCTGAGCTACAACGCCCATACAAAGCGCAAGGGCTGATACAAATAGTCTTTTAGGAAGTTTCATGACAATGATTTGATTTTAATTAGATGATTTTTCTGCAAAGTTACTTAAAGACTTGGTAATATCCAACTTTTTTACATAATAATTTTCCTATTTTCGCGTAAATTTCTCATTTTGAGTGTTTCAATATGAAAAAAAATCATTATCTTTGCATCGATAATTTCTAATATCGACAAAAGACAGCTAAAAACCTAAATGAGAAAATTCTTATTATCGATACTATTTATAGTTTTCACGCTATCAATTCAGGCAAAAGACATTGTTTGGTTTGACGGCACGAATCCTATTACATATCACGTACAAAATTATGCAGCACGTGTTGTTGACATCGCCTTGGACATGTTCTCTGAAGATATGCTCGAGGTGACGGAAACATACGCTATCCCGGCTCCGGCAAACAAGGCCAAAGTGCTTGTATATCAATACGACCTCGCATCTGATGCCGAGAAAAAAGAGATTCAGAAATACGGCTTCAACCTTGCCAAGCTGAAAACCACCAATGACGCTTTCGCCATAAAATGCTACAAGAATTCCATAGTCATATTAGGTGCCAACGGACGTGGTACTGCCTATGGTGTTCTCGAGCTCTCACGCATGGCTGGTGTTTCTCCATGGATATGGTGGGGAGATATCAAGCCTAAGGTGCAGGAAAAACTGGTCATCGACAGCCGCTTCTCAACCTACCAGTCTGCAAGTGTGCAGTATCGTGGCATCTTCCTCAACGATGAAGACTGGTCAACACGAAAGTGGAGCTATACCACCCACGACCCTTCTTCCTACGGACACATAAGCAGCAAGACATACCGACGCATCTTCGAACTGCTTCTTCGCCTTCGCGCCAACGCCATCTGGCCAGCAATGCACGAAGATACCTCTCCTTTCTTCTGCATCCCTGGCATAAAGGCACTTGCCGACTCATGCGCAATATTGATCGGCACTTCACATTGCGAACCTCTCTTACGCAACAATGTGAACGAGTGGAATCAGGAGAAAAACGGTTCATACAACTATATAACCAACAAGGAGGCTGTCAAGAATTATTGGGAAGAACGCCTGAAGCAGGCTAAGAGCAGTAAATACAATATGTTTACTATCGGCATGCGAGGTATTCATGACGGTAAGATGAATGGTGTCAAGACTCTTGACGAACATCTTAACAGCCTGCAGAATGTCATCAACGACCAGCAGGAACTGATAGGCAAATACTTCGGCGACCCAAGTAAGCAGATACAAGTCTTTGTGCCTTACAAGGAGGTGCTTGACGTATATGAGAAAGGACTTAAAGTGCCTGATTATGCCACACTCATGTGGTGTGATGACAATTATGGTTATATGACTCGTCTCAGCAATGCAGAAGAGCAGAAGCGCATAGGTGGCGGAGGCGTTTACTACCATCTCAGCTATTGGGGCAGGCCTCATGATTATCTATGGCTCTGCACCACCCAACCAGGTCTTATCTACAACGAGATGCGACAGGCATACGACCATAACATGCGCAAACTATGGATTGTCAACATTCATGACCCAAAAGTTGCCGGCTACGACCTTGAGCTTTTCCTCGACCTCGCATGGAACATCAACTGCACCTCGGGTGAAACCGTAGATGAGCATTACAAACAATGGCTCATCAATCAATTTGGCGAAGAGGCAGGAACTAATCTCTTCCCAACCATGAAAGAGTTCTATCGTCTTTGCGGTGAACGTAAGCCAGAATTCATGGGCTGGAATCAGGTGGAACTGGACAAGAACGTCTTCGACAGAGGCTTTTCACCTGTCAGAAACACAGAGTTCACACATGAGTTCGGCGATGAGCTGCAACGATATCTTGATGCATACGAACACATCGCCCATAAGGTTCGTGAGATAGAAGACATGGTGAGACCTGAGCTCAATGATGCATACTTTGCCACTATTCTATATCCAGTAAGCGTTGCAATGGCTCAAGCAACCAAAATACTTGAAGCGCAGAAGGCACGTCAGTTTGCAGATGGTCGTCCAAGAAACAGAGAAGACAACGAGCAGGCAATACGCTTAGCCTGTGCAAAGGCTCAGAAAGCATATCACGACATTGTTGCACTTACCATCAGCTATAACATTTCCATTGCTGGTGGCAAATGGGAAAACATTATGGATATGCACCCACGCGATCTTCCCGTATTCAGCGCACCTGTCACACCTTTCCTCCTATCAGACCAGAATGTATATGAGGAACTAAGTAATATGCCTTTAGAATCTCAAGGCGAGAATATTCCTATCAGCTGGATAACTAAGAAGGAAGGTGTCATTGCCAGCAACTGCAGCGACTACAATAGTTTCACCTCGGAAAAAGGCGTTCAAAGCAAGCCTAAGTACATCTCTATGCTCGGGCATAGCATGAAGGCTATATCTCTGACAAAGGGTTCTACCATCTCATATTCATTTACATCAGAACGTGAAGGTTCGGCACTTCTTCGAATAGCTCTGATTCCAACTCACCCAACCGACAATAGCGACATACGCTATGCTGTCAGCATTGATGGTGGACAAGAGTCCATAATATCCATAAAAGAGCCTTTCCGCTCTGAGCAATGGAAGAAGAACGTGCTTCGTGGCCAGGCGGTGAAGAATCTTGACATCAACCTATCAAAAGGTGAGCACACTCTCACCATATGTGCGCTTGACGATCACATCGTTCTCGACCAATGGATGATCGACTTTAAGAAGAACCGAAAATACTATCTCTTCCCGATAGATTAGAAACCCCTAACCCCAACCCTTCCCCCGTGATGGGGAAGGGAGCGGAAAGCGAAAGGGAAACGCTAAAACATCCCCCATAAAATCCTCTCCCCCCTAACCACTAACCTCTAAACCCTACCCCCTAATCTCTAACCTCTCCCCCCTCCTACGGCACAAGGAAGGTTTTATCCCTTTTCACCCCATAGCTATCCAATGCTTCCTGTTTACGTTGGTCACTATGATATAGGTCGAACAACGGATTATTGATTGTAAGCTCCTGTGTGGATGTCATTAGTCCCTTACTTGCCATGCGTTTTCTTATTATCGCAAAACCGCCATTATCAGAAACAGTCATTTGAAGAGATCCCTCGGCACTTGAACCAAGCTCTATCTGACTGGCATTACGAACCATGAGAGCATCTGCAAGCTTAGCGGTAACGTTCTTGTCGAGCACCAGATGTGCCAAGCTACATTTGGCGGTTGGGATATTTCCTTCCGTCTGCTTTACAACCATAAACTCAAGACAATCGTCATATTCCCAGCCCTCGTTATTCTTCACAATAGCGAGGGCTATTTCTGAAACCGTGGTATCAGGGGTAACGGAGAGATCACCAAGACTGATATTTGTCACGAGAGAATTATCTTTTAGCTCATATTCTACCTGAGAAAGAGTACCGAACGAAACGATATATGGAGCCACCACCTGGGCTTTCATAGCAACCTCATTCTTGTTCAGATATACGGCAGGCTTTTGCATATTAACGCCTTGGAAACGCGAATAGTCGGTCTGTCGCCCCGTCTTATCCTGAAAGTTACCTCTCAGCGACTCTTTCAACGCAGCATAGATATTCTGTATGTTGCGCATTTTTACTCGATACACGACCTGCCCTTCAGTCTTCGCATCACGATATGTCGTCTGCTTGCGGCAAACCACTACCTTTCCATTGTAGTTTTTATAAACCACATCATCCACAGAGCCGATAATAATACCATTTTTTCAAGTATAGCCATAATTCTTTCGGATTTTAATTATTAAATTATCTGATTTCTTTGCAAAGATACAGAAAATCCCTTGATATTCCAAATAAAAAACCAAAAACTTACCATTAAATTACATTAATATTACCATAGTTTATGGTATTATTATGGTAATATAATGGTATTATTATGGTATTATCATCGGAGGAAAAGCGGAAATGTATTGATTTATCATCGGTATAGGAATAGAATTCCATTCCTTATCTCATCTGTCCAAACACAAAAATCCCTGTAACGCAAGCGCATTACAAGGATTTTTATTCAGATTGATATAATTTGTCTGAGAATGTCGAGAACACAGTTCTTAGGACTTCATCCACCTATTCCATTTTAATCTTTCCTATTATAGAAGTACACGCCTCCAACTCTTTACCCACAATTTTTCTTCTATACAAATTATCATTAGAATCATATACAGAAACTTCCATTTTGACCTTTCTAGTCGAATCAACATCATTAGAAATTCGGTATACTATTTCTAAATCTTTTGCATAGTTATTAAATTCCAAAATTGTAAGAGAATCAATGTCATTAAGTTTCAATGGACTTGCGTACTTTCCACCTTTAAAAATGATAATACTATCACTTAAATCCTGAGATAATGCATAAACGGTTAAATGATCTACACAATCTCTACCTTCAAGTACACAAACGCGACATGATTTCACTAATTTAATCTCATGCTCTTCAGAAGAGCATGAGATTAATAATATAACAATTAGGAATAAACAACTTAACCTATGTAACATAAGTCTTATTTGATAAATCGATATGGCACTTTGATTTTATTTCCATCCATAGGTAAAACCTCCCATATTTGCTGTCCAACAAGATTACACTTTACAACAGCAGTATAAAAAGACAATTCACGCTCATCTGGATGACGCCTATTATAAGAAATCTTTACGCTCTGATAATTATCACAAACATCTTCCCAGTCTGCATAACCTACGACACCACTTTCATCAAGTTCAATATCTCTATACCCTTTGGGAATTTTTACTTTTGTAGTCACTTTCCAGAGTTCAAGATAATATACGCCATTGGGAACTTGAGGATGATTTTTAATTGCTGCTTTCTTTTCAAACTGTTTAACAGCCGTTCCTTGCGCATATCCATCTGGATTGAAACCAGAAATAGCTCTTGTAATATTCAAATTTGTCTCTTGAACACAATCATTATTTGTTTTATATACTATTCTGTAGATTGAATCTCCAACCTGATATTCATAATAATTGTTAGAAGAAGACGGCAAAGATACATTATCAGTATTGTCATCTTCAAAATCATCATTTGAACTACAGCTACATACAGCTAATCCTATCACTAATAACAAGAATAGATTTTTAAATTTCATAATTTCTTTGTTTTTAAATTTATGCTTACTCTTTTAGTTTTTCAGCTGACACTCTTTTGAACAGTTTAGTCTGAATGTAATTCTAGAATTTTATAAAATGAGAATATACCATGCTTTTTTAGAAATCTCACTATATCGTCTGCAAACGTTTGCAAAGGTACGTAAAAAATTTAAAATATCGAAATTTTTCAATGTTTTTTTTAAAAAAACATTGAAAATCATAATATAAGGGTATTTATCTTGTATCTTAAGAGAAAAAATATACGTAATTAATATCTAACAAAACTCTCTGCAACGCCAAAGGCTTTGCAGAGAGTTTTATGGTTCTAAGAACAAATTCACTTTATGCCTCATGACCAAATTTCTGATAGTCACCAAGCAATTGTTCTATATGGATTACTTCGGGACAAGAATCCCATGTAACGCCTCCACCTATAAGATACCAATTCTTACGTTCCTTTACAGAAACACGACGTAAACATGGAAAAGCAGAGGTTGGCATGACAATAGATCGCCCATCAACTAAATCCACTTGCCATTTACCACGTATAGGAAATGATACATTCTTAATCTGTGGTACCACATCCCAATATCCTTCCTTCTTAAACATAAAGACTAATATTATTCTGCTTGCAAAAATAGACAAAATTATCGAAACATCCAAATATTAGTATGAAAAAATTGATTTAGCCATAATTGCTTGCCATTATAACACAAAACTCCCTGCAACGAGTGAACGTTGCAGGGAGTCTATGTTTAGAGTGTTATGTCAATTCTTAGAGGTCTCTGTCTGAGAAGTCAAGAACATTGCGGCGGTTAGCCTGGAGGCGCTCATAGCCTTCCTTGCTACCAACAACGATCTTCTCGAACTCACGCAGACCTGTACCAGCAGGGATGAGGTGACCGCAGATTACGTTCTCCTTCATACCGAGGAGTGAATCGCTCTTGCCACGGATAGCAGCCTCGTTGAGTACCTTTGTTGTCTCCTGGAATGATGCAGCAGACATGAAGCTCTTAGTATGGAGAGCGGCACGTGTGATACCCTGAAGAATCTGAGTAGATGTTGCAGGGATGGTGTCACGAACCTGGATAGTCTTCATATCACGACGCTTCAAGCTTGCGTTCTCATCACGGAGCTTACGAGCAGAGATGATCTCACCAGCACGTACGTTCTCTGAGTCACCAGCGTTTACAACGTACTTCTTACCCCAGATACGATCGTTCTCCTCAGCGAAGTCGAGCTTATCAACGATATCGCTCTCAAGGAAGCAGGTATCACCTGGTTCGTTGATCATTACCTTACGCATCATCTGACGAACGATGATCTCGAAGTGCTTATCGTTGATCTTTACACCTTGCAGACGATATACGTCCTGTACCTCGTTCACGATGTACTCCTGAACAGCGGTAGGGCCCTTGATAGCAAGGATATCGTTAGGTGTGATTACACCGTCAGAGAGTGGAGTTCCGGCACGAACAGCATCACGATCCTGAACGAGCAACTGCTTGCTTGTAGGTACGAGATACTTACGCTCCTCACCAGTCTTAGACATGATGGTAACCTCACGGTTGTTACGCTTGAGCTGTGGGTTGATCTTAACCTCACCGTCGATTTCGCTGACAACAGCTGGGTTGCTTGGGTTACGAGCCTCGAAGAGCTCAGTTACACGTGGCAGACCACCGGTGATATCACCTGCACGGCTTACAGTACGTGGAATCTTAACCAGAGTAGCACCAGACTCGATTGTCTGACCATCATCAACAACAACGTGACCACCTACAGGGAAGTTGTAACGACCGAGTACCTCACCATTCTCATCAATGATCTCACAGGTTGGGATCTTAGAGCGATCCTTAGCCTCGACGATAACCTTATCGGTCATACCTGTTGTATCGTCAGTCTCAGCGTTGTATGTCTGGCCCTCGATAACATCGTGGAACTTAACCTTACCCTTGAACTCTGTAACGATGACAGCGTTGAATGGGTCCCAACGACAGATCTCGTCACCCTTCTTAACAAGATCACCATTCTTGAAGTAGAGTGAAGAACCGTAAGGTACAGCCATGTTAGAGAGAACAACACCTGTTGTAGGGTCGATGAAACGAACCTCAGCAAGACGGCTTACTACCATCTCACAGTCGCGATCCTCTTCCTTGAATGGTACAGTACGAAGCTCATCGAACTCGATACGTGCCTCTGCAACCTTACAGGTAACTGTTGCGTTAGCTGCAGCACCACCGGCAATACCACCGGCGTGGAACGTACGAAGTGTAAGCTGTGTACCTGGCTCACCGATAGCCTGAGCAGCGATGACACCAACAGCCTCACCCTTCTGTACCATGCGCTGTGTAGCAAGGTTACGACCGTAACACTTCTTACATACACCCTGCTTAGACTCACAAGTGAGTACTGAACGGATTTCAACCATCTCGATACCAGCCTCTTCAATAGCCTTGGCACGAGCCTCGTTGATTTCCTCACCAGCAGGACAGATAACCTCGTTGGTATGTGGGTTGATAACGTCATGTACAGAAACACGACCAAGGATACGCTCATAGAGGCTTGAGATAATCTCATCACCATTCTTGAGAGCTGTACAGAGAAGGCCACGGAGTGTACCACAGTCGTCCTCGTTGATGATAACGTCATGTGAAACGTCAACAAGACGACGTGTAAGGTAACCAGCGTCGGCAGTCTTCATCGCGGTATCAGCAAGACCCTTACGAGCACCGTGAGAAGCAATGAAGTACTCAAGCACAGACATACCCTCCTTAAAGTTAGAAAGGATAGGGTTCTCAATGGTTGGACGGTCGTCAGCACCTGCCTTTGTAGGCTTAGCCATCAGACCACGGATACCAGAGAGCTGCTTAATCTGGTCCTTAGAACCACGGGCACCAGAGTCAAGCATCATGAATACGGCGTTGAAGCCCTGGTCAGCCTCGGTCATTTCCTTAAGAAGGATGTTACCGATATCGTTGTTTACGTGTGTCCAAGTATCGATAACCTGGTTATAACGCTCGTTATCAGTGATGAAGCCGAGGTTATAGTTATCGGTGATCTCACGTACCTTATCATTACCGTCCTTGATGATCTGCTCCTTCTCTGGTGGAACGATGATATCGTCAAGGTTGAATGACAGACCTGCGAGGTAAGCCATGCGGTAACCAAGGTTCTTGATACCATCAAGGAACTCACAAGCACGTGCGAAACCAACTGCCTTGATTACGTCAGCGATGATATCGCGGAGTGACTTCTTAGAGATAATGGTATTTACGAAGCCCATCTCACGTGGTACGAGCTCGTTTACGATTACACGACCTACAGAAGTCTCGACAGTGTGGCGGATGTACTTACCATTCTCTACGTCCTCAACAACAACCTTTACAGGAGCGTGGAGGTCACAACGCTTCTCGTTGTAAGCAATGATAGCCTCTTCTGGACCGTAGAATGAGAGACCTTCACCCTTAGCGCCTGGACGCATCTTTGTGATGTAGTACAGACCGAGTACCATATCCTGTGAAGGCACAGTGATAGGAGCACCATTAGCTGGGTTAAGGATGTTATGGCTCTGGAGCATGAGGAGCTGTGCCTCAAGTACTGCCTCGTGTGACAATGGGAGGTGAACAGCCATCTGGTCACCGTCGAAGTCAGCGTTGAACGCAGTACATGCAAGTGGGTGGAGCTGGATAGCCTTACCCTCGATGAGCTTAGGCTGGAATGCCTGGATACCAAGACG
>DCJC01000025.1:35015-49661 GCA_002317355.1 Prevotellaceae bacterium UBA1710 | reverse complement strand
CTATATCTCGCAATAAGCGCTTTCGCAATGGCAATGGTGTTTGCAATAGCAGGAATCATAATTCCACCGCTTGGAGTGATTGACGGCTCAGTTCTGATACTGATTGCTCAGCTACTTGTTTTCTGCGCAACATTCTTCGGAATTGACAATTATGTAAACCTTATCAGGAGGAAATAACTATGACAAACGAGAAAAAGAACAAATGGAGCGTTATAATCAATATTGCGATTACCACGATTTCAGCCATTCTCTCTGCTTTTGGCTTCTCTATAGGTTAGATTGATGTAACAGACCATAAGAAACGAAAAGTGTATTGAGTATTTACTACAAGGAAAAGTTCGCTGTTAAGCGAGCTTTTTTTATTGACAATGTTGACAATGTTGACAATGTTGACACTATATTTTCACACGAAGAGACACAGACAAGCACCAAACCTGAATTATTCATAAATTCAGGTTAATTAATAATTGACAATGAAAGCTGTTTAAATGGCACAGAGAAATAGTGAACAAAAACAGAAAATGCTGCCGGCACTGAAGAAGCTAAACGCGTTAGCCATACTCCCGCACCAGCAGCATTATTCACAAAATACTATTCACCTAAAATCATTTGCCTGTCAATGACATGATCTTACCCTTGTACACCTCTTGGGTTTCGTTCGCCACGATTACAGGACGATAGTACACTTTCTCACCCGACTTGAGAAGCGACGCAATGTTAACAACAGCCTTTCCTTTGGCATCAGGCGTTACATCCAATGCAGAGACTGCGTTGCCTACCTTATCTCCTGTCAACGATTCTTCTGACGAAGAAACAAACAGCAGGAACTTGTACTCAGGCACATACTTCTCTGGAATATCGAAACTGCACTCAATGTTGGCGGTCTTTGCATCTTGAACGCCTCTAAACACAGCCTTAGCAAGAGCCTCCTCGTCGATTTCTACACGCAACCTGCAAAACCGGAACTCCGCATAACCAGAAAAAGCTATTGTGTCTTTTGCACTCGCCAAGATATAGGTGTCACACATGTTTTTCAGTCCATGAAACACGACCTCGCCCTCAAATGCAGTATAGGATGCATTCGGCTTATAAGTGTTTTTGCAATTGTAAGGACTATAGATGTGGAACCCCTCACTGGAATAAGTGAAATTCAAAATGCCTCCATCTCCACATTTTTTGAGGAAGTTCTCTGCACCAATCCTTTCATTATACTCATAGTAAGGGGTGTTAATGACAACCGACACAGAGTCCATAGGCTGATGTGGCACCTCATAGATGTAGGAGTTATAGCAAAAACAATCTTCGTCTTCATAGTCTGAGCATGATGCGAAACAACATGAAATCAGTGCAACGATAGCGAGAGAAAGTGATATCTTAATTCTTTTCATAATAGTTGAGTTGAATTATATATTATATGTAGTATATGGTTATGTTCTATTTACGCTTTTTTCCAAATGGAATACGATAGCCTACAGTCAGGTCGAAAGTCTGCAACCGAGTCTTCCACGTTCTATCCTTGCCATCTCCAAGATGACTATATTCCTCATCTGAACCGAAGGATAAAGGCAGATGATACGTAGCATTCACAGTGATGTTCTTGTGCTCGTAGGTAAGTCCGAGAGGAATGGCAAACTGTCCTCTATCAGAGAGGGCATACCCCCAACCAAGATCTATATACTTGTCTGTACCAGAAGACACCCACATTGCCTCGAGACCAACTCTTGCAGAGAATCCCTTACCGAGATTATACTTGTACTGTACACCAAGGGTGTGATAGTTGCCTGTTGTCTTAACCTCATACGGAGAAGTTGTTTCCTGGAAATCCTTGTCGAATCCATGATAGGTGGCTTGATAGCTCTGGAAATTTCTCGTATAACTCATTCGACGGTAATTGTAGTCGAGGAGCAAGGCTGACTTATCAGACAGGTTATACTGCAACTGCAAACCTAACGTAGGATTAACACTGCCAGTTCTACTTCCCTCATGGAATTTGTATCCAGAGAGATTGGAATAATTCACACCGACATAAGGCATGATAGAGAATTTGCGCTGCTCTTCTTCCTGAGCATTAGCAAGTGTCGGGCACAGACATGCTGCCGTCACAAGCGATAGAATTACCTTTTTCATTGTTTGTTTTGAATTTGTTATATAGTTTATAAAGTAAAGATACGTGCCGTTGTTTTCGTCGTTCGGCACATACAGATTCCTATTTGCTTCTTTTCGTAAGCGATTGCAAAGTTATATCATTCCCATCAAACCGCAAAATGTTTTTAGCGTTATTATCGGTTTTTAGTTTTTCTTCAAGATAGTAAAAATTGCTTTCAAAATCAAAACATTATTTATATTTAAGGTTAGTTTGATAAATTTGTTTTATAAAAAAAACGCACACTAAAAAAGATGGAGCAAAAGCATTACGCCCTACTCCATCTACTTTTCGCATTAGTATATTACTACTTCTTTGACTTCTTTTCGTTCTTCTTCATCTTCTTGATCAGCTCCTTACAGCATTTGTTACAAGGAGTCTTGCCCATATCCTGAGCTCTTTCCAATGTAGCACCCTCAACGTGACCACTGTGCTTACACTGGTCACCACATTTCTTTGCTACAGACTTGTTGTGCTCGTGGCGGCAATCCTTAAGTTCTGTGCAATAACGGGTAGAATGATATAATTTTGCAGCAGATGTGTTGCAACCAGTACTAACATATACAACAAGTTCATCTTCATCCTCGCTCTGTGCGAAGACACCAATGCATGTAAACATGCAAAGTGAGAATAACATTATGAATTTGTTCATATTCTATTAATTTTATGTTATAATAATCGTCTTACTGTATGTAAATTTTAAACGTATTATGGATTAGTTTTCTGCAAAGTTAAGTTTTTTTCAACAAAATACAAATTGTTTTTTTAGATATTAAGCGACTTTAAGGTTTATTAATATCAAAAAATGCCCTCAGAAACGCTGTGTGCCCTCACAGTACTTTATAATTGTGAATTTTGCCACATAGATTAAGGAATAAATATAGATTAAGGATTAAGGATTAAGGATTGATAGTCTTTCTATAGAAAAACAAACAAACCCTAATCCCTAATCTCTAATCCCTAATCCAGATTATCTCTTGCGCAAAGGCAGACGATAACCGATTGTGAGGTCGAATGCCTGCTGTTTCATTGTATATATTACACCTGGAAATATGCCATTTGAACATGATGTAATTGGAAGATGGTAGGTAGCATTCAGACTGAAATTCTTGTAGTCGTATGTAACACCAATAGGAATAGCAGTATTGAGATGATCAGAAAAACCTTCTGTTTCATACTTACTGTATGCTTCATCGCATTCAGACCAACCTGTATCATCAACTATATCCGGATTATTACCAGCAATAGAAATAATATTTCCAGCAGAAACTTGAATCAAATAATCGGGTGCAACCATTGCCTGCATTTCCATATTATGAGTATGCATGTTATCTGCTGCACTGATAGTCGCTTCAATACCAACTCTGGCAGAAAGACCTGCTACGATATTCTGCTTAAACTGCAAACCTAATGTATGGCAATCACGAGTCACTTTCTGATATTTTTGTTTATAGAATTGGAACATCGTTGGCTCTTCCTTACCAACATTAATCCATGTATAGTATGAGTCGTCTATCGGATATCCAACAATAAGAGCATAATTACTAATTGTGGCACCAAGACGACGGTAGTTGTAGTCAACGAGCAGGGTGGTATTCTTCAATATCTGAAACTCGAAACGACCACCTACCATGAAGTTTAATTTTCCTGATGTACATCCTAAGCTTCTCTCAGTATCAAATTCTGAGAAATCAGAATAGTTTGAGAAATCAGAATAGTTTACACCAACGTAAGGAACGAAATTAATAGAACCTTTGTCATCCTGAGCACAGGCATTCTTTGAGCAAAGCATTGCCACAGCCGCAAAGAGTAATGTTAGCTTTTTCATTATAAGTTTTTAAAATTTTAATATCTTAGTTTTATAACGCAGTCAGCCTAATAAAAATTGCATTGCAATCGTTTTTTTCTTAGTTTTATCACTACCGCAGTTGGCATTATTTAAAGTTTATCCGAAAATACATTAAACATGACTTTACCTACGAGGATAATAACCAAGAAACCAATTATGCTTATAATATAAGGTGAGAATAATATTGCAATTGATCTTATGCTATTGAAGGTCGAGTGTTCAGTTCTATGTAAGCGAAGCTGTTCTCCTTTATGCATCATTTCTATAGTATCAGAAGAATTGGTATAAATAACGGTATCGAATGCGAGCGGCAATTCTTTATAACAGGTATTATCAGTCGCAATACTATCCCACTTAATTATCAGAGTATCACCATTCTTGTCATACTTACCATAAATAGCATCACTAAAATGTCCCACAAAATCAGTTGAAGAAACATATCCAATAGCATTATTGGGCTCATTTATCTCCAAACTTATTCTTTGGCACATTTCATAATATCCATCATAAGATATCTCCTCCTCACATGAAACAAGCATCGTAAGGGTGCAAAGAATCAATGTCAGTTTCTTGAGTTTCATCGTTATAATTAATCGTTTCCTAAAAATCAAAGTTACGGTTACATATTTCTGTAAGCATTCTTGAATAAGGATTAAGAGAATAAGGATTAGAGTTTGATTGCCTTGTCATTTGAAATACAAACAAACCTTAATCCCTAATCCTTAATCCCTAATCTACTTCGCAATAATTGAACCAAGCCATTGCTTGAGGTCAGACATCCATTGCTGACGATAGTAGAATTTCTCATCACCACACCAACCATGACCGCCAGTTGGATAGATATGCAAGGCAACGGAAACACCATTTGCCACAAGAGCATTATAGTACTCAATACTGTTCTTTGCAGGCACAAGACCATCATCACTACTTGCCATGATGAAAGCCTGAGGAGTATCCTTTGTCACCTGCTTCTCATTGCTATACAGCAGAACATCATCTGCTGATGCATCCTTGCCAATGAGATCCTCACGGGTGAGCATGTGAGTAAACGCAGGGTCAAACGAGATAACTGGATAGAAGAGTATCTGGAAGTCAAAACGTTCCTCTGGACAATTATAGTGAGTAGCAGCGGTGGCAGCAAGATGTCCACCAGCACTACATCCCTGAATACCTATCTGCGTAAAGCAATACTCATCCTGATGCTCTCTCATAATACGAAGTGCCTTATGCACATCATCGAGCGGCACTTCCTTATGACCGTTAGGCAGACGGTATTTCAGCACAGCATAGGTAATGCCCTGCTCATTATACCACTCTGCGAGGTTATGACCTTCTGAACCCTGCCACACCTGAAGATAACTACCACCTGGGCATGCTATAACAGCCAACCCGTTAGGATGCTCAGGCACATAGACGGTAAGTACAGGGTCGGTAACATTCGTTACGAAGAGCCCATGATCTTCTTCTGCCGCTGTTATACCATTAGAGGTAGGTGCTGGAGTATCTGCCCATAGATGAAAGACTTGTTTCTTCTGTGCAAAACAAGAGGCTGCAACAAAGAAGAGCAGAGAAAGGATTTGAAGTTTATTTTTCATACACGTTTTTCAGGTGATGGGTGATGGGTGATCCACTACCACCCATCACCTAACACCCAACACCTATTTTCCATTTACTTGATATGCTGTCGAATCTTTGTAAGATAACCCTTCATACGGTCAGCATCCTTATTATCGATGATGTCAAGGAGTTCCTTGAGCTCATCACGAATCTCAGAAACCTGATCGTGAGTGTAAGGGTTGAATAGAATTTCCTGAAGGAGATAATCATCCTCATTAAGCACACCCTTCGCAATACGCATGTGGCGTTTGAAGGTAGTACCAGGAGCATCCTGTGGCTTCATCACAGCAGCAAACACGAATGTTGATACGAATGGGATACTGAGTGAGTAAGCCACGGTACGGTCGTGCTCATCGAATGTATATTCGTAGATGTTAAGACCGAGTCGGCTATACATATCACGGAAGAAGCACTTACCCATATAGTCGCCTTCGCTGATGATGATAGCGTTCTCCTCAGAGAGCTGATTGAGGTTGGCGAATGTAGGACCGAACATAGGGTGTGTAGAAACGTAGCTATGGCCAGTTTCCTCATAGAAATCCCTCAGATTAGTCTTTACTGACGAGATATCGCTCAGTATGCAACTTTCCGGCAGATAAGGCAACACCTCCTTAAATGCAGGAATAGTGTATTTTACCGTTACGGCGTTAATAACGAGTTCAGGAGCAAACTCACGAATCTCTTCAAGTTCCGTGAATCTCTGACAATTATATGTGTAGCGCAGACGCTGTGGATTCTTTTCATATACAGCGATTTCATGATCGAAACTAAGGGTATCAATGAAGAAGCTACCCATCTTTCCTGCACCAAGGATTAATATTTTCATAAAGCCTAACCAAGCCTTCCCAAAGGGAAGGATGTATTATAGTTTGGATATAACGCGCTCTTTTACAAAAGCGATATTAATTAATTATTACTTATTTATCGATTTGCCACCGCTTCCCAAATGTAACTACTCCCCTGGAAGGGGTTGGGGGAAGGAACCCTCCCTTTGGGAGGGACTGGGTGGGCTTTACTTATTCACAATCTCCAACTGCTGACGTACAGATTCCTCGTGGATATGCTCGAAGATCTGCTTGACGAAATCGGCTGACATACCACAGAGAGAGCCCTGAGCACCACGCTTATCAAGAATCTCACTATAACGGCCAGTCTGAAGCACGGTGATGTTATGCTCCTTCTTGTACTGACCAATCTCACGACATACACGCATACGCTTAGAGAGCATCTCCATGAGAGCGTTGTCAATCTCGTCAATCTGCTTACGCAGCAACTTGATGTCCTCTGTCGTCGTAACATCATCACGAACGGTAAGGATAGAGAGGATGTAATCAAGCACATCAGGAGTTACCTGCTGCTTTGCATCGCTCCAAGCCTTGTCTGGATCGCAATGGCTCTCAACCATCAAACCATCGAAACCGAGGTCCATAGCCTGCTGGCAGAGAGGCGCAATGAGTTCGCGCTTACCACCCATGTGAGAAGGGTCGCAGCAGATAGGAAGTTCTGGAATACGACGACGAAGCTCAATAGGAATCTGCCACATTGGGAGATTACGATAGATGGTCTTGTCGAATGAAGAGAAACCACGATGTATAGCACCGAGTTTCTTCACTCCAGCAGCATTAAGACGCTCAAGAGCACCAATCCAGAGTTCGAGGTCTGGGTTTACTGGATTCTTTACCAATACAGGCTTATCGAAACCTTGGAGAGCATCAGCAAGTGCCTGCATGGCGAATGGGTTGGCAGATGTACGCGCACCAATCCAAAGGATATCCATGTCATATTTATTGGCAAGTTCCACGTGCTCAGGTGTAGCCACCTCAGTACCCATAAGCATGCCTGTCTCCTTCTTTGCCTGTGCCATCCACTGAAGAGCAGGCTCACCATGACCCTCGAAGCCACCCGGCTTTGTACGAGGCTTCCACACACCAGCGCGGAAGATGTGACAACCCTTTTCTGCGAGCTGACTCGCTGTTGACATTATCTGCTCTTCTGTCTCTGCAGAACATGGGCCTGCAATGACGAAGGGACGCTTCATATCACTTGGAAGATTAAGTGGTGAAAGTTCTAATTCCATAATTGATATCGTTTTTTATCTAGAAATGCTAGATGTCCTAGATTGCCTAGAAAGTCTAGATTTTCTAGTATTTATTCATTTTTCCTATTTAAAACACTTTCTTGATTCTCTCAAGGGCTTCCTGTATCTTCTCCTCCTTAGCGCAGAGTGAGATACGGAGATAGCGCTCGCCATTGCTTCCGAAGATAAAGCCAGGAGTAACGAATACGCGAGCCTCGTGGAGAATCTTCTCTGTAAGTTCCTCGCAAGTGGCATACTTATCAGGAATACGGCCCCAAAGGAACATACCAACCTGAGTCTTGTCGTATGTACATCCGAGCACATCCATAATCTGCTCAGCCACATCACGACGCTTGCGATAGCGAGTCACGTTTGCCTCATGATGCCATTCTGCTGTATTGTTGTTCAAAGCCTCAGCAGCAGCAAGCTGGAGTCCACGGAAGGTACCAGAGTCGATGTTTGACTTGATCTTGAGTGCCCATGAGATAATCTGTGGATTTGAGATACAGATACCCACACGCCAACCTGGCATATTGTGGCTCTTCGACATTGAGTTGAACTCTACGCAGCAGTCCTTTGCTCCAGGAATCTGCATGATGGAGAGATGCTCGTCTGTGAGGATGAATGAATATGGGTTATCGTTCACCACCACGATGTCATGACGCTTTGCGAAGTCAACGATCTTCTCGTAAGTCTCACGCATAGCACGTCCACCTGTAGGCATGTTTGGATAGTTTGTCCACATGAGCTTCACGCCCTCGAGATCCATCTTCTCAAGAGCCTCGAAGTCTGGCTGCCAACCGTTATCCTCACGGAGGTCATAGTTCACAATCTGCTGACCGAGAATCTTGCTCAGCGATGTGTAGGTAGGATAGCCTGGATTTGGCACGAGCACCTTATCGCCTGGATTACAGAGTGCGAGTGTGATATGAAGGATGCCCTCCTTAGAACCGATCAGAGGCAGAACTTCCGTGTCGGCATTTACATCAACGCCATACCATTTCTTATAGAAGTTTGCCATAGCCTTACGGAGCTCTGGTGTACCCATTGTTGGCTGATAGCCGTGGGATGATGGCTGTGCAGCCACCTCTGCGAGCTTATCTATTGTCTGCTGTGATGGTGGCATATCAGGCGAACCGATGGCAAGGCTGATGATGTCCTTACCCTCAGCATTGAGCTGTGCCACTTCCTTCAACTTTCTGCTGAAGTAATACTCCTGTACGAGATTGAGTCTATCTGCTGGTTTCATATTTAAAGCCTCTCCCCCGCCCTCCCCCGTAGGGAGGGAGCCGGATTGCTGATGGGGGAATCCGGAAATGTTTTTTAATCGTTACTTTCGTATGCCTATCCCCTCTCATTCTGTGCCGTCGTGATTGAACCGGCTCCCTCTCTACGGGAGAGGGCGGGGGGAGAGGCTTCTTATTTTCCTTTATATTCTCCTAAGATCTTCAGTTCCTTGGTCAGAGGGATGATAGCATCAATCGACTGACGATAACGGATGAAATCAGTATAGGTCACATCCACATAGAAGAGGTATTCCCACTCATGACCGATAACCGGCAACGACTGAATCTTGGTGAGGTTGATGCCGTAGAATGAAAGGATTGTGAGAATCTTACTCAATGAACCTTCCTCATGAGGCAAAGAGAACACAAGACTTGCCTTGTCTGCCTCGTTGATAGGACGAAGGAAATCTGCCTTCATAGGGTTGCTGAGCACGAGGAAGCGTGTGTAGTTATGCTTATTATCCTCGATTGAGTCCTCAAGCACCTTCAAACCATAATAACGGGCTGCATCAGAATGACAGATTGCTGCCCAATGCTTTTTCTGAAGACGGTTGATCTTCTCTGCAGAACCTGCTGTATCCTCATCCTCAACAGCTGCAATTCCAGGATGCTTGCTGAGGAAGTTACGGCATTGCATAAGTGCCACAGGGTGTGAGTGTACTTCTGTCAGGGTATCCCAGTCATCTTCTGGCAGACATGAGATAGAGTGCTGAATATGCAGCTTATGCTCACCTACGATTGTTACATCCGATTCACGGAGAAGTTCGTAGTTGTGCAGAAGACTACCTGCAATAGTATTCTCAATCGCAACCAATGCGAGAGTTGTAGGATCAGCCTTCATTGCCTCGAAGACCTCCTCGAATGTCTGGCAGCAGATGAGCTGTATCTGCTCGCCCTCGAAATACTGATGAGCCGCAATATCATGAAACGACCCGATTATACCCTGTATTGCTATTCTTTTCATTATTATATTTATATGTATGCAGTAACGAAAAATCCCGCATCAAATAATTGAAGCGGGACTTTACGTTAAACCTTGCATTTGGTTTCGTTTGTCTTAAGTTGAAATTTACACGCAACTTCCCGCTTCACAGTACCCTGCAAAGTAAAAGTAAAAGTAAAAATAATAAGATGAGAATGTCTTATTCATTGTTTCAACTTGTTTTTGTTTAACGCAATAATTTCTAATGCGATGCAAAATTAGTAAAATTATTCCAAACCGACAAACATTTTCGCTTTTTTTTCACGATTTCACTTGTAATTTGATAGTATTCAGGCATATATTGGCATTCAGGCACTACACAAGTCTTGAGATAGCGGCTGTCTGATGCAGTATTAGAATGAACATTTTTCACCTATAGTTCTCACTTTCAAAACGATTCTGCTTCAATTTTGCGGCAAGTGATTTTTCCATCCGGCACTCACTTTCCTTTCGTGATTTCCCGATTCTTCTATTTTTCCACATCGTCGTACCTCCATAATGCCTTCAGATAACTTCCAATACATTACCAATTAAATACCAATACAACTCCAATTAAAACTAAGTTTAATGGGAGTTTAATGGGACTTTAATGGGAGTTTAATGGGACTTTGAATGGAACTTCTTACAACGCACATCCTGCCATAAACGAAATAAAAGCGTTGGATGACTTCAGAATCGCGAAGAAAAAATTGTTCGATTTTTCCGTCTTCAACACCCATCACCCTCTTCTCACCATCAAACCACTATTTTTAGGTATTGCGAGATTCTGTAAAATGTAGTAATTTTGCACCCAGATTATTTGTTATAAGATAAAGTTCATAATGTTTTTGTATATAATATGGCTGGCTGTGAAGTCAGCCTTTTATATTTTATATGTTTTTTCTATGAAAAAAATTTGGACAATTCAAAACAATTTTGTATTTTTGCCACAGAAATAATTAACACCATAAAATTAACTTAAACCATAATAATATGATGAAAAAATTTACTCTTGCAGCAATGTTTCTTTCAATGAGCCTTTTCGCTTCAGCTCAGAATATGTCAGTCAATATCAGTTCTATCAACGGCACCAACATTGAGAAGTACGATGGTCAGGTGGTTAACGTGAAGATGAACCGATATATGTTCACTGGTTGGAATACCGTTAGTTTCCCATTCGATCTCTCCGCTAATCAAGTGAACGAGTTCTTCGGTAACGACTGCCGCCTTGAGAAACTTACCAACGTAACAGCTGAAGGCACCAATATGTACCTCAACTTCCAGAATGCAAAGGCTGAGGGCATCAAGGCTAATACTCCTTATATCCTCTACTTTACAGGCGAGCCACAGGATATAAGAATCACTACAGAGTCTGCTCTTCAGGCTGGCGAGTCAAAGATGTCATTCCCAGTCAATGGCTTCACAGTAAGCTTCGTTGGCACAGACAAGATTATGAACAGCACAGATATCTATGGTATCTTCGCTGCCGACAATAAGGAATCAAAGTTCGTGAAGATTGAAGGCACAACAGGCTGCTACGCTACACGCTGCTATATGACTATCGACAGCAATCAGGATGTTACCTTCATCCCTGTTCACAACGAGATGACAACTGGCATCACAAAGGTTGCAACAGAAAAGGCAAGCGACAAGGTTTACAACATCAACGGTACCCAGAAGAAGGCTGTAAGCAAGGGCATCAACGTGATGAAGGGTAAGAAAATCGTTGTAAAATAAACAATATCCTGCTCACGCAGTAGATGAGCAAATAGATGATAAGAAGTTGCCAGAAGTTGATCTGAATATCTTCAACAACGGCAAAAGGAAGTGCGGTGATACGCTCGAGGAATACGTTCTGGAAGTGTGTCACCGCATTTAATATATACGTTACCGACTCGCAGACGATCATTGGCATAAGGTAAAGCGCCATAAGGAAGAAGAGCGAAATGCCAACTATCAGCATCGCCGTAACAGATACCACAAGACTACTCAGAAGTCCATAGCAAGGCAAGGAATGGAAATAGTATGCCACCAACGGCATAACCATAATCTGAGCAGAGAAAGAGAGTGCCAGACTACTATACACCCAAATCAAGGCATTCTTCATTGTGAATATAGGGGCATCTTCTGACCAATTCACATCTTCTTTAAAGACGATCTGCATCAGTCTTGGCATATAGACACCTATGCCCAACACGGCAAGATATGACATCTGGAATCCAACATCGAAGAGCGATTGTGGGCTTAACATTAGGGTTACAAAAGCCGTAATGGCAAGTACAGAGATGGTATCGGTCTTCCTGAATAGCATTCTCGACAATCCATAGACGGTGAGCATCAATGCCGAGCGCACAACAGATGGTGACATTCCCACAAGAATGACATAGAACCATATCATCAGCATTATCACTACGGAAGTGATATTGCGCAATGCCTGTTCTGAAGGTTGAAGTGACAATAGTGCTTTGATCACCTTCTTCAGTTTCTCGTTCCTCTCTACGGGTAATTTCTCCCACAGCAAATCAGGTACGACATGCAACCATAGCATAACACGCATCACACCCCATGATAATATGACATAGATTATTGCCAGATGCATTCCCGACAATGCAAGAACATGAGAAGCACCAGCACGTGAATAAACGGATTTCAGTGAAGTGCTTATTCCACTCTTGTCTCCAAGCGACATAGCCGTAACTACAGCGTTTTCATCACCAGTTATCCCATAATGCGCAAAGCCTTCTGCCAACTGGTTTCTTAGTGGAATAAAACTTGCTGCAAATCCCTGCAAATGCAGAAAACCTTCTCCTATTCCTATTCTCAGCACACCTGCAATAAAGAATGAGATGTAGAAAATAATCGCACGAAGTCTGTCTGAACGTAGAAATATGGCAGCTCCCAAAAGCGCAATAAGAAATATGGATAGTGATATTGTCGATAATTCAGAGACAACAACACTACCCACAAATATTCCTATTATGAAAGCGACAGAAAGACTACGCATAGCAAGTACGATTCAAAGTCCTTACCTTTCACTCATAACTCTTCACTTGTAAACGGCAGCAAGCATATCTGCACATCTCTCACCATCTACACCAGCCGAAACGATACCACCTGCATATCCTGCACCCTCACCACATGGGTAGAGGCCACGGATAGTCACATGCTGAAGCGTCTCTGCATCACGAGTGATACGTACTGGCGACGATGTACGTGTTTCGGTAGCTATAAGGCATGCCTCATTGGTAAGGAATCCATGACGCTGTTTTCCGAAGTATTGAAAGCCTTGCTGGAGTCTGCCAGCCACTTCCTTCGGCATCCAGAAATGGAGAGGAGAACTAACCAATCCTGGCGCATAACTTGACTTTGGAAGGTCATAGCTCAGTTTGCCCTTGCAGAAGTCTGCCATTCGCTGAGCTGGGGCTGTCTGACTCATATTACCCTGCTGCCAGCATAGTTTCTCAAGTTGTTCCTGATAGTGCATCACAACAAGCGGATCATTAGGATCACCATTAACATCCTCTGGACGCACTTCTACCACCATACCCGAGTTGCTCCATTTGCCGCCACGATTGCTTGGACTCATACCGTTCACCACAATCTGCTCTTGTCCCGTTGCAGCAGGAATTACGAAACCGCCTGGGCACATACAGAAGGAATACACTCCCCTACCCTCTACTTGGGTAACGAATGAATATTCTGCAGCTGGAAGATACTTGCCACGACCTTGCTTGTTGTGATACTGTATCTGATCAATAAGCTGCGAAGGATGCTCAAGACGAACACCCACGGCTATTCCCTTCGCCTCGATATGAATACCAGCATGCGAGAGATAGCGATATACATCACGTGCAGAATGGCCTGTAGCAAGAATTACTGGTCCAAGATATGTCTCATCGGTATCTGTAACAAGATTACGGCAGATAACGCCTTCCACCTCTTCTCCCTTCAGAATGAGTTCGGTCATCTTCGTCTGGAAATGCACTTCACCACCCGACTTCTTGATCTGCTCTCGCATATTCTCAATGACGAGAGGTAACTTATCCGTACCGATATGTGGATGTGCATCCGCAAGGATATTGGTAGAAGCACCAAACTGACAGAACACATTCAGGATTTTCTCTATATTGCCGCGCTTCTTGCTTCGGGTGTATAGCTTGCCATCACTATAAGCTCCAGCACCACCTTCTCCAAAGCAATAGTTGGATTCATCATTCACCTTCTGCTCAGACTTAATCTTCGCAAGGTCTTTCTTACGCTCACGCACATCCTTACCTCGCTCTATCACAACAGGGCGAAGTCCATGCTCGATAAGGCGCAGAGCAGCAAAAAGTCCAGCAGGACCTTCACCAACCACGACAACCTGCTTTCCGTTGCTCACATCAGGATATTCGGTTACGACATACGCAAGATCAGCTGGTTCCTCATTGATATACGTACGTACAGTAAGGTTGACATAGACCTGACGCTGACGGGCATCTATGCTACGGCGAACAATACGGATAGCCTTGATAGTACGGGCATCAATACCCTTCTCTTCCGAGATGTGATTGATGATGAGTGAGGAGTCAGATGCAATCTGAGGCAAAACTCTGAGTTGAATGTCTTGAATCATGGGCAAACAATAATAAGGTGGTTGTTACCACGTATAAATGAAAAAAGGTTCTCACATTTCTGTAAGAACCTTTGCGGTGCGTACGAGGCTCGAACTCG
>DCJC01000025.1:0-34902 GCA_002317355.1 Prevotellaceae bacterium UBA1710 | reverse complement strand
ACCAACTGAACTAACGCACCAAAATCGTTATTTCTTTTTAGCGAGTGCAAAGGTAGGCATTTTTCCTGAAACCTCCAAATTTTTCCTATATTTTTTTCAAAAAAAGTTGAAAAATAATAGCATTTGACGAAGAATTTGTGTTTTTAAACCAGTTTTTGAGAATTGATGCACGTTTGAAGCCGTTTTTATCAAAAACCTTGCAAGATGCGATATTTTCCTCGGAAATGAAGGCATACAACTGATCAAGCAGACATATTCTTAAAGCATAATCAATCAATAACGCAACAGCCTTGGTTGCATACCCATTTCCCCTAAGACTCTTCTCTATTACCATCCCTACCTCTGCACGACGATGACGACCATCATAATTAAAGATGTCGGCAAGGCCAATAACCTGCTGGGGATTCTCATCATCGCACACCACAAGACGAACCTGCTGGTCAACGGAGAGGTCGCAATGCTGATTGGAAATATAATCTCGCAAGGCATATTTCGAGAACGGTGCACTCATGCAGGCAAAATCCCAGTCATCGAGATTATTTTCTATTGCATAGAGTTGCTCCAGGTCTTCAGGTTCAAGAGCACGTAGTTTCAGCATACCTATTCCTCGTTTTGTTCCTTATCTTTCTTACGGAATATAAATGGAATGCAGACAAGAAGCATTATTCCCAGATAGCCTGCTCCAGTATAACCATACACGAAATACACAATAGCATCAACAATCAACGCCACTATCCATAAGGCAATACGATATACAGCATTGTTGCGAAGCCACTTCAAACACGCATATATAGTAATGAGCGAAAGTGCTAATGAGAAAATCTGAATATAGAACAACATAATATATAAAGGTGATTTTACAACTATTCAAAAGGTACACGATTAACGATAGAGCGGCCAAGAGTGAGCTCATCGGTATATTCAAGTTCATCGCCAACGCTTATTCCACGGGCAATGACACTAAGCTTGACATCAAATTGCTGAAGGCGCTTTGAGATATAGAAGTTTGTGGTATCTCCTTCCATCGTACTTGCAAGGGCGAAGATCACTTCCTTTACCTCTCCCGTTGACACACGTTCAACGAGCGAATCGATTTCAAGATCAGCAGGACCTATACCATCCATAGGCGAGATAACACCTCCAAGTACATGATAGAGACCATGAAACTGCTGAGTGTTCTCTACTGCCATTACATCCTGAATATTCTCCACGACACATACCGTACTTGGATCACGACGATAATCGGAGCAGATAGTACATACATCAGTATCAGAGATGTTATGGCAAACCTTACAATGCTTTATCTCACGCTTCATCTGAGTAAGGGCACCAGTAAACTCTTCCATGAACTCATTATCCTGACGAAGCATGTGCAAGACAAGTCGGAGCGCAGTCTTTCTTCCCACACCTGGAAGGCGCGAGAACTGATTTACGGCATTATCGAGTAACCTTGATGGTAACATCCTTAATTTATATAACCTTGGGATTATGGTGCAACAACACGACGCAATGGTCTTCCTTCTGGACGAACAAGAAGCCTCTCTGGCTCAGGACTAAGAACAGAATCAGTCTTAAGCGAATCTTTCTCGTTTATCGGCTTAGAATCTGTTGGTTGCTGTGGAATCTCTTTCGAGTGAGCAAGAATAAGTCTTACATTCTCTATAGAAGCGAGATGGAATGCCGTTGAAACTTGTTCATTATTACTGCGAAGAAGAACGAAATATCCCTTAACCGCCTTAATTCCAAGTCGTTTAGAATCATTAAACATGAGGACCTCCTTATTGTCGTAGTTTACACGACGAGTAACAGAGACAACGCTATCATTACCAAGAGTAACAGCAAGAACAGCAACAAGATTACGAGAACCTTCCTGGAAGATAAACTTAGCATCAAACTGCAAATTCAGGATATCGCCAGCCTTAAAGGTTGAGTCGGCATTAATAGCAAACTGGTTAAGGTTGTATGGCGCTTGCTGCATCAGGATAAAGTTACGCTCTGAATTCCAGATATTTGCAGTATCTCCAGACAAAGAAGCTTCATCAAGTGAGACATCTCCACCCAAATCTATGACTTCAGAACGAATACGTTCAGAAAGATTCGTATAGATCTTATGTAACTTATCTGCATGGCGACAATAATAATTGTATGAAGAATCCCATTCCGCTTGGGTAATATCATACTTTCGCAAGATTGCCTCATGATTGGTAATCTCAGAATAAACCCTTTTGTCAGAGCTTTCATCAAACATCAGGTTCTGGGACAAATGGATATCATACAATATGTCCTCCATCTCGCCCATTGACAGAATGTCGGAGGAGTCGGAGGAACATGAAGCCATGCCCACAAAAATTATGAGTATGTATAGGATCTTTTTCACTTACACAATCGTTGAAGTTCCTGTCTGCAGAACAAAAGTAATGCCACAACGCTTACACTAATACTGGCATCGGCAAAGTTGAATATCGGACTGAAGAATACGAATTTCTGTCCTCCCCAGAAAGGGAACCAATCAGGATAATCGGTTACGATCAAAGGGAAATAGAACATATCAACAACCCTACCCTCAAGGAATGGAGCATAGCCAGATCCCCAAGGAACGAAGTATGATACATAGTCCGTAGATGCTCCTGAGAATATCATCCCATAGAACATACAGTCAATCAGATTACCAGCAGCACCAGCAAGTACCATAGAAAGAAGCACTATATATAGCCATCTTGCGCCCTTTAGTATCTGCTTGCCAATATACCAACCTATACCTATTATTGCAACCAAACGGAACAGGCTCAACATAACCTTAGGCATGATGGACATACCCCATGCCATTCCGTTGTTCTCTATGTATAGAATGTAGAACCAATCAGTAATATGGATGCTTTCGTGTAGAGTCATTCCAGTCTTGACCGAAATCTTTATGACCTGGTCAACAATAAGAATGACAAGAACGATAAGCACCGAAACAACTGCCTGAAGTTTCTGTTGCTTTGTCATTATTTCTTTCGTGCGTTCTTTGACTCTACGCTAAGTGTTGCATGAGGAACAATGCGAAGACGCTCCTTTGGAATCAACTCACCTGTGATACGGTCAATACCGTAAGTCTTATTCTCGATACGCAGGAGAGCTGCCTCGAGACCACGGATGAACTTCTCCTGACGAGCAGCGAACATCATCATCTCTTCCTTTGTCTGAGTGATGCTTCCTTCCTCAAGAATCTTGTAGGTTGGAGATGTATCAGCAACATCGTTGCCATCATCATTACGCAATACGCTCATCATCTGCTTGTAGTCATTACGAGCTACAACGAGCTTCTCCTCAATAATCTGACGGAACTCTTCAAGATCTTCGTCACTATAGCGTTTCTTTATTTCTGCCATGTTGTATTTTAGGTTTATAGTTCTTAGATATTTAGATCGTATTTATTTTAGTTGAAGGTTCCAAGGATTAATCCTTAGAAACCTTCACGAGAGCCTTAAAGTCACCGAACTCCTGTTCTGAACCTCCCTCAGCATCACCAACGGTGAGTGAGTTTGCAAGAACCTGTGCAGAGATATGATCACCGAATACCTTTACAGCCTCGGCAAGCTGATCGTTCTGCTGGAGTACTACACTAATTCTGTCTGTAATCTCGAAGCCCTGTTCCTTACGGAGAGCCTGGATTCGCTTGATGATAAGTCGAGCAACACCTTCATTCTTCAATTCAGGAGTAATCTCGATATCAAGGGCAACGGTTATCTTACCTTCCTGAGCGATTGTCCATCCTGGGATATCCTCAGAGATAATCTCAACGTCAACTGCCTCAACAGTTACATTCTGTCCTTCAGCAACGAGATCGATAGTTCCGTTAGCCTCAAGTGCAGAAATCTGCTCCTGACTCATAGCCATTACAGCAGCATTCACACTCTTCATGAGCTTACCGAACTTCTTACCCATTGTACGGAAGTTACACTTCACCTTCTTGACGAGCTGCATACCAGCACCATCCTCAATGAACTGCAGTTCCTTAACGTTGGTCTCAGCAAGGATAACGCTTGCCATACGCTCGATACGTGCTTTCATCTCCTTATCAGAAGCAGGGATAGAAATTGTCTGAAGTGCCTGGATTACAGGAATCTTCACCTTCTTACGGAGTGAGAGAACCATAGAGGTAACCTGCATAGCAAGCTGCATAGCCTCTTCAAGTTCCTTATCTATTTGATTCTCCTGAGCCTCTGGATACTTAGCGAGATGTACGCTCTCTGCCTTATCCTTACCTGTTACAGAGTTAAGGTCGAGGAAGAGCTGATCTGCATAGAATGGAGCAACAGGAGCGATAAGTCTTGCAACTGTATCGATACATGTATAGAGAGTCTGGTAAGCAGAAAGCTTATCCTGTGTCATACCACCTCCCCAGAAGCGCTTCTTGTTAAGACGGATGTACCAGTTAGAGAGCTTGTCGATAACGAAGTTCTGAATCAGACGACCTGCTGGAGTTACATCATAATCAGCAAGATACTTATCTACATCCTTAACGAGAGAGTTGAGTTCAGAAAGCAACCAACGGTCGAAGTCTGGACGCTCAGCGAATGGAACCTCTGCCTCTTCGTATGTGAAGCCATCAACATTTGCATAGAGAGTGAAGAATGAATAAGCCTGATAAAGCTTTACGAAGAATGCACTTGTAACATCCTTTACACCTTCTGGGTCAAATGAGAGGTTATCCCATGGAGATGAGTTGGTAACCATATACCAGCGAACAGCATCAGTACCGTATGTTCCAATACAATCGAATGGATTGATTACGTTACCAAGACGCTTTGACATCTTCACACCGTTCTTGTCAAGAACAAGTCCATTAGAGATTACGTTCTTGTATGCAACAGAATCGAATACCATTGTAGCGATAGCATGAAGTGTGAAGAACCATCCACGAGTCTGGTCAACACCCTCAGCGATAAAGTCGGCTGGATATGCGTTGCGAGCATCGATAACATCAGCATTCTCGAATGGATAGTGGATCTGTGCGTAAGGCATAGCACCAGAGTCGAACCATACATCGATAAGGTCGAGTTCACGTGTCAATACGCTACCACTCTCACCTACGAGCTTGATATCGTCAACATAAGGACGGTGGATATCAATACGGTCGTAGTTCTCCTGACTCATATCACCAGGAACGAAGCCCTTGTCCTTGAGTGGGTTACTCTGCATAACACCAGCCTTGACAGCCTTCTCGATCTCAGCGTAGAGTTCCTCGAGTGAACCGATACAGATTTCTTCCTTAGTATCGCGATTGCGCCAGATAGGAAGAGGTGTACCCCAATAGCGTGAACGAGAGAGGTTCCAGTCGTTGAGGTTCTCAAGCCACTTACCGAAACGGCCTGTACCTGTTGATTCAGGATGCCAGTTGATAGTCTTATTGAGTTCTGCCATACGCTCCTTCTTTGCTGTAGAGCGAATGAACCAAGAGTCGAGTGGATAATAGAGCACAGGCTTATCTGTACGCCAGCAATGTGGATAGTTATGGACGTGCTTCTCAATCTTGAATGCACTACCCTCTTCCTTCATCTCAAGACAGAGAATAACGTTGAGGTCCATCTCCTTTGCTGCAGCCTTCTCGTCATACTTGCCACCCTCATTGAACTTAGGGTCGTAAGCATTCTTCACGAAGTCACCTGCATGCTTCCAGTAAGACTCGTTTACACAAATCTCAAGGAACTTAGGATCGATATCCTCCTTCACGAAGTACTTACCTGTGAAGTCAACCATTGGACGTGTATCACCAGCCTTGTCGATTACGAAGAGTGAAGGAATACCTGCATCCTTAGCAACCTTGGCGTCATCAGCACCGAATGTAGGAGCGATATGTACGATACCAGTACCATCCTCTGTAGTCACGTAGTCACCAGGAATAACGCGGAATGCCTCTGCCTCCTTGGCTACGATCTGATCACCCTCAAGCGCACATGGCTTAACCCATGGCATAAGCTGCTGATAGTGAGTACCTACGAGGTCAGCACCCTTACCGTTCCAAAGGATTTCGAGTGGCTGCTCGTTGCCTTCCTCATCCTTTGTTGGCTGGAAGTAAGCAGCAAGACGGCTCTCAGCGAGAACATATACTGCCTCCTCATTTGTGTAAGGGTTATTTCCCTTAACAGCAACATAGTCAATCTTAGGACCTACACAAAGAGCTGTGTTTGAAGGAAGTGTCCAAGGTGTTGTTGTCCAAGCGAGGATGTAGGTTGGAAGTTCTGTATTATTGAAGTCAACCTTATCAAGAACCTTGAACTGTGCAGTAACTGTAGTATCCTTCACATCACGGTAGCAACCTGGCTGGTTGAGCTCGTGAGAAGAAAGACCAGTACCTGCAGCTGGTGAATATGGCTGGATAGTATAGCCCTTGTAGAGCAGATCCTTGTTATAGAGCTGTTTCAAGAGATACCAAAGAGACTCGATATACTTGTTATCGTATGTGATGTAAGGATGCTCGAGATCAACCCAGTAACCCATCTTGTTGGTGAGCTGAGTCCACTCGTCTGTGTACATCATTACGTTCTTACGACAAGCGTCGTTATAATCATCAACGCTGATCTTCTTGCCAATATCCTCCTTGGTGATTCCGAGGCTCTTCTCTACCGAAAGCTCAACTGGGAGTCCGTGAGTATCCCAACCAGCCTTACGGTAAACCTGATAGCCCTTCATAGTCTTATAACGAAGGAATGTATCCTTGATGGTACGTCCCATCATGTGATGGATACCTGGGTGGCCATTTGCTGAAGGTGGTCCCTCGAAGAACACGAACTGAGGGCAACCCTCACGCTCGGTAATACTTTTGTGGAACAAATCCTTCTTCTCCCACTCAGCAAGAACCTCGTTGTTTGTCTCTACAAGGTTCAGTCCTTTACGTTCCGTAAATTTCTTATCCATTTGGTTTTATATGTTTTTATTTTCTTCAATTTTTAGGGTGCAAATTTACATAAAAAACTTGGCATTTCATGTACTTTTTCACTCTTTAACTTTTCCAGAGGCTATTTGTGGGCAGTTATGCAATTTAACGCCTTATTTCTTAGCCTTCTTCTTGAGCTCAAGCTTTGGAATCTTTATCTTCTGTCCTTCCTTGAGTTCGGTGATTCCACCATTATATGCTTCTACATAGCATTCCATACCAGCACCAAGATATGTCTTTGAAATACCCTTAATGGTCTGACCAGCCTTTACAGTTACAGTTGTTGCAGTACCAACAATACGGTATGCACCAGTTCTGACACGTGGATCGCTATCATATTTTGAAGGTGCCTCAGCCTTAGCCTCTGGCTTTACCTCCTTCTTTAGCTCTGCAACAGGTGCCTTTACCTCTGCAGGCTTTTCTACCTTGGTTGCCTCTTGCTGATTCTTAGCAGCCTCTTCCTTCTGCTCCTCTACCGCTTTTTCCTCAGCTTTTACAGGAGTTGCCTCTGCAGGCTTTGCAGCTGGAGTTTCCACTACTGGCTCAGCTGGAGTTTCAACGGCAGGAGTCTTATCTGGCTCAATACCAAGGAGATTAGAAGAATGTGCATAATATCCAAGAATGAAGAACAATGCAGCAACTATGACATTCACTATGATAGCATACATAATGAATAGCTTCTTGCATTCACTTATTTCATCATCCTCGTCATAGTATGAAGGCACTTCTTCCTCCTCTTCTTCCTCAGTCTCTGGCTCAGGCTGTGATACAGGCTTAGCTTGTTCAATAACTGATTGCTCAGCCTCTGCTGATGATTCTTCGACTGCAGGTTCTTCTACAGACGATTCTTCTACTGCAGTCTCTTCAACTACAGGCTCACTGACCAAAGCATCAACTTTCTCAGGTTCAACAACAGGCTCAGACTCTGAGATTTGCTCCACTTCAGCCTCTGCCTCTACTATTGGTTCAACAACCTCTTCCTTAACCTCCTCTACTTCCGGCTCTGGAACTGGCATCTGAACAGACTCCGACTTAGCCTCAGCAACTGGAGCTACAACTTCCGGTTCCTTTACAGATTCAATCTCAGGCTCAACAACTGGAGCGACCACAGATTCCACAACAGGAGCAACAACAGGCTCAACGGCAGGTTCTGCAACTGGCACTTCAATAGATTCTTCGGCTGGTGTTTCAACAGGAGATTCTGAAGGAACTTCTACAGGTGCGCTAACTTCCTCTTCTACAGGTACATTTGCAGGAGTATAGTCCATAGTTTCAACAGACGAATCCACATTATTTTCATCATCTGCATCCATATCTGGCATATCCTCGAAATCAACGCCATCAGCAAGAACTACAGTATCAAACTGAGCGAATGGTTTGTTCACCAAATCACGCATAACGGCATCAGGAGTAAACGACACCTTATCGTGACTTGAGATAACCACACGCTCACCCGTATTCACATTAATACTCTCACGCTCACGAACTGCAGTAAGCTTAAAGGTTCCGAAACCCTTAATCTTAACAACACGATCATTTTTGAGTCCTTCGTGAATTGTCTCAACAACAGCATTCATGAAGACCTCAGCACTATGTGCATCCAACTGATGCTTCTGCACCAAAAGTTCTACTATATCCTTGATTGTAAGCATATTACTTCAGCATTTCTTTAAGTGATCCATAAGGTTTAAAATTCACTACGAGCTTTGGTGGAACAAGCATCTTCTGTCCTGTAGAAGGATTCTTAATAACTCGCTCCATACGCTTACGGACTTCAAACGTTCCAAGACCTGCAACATTTGCAGAATCGCCTTCAACGAGTTCATCAGTAATCGAATTGAACGCTGTGCGCACAATTCTCTGAACATCATCTATCTTGAAGCCTGTCTGCTTGGCTACTTGAGATATAAATTCCTTATTCGTCATATCTTACAATCATTAGTGATTAAAATCTATTTCACAACCTCTCCATAGAGGTCAAACTCCTCTGCACCAGTTATTTTCACATCATAGAAGCATCCCTTGCGCAAACGACGATTTGCCACAGGTATAAGCACCTCCGGGTCAACCTCTGGTGAGCAGAACTCTGTACGACCTACATAATAGTCGCCTTCTCTTCTGTCAACAACGACCTTCATCGTCTTGCCAATCTTCTCTGCCTCTATCTCTGCCGCAATAGACTGCTGAAGTCGCATAAGCTTACTGAGTCGTGCATCCTTGATTTCCTTAGGAACATCATCCTCATAGTGTTCAGCACTGTATGTTCCCTCCTCCTCTGAGTAGGCAAAAGCGCCCATTCTCTCGAAGCGAGCCCAACGTGTGAACTCCATAAGTTCTTGGAAATCCTCTTCCGTCTCTCCTGGGAAACCAACCATGAGTGTTGTGCGGAGATGTATTCCCGGCATAGCCTCACGCAGTTTCTCTATCAGATGCATTGTTTCCTGCTTTGTCGTGTTACGGCGCATGCGGTCAAGCATTCTGTCTGAGATATGCTGAAGAGCGATATCAAGATACTTACATACGTTATCATGGCGACGCATCACATCAAGCAACTCCATAGGGAACTGGTTAGGATAAGCATAATGCAGTCTTATCCACTTAACACCCTTGATTTGAGCCATTTCATCGATAAGTTCGGCAATCTGACGCTTTCCATAGAGATCCACGCCATAGTAGGTGAGTTCCTGAGCGATGACCTGAAACTCCTTCACGCCCTCGGCAACAAGTGAGCGCACCTCATCGAGTATCTCCTCCTTTGGACGAGACACATGCTTGCCTGTGATGATAGGAATGGCACAATAAGCACAGTTACGGTCACATCCCTCACTTATCTTTATATAAGAATAATGTGAAGGCGTGGTATCGTGCTTCATGCTTTCATCGACAGCCTTCACGGTTGGAGCAGGCAAATCCTCAAGCAACTGCCTGAAATTGAACTTGCCGTAATATTTATCCACCTGAGGAATCTCCGCCTCAAGTTCCTTCTGATATCTCTGCGAGAGACATCCCATGACATACAAACCGCCAATCAAGCCCTCTTCACGAGCCTGTGCGAATTCGAGTATGGTATCTATGCTTTCCTGCTTGGCATCCTCGATGAAGCCGCAGGTATTGATCACAACATATTCACCCTCCACGCGCTCGGCATCATGCTTACAAACAAATCCCTTACGCTGAAACATTCGCATAAGAGATTCGCTATCCACAAGATTCTTGGAGCATCCAAGAGTTATGATATCTATCTGATTTTTCTTCATTCTCCGAAAAGTGAGTCAACAAACTGCTTCTTGTTAAACAACTGAAGATCGGTCATTCCCTCACCAAGTCCGATATACTTCACAGGTACCTTCAACTGATCGCTGATGCCAATAACGACACCACCCTTGGCTGTGCCATCGAGCTTTGTTATTGCCATACTTGAGATCTGTGTAACGGCAGCGAACTGCTTTGCCTGCTCAAAGGCGTTCTGACCGGTAGAACCGTCAAGCACGAGCATTACCTCATCTGGTGCATCAGGCACAACCTTCTTCATCACATCCTTGATTTTCTTCAGCTCGTTCATCAAGCCTACCTTGTTGTGAAGACGGCCAGCGGTATCAATAAGCACCACGTCAGCACCATTTGCCTTGGCAGAAGAGATGGTATCGAATGCCACGGAAGCAGGGTCAGAGCCCATCTGCTGCTTGATAACGGTCACGCCTACACGCTCACCCCAGATACAGAGCTGCTCAACGGCTGCTGCACGGAATGTATCGGCAGCACCGAGATACACCTTCTTGCCAGCCTGCTTGAACTGCCAAGCCAGCTTACCGATGGTCGTTGTCTTACCTACTCCATTCACGCCAACCACAAGGATAACGTATGGCTTATGGTCTGTTGGGAGATCCCAGTCGTCGAGGTCATCTGAATGATTCTCGGCAAGAAGAGACGCAATCTCATCACGGAGGATACCGTTAAGTTCCTTCGTAGAAACGTATTTATCACGTGCCACACGCTCCTCAATACGCTCAATAATCTTAAGAGTAGTATCTACACCAACATCACTGGTAATGAGTACTTCCTCAAGATCGTCAAGGACATCCTCATCAACCTTGCTCTTACCTGCAACGGCACGGGCAATCTTATCGAACATGCCGAGCTTGGTTTTCTCAAGACCTTTGTCGAGTGTCTCTTTCTTTTCTTTGCTAAAAAAGCCGAAAAATCCCATAATTTACAATTTAGTTATTTATAAATAAACTTGCTTGCAAAATTAAGAAAAAAAAATGACATTTTACTGATTATGAGATAAAAAATGCATATAATAAGGTAATTTATCTCATAAATGAGCGGCAAAACGCCAATTTCGCCCATTTTACCGAGCGAAAAACAAAAATTCACACATTAGATTTTGAAATATGCAGAAAAGTAAGTACCTTTGCACAATAAAAGGAAATTTGTGCAACTTTATGTAGCATACTAATTATGGAACACAGTTTTAACGCATGTATAGAGGAGAGTGTTAAGAAGTATTGGAACTACGATGCCTTAACCGACTACAAGGGCGCAACCCTACAATACCAGGATGTAGCACGCAAGATCGAGAAGCTTCATATCCTGTTTGAAGAGGGCGGTGTACAGAAGGGTGACAAGATTGCTCTCTGTGGCCGTAATATGAGTAATTGGGCTGTCGCATTTCTCGCAACCCTCACATATGGAGCCGTTGCCGTTCCTATTCTCCATGAATTCACAGCAGAACAGGTTCATAACATCGTCAACCACTCTGAGGCAAAATTGCTTTTCATTGGTGACGTCATCTATACTCAGATTGTACCTGAGGAAATGCCGAATCTATTGGGAATCATCCACATAACCGATTATTCCCTCATGATTTCGCGCAGCGAGAAACTTAATTACGCTCGTGAGCATCTCAACCTTCTCTTCGGACAGAAATACCCTAAGTATTTCCGCAAGGAGATGGTGAACTACTACAAGGAGCAGAGCCCCGATGAACTCGCGCTTATCAACTACACATCTGGCACAACAGGCTTCTCCAAGGGCGTCATGATTCCTTATCGTGCCATGTGGAGCAACCTCTATTTTGCATCTGAGGCACTCGACAAGCATCTGCATCCAGGCGACCACACCATAAGCATCCTGCCGATGGCTCACATGTATGGTATGGCGTTCGAATTCATCAAGGAATTCATGACCGGCTGCCACATCTTCTATCTCAGCCGCATTCCGTCTCCAGCCATTGTGGCTCAGGCATTTGCAGAGATCAAGCCTATCATTATCATTGCCGTTCCGCTCGTCATCGAGAAGATCATCAAGAAGAGGGTTCTGCCTAAACTCGACACCCCTGCCATGAAGATTCTTCTCAAGACTCCTTTCGTATCTCAGAAGGTGCGCGATAAGATTCGTGATGAGGTGTATAAGGCGTTCGGCGGACGTCTCTACGAAATCATCATAGGTGGGGCTGCATTCAATCAGGAAATAGAGCAATTCCTCCATTTCATCGGGTTCCCATTCACCGTTGGCTATGGCGCAACAGAGTGTGCCCCTATCATTTCCTATAACGATTGGCACGATCATGTACCTGGCTCTTGCGGTAAGGCTGTCGTTAACATGGAGGTTAAGATTGACTCTAAAGACCCTCGCAGAATACCGGGTGAGATTCTCACTAAGGGTATGAACGTGATGCTCGGCTACTTCAAGAACGAAGAGGCTACTGCACAGGCTCTTGATGCCGATGGATGGTATCATACAGGTGATCTCGGTGTCATCGATGCCAAGGGCAATATCTTCATCAAAGGCCGCTCCAAGAATATGCTTCTTAGTGCGAATGGACAGAATATCTTCCCTGAGGAGATTGAAGACGCTCTCAACTCTCTGCCACTCGTTGTCGAGAGTATCGTCGTTCAGCGTGATGACAAGCTCGTTGGACTTGTTTTCCCTGACTTCGAAGAGGCTAAGGCTCAGCGCTACTCTATGGAGCAGATCAAGAAGGTCATGGAGCAGAACCGCCAGACGCTCAACGCCACCCAACCTGCCTACTGTAAGCTCGCAGCCATTGAGGTGCATGAGGAGGAATTCGAGAAGACTCCAAAGAAGAGCATCAAGCGATACCTCTACAAGTAACTACACTTTGCGAAAGCAAATGGAGAACTACTTTTAGAAAGTAAATTAGGAGTAAATTAATTCAGTAAATTATGAGAATGACATTCGTCGTTTGGAAATAATTTTTGAAGTGAGAATTATAACGTCAGTTCGTCGAATTCATTGACTACTTGATTGATGAGCACATCCCACCTCATTTATTTTGCAGAATACCAAACATTTGAAAATCGTCGAACTCACGCTAATTTACTGAAAAAATTTACTCCTAATTTACTTTCCCCATATACAAAGAAAAAACTTCGGGACTTCTCGTCAGAGATTTCCCGAAGTTCTTTTTTACAGTATCACAACTTATTCCTCTAAACCAAACTGACTTTTCGGAATTAATCCAATACAGCATCTCTATAGTACCATAGAAACTCCCACTAACCTCCCATTATAAAATGGGACTTACATGGGATTCACATAGGAACTATATGGGAACCATATGGGAACCATAGCGGAGGCATAGCGAACTCACAACGGAGGCAGAACGGAGGAATATCGTTGCTACCGAGCATCTACCAATCTACCTATCTACCTACCATTTTTTTTGGTAGATGCCCTGGGATTTTAATGTTTGACGGATAGAGAATAATGAATTATCTATATAGCAATAATTACTATATTATTGAATTATCGAATTATTGTATTAATACATTACTATTATAATTCCAATAACATAATATCATTCCATCTTCGCTCTACCCTACCTACCAAAAAATGGTAGGTAGATAGGTAGATTGGTAGGTATTGGGTGATGGGTGGTGGGTGATGGGTGATAGTGGTTTGTTGATAGTGGTTTGCAGATAGCAGATAGCAAATACTATATACCATCTACCTACCCAAAATTATGGTAGATAGGTATGTGAACCAATAGATAATGGACAATTTGTATATTATAATATAATGATTGTATTGCAATAATAATATTATATTAGTATTGTATAATATAATACTATAGATATTACAATAACATGGTGCTATTCATGATTTCTCTACCCTACCTACCACAAAAATGGTAGGTAGATAGGTAGATTGGTAGGTATTGAGTGATGGGTGGTGGATGATAGGTGGTAGCTGATGGGTGATAGGTAATGGGTGATAGGTAATGGGTGGTAGGTGGTAGTGGTTTGCAGATACCAGACATATACTATATACCATCTACCTATCTACCTACCAAAATTTATGGTATATAGGTAGAGCACACCGCGAGAAAAGTGTGACTTTTTTCTCCCTCCCTCGGGAGGGCTGGGGAGGGGTCTCACTTCTTCACCTTCCACACTCTCGCACCACGAGCCTTGATGCTCATTGCTACAAGACCATCAGAAACGAGTTCCATATCAAGTTTCTCATCAGAGAGAAGATCCTTTGCCTTATACTTCTTCTCAGGAATCTGCAGATACTCAATGGCATGAGGAGCAACTCTTACCTTGATGTCAACATCCTTATCGTCAAAGTTAACCACGACAAACAGAAGCTCATCATCATTCTTTCTGAAGAAAGCATACTGCTTGTTGTTGTCGAAATACTCTGACCAAGGATTAACGTACATCAGATCATAGAACTCTCCGTCAACAGCCTTCTCCTTGCGTGCTATCTTCATCGTCTTCTCATGCATCTCATAGACATACTTCTCATCGTCCGTGAGTTCACCGGAAGCAGCTCTGCATAAGGTATCCACACTCCAGTAGTCGAAGATAGTGGTACGGCCATCCTTGCCAGAGAAACCCTCCTTGTCCATACCCTTCTCACCATATTCCTCACCAGCATAGAGCATAAATGGAGAGGACTTCATAAGGATAGAAGCCACCATGGCAGGTATTCCCTTCTTGGCATCACCGGCAAAGAAATCAGAAGCTACACGCTGCTCATCGTGATTCTCAAGGAAATAAACCATGTGTTCCTTGATATCATCAACAGTCTGCCAAGCACCTGTGATAGCAGCGGCAGAGCCATATCCGCAGGTTACGGCACGCATGGTGTCGTACATTCCAACCTTATCATACATCCAGTCGAATCCTGAGTGGATATAGTTGCGGTATTCAGCAGGATTATACACCTCACCCATGAAGAGAATCTCAGGGTACTTCTCCTTTACCTTGCCTGTAGCGTATGCCCAGAAAGCAGCCGGCACCATCTCAGCCATGTCGCAACGGAAACCGTCAATGCCCTTTGCTGCCCAGAAGAGAAGTATCTCAGTCATCTTCTTCCATGTGTCAGGAACGGGGTCGAAATGCCCGAAATGAGTCCAGTAGTCGATGCCGTAGTTGAGTTTCACGGTTTCGTACCAGTCATTCATTCCTGGACGGTTATCGAAATGGTCATTACCCGTTGCCTTTGCAGGGTTTTCCTCATAATCAGAAGCCTGAGGAGTCTCGAGCTTGCATCCCGGACAATAATAGAAGTTATTCTGAGGATTGAATCCCTGATCCTTGTCATCGTCTGCACCAAGGTCAACAACGCCCTTAGGCTTTGCTATGCTGACATACTGACGGGCAACGTGATTAGGCACGAAGTCGATGAACATCTTGAGTCCTGCCTTATGTGTACGAGTGATGAGAGCCTCAAACTCCTTCATTCTGTTATCAACATCATCAGCGAGGTCTGGGTCAACGTCATAATAGTCGCAGATAGCGTATGGAGATCCAGCCTTACCCTTCACGACAGAAGGATGCTGTGTAGGGATGCCGAACTTGGAGAAATCAGTCTGAGAGGCATGACGGATAACGCCAGTGTACCAGATGTGCGAGATACCCATCTGCTTTATTGCCTTCAGCGTCTTAGCATCAAAATCAGAGAACTTGCCTGTACCGTTTTCCTCAACACTACCCCATTCCTTGCGGGTAGTATTACGATTTCCGTACAATCGCGTAAATACTTGGTAGATTATCGGTTTGTTTGTCATAAAATGCCTAACCAAGCCTTTTCTCACGGGAGTTCGAAGGGTCTTCGACAAATCTCCCAAAAGAGAAGGATGTTTTATAGTATTATTAATTAAAAGAGAAATATCAAATGTTGGTTCGAGAATTCATCGGCCTCATAATTGACGAGCCCCGAAGTGGGCGACACCTAAAAGGGCGGTGCGTGAGCGCCGTTATTAAGAGAATGGATGTGTGAGCGCCATCGGTGCGACACCTAAAAACTGAATGATATAATAGGTGTCGGCCTTACAGGCCTCTCAAACAAACACCACTCTATATAACAGCCCTAACGGACTGCCCTTTTAGGTATCGCCCACTTCGGGGCTCATACATCATGGAATTCTTCCGAATTAAATATCCTACAATTGGAAATCGTCGAACTCACATCAGTTACGAATAGTAACTATATTGTATATAGCACTTCGTGTGCCATAAAAATATCTAACCAAGCCTTCCGTGAGAAAGTGTATAATACATCCTTCCCTTTGGGAGATTTGTCGAAGACCCTTCGAACTCCCGTGAGAAAAGGCTTGGTTAGGCTTTTGGGTGGCCTTTGGCTTTACGCCATACCTGTAATAGTAACGCCCTCAACGTCCTTAGCGATCTTAGCGATCATACCCTGGAGAGCCTTACCAGGACCACACTCAACGAAGTCCTTAGCACCAGCAGCAACCATAGCCTGTACCTCATAAGTCCACTTTACTGGAGCTGTGAGCTGAGCGATGAGGTTCTGCTTGATCTCGTTAGCGTCTGTGTGAGCCTTAGCGTCAACATTCTGATAAACAGGAATTGTTGGGTTCTTGAACTCAGTAGCCTCGATAGCAGCCTGAAGCTCATCCTTAGCTGGCTGCATGAGTGGAGAGTGGAATGCACCACCAACTGGAAGAGGAAGAGCACGCTTAGCACCAGCAGCCTTCAAAGCCTCACAAGCCTCAGCAACAGCCTCATTGTTACCAGAGATAACGAGCTGACCAGGGTTGTTGTAGTTAGCAGGAACAACGATGTTGCCCTCCTTAGAGATACCAGCACAGATCTCCTCGATCTTAGCATCATCAAGACCAATGATAGCTGCCATTGTAGAAGGAGCAGCCTCACATGCCTTCTGCATAGCCATAGCACGCTTAGAAACGAGCTTGAGACCATCCTCGAAGCTGAGTGCACCAGCAGCAACAAGAGCAGAGAACTCACCGAGTGAGTGACCGCCTACCATATCAGCATCAAACTCCTCGCCGATGCAGATAGCCTTGATTACAGAGTGAAGGAAAACTGCAGGCTGAGTAACCTTTGTCTGCTTGAGTTCTTCAGCAGTACCCTCGAACATGATCTTTGTGATCTCGAAACCGAGAATCTCGTTAGCCTTGTCGAAAAGTTCCTTTGCCTTAGGATTTGTATCATAGAGGTCCTTGCCCATTCCTGTGAACTGGGCACCCTGACCAGGGAATACGAATGCTTTCATTTTAAAATAGGATAAATGATGAAATGAAAAATTATTAAATGAAAAATGACTAAATGAAAAATGATTAAATACAGGTTAGCGGACAAGTATTTTTAATTTTTAATTTTTAATTTTTCACTTTTAATTTTTAATTTAAAAAAATCCCGATTACCACATTTAATATGACAATCGGGACTTATATTCTTATTTGTTATAATCCAAATAAATTACTCTGCAACCTCAGCTGCTGGAGCCTCCTCTGCTGCAGGAGCAGCAACCTCAGCCTCCTGACCCTCTGCAACAACTGTTACAGGAACCTCAACCTTAACTTCCTTGTGGAAAGCGATAGTTGCAACGTATGAGCCAACAGCCTTGATATCCTTCATGATGATCTTCTTGCGATCAACCTCGATACCCTTCTTAGCGAGCTCCTCAGCGATAGTAGCAGCGTTAACTGAACCATAGAGAGCACCTGTAGCGCTAACCTTAGCCTCGATTGCGAGAGCTACGCCGTTAAGAGCCTCAGCCTCTTTCTGAGCAGCAGCGAGAATAGCTGCAAGCTTGTGAGCCTGCTGCTTGAGGTTCTCAGCGAGTACCTTCTTAGCAGAAGCAGAAGCGATGATAGCCTTACCTGTTGGGATAAGATAGTTACGACCGTAACCGTTCTTTACATTCACGATATCGTTCTTGTATCCAAGACCGATGATATCTTCTTTAAGTATAATTTCCATTGTGTAATCTTCTCCTTTTAAAATTTACTTCATAAGATCGGTTACATAAGGAAGCAGTGCAATCTGGCGAGCACGCTTTACAGCCTGAGCCACACGGCGCTGATACTTCAGAGATGTACCTGTGATACGACGTGGGAGGATCTTACCCTGCTCGTTCAAGAACTTCTTGAGGAACTCAGGATCCTTGTAGTCGATATACTTAATACCGCTCTTCTTGAAACGGCAATACTTCTTCTTCTTTGTATCAATAGAAGGAGCAGTCAAATAACGGATTTCTGAATTTTCTGCCATGGTTTAAGCCTCCTCTTTTTTAGAAAGTTTGTTACGACGCTTCTCAGCATAGAGAGATGCATACTTGTCAAGCTTAACGGTCATGAAGCGGATAACCTTCTCCTCACGACGATAAGCAGTCTCGAGCTTAGCTACTACTGTAGGCTCAGCCTTAAACTCTACGAGGAAGTAGAAACCGGTAGACTTCTTGTTGATAGCGTAAGCCATCTTCTTCATGCCCCAGTTCTCCTCATTCAGGATCTCAGCGCCATTGTCAGCGAGAACCTTTGTGAACTTTGCAACAGTTTCCTTTGCCTGCTCATCAGACAAAACGGGAGTTAAGATGAAAACTGTTTCGTAATGATTCATCATTGTTGAATGAATTTATTAATTAAATAATGTATAAATATAGTTTTTGGCATCAATTTCGGCCTAAGCCTCGATTTTGCGGGTGCAAAGGTACATATTTTTCATGAATTAACAAAATTTTTTCGCTTAAAATTTTGCGTTTAAAGAAAAAAACATTATCTTTGCACTCGATTTTAAATCCAAAGTGTTTCAAAATTCACAGTTTTGCAATTTAAGAAACACACTCCCAGTATTTTTTCGCAAGAAAATCCTATTTGAATTAAATACATTACATTTGAATATGTATAGCAAAGAAGAACTCATGTCCAAGCCTGTTGAAGAGCTTGAGACAATCGCTAAGACCTTAGGTTCAGAGCTCACTGCAGCTGATGGCGCAGAAGCTTTGGTCAACTTTATCGTAGGCGACTTCGTTCAGGAAACAGAAGAAAAGCCAAAGAAAAAGCGTGCAACTAAAAAAACAGAGCAAGTAGAGGGCGAGGAGACTACACCAAAGAAAAAACGCGGAAGACCTTCAAAGGCTGACCTCGCAGCAAGAGCCGCTGAAGAAGCCCTGAAGGATCTTAAAAATACAGATGCACCTGCTGAGCAACCAGCAGAACTCGCTATCGACTTCGAAGCAGAGGCAACTCCAGAACCAACAGAAGTTCCTTCTGAAATGCCTATGGAGAATGTACAGGATACAGAAAACACCGAAGCTGTTGCAGAGGGAACTGCTGCAGAAGATGCTGCTCCAAAGAAGAAGCGTGCACGCCGTAGCAAGGAAGAAATCTTTGCTGCTGCACAAGCAAAGGCTGCTGCACTTGCCGCTAACAACCAGAAGAAGCAGGAACTTGAAAGCATCACTTCCGAGGAACCTGTTGAAGGTGAAGACAATGCACAGATTCCTGATTTCCTCATCAACAACAATGAGGGTATGCCAGCAGAAGGCGCACCTGAGTTTGAGAACGAGGAGAACGAAGGTATGGAGTCTGGTGATCTTCTTTCACAGCTTCAAGACAAAGTCAACGCTCACAATGGCGGCAGCATGGATGGTGTTTGGGAAGGCGACCCAGGTGATGGTACTGACTTCATAACAGTACTTGATCTTCCAGTCGAGGACCATTACGCAAGCGTTTCATACGACATGCTTGACAACCCAACAACTATCGTTGAGCAGGTGGCTCCACAGTCAATGCAGCGTCCAGCAACTCCACAGGAAGAAAAATACGACTTTACAGATATCATTTCAGCAAATGGTGTACTTGAGGTAATGCCTGACGGATACGGATTCCTCCGTTCAAGCGACTTCAACTACCTTTCATCTCCTGATGATATCTTCCTTACCGTTCAGCAGATAAAGAAATACTCATTGAAGACTGGTGATGTGGTTCAGTGCCGCGTTCGTCCTCCACGTGAGGGTGAGAAGTACTTCCCAATGACAAGTATCGACAAGATCAATGGCCGTAACCCAAATGAGATACGTGACCGCTTGTCATTCGAGCACCTTACACCTCTCTTCCCTGACGAGAAGTTCAATCTTACAGGCGATCGTCGCACTACAAATCTGTCAACACGTATCGTTGACCTCTTCTCTCCTATCGGTAAGGGACAGCGTGCATTGATCGTTGCGCAGCCTAAGACTGGTAAGACAATCCTCATGAAGGATATCGCCAATGCCATCGCAGCAAACCACCCAGAGGCTTACCTTATGATGCTTCTCATCGACGAGCGCCCTGAGGAGGTTACAGATATGGCTCGTACCGTTAATGCCGAGGTTATCGCTTCTACATTCGATGAGCCAGCTGAGCGTCACGTAAAGATTGCTGGTATCGTTCTTGAGAAGGCTAAGCGTATGGTTGAGTGTGGTCATGATGTCGTTATCTTCCTTGACTCTATCACTCGTCTTGCACGTGCCTATAACACAGTAGCGCCAGCATCTGGTAAGGTACTTACCGGTGGTGTGGACGCCAATGCCCTTCAGAAGCCAAAGCGCTTCTTCGGTGCAGCTCGTAACATTGAAGGTGGCGGTTCATTGACAATCATCGCAACAGCCCTTATCGATACAGGTTCTAAGATGGATGAGGTTATCTTCGAGGAATTCAAGGGCACTGGTAACATGGAACTCCAGCTTGACCGCTCACTTGCCAACAAGCGTATCTTCCCTGCTGTCAACCTCATTCAGAGTAGTACTCGTCGCGATGACCTTCTCCACGACAAGACAACACTTGACCGTATGTGGATTCTCCGTAAGCATATCGCTGACATGAACTCTATCGAGGCAATGAACATGATCGGAGACCTTATGAAGCGCACTCATTCTAATGAGGAGTTCCTCATCAGCATGAACGGATAAGCGGAAAGCGACACGTCAAAAGAGAAAAATCAGAAAATACAATAACAAAGAAAGTGAAAAATGAGTTGATCCCATTTTTCACTTTTTTTGTATTCAATAGTACGATTTAAAATTGTTCGATTTTTCCGTATCTCTAAGTGTCTCCTATCTACCTCCGTTATGACTCCGTTGTAAGTCCGTTGTGACTCCGCTCCTAAGAATCGAGCAAGAATGGGACTTTTAGGGGTGCTACAAAATATTTACGAAGGAATATTGTTCGATTTTCCCACAAGTCCCTTCAAACCGACATTTTTAATTTTTCACTTTTAATTTTTCATTTCCATTATTCCTTCGCAAGAGCAAGGAGATCCTTTAATCGAATAACCTCATCTCGATATTGAGCAGCTTGCAGGAAGTCCATATTGCGAGCAGCCTCCTTCATCTTCTCTGTAGTGTATTCTATTGAGTTCTCAAGTTGCTTACGCGACATCTTCTCCACAATAGGGTCTGCCACCATCGCAGTTGTTTCCTTCTCAATATAAGGCTGATACGCCTTGCTCTTCCTTGATTCAGAAGCCTTGGAGTCTGCATTTCCACCACTCGTCATAGCGAGTACAGAACCACCGATATTCTTCACAATCTGCTGAGGAACAATGCCATGTTCTTCGTTATATTGCATCTGCTTCTTTCTACGACGCATAGTTTCATCGATAGTCTGCTGCATACTCTCAGTAATGGTATCAGCATACATAATCACAAGTCCGTTGACGTTACGGGCAGCACGACCTGCAGTCTGCGTCAAACTACGATGAGAGCGCAAGAAACCTTCCTTGTCAGCATCAAGAATAGCCACAAGCGAAACCTCTGGCAAATCAAGTCCCTCACGAAGAAGATTTACGCCCACAAGAACATCATACGCACCAGCTCTTAAGTCGCTCAGAATCTTCACTCTATCAAGCGTTGAGACATCGGAATGAATGTAATTTGCGTGGATATTATTATCGAGGAGATAAGCCGTCAGCTCCTCTGCCATTCGTTTTGTGAGAGTAGTGACAAGTACGCGCTCCTTCCTCTCAATTCTGACAAGGATTTCCTCAAGAAGATCATCCATCTGATTCTCACTTGGACGTACGACAATCTCAGGATCAAGCAATCCCGTAGGACGTATAACCTGCTCAACTACAATACCTTCTGATTCTTCAAGTTCAAAGTCGGCAGGAGTTGCAGATACATAAATCACCTGATCAACCAACTGCTGGAATTCCTCAAATTTGAGAGGACGATTATCAAAGGCAGCAGGGAGTCGGAAACCGAATTCCACAAGATTCTGTTTTCTCGCCCTATCACCTCCATACATAGCGCGAATCTGAGGTACGGAAACATGACTCTCATCTACCATCAAGAGGAAGTCATTAGGGAAGAAATCAAAGAGACAATAAGGTCTCTCACCAGGACTTCTGCCATCAAAATAACGGGAATAGTTCTCAATACCAGAACAATGTCCGAGTTCCTTGATCATCTCAAGATCATACTCCACACGTTCCTTGATTCTCTGCGCTTTTATTCCATCACCAAGTTCGCTGAAATATTCGATTTGCTTCACCAGATCATCCTGAATATCACGAACTGCCCTATCCGCCTGATCCTTGGTTGTAACGAAGAGGTTTGCAGGATATATCTGATAGTCATCAAAAGAAGCTAAGCGTTTGAATGTCAAGCCGTCAAGTTCTTCGATTGCATCTATCTCGTCATCCCAGAAAGTGATGCGGACAATGTTCTCACTATACGCCATTGACACATCTACCGTATCGCCTTTTACACGGAAATTTCCGCGCTCGAGAGCAATATCATTTCTGACATAAAGAGCATCAACGAGTTTCCTCAAAAAAGCATTTCTGTCTATTCTCCCCCCCCTCTTCACACTGATGATGCTACCCTGCATGGAAGATGGACCGCCCATTCCATAGATGCACGAAACGGAAGACACGACAACGACATCACGCCTGCCACTAAGAAGTGACGAAACAGCAGAAAGTCTGAGCCTGTCTATCTCCTCGTTGATGGCAAGATCCTTCTCGATATAGGTATCAGTATGAGGGAGATAAGCTTCTGGCTGATAATAGTCATAATAAGAGACATAATACTCAACGGCATTATCAGGGAAAAAACCTTTCATCTCCTCGTAAAGCTGGGCAGCAAGAGTCTTATTGTGACTAAGGATAAGTGTTGGACGATTCACATTGGCAATGACGTTTGCCATCGTGAAGGTCTTTCCCGAACCAGTCACACCGAGCAGAACCTGAGCACGATCGCCTTGCTCAAGACCTTCGGTCAGCTGCCTGATCGCCTCTGGCTGATCGCCTGTTGGAGAATATTTTGATGTTAATTTAAACTCATTCATTGACATAATTGGTGCAAAATTACGCATTTCTTCGAAATAAATGTTATAAATACCATTTTTTTTGTGAAAAATCATTCTTACTACTTTGATATTACAAGAATAATGTGTAATTTTGCAGTCCGAAATATTATTATTGTCATTTAATGAACAAGACTCTTCTATTTTCTGTAGCATCAGCAGCGTTACTGCTCTGCAGTTGCAAATCAGAATTCAACGCCGTCTATAAGACAAAAGACATATTATACCGATACGAATACGCAAAGGAAAGCTATGCTCAGCATAAGTACAATCGTGCTTCTATTCTCTTCGGTGATATGATAAATATCACGAAGGGTACCGACAACGCTGAGGAATGCCTATTCCTTTTCGGAATGTCAACATTCAAAGACAAGGACTACGAGTCAGCTGCTGACATCTTCAAGAAATACGTTCAGACATATCCAAAGGGAACATATTCTGAAATGGCAAGTTTCTATATCGGTGAAAGCCTCTACAATGGTTCACCAGAGCCTCGTCTTGATCAGTCGGATACTTATACCGCCATCAAATCATACCAGGACTTCATGGATATCTATCCTTTCTCTGCAATGAAAGAGAAGGCTCAGAACAGAATGTACGAGTTGCAGGACAAACTCATTGAGAAGGAACTTATCAATGCCAAACTCTATTACAACCTCGGTACATATTTCGGAAACTGTACAAGCGGCGGAAACAACTATGAGGCTTGTATCATAACAGCGCAAAACGCACTTAAGGATTATCCTTACAGTTCACATCGCGAGAGTTTCGCATCACTCATCATGAAGAGCAAGTACGAACTTGCTCAACAGAGTGTAGAAAGCAAGAAAATCGACCGTTTCCAAGATGCTGAAGACGAGTGCTACGGTTTCATCAACGAATACCCAGACTCAAAAGACCGCTCTTTAGCAGAGAAATATATCGAGAAGTGCAAGAAAGTCACTAAAGACGTAAAAGAATAGTAAAAAACATCATTTAAAAACATAATACAAATGGATTACAAGAAATCAAAGGCTCCGGTTAATACCGTTACACGCAACATCATGGATCTCTGTGACGACACAGACAACATCTACGAGAGCGTTGCTATCATCGGCAAGCGCGCTAACCAGATCTCTGCTGAAATCAAGCAGGACCTCAGCAAGAAGCTCGCTGAGTTCGCAAGCTACAACGACAGCCTCGAGGAGGTATTCGAGAACCGCGAGCAGATTGAGATTAGCCGTTACTATGAGAAGCTTCCAAAGCCAACTCTTCTCGCTACTCAGGAGTTTGTAGAAAAGAACATCTACTGGCGTGATCCAGCTAAGGAGCGTCAGTTTGAGGATGAGGATTAAACCATGATTCAGAGAAAGCAAAGCATCTATCTTTTCCTCTGCATCGTCTGCTTCATCATTTGTGCAGTTGCGCCTTTCGGCGTTCTCGTTCCTAACGGAATGGGAGCTAATTCAACAATAAACGGCATTGGCGTTCTCGACGGAGACACAGGAGCCCTCTCCTACCCTTACTTCGGCATTCCAATGTTCTTTCTTGCTCTTAACGCATTCTGGAGCCTTGCAATCATCTTCATGTACAAGAACCGCAAGACACAGGCATTCAACTGCTACATCCAGCTTGCAGCAGTCCTTGTTGAAACAATCGTTTCTGGCGCTTTAATCTATTGCACATGCATAGATGCACAGGAAGTTACTTTCCGCCCAAGTTTCGCGCTCTGCACACCAATTATCGCAATGATCTTCCTTCTCCTTGCCCACAAGGGAATTATGGACGACGAGCGTCTTGTAAGAGCTGCAGACAGAATCAGATAATCCCACCACTATAATATTAGAAAAGCAGAAGCCACAAAGGTTTCTGCTTTTTTATTACCCTATCGCTTCGGGGCTTACAAACAATAATATAACGTTAAATCGATCAATTTGCTTTCGCCTAAAAAACAGAATAAAACATATGAAACCAAATAAAACAAATTGTTTTCTCTTGTTTTACTTGGTTTTCTTTTGTTTTTTTAAACCGCGAAAGCAACTACAAACAAAATAGCCATAAATTCATCGAATTCACGTTATTATAATGTCACGATTTACGGCAAGGAAAAAGGCCCGTCAAAATGACGAGCCTTTTTATGTTTGTTTGGAATAAATTTTGTTTGAATAAGTTTATGCTTCAGCAGCAGGTATTACAGAAACCACGCTCTTGTCATACTTACCCTTGTGGAAGTTAACTGTTCCATCGATAAGAGCATAGAGAGTGTCATCCTTACCCTGTGCTACACCAGCACCTGGGAAATGCTTGTTACCACGCTGACGAACGATGATATTGCCTGCTACTACAGACTGACCACCGAAGATCTTAACACCAAGTCGCTGAGCTGCTGATTCACGGCCGTTCTTAGAACTACCTACACCTTTCTTATGTGCCATTTCTTTAGTTCCTCCTTGATTTAAGCTACAACTGATTTGATTACTACCTGTGTGAACTGTGCACGATGACCGTTCTTCTTACGCTCATCCTTGCGACGCTTCATCTTGAAGACGATGACCTTGTCACCCTTCACGAGAGGCTGAACAACTTCACATACTACCTTTGCTCCCTCTACAGTTGGAGCACCTACTGTGATAGTACCCTCGTTATCTACGAGAAGTACCTTCCCAAACTCAACGGTCTGGCCTTCCTGTGCGTCCTTCATGTGGTGCACGAAGAGCTTCTTGCCCTCCTCAGCCTTAAACTGCTGACCATTGATCTCTACAATTGCGTACATTTAATTTTATGTAATAAATTGTTATTTCTGCCAGGCGGATAACACCATGTTACCACTTATTCGAGCCCGAACAGACTAAATCGGCTGCAAATTTACAAAATATTTCTCAAATACAGACTTTACATCTTATATTTAAACAGAAATTTAGCAAAGTTTAACAGTATCAGATTAGTACTATCTCACCAGAGCCATAACATCTATGATGCTGTTCATCGTAAATAACACAGAACTGCCCAGGAGCAACTCCATGAATTGCTTTCTCCGACTTCACAAGATACTTACCATCTCCTACTGAAGAGATTGTAGCATGAGCATAGTCTGCCGTATGACGGATCTTAAATGTTATCTGACATTCCTCTCCAGTTTCAAGCATCAAGGCATCTGGAGTAAGGAGATGCAAGTCATGAATATAGAACTCTGAGCTGTAGGCAGAGTCCGGATCATATCCATGAGATAGATAGATGATATTCTTCTTGATATCCTTCTTGATGACGAACCAAGGTCCACCACCGAAACCAAGTCCTTTTCTCTGCCCTATGGTACAGAACCAATGTCCTTTATGCTTACCTACGAGCTTACCAGTCTCAATATCTATGGCATCACCTTCCCATTCACCGAGATAGCGACGGAGATAGTCGTTATAGTTTATCTTGCCAAGGAAACAGATTCCTTGTGAATCCTTTCTCTTGGCATTTATAAGACGGTTCTCCTCAGCGATTCTACGCACCTCCTCCTTATGCATATGGCCAATAGGGAACAATGCCTTCTTCAACTGCCAGTCGTATATCTGAGCAAGAAAATCGGTTTGGTCCTTTACCGGGTCAGGTGATGTAACGAGCCATTTCCTGCCATCCTCACCAATCTCAGTCTGGGCATAGTGTCCTGTAGCAATATAGTCGTATTCATGACCTCGCTTCTCATAGAAAGCGCCAAACTTGATAAGTCTGTTACACATCACATCAGGATTTGGGGTGAAGCCATTCTTCACCTTATCCATAGTGTATTTTGTCACCTTATCCCAATACTCCTGATGGCAATCTACGATCTCAAGCTTGCAACCATATCTATGGCAAAGAGCAGTTGCCATCTCAAGATCCTCTTCGGAAGTACAATCCCAGTCCTCCTGCTCTTCAGGACCAATCTTTATATAAAAGCAATCAGGTTTAAGTCCTTCAGAACAGAGCACGTGCAACACAACGGCAGAATCGACTCCACCGCTCAACAATAGCGCAATACTATGCCCTTCAAGAGCTTTTCCTAATTCTTTGTTCATTCTTTTATGATTGCTTTTTCGAGATTTCGAGATTTCGAAATATCGAAGTTTCGAAGTTTCGAGTTTTCGAGTTCTCGACATTTCGACATTTCGACATTTCGACATTTCGTTATTTCGGCATTTCGGCATTTCAGTATTTCTAATACGCAGGCCTGTACTTACCTTCTTCCTTATCATTCAGCATCGAGATATACGAGTTATACCTCGAAAGGGCGATATAATGATCCTCAACAGCCTGAAGGACAGCACATCCCGGTTCATGGGTATGGGTGCAGTTACCAAAACGGCAATCAGCCGAGAACTTGAATATCTCCTTGAAATACGAGCATATCTCTTCCGGTTCCATATCAAATGTACCGAAGCCACGGATACCCGGAGTATCTATAAGCCATGAAGGAGCATCAGAAGTTGATGTCGGCAATGGAATCATCTCAGAGAATGTAGTAGTGTGCTGACCAGTATCGTGAGCATCAGAAATCTCTGCTGTTCTGAGATTTACACCCGGAATGAGTTGGTTGAGAAGCGTACTCTTCCCCACTCCACTATTACCGCTGAAGAGCGTAATCTTACCATCGAGCATCGGACGGAGTTCATCAACGCCTTCGCCTGTCTCTGCAGAAAGAGCCACACACTCATAGCCAACTGTACGATATAGCGCCATCATCATATCAAGATAGCGCAGCTCGTCTTCCGAAAGGATATCCTTCTTATTGAAGACAAGTATGACCGGCACACGATAAGCCTCAGCCGAAGCAAGGAATCGGTCTATGAATGTGGTAGAGGTCTCCGGATGCGAAATAGTAACGACCAAGCACGCCTGATCCACATTAGCGGCAATAATATGGCTCTGCTTTGAAAGGTTCGTTGACTTACGGACGATATAGTTGCGTCTGTCATCAATAGACGTAATCCAGTAAGCCACCTCAGTACCCTCACCAGAAGCGGAGCCGGCAGAAACAGACACAAGGTCACCCACAGCTACCGGATTGGTACTGCGGATGCCCTTGAGTCTGAAGTTTCCTTTTATCTTGCAGTCTATTGTCTCACCCTCATCAGTAAGAACGGTGTACCAATAGCCTGTATTCTTTATTACGAGTCCGTGCATTCAGTTAGACGGTCATGATTTCCTTGGTCTTATCATCGAGCATGCTGTCGATCTTTGCGATATACTTATCGTGAAGCTTCTGAAGATCGTTCTCTGCATCCTTTTCCACGTCCTCTGACAGACCGTCCTTGATTGCCTTCTTCAACTTATCCTTGATTTCGGCACGAGCGTTACGTACACCAACCTTTGCCTTCTCACCAATCTTGTTACACTGCTTCACGAGGTCGCGACGACGCTCCTCTGTTGGCTGTGGAATACCAAGACGGATGATCTCACCATTGTTCTCAGGTGTGATACCAACGTCAGAATCCATGATACCCTTCTCGATATCACGAATCTGCTTCTTATCGAAAGGCTTGATTGCGATGGTACGAGCATCAGGAGTTGTAACACTTGCTACCTGATTGAGAGGCACCATCATGCCGTATGATTCTACACGTACGCCACTTACGATTGCCACATTGGCTCTGCCGGCGCGAATCTTAGCGAGAGACTCATCGAGATACATTGCTGCCATCTCCATCTGCTCTTCAGCTTCCATTAGGGTTTCTTTTACGTCGATCATTTCTATTTTATTGTTTATATTTGCTTTTAGTTTTCTATTTACTTACTACAGCCTTCAACTCGCTATCCACGAGATTTGTAAGCTCTACAAACTGCTGGACAGTCAGCTGTTCAGGGCGCTTTGTCATCAGTTCATGCTCAAAGAACTCTGGTCTTGCAGAATTGTCTCCGTTGAATATCTGGCGAAGCGACACTCTCAGCATCTTCCTGCGCTGATTGAATGTAGTCTTGACCACCCTCTTGAACAGCGCCTCATCACAACCAAGATCAGTAACCTTATTTCGGGTCATTCTGATAACGGCACTCTTTACCTTTGGAGGCGGATTGAACACATGCTCATCCACGGTGAAGAGATATTCCGTGTCATACCAAGCCTGAATAAGAACCGAGAGTATGCCGTATGCCTTATTACCTGGTTCTGAAGCGATGCGAAGGGCAACCTCCCTCTGAATCATACCTGTACAGCAAGGTATCAGTTCCTTGTTGTCGAGCATCTTGAAGAATATCTGCGAAGAGATATCGTAAGGATAGTTGCCTGTAAGCACAAACTGCCTGCCACCAAACACATCATTCAGATCCATACGCAAGAAATCAGCACCGATGATATTATCTCTAAGGCGAGGGAAATTCTCGTTGAGATATGCCACCGATTCCGTATCAATCTCCACGCACTTGAACTCACGATCCTTTGGATACAGATACTGAGTCATCACACCCATACCCGGACCTATCTCAAGAACCGGAATATCAGGATATGCATCCACTGTATCGGCAATGCGACGTGCTATGCCCAGATCGGTCAGGAAGTGCTGGCCTAAATTTTTCTTTGGTCTTACTTGCTTCATTCAAGCGACAAAGGTACAATTAAAAAACGAAAATACCCAATGAAAAGCCTAAAAAAATATATTTTTTACATTTTCTACATATTATTAGTAAGTATTTTTGGTTTTTTCCCGAAATAACATTACCTTTGTGTGATATTATAATATGAACAAGAAACATCTCATAACTACATTCAAGGTCACCACCCCATTCATATTGGGTGGAGCGATTCTGTATTGGATGTTCCGTGAATTCGATTTCAAGAGCATGGAACGAGTGCTCTGCGAGGAAATGAACTGGTGGTGGATGATTCTCTCATTCCCATTCGGAATCCTCGCGCAGGCTTTCCGCGGATGGCGTTGGAAGCAGACTCTCGAACCTGTAGGCGAAAAACCACGAACAAGTACTACGTTATACTCCATCTTCATGTCATACGCAGCATCACTCGTAGTACCACGTATCGGAGAATTCACCCGTTGCGGAATTCTCAAGCGCTGGGAGGGCACATCTTTCCCGAAGGCTATCGGAACCGTTGTCACAGAGCGTGCCGTTGACTCCCTGCTCATCCTTCTGCTCACAGCAATCACCCTACTCAGCCAACTGCCTGTATTCCTCACATTCTTCTCACGAACAGGCACACGCTTCGATGAGATCTTCGGAATGTTCTCTACCACAGGATATATCGTCACGGCAATATGTGGCATGGCAACCATCATAGCGCTCTATTCCGTACGCAAGAAACTATCATTCTACGATAAGGTAAAAGGCACTCTGCATGGCATCATAGAGGGTGTGATGTCACTTCGTGGCGTAAGGAACATACCTTTATTCATATTCTACTCTGTTGCCATCTGGGCAAGCTATTTCCTGCATTACTACCTCACTTTCTTCTGTTTCTCAGGAACAGAGCACCTCGGCATCACCTGTGCTATGGTGACATTCATCGTGGGTAGTATTGCCGTACTCGTCCCTACCCCAAACGGAGCTGGTCCATGGCATTTTGCAGTAAAGACCATGCTCATCCTCTATGGCGTAGCTGACAATGAGGCTCTCTACTTCGTACTTATCGTACACACCGTACAGACTCTCCTCGTCATTGCCCTCGGCATATATGCATGGGCAGCCCTCAATTTCACCAAGCCTAAAGTGAAAAGTGAAGAGTGAAGAATTTGAGAAAGCAGTCCACCTATATACCCAACACCTACCTTACTGGCTGGAAGCCAGTACCTTGAGTAACCGGGGACGCAGTCTCCGGAGAATGAGGCCCCAACACCGACCATGCTGGCTGGAAGCCAGTACCTTAATACGCAAATATGAGTCACATTTCTCTTACATATCATATCATTTGGAGAACAAAGCGTTCAGAGCCAACAATCAACGAAGAGCATGAACGCGAACTCTACGCATATATATTTGGTATATGTAAAGAAAAGAAATGTCATTTGTATAGAATAAACTCTATGCCAGACCACTTTCATATGTGTATCGAGGTTCATCCAACACTTTCTTTGAGTGATTTTATGCAGATAATCAAACAAGAGAGTTCGCAATGGATAAAGGAGCACAAAGATTGGTATCCTCAATTTGATGGTTGGGGAAACGGATATGGAGCTTTCACATACTCCACCAAAGAACGACCAAACATCATCGACTACATAATAAACCAGAAAGTCCATCATCATCGAACCTCATTCCGTGAAGAGTACGAGGACTTATTAAGGGAATTCGGATTAGATCCCGAAAAGGATTTATTTCTAAAGGACTGAACGTATAAGGTACTGGCTTCCAGCCAGCAAAAGGGATATTTAGTCGCATTATCCGTAGGCATCCTCTCCTGCGTCGAGTATGCCCACGGTTACTCAAAGTACTGGCTTCCAGCCAGAGCCGAGCATACAAACTATGGGAAAGTTCAGTTATTTTACCATCACATAAATGCAAAAGTATCTGAAGTAAGACAGCTAACAACCTGTGACAGGATACGAACACGCATTAAAGTATAGGTTTCCAACCAAACAGTTCATAATCGACAAATATATTCAACAACTTATAACAATATATAAACCATGAGCGAAATTAAAACCCTTCAGCCAGAATGTATCTGGCGCAACTTCTATGCACTCACACAGGTGCCACGTCCATCAGGACATCTTGAGAAAGTTCAGCAGTTCCTTCTCGACTTCGCCAAGAAAGCTGGCGTAGAGGCATTCAAGGACTCTGCCAATAATATCGTTATGCGCAAGCCTGCATCGCCAGGCATGGAGAACCGTAAGACCGTTATGCTTCAGGCTCACATGGATATGGTTCCACAGAAGACTCCTGACTCTACCCATAACTTTGAGACCGACCCTATCCAGACATGGATTGACGGCGAATGGGTAAAGACCAAAGGCACTACCCTCGGTGCTGACAATGGTCTCGGCCTTGCTGCTATCATGGCTGTAATGGAGGATAAGAGTCTGAAACACGGTCCGATAGAGGCTCTCTGCACAGCTGATGAGGAGACTGGCATGTATGGTGCCAACGACCTTCCAGCAGGACAGATGACTGCCGATATCCTTCTCAACCTCGATACTGAGGATGAAGGCGAGATGATCGTAGGCTCTGCCGGTGGTATCAACATTACAGGAACAATAGAATATAAGCCTGCCGATACCGAAGCTACCGACAAGGCTGTCAAGGTTACCCTCAAAGGACTCAAAGGCGGTCACTCTGGCCTTGAGATCAATGAAGGACGTGCCAACGCCAACAAGCAGATGGTGCGCTTCGTACGTGAGGCTATTAGCCAATGTGATGCTCGTCTTGCAGAATGGCACGGTGGCAATATGCGCAACGCGATACCAAACTCATGTGTCGTAATCCTTACCGCTCCTGCGGAGAACATCGAGGCTCTCAAGGAACTCGTTGAAGACTGGAAGGAATACATCGCAGAGGATTACTACGGCATAGAAGAAGGCATTGAGTTCTTCGCTGAGGATGTTGCAACACCTGCAACAGAGGTGCCAGATGCTATTCAAGACAACCTCGTGGATGCTATCTATGCTTGTCACGATGGTGTTATCCGCATGATTCCAAGCATACCTTCAAAGGTTGAGACATCAAGCAACCTTGCCATCGTGGATATCACAGACACCAAGGCTGAGATAAAGGTTCTTGCACGCTCTTCTTCTGAAAGCATGAAGGATTACATCACAACCACCGTATCAAGTGCGTTCTCTATGGTTGGCATGAAGGTGGAGACTGACGGCGACTACACCGGCTGGAATCCAAATCCTAACTCACCAATGGTTGCCCTCATGAGCAAGATATACAAGGATCTCTTCGACAAGGAGCCAACCGTACAGGTTTGCCATGCAGGTCTTGAGTGCTCTATCATCCTTGGCAAGTACCCACAGCTCGACATCGTGAGCTTCGGTCCAACAATCCGCTCACCTCATACAGCTGGCGAACGTGCTCACATCCCTTCAGTACCTAAGTTCTGGCAGTTCCTCACAAAGACATTGGAGGAGATTCCATGTAAATAGTGTAAAGGGTAAAGTATAAAGGGTAAAGTATAAAGGGTAAAGGGTAAAGTGTAAAGGGTAAAGTGTAAAGAGTAAAGAGTAAAGTGTAAAGAGTAATGTAGATAGAAAAAGATGCAGCAAAACGATGCCGCATCTTTTTCTTTTTAAATTATTGTCAGTTAAAAGCAGCTTCTTTTAGTCGCTACGCTTTGTAAAAGCATCGCAAGCGCTGAGCGGCTGCCAACAGATTTAATTCATCGAATTCACGTTATTTTAACATTTCCCCTTACCTTTTATTCCAAGTGGTGTCCATTTTGGACCCCACCTTTCCTTATCATCTATGTATCCTGATGGGTATTGAACATGGTACATAAATCTAAATGAGGGAGTAGAGACCTGACTCGTTGATGAAGGATGTCTTTGCTTTATAGTTTGAACCTGATTGGCAAATCACCAATGAGGTTTTGTCTTCTTCATCTACATGCTTGCAAATTGCATTAGGTGCATCCTTATACCCAAGCACCTTAGCCACATCCTTACCTACGAACCAAGGCTCATTGTCCTTGATGATTGTACGGATTTCTCCGAACTGCTCATTCTTGAAAAGAGGTCGACGGCCGAAGGGGGATTTGTCGAAGAATGAGGCTCTAAGAATTTTCGGTGTTTTTATTGTTTTTTCTTTTTACCGGAAGCCAATAGTTCATTTTTGTGTGTTTTCTCGGGGAATTTCCGACACTTTTTGCGTTTGACACTTTGACACTTTGACACTTTGACACCGCTGTCTTGCTACGCATATACAATAAAATCCCCGATCTGCCAAAGCTAATCGGGGGAATTTGAATTTATATTTTTTATGCTGAGTATTGCGTATAAATAGTTCTATAAATGTTCCTCTTAATAACATTGGCAGAACTTTTATCATTTTGACTTCGCCAATTCACTAATCATCGGAAGCAAAGCATCAAGTTTCTCTACAATGCGACGCTGCTCTGCGAGAGGAGGGAGAGGGAGAATCATATTACTAAGAGTTTTTCCATTGCAATTAGGTTGAGCAGTTGCAATAGTACCTTCTTTTAATTGTCCCCAATACAGATTGCTTTCCATAAAGAATTTAAGATATTGAGGTACCAATTCTTTGCTATATCTTGTTCTGATTAAATATCCTGCAAAGATTGCTGGATAAGGAACTGTTTTGACAAGAAAAGATTTACCTACCGTGCCTCCTGTTCTTGCAAATAAGATATCATTGGGTTCAAGTAAATAACCATCAATTTCCTCTTTCTTGATTGCGCAGAAAGGCACAGTATCCCATAGAACTTCATTATTTTGAATGTCGCTGATACGAACCATTCTTATGTCTCCACTTTGTT
>DCJC01000058.1 GCA_002317355.1 Prevotellaceae bacterium UBA1710 | reverse complement strand
AGTGTCAACATTGTCAACATTGTCAACATTGTGATACTGATTGGTAAAAATGTGTTAACAAAAAGCAGTTTCCCCCTCAAAACTCTTGACAAGGGCATTTTAATATATTATCTTTGCACTCAAACACAGGTCTTACGTGACTCTTACGTGACTCTTACGTGACTCTTACCTAACTCTTACCTATGGTAAGAAAAAAGTAATACATTGGTAAGTGTACGGTAAAAGGGAGGTAGGCGATGGGTGATGGGTGTTAGGTGTTGGTGGTTTGCCGATTATGACACAAAAGCGAAACCTCGCATATCATATAAAATTCTGAAAAATGTCAGTATTTTTGTGAAATATCCTTGTTTTTCACGGAGTTTTTTTGTATCTTTGCAGTCAATTTACATTATTAATATAGAAATTTCAAAACAAACAACAAAAGTGAAGGAATTTATTAAATATACTCTTGCAACCATCGTTGGTATCTTTATCTTCGGTATCATAACAGGCATTCTGATGCTCATGAGCATCGTGGGCATGGTAGCATCAAGTAGCCAGACAACTACTATTGACGACAATTCTGTATTGGTTCTTAAGCTCAAAGGTGAGATTGTGGATCACTCTTCTCAGGAAGACAATCCTTTTGCAGCCCTTATTGGAGATGAAGCCGAGGTGCAAGGCCTTGACAAGCTCACATCTGCCATTAATCGTGCAAAGAACAACGATGAGATAAAGGGTATCTATATTGAGGCAGGAGAGATTTCTGCTGCGCCAGCTACAATAACAACACTTCGCGATGCCCTCAAGGAGTTCAAGAAGTCAAAGAAGTTCATTGTAGCTTATGCCGATAACTATTCTCAGGGCAGCTATTATGTCAGCAGTATTGCCGACAAGGTTTGGGTAAACCCACTTGGTACTGTTGCGTTTCATGGTATGGCTTCTCAGCCACAATACATGCGCGATTTCCTTGCTAAGATTGGTGTGAAGGTGCAGGTTGTGAAGGTTGGACAGTATAAGAGTGCGACCGAGACATACACCGAGGATCACATGAGTGATTCTAACCGCGAACAGGTAACAGCATACGTTAGCGGCATCTGGGATCGCATGCTCAAGGATATCAGCGACAGCAGAAAGGTGAGCGTTGATTCGCTCAACGCCTATGCTGACCGCGTGATGGACTTTGCAAGCACAGAGACTTTGAAGAAGAACAAGCTCATCGATGGCACTTTCTATACCGACCAGATCAAGGGTGAGGTAAAGAAGTTGCTGAAGATTGCTGATGATGACGATATCTCACAGGTAGGTGTGGCTCAGATGCTTCAGGTGAAGTCAGAGTCAAATTCAAGCGACAACGAGATTGCCGTTTACTATTGCGAAGGCAACATCGTTGACAATCCACTCCAGAATACTATCATGGGAGGCGGTTCTGTAATCGTAGGCAATACCGTTTGTAAGGATCTTGAGAAACTTGCAAAGAACGATGCCGTCAAGGCTGTTGTTATCCGAATCAATTCTGGTGGCGGTAGCGCTTATGCTTCAGAGCAGATGTGGCATCAGATTTCAGAACTCAAGAAGATAAAGCCAGTCGTTATCTCAATGGGTGGATATGCAGCTTCAGGTGGTTACTATATGGCTTGTGGTGCTTCTTGGATTGTTGCAGAGCCAACTACATTAACTGGCAGCATCGGCATCTTTGGTGCATTCCCAGACGCGAGCAACCTCATGAAGGAAAAGCTCGGTTTCAAGTTCGATGAGGTAAAGACCAACAAGAACTCTACCATGTCAATGGTACCATTGGCACGTCCTTTCTCTGCAGAGGAGCTCAATATTCTTCAGGGATACATAGACCGCGGTTATTCCCTCTTCCGTCAGCGTGTGGCAGATGGTCGTCATCTCAAGGTAGAGGATGTTGAGAAGATAGCACAAGGTCGTGTTTGGTTGGGTAAGGACGCCATCGGTATCAAGCTCGTTGACCAATTGGGTAGCCTTAATGATGCTATCGACATGGCTTGCAAGCTCGCAAAGCTTGAGGATGGCGACTACTACACAGGCACTTATCCTATGATGGAGAATTGGGCAGAGAACCTTCTCAAGAACGCTACAGGTGGTGGCAGCTACCTCGATGCTAAATTCAAGGAGACTCTCGGCGAGTACTATGAGCCATTCATGCTGATGAAGACTCTTCGTGAGCAGAACCCAGTACAGGCAAGAATGATGGACGCCTTCAAGGTTAATTGATAATTGATAATTAATAATTGATAATTGACAATTGGAAGGCGATTTTATCAAAATAAATGAGTGGCTGTTGCCGTTCTCATGGTTGTATGGCTTAGGAGTAGGCATAAGGAACACACTCTTCGACCTCGGAATACTGAAGAGCAGATCCTTTGACGTGCCTGTTATCTCTGTAGGTAATATTACCGTGGGAGGTTCGGGAAAGACACCACATGTGGAATATCTCATCCGACTGCTACACAACAAGTACAGAGTGGCTGTTTTGTCTCGTGGCTATAAGCGCAAGACGAAGGGCTACATCCTTGCGAGTAACGACTCTACTATGAGCGATATTGGTGATGAGCCATATCAGATGCATAGTAAGTTCAAGGATATAAATGTAGCCGTAGATCATAACAGATGCAATGGTATTGAGCGAATAACCACTGATTCCAAGACAAAGGATACGGATGTCATTCTCCTTGACGATGCCTATCAGCATAGATACGTGAAGCCAGGAATCAATATTCTGCTGGTAGATTATCATCGACTTATCATCTACGATAAGCTATTGCCTGCAGGAAGATTGCGCGAGTCGAAGGAAGGAAAGACAAGAGCAGATATCGTTATTGTGACTAAGTGTCCGAAGGATTTGAAGCCGATGTCATTCCGTGTTCTTTCAAGAGCGATGAATCTTTTCCCTTATCAGCAGCTGTATTTCACTTGTCTGCAATATGGAAATCTGGAATCACTCTTCGGAAATGAAACTCGTTCTTTGAAGGACATCAAGCAGAATGAGAATATTCTTCTCTTAACTGGTATCGCATCACCAGAGCAGATGCTGGAGGATTTGAAGCCTTACTGCAAGAACATCACTCCACTCAGATTCAGCGACCACCATCAGTTCAATGATGATGATGTGGAGAAGATAAACGAGGAATTCGCTTCCCTACCCTCTCCACGAATGATCATCACGACCGAGAAGGATGCCACAAGACTTGAGAATCTCGAAGGTCTTTCTGAGGAGGTAAGAAAGAGCATCTACACTCTCCCTATCGAGGTTAAGATCATGCTTGACCAGCAAGAGAAGTTTGATGAGGTGATTATGAGTTATGTTCAGAAGAACTCACGCAACAGTACTCTTACGAAGGAGAAGAACCGAAAGATGCAGGAAGCGAAGAATCGCACGGAGGAAAATGCCATCCGACTGCCAGACAATAATGACACCGTGGTGAACAATAAGCCTAAGAAGATCAGGTTTTAGTCATGGCAGTATTCTCCACTTAGAAGTACAAGGAGTAGCAAGGAGTACAAGACGAATGTCTGGATATAACGACTCACGTACACCTTTTTCGCGACAAATACTATCGTCTTGTACTACTTAAGCGACGATAGAAGCGTTACTCCTTGTACTCCTTGAACTCCTTAAAGTGAGGAAGTTATATACTTCCGAAACTTATATTTTTAATTATTAATTTTTCATTTTTAATTTAAAATTGGAAATCAACAAGCTCGGTGAGTTCGGTCTTATCGACCATCTCACAAAAGACATAGAATTAAAGAATGCATCTACACTCAAGGGTGTGGGTGATGATTGTGCTGTGATGCAATATGGAGATAAGGTTTCTCTCGTGTCAACAGATATGCTGATGGAAGGTGTTCACTTCGACCTCACATACGTTGATATGAAGCATCTCGGATACAAGTCGGCTATGGTGAATATCTCTGATATCTTTGCCATGGGCGGTACTCCACGACAGATGGTAGTGAGCATAGCACTCTCAAAGCGCTTCACAGTGGAAGATCTTGAGGATTTCTACGTAGGTCTTCGCATGGCTTGCGACAAATGGAATGTGGATATCGTAGGTGGCGATACAACATCTTCTCTCACAGGTCTTGCTATTTCCATTACCGTTATGGGAGATGCAGACAAGGAGGATGTAATCTATCGTTCTGGAGCTAAGGACACCGATCTTATCTGCGTATCAGGTGATCTTGGAGCTGCTTATTGTGGCCTTCAGGTTCTTGAGCGTGAAAAGGCTGTTTATTATCAGCAGGTGAAAGAGGCTCAGCAGAAAGGCAAGGACACTTCTACTATAGAATTTGCTCCTGAGTTTGCAGGAAAAGAATATCTCCTTGAGCGTCAGCTTCAGCCAGAAGCACGAGGTGATGTGATGAAGCAATTGCGTGAGGCAGGCATTCGTCCAACAAGTATGATTGATGTTTCAGATGGTCTTTCTTCTGAGATAATGCATATCTGCAAGGATAGCAACGTTGGTTGCCGACTCTTCGAGAAAGAAATACCTATCGACTACCAGACTGCTGTTATGGCAGAGGAGATGAATATGAATCTCACAACATGCGCACTCAATGGTGGTGAAGACTATGAGCTTCTGTTCACATGCTCTATTGGTGATTACGAGAATGTGAAGAATCTTGAGGGTATTCGTGTAATCGGCCATATCACTAAGCCAGAACTCGGTTGTCAGCTCGTCACACGAGACGGACAGGAGTTTGAACTTAAGGCTCAGGGGTGGCAGCATTGCTAAAGCGCAGCAATTGATAATTGACAATTGATAATTAATTGACATTCTCTGACATCATAGGACAGCGCGAGATGGCAGAACGCCTCCGCAATCTGGCAGACAATAATCGTTTGCCACACGCTATTATGCTTTGTGGTCCACAAGGATCTGGCAAAATGGCGTTGGCTATCGCTTTGGCAACACATCTGCTCAACACATCAGATCAGGCACGTACGATGTTGGATAACTTTCAGCATCCAGACCTACATTTCGCCTTTCCTATCATTCGTCCAAAAGGAGCTTCAAGTGATAAGAAGTTTGATTCGGACGATTATATGGCAGAATGGCTTGAGATGCTTAGGGCTCAGGGAGCATATTTTGACCTCCCGACATGGCTCGGCAACATAAAAGTCGAGAATCAGCAGAGTGCGATTCCAGTAGCAGAGAGCGACCGTCTCACAAGGATTCTCTCCATGAAATCCAATCAAGGCGGCAAGAAGATTGCAATCATCTGGCTGCCAGAGAAGATGAACATCGAGTGTGCCAATAAGATGCTTAAGCTCATCGAGGAGCCTCCAACAGACACACATTTCATAATGGTAAGTCTGCATCCGGAGTTGCTTCTCGAAACAATCAGAAGCCGTGTTCAGCGCTTTGAGGTTAAGCCTGTAGATCAAGACGACATCATAGAGGCACTAACGAAAAAACGTGGGCTTAGTGAAGAAGATGCCACAAGAACAGCACGAATTGCAGGTGGAAACTGGCTCAAGGCTGTCTCACTCCTTGAACCAGGCAACGAAGAAAATCTATTCTTCGACCTCTATGTGATGCTTATGCGACTCGCCTATGCACGTAAGGTAAGCGACTTGAAGAAGTGGGCAGATCAATGTGCCGGTATCGGACGTGAGAAGCAAATACGTATGCTTCAGGCATTCCAAAGGCTCACGAGGGAATATTTCATGTATAACTTCCACAAGACGGAACTCACATACATGACTCAGGAAGAGGAGCAGTTCGCCCAGAAGTTTGCTCCTTTCATTAACGAGAACAACATCATCGGCATGTACGAACTATTCCAGCGTACTATTCGCGATATAGGTCAGAATGCCAATGCAAAGATACAATTCTTCGACCTCACTATGAAAATGGCAGTGTTCATTCATAAGAGTAGAGGATAGAATAAAAGACAAAGTTACTCACCTGAGTAATTTGTAATTAGTAATTTGTAATTATCATCAAATGGATTATAAAGATATGACATTCACTCTCGCAACTGGCTGCGGACGCGGACTTTGCCGAAAGAGTTGCTCACGTTCCGACCATCAGTTGAACGTGTACGACTGGCTGGCTGACATCCCAGGCAACAACGAGAGTACCGACCTCGTAGAGGTGCAATTCAAGAATACCCGTAAGGGATACTACCATAACATCAATGGTCTCGACCTAAAGAAAGGCGACTGGGTAGCTGTAGAGGCAAGCCCAGGTCACGACATCGGTATCGTAACACTAACTGGTCGTCTTGCTATCATGCAGGTGAAGAAGGCAAACCTCAAGTCTGCTGACGACATTAAGCGCGTGTATCGTTTTGCACGTGATGTGGATATGGAGAAGTATGAGGAGTCAAAGGCTCGCGAACACTCTACAATGATCGAGAGCCGTCAGATAGCAAAGAGCCTCGGCCTCAACATGAAGATTGGTGATGTGGAGTATCAGGGCGATGGAAACAAAGCCATCTTCTACTATATTGCAGATGAGCGTGTTGACTTCCGCCAGCTTATCAAGGTACTTGCAGACGCTTTCCATGTGCGTATCGAGATGAAGCAGATTGGTGCTCGTCAGGAAGCAGGTCGTATTGGTGGAACTGGCCCATGCGGTCGTGAGCTTTGTTGCGCTACATGGATGAAGAATTTCTCCAGCGTTTCTACTACAGCAGCACGTTTCCAGGATATATCTCTCAATCCACAGAAACTTGCTGGTATGTGTGCAAAGCTCAAGTGCTGTCTTAACTATGAGGTGGATTGCTATATGGAGGCAGGAAAGAAGATGCCTCAGAGAGATGTTGTGCTTGAGACTGCTGATAGCGACTACTACTTCTTCAAGCAGGATATCCTTGCAGGTATTGTGACTTATTCTACCGACAAACGACTTGCAGCCAACCTCGAGACAATCTCTGCAGAGCGCGCTAACGAGATTATCGAGATGAACAAACGTGGAGAGAAGCCGCTCGAACTATCTTCTGGTTCTGCTAACAAAGAGTCACAGCATCCAAAGGATCTTCTTGCAGATGCCGATATCTCTCGTTTCGACAAGGCTAAGAAGAAAAAGAAAAAGAAGAACAAGAATCACGGCGACCAGAACAAGGGTGGCAACGACCAGCATAAGAATGGCAATTCCGAGCATAAGGGAGGCAACCCAGAACATAAGGGTGGTAACAATCAGCACCACCACAACGGAGGCAACCGTGATCATCAGAACAAGCAGAAGGAGAATAAGGAGTAAAAATGCGAAAACTCTTTATATATATAATATGGTGTGTGTGTATTGTTATGGGATTTATCTCATGCGATACACACACTCCCTACTTTCATTACAACCATACACCGATAGATGGTTGGGAGAAAAACGACACTCTCACCTATGACATCAGTCCCTTGACTATTGGAGGAGAATACTACACATCAATAGGTCTTAGAGTGAACGGAGCCTTCCCTTTCACAAAATTGTATCTCGTTATGGAACAGGACATTATTCCAAGCATGAGACACAAAGTTGATACTGTTTGTTTTCAGATTACTAATAGCGAAGGCCGATACAACGGTGACGGCATTTCACACTACCAATACACAATGCCTGTAGATCGTGATTTTCTTCAGGCAAACGACTCACTTCACATCACCATACGACACTGTATGAAGCGAGATATTCTACCAGGAATCTCCGACGTAGGAGTAAGACTTGACAGAAAATAAAGTTAAATACATTTATTTTTTGAAGTTTTAACCATATTTTTTTGGTTATATCAGCAAAAATACATACCTTTGCCCACAAAGTGTTTGACAGAACGATGATTTTTTCGTTGTGAATATGTGTCTGTGCACGCTAGAACCTAAAAGAGAAATAGACGAATAAGACAGTTATTATAATATGCCTATTTATCACCTCTGTGCTTTATGCTTCGGCCCAGCAAAGAGGAAAAGCATCATATTATTCAAAACGTGCTACAGGTGCCAGAACGAGTAGCGGAATAAAACTGCATCACGACTCTTTGGTTTGTGCTCACAAAACATATCCATTTGGTACTAAACTACTTGTAAAGAATCTCACAAACGGTAAGGAGGTTGTTGTTACGGTAGTTGACAGAGGACCACACAGAAAAGGAAGAATCATAGACCTCACTTATGCTGCAGCCGAAAAAATTGGTATGATAGCCAGCGGTGTAGTAGCAGTAGAAGTTAGCGTATATCACCCAGACAAGGGAATTCCTTACGCTCTTGAGCCAGAAGGACTTCCAGAAATCGACTTCGAGGAACATGAAATGGATTCTCTCGATAATGATTATATCCCTGTCTGGAAAAAAAGTCAGACAACAAGCGAAACTGAAATCAAAACAACAAATATAGAACCTAAAACTAAAAAGACGAAGACTAACTCTAAAAAGAAGAAATCTAAAACAAAGAAAAAGAGGAAGTGAGAACTTCCTCTTTTCTTGTTTATAAACTTTTGTAATTGTATGTTTTTACTTCAACTTAATATCAAAACGGGATATATACATTCCACTTTTTCCATTTTGACTGATAAGCACATTATTCCCCTTAGAATTATAGACCATATCCATAGGAGTGACATAAGAATGCGTATGACCTCCAAGAACAACATCAATGCCATCCGTCAAAGGTATCAGACGTTCATCAGACGGCTCTTCATCACCAGTTTTCCAACCAAGATGCGAAAGACACACAACAAAGTCGCACTTCTCTTTTTCCCTAAGAATCTTCACAACATCTCTTGCAGAAGAAACTGGATCAAGATACTTTATAGACCCATAATTCTCTTTCACAACAAGTCCCTCAAGTTTAGGAGACAAGCCGAATACTCCAATCTTCAAGCCATTACGCTTGAGCACGACATAAGGTTTCACGATATCCTCAAGCACAGTCCCTTTGAAGTCATAGTTAGCACAAACAACAGGGAATTCTGCCATCTTGAAGATACGAGCCATGTTATCAAGACCGAAATCAAATTCATGATTGCCGATAGTAGCAGCATCATAGTGCATGATATTCATAAGCCCTATCTCCACATCTCCCTTGAAAAGATTATAATATGAAGAGCCCTGTGAGAAATCACCACTATCAAACAACAAGAGATCAGGATTCTTCTCACGCTGCTGCTTCACATAGGCGACACGACGGGTAAAGCCTCCAAGATCCGCCTTGGTCTTATCAGCCAGATTCTTATTAAATGGAAGAATCTGAGAGTGACAATCATTCGTCTGAAGTATTACGATTCTCTTCTGGGCTACCACATTAAGGGCCACAAACAGAAATAGTACAAATATCTTTCTCATTAATATCTCCTCCCTACTCTATTGTTATTCTTCCTTCAACCTGAGCATCCACAACCTTACCGGCATTCATATTCTCACGGAAGTAATCCATGATCACGAAACGAAGATTGTTTCTATCTTCCTTAAGCATCTTACGATCAGTTCCGTTCTTGAGTTCAGGCATTCCATCATTACCATCAGCAAGATAGTCGATTGTCGCAATACGATATTCCGCATTCGGATCTACAGGTTCACCGTTAACCATCAGACTTACAAGCTTATTATCCTTGCTGATTACCGCCTTAACGGCATGATTTACGCCCTCACCTCCTCGAGCTGCTATCTGCTGAAAAAGTACAGTCAATTGAGCCCCGCTAAGAGTCATAAAACAAATCTTATTCTCAAAAGGAGCCACATCAATGACATCACCAATAGTGACATCACCAGCACTTAACGAAGCACGAATACCACCCATGTTATAGATTGACACAACAGGCTTCTCGTCAAATTTCTTACCTGCCCATATAAGTATGTCAGCCAATAAATTTGACAACTTACTTTCCGGGCGGTCAGAATCCATATCTGTAGCCACCTTACCCACCACTGGAGACATCAGACTATCAACCTTAGCCTTATATGGCGCAAGAAAGCTAACCACCTCAGCATCAGGCACAGCATCATACTGATTATCAATCTTCACCGACTGATAATCACACTTTTGGATCGTATATTGATGCGAAGAGCATGAAAATATGCCAAAAGCCAAAAGAGATAGCAAAAAGTATATGCCTATATTTCTTTTCATATTAGTTGACTTAGTTTGGATTTCAAGTACAAAATTAAACATTTTTCATTAATAATAAAAGGAAATCAACAAAAAACTCGGAAAAAGTTTGGTAACTCCGAAGAAAATGAGTAATTTTGCACCCGCTTTCCGGCGTAACCGATGGTGAGGGAGAAGTGTTACCCACTATGTTGCGCTAGAACGATACAACAATTTAATAAAACAATTCAACAAAATGGATTTGATCAAAGTTGCTGAAGAAGCATTTGCAACCGGCAAGAAGTTCCCTGCATTCCAGCCAGGTGACACAATCACTGTCGCTTACAAAATTATCGAGGGTTCTAAGGAGCGTATCCAGCTCTATCGTGGCGTAGTTATCAAGATTTCTGGTCACGGTGACAAGAAGCGCTTCACTGTTCGCAAGATGTCAGGTACTGTTGGTGTAGAGCGTATCTTCCCAATCGAGTCTCCTGCTATCGATTCTATCGAGGTGAACAAGCACGGTAAGGTACGTCGCGCTAAGCTCTACTACCTCCGTAACCTTACAGGTAAGAAGGCTCGTATCGCTGAAAAGCGTGTTGTTACAAAGTAATTTGTGCACACTGAAAATAAAAAAGACTCACCCCGTGTGGGTCTTTTTTTAATTTTTCGCTGCAAATGAAAAATTTCAGAATCGACCTCCACAAGGCATGGGAAATCATCAAAAAGCATGAACACCCATCAAAGGAAGCTCTTGATCGAATCGCTCTCCTCGCAGGATTCCAGACATGGGAAGAACTGCAGGACGCGTTTGAAAACCAGAAAGGAAAGATCTAAAGTCTTTTTAAGGCTCAAGATCAATGGTTAAGCTAAAATCCGAAACTGTAACTACAAAAGTACATAATTCACAATAATTAATAATAAATGAAAGAACTAGCTCTCAAGTACGGCTGTAACCCAAACCAGAAGCCGTCTCGTATCTTCATCAACGAAGGCGAACTGCCTATCGAAGTTCTTAACGGTCGTCCAGGATACATCAATTTCCTCGACGCGCTCAACTCTTGGCAGCTTGTCAAGGAGCTCAAGGAGGCTACAGGTCTCTGCGCTGCTGCAAGCTTCAAGCACGTTAGCCCTGCCGGTGCAGCTGTTGGTCTTCCACTGTCTGACACTCTTAAGAAGGTATATTTCGTTGATGACGTCAAGATTCCTCTCTCTCCTATCGCTTGTGCATATGCACGTGCTCGTGGTGCAGACCGTATGTCAAGCTACGGTGATTTCATCGCTCTTTCTGACACTTGCGATGCTGCTGTTGCAACTCTCATCAAGCGTGAGGTAAGTGATGGCGTTATCGCTCCTGACTACACAGAGGAAGCTCTTCAGATTCTTCGCGACAAGCGTAAGGGTACTTACAACGTAATCAAGATCGACCCTAACTATACTCCTGCTCCTATCGAGACAAAGCAGTGCTACGGCATCACATTCGAGCAGGGACGTAACGAGATCAAGCTCAATGATCCAGCTCTCTTCGAGAACATCCCAACACAGAGCAAGACTTTCTCTGACGAGGCTAAGCGCGACCTCATGATCGCTCTCATCACCCTCAAATACACTCAGTCTAACTCAGTTTGCTACGTTAAGGATGGTCAGGCTATCGGTATCGGTGCTGGTCAGCAGAGCCGTATCCACTGTACCCGTCTTGCTGGTAACAAGGCTGACATCTGGTGGCTCCGTCAGTGCCCTAAGGTAATGAACCTCCCATTCAAGGAGGGCATCCGTCGTGCTGATCGCGATAACACTATCGACGTATATATCTCTGACGACTACGAGGACGTACTCGCTGATGGCATCTGGCAGAACTTCTTCTCAGAGAAGCCTGAACCTCTCACACGCGAGGAGAAGAAGGCATGGATTGCACAGAACACAAAGGTATCTCTCGGTTCTGACGCATTCTTCCCATTCGGTGACAACATCGAGCGCGCTCACAAGTCTGGTGTAGAGTTCATCGCACAGGCAGGTGGCTCTGTTCGTGATGACAATGTTATCGAGACTTGCGATAAGTACGGTATCACAATGGCATTCACAGGCGTTCGTCTGTTCCACCATTAATAATATGGCGAACGATTTCGACGACATCCTGGTCAACGGCATATCATTTTCACGCGGAGGAACAAAACCGAAGGAAGATGATGGCAAGGTGAAGACCAAGGCAAAGAAAAAGAAATACATTACTGGAGCTCACGGTTCAGGTTCTGCCCGCCAGAAGGCAAAATATCGCGAACAGAGAGCAAACCGACATAAATAGCGACTACATCAAGGTCAAGTTTTTGGGCACATGCACAAGAACTTGACCTTTTTCTATGCACAAAACCAATTTCCATACACAAAACAGAGCAAAAAATCACCCATTCCCACACTCCCAAAAAATTCAGAACACAAAGGAAAATGATAGGGACTTATTCCGCTGTAATTCCTAAGCATCTCCATCGCATGTCCATCGCTACTCCATCGCTGCTCCATCGAAACGATGGACTAGCGATGGAGTAGCGATGGAGTAGCGATGGAGTAGGTGCGGAGGAAGAGCCTTGCCAAAACGATTTCCCAGCAACAGGATAAGGAGCATAAAAACGCCTTTTGAACAAAGGAACAACATTCCAGAAACATCAGTTGCCCTTTTTTGTGGACATTTCTTTGGTAGTATTAATTTTTTATACTAATTTTGCACCGCAATTAAAGAAAATGTACAGGATTAAGAAACTCGACATATTTATGGTCAAGCAGTTTTTACTGCTTTTTGCCGGAACATTCTTCATCAGCCTCTTTGTTCTGATGATGCAGTTCCTTTGGCGATATGTCGATGAACTTATCGGTAAAGGTCTGTCAATGGAGGTCCTTGCCGAGTTCTTCTGGTACATGTCACTCATGCTTGTTCCACAGGCACTCCCACTTGCCATACTCCTCGCCTCACTCATCACAATGGGTAATATAGGCGAGAATAGTGAGCTGACAGCAATCAAGGCTGCCGGCATCTCACTCATGCAGGCACTCCGCTCACTCATCTTCATCACAGCCATCATCACTGTCGGGTCGTTCTATTTCCAGAACAACATCGGACCTATGGCGAACAAGAATCTGGCTCAGCTGCTTGTCTCCATGAAGCAGAAGTCACCAGAACTTGAAATCCCAGAAGGCATTTTCTATGATGGCATCCCACAATGTAACTTGTACGTACAGAAGAAAGACCTTGAGTCTGGTATGCTCTATGGTGTCATGATCTACCGTATGACAGCTTCATTCGAGGATGCAGCCATCATCCTTGCCGACTCCGGCAGACTCCAGTCCACAGCAGACAAACAGCACCTCATCCTCTCACTCTACAGCGGAGAATGGTTTGAGAATATGCGTTCTCAGGAATTTGCAGGCAATGCCAATGTTCCATACAGAAGAGAGACGTTCCTGAGCAAGAGAATAGTGCTCGACTTCGACAGCGGTTTCAACCTTGCAGACGCTTCAATCTTTGCAAACAACGCACAGGCAAAGAGCCTTACACAGATATTCCATGCTGTTGATTCATTAAATCTGGTCTATGACAGCATAGGACAAGACACACGCCGCAACCTCGAAATGATGTACGGCATGTATTCATACCCTACCAAGGTAACTAAGAGCGATTCACTCGCTGCAGTTGCCAAGGGAAAGGCAAACACATACGTATTCGACTCTGTGGTAGCAAAGTTGAAACCGACAGAGAAGCGAGAAGCACTTCAGCGCACACTCTCCAAGGTACAAATGTTGTCATCAAACCTTGACGGAATAAGAATGATGACAAGCGATGGCGACCAGATGATACGAAAGCACTGGCTTGAGGCTGTCAACAAATTCACGCTATCGCTCACCTGTCTCATATTCTTCTTCATAGGAGCCCCTCTTGGTGCTATCATACGAAAGGGCGGACTCGGTGTGCCGGTCATCATATCTGTACTTGTGTTCATCGTGTTCTACATCCTCGACAACACAGGATTCCGTATGGCACGACTCGGTGCCTGGCCAATATGGCTGGGTAAGGGACTTGCTCCAGCCGTACTCATACCGCTGGCATCGTTCGTAACCTACAAGGCAAATAAGGACTCAATGGTATTCAATATGGACGCTTACCGCAACGCGTTCATAAGACTGCTCGGTCTCCGTCTCAAGCGCCATGTGGCAAGCAAGGAAGTCATCATCAACAACCCAGACTACCAAATGGATGCAGAACGACTTACAGCCATCTCAAGTCAGATACGCGAATATGCATTCAACAATCACCTGATGCATATGCCAAATGTCATAAACGTATTCTTCCGCTATCAGCCAGACCACGAGATAGAGCGCATAAGCCGCGAACTCGAAGAGATAATAGAAGACCTCTCCAATTCGCGTGACAGATTCATCATGTCATATCTCAACCTCTACCCTATCGTATCAGAAAAGGCTCACACACGCCCATTTGAACGTAAGTGGATGAACATCACGGCAGCAATCATTTTCCCACTGGGAATCTTCCTATACCTGCGAATGTGGCGCTTCCGCCTCAGACTACTCAGCGACCTGCGTAAAATACGCGCAACCAACAACAAAATTGTCGAAAGAATCGGCAAAATGGAAGCATTATAAATATAAATAGGTATGAATAAGGGGAAAATTATAACCAAAAGTCGCGTATTTGGTATCAAAATGCTAAAAAATACGGTAATAATTTCATAAAACGAAAGAAAATTATTACCTTTGCACCAATAAACTTTTCACAAAATTATACATGGTACATCTATCAAACCGTCTTAACAGACTTGCACCATCTGCCACTCTCGCTATGTCTCAGAAGAGCAGCGAGATGAAGGCACAGGGTATCGACGTAATCAATATGAGTGTTGGAGAACCAGATTTCAACACTCCTGACCACATTAAGGAAGCTGCTAAAAAGGCAGTTGACGACAACTGGTCACGCTACTCTCCAGTACCTGGTTATCCAGACCTCCGCAAAGCTGTAGTTGAGAAACTCAAGCGCGAGAACGGTCTCGACTATTCAGTATCAGAAATCCTCGTCAGCAATGGCGCAAAGCAGGCTGTATGTAATGCAGTCATGGCACTTGTTGACGATGGCGACGAGGTAATTATCCCAACACCATACTGGGTAAGCTATCCACAGATGGCTCTCCTTGCAGGTGGTACCCCAGTACATATCCCAGCAGGCTTCGACCAGAACTTCAAGATCACTCCTGAGCAGCTCGAGGCAGCTATCACTCCTAAGACACGCATGCTTATCCTCTGCTCTCCAAGCAACCCAACAGGTAGCGTATATACAAAGGAAGAGCTCGAGGGACTCGCTAACGTACTCAAGAAGCACCCAGAAGTATATGTACTCGCTGACGAGATCTACGAGCACATCAACTATGTAGGCAAGCACGAGAGCATCGCTCAGTTCCCTGGCATGAAGGAGCAGACTATCATCATCAACGGTGTTAGTAAGGCTTATGCAATGACAGGATGGCGTATCGGTTACATGGCAGCTCCAGAGTGGATTGTCAAGGGCTGTAACAAACTCCAGGGTCAGTACTCATCAGGTCCTTGCTCTGTCAGCCAGAAGGCAGCAGAGGCAGCTTATGTTCTCTCACAGGACTGCGTAGAGGAGATGCGCGTAGCATTCGAGCGTCGTCGCAACCTCATCGTAGAGCTCGCAAAGGACATTCCAGGACTCGAGGTTAACGTACCACAGGGTGCATTCTACCTCTTCCCAAAGTGCACAAGCTTCTACGGCAAGACAGACGGAGAGCGCACAATACAGAACTCTACAGACCTCGCAATGTACCTTCTCGAGGTTGGTCACGTTGCAACTGTAGGTGGTGACGCATTCGGAGACCCAGAGTGTTTCCGCATGAGCTACGCTACAAGCGATGACAATATCCGAGAGGCAATGCGCCGTATCAAGGAGTGTCTTGCACGCTTGAAATAAAAAAAGTGTTAAAAGTTCTTAATCAATAAGGAAAGTTCAATATTAATTTGTATCTTTGCCTTTGAAAACGGGAAAAAACGCCTTGTTAAGGCACACAATTCGTTCAAACTTAAGAACTCTTTAACCGTAAATCAAAAAAAGAAAAATTCATTAACTCAAATTTTTATTTAACAACTTAAACTAAAAAAATTATGGCAGCTACACAAAAGCCAGCCCCAAAGAAGTCTTCTGGCTTCCAGGGCGTTCGTAATGCGTTTTGGATCATTGCAGCAATGTTCGTTGTTGCAGTATGTATCTTCAAGTTTGTTCTCGGTAACCCAGCTAACTTCGTAGGCGGTGACCCAGAAGGTGAGGTTCTCAATGGTAACATGCTCGGTACAATCTACAAGGGTGGTATCGTTGTGCCAGTGCTGATCACTTTGATGCTTTCTGTGCTTTGTCTCTCTATCGAGCGTTTCCTCGCTCAGAAGACAGCTTTCGGTAAGATGGCTACTACTAAGTTCGTTGTTGCTATTAAGGCAGCTCTCGCTAAGAATGACTTCGCTGAGGCTGAGAACCTTTGCAACAAGCAGCGTGGTACAATCGCTAACGTTGTTGGTGCTTCTCTCAAGGCTTACAAGGAGGTTGAGGCTCTTCAGGGCGTAAAGAAGGCTCAGAAGATCGCTAAGATCCAGCAGGCTCACGAGGAAGCAGTTCAGCTCGAGATGCCAACTCTCCAGATGAACATGCCTATCCTTGCTACTCTCGTAACACTTGGTACACTTACCGCTCTTTTCGGTACTGTAACTGGTATGATCAAGTCATTCGCTGCTCTTGCTTCTGGTGGTGGTGGTGACTCTGTTGCTCTTTCTACTGGTATTTCTGAGGCTCTTATCAATACCGCTCTCGGTATCTTGACATCATGGCTCGCTGTAGTATCTTACAACTTCTTCTCTAACCGTATCGATAAGCTCACATACGCTCTCGACGAGGTTGGTTACACTATTGCTCAGACATACGAGGCAAACCACGACGAGGCTTAAGTTTTTACTAACCCTTTAAAACATTTATCACTATGGGTAAAGTAAAACTTAAGAAACAAGACATCTGGATCGATATGACGCCTATGTCAGACGTGATGGTGCTGTTGCTCTGTTTCTTCATGCTGACTTCTACTTTTACAAAGCCTGAGCCAGTGAAGGTTGTTGAGCCACAGTCTGTGTCTGAGATCAAGGTGCCTGAGAAGGATGTGCTGAATATTCTTGTCGACAAGGAAGGCAAGGTATTCATGAATATGGATAACCAGATTCAGCTGGGTGATGTTGTTCTCGCAGTTACCGACCAGTTCGGTATCGGCCTGACAGGTACACAGCTTGCTAACTTCAAGTCTGACCCTATGTTCGGAACTCCAATGAACAACATCGAGAAGTTCCTCAACATGGAAGAGAGTCAGCGTCGTGAAAGCTTGAAGGAAATGGGTATTCCATTGGATAGTATTGATGGTGGTAAGAGTGAGTTCCAGATGTGGGTTAAGGAAGCACGTAATGTCAACAGCGACATTAAGGTTGCTATCAAGGCCGACAAGGACACTCCTTATAAGACTATCAAGCGTGTAATGAACGAGCTTCAGGACATTAACGAGAACCGTTACTTCCTGATCACTTCACTCAAAACACAGGAGGATTAAGCCATGGCAAAAGTAAAGAAAAGTAGACAGAAAAAACAGCAGACTCGTGTAGACTTCACCCCTATGGTGGATATGATGATGCTGTTGATCACCTTCTTCATGCTCTGTACCACTTTGGCTAAGCCTCAGACAATGGAGTTGAGTATGCCAACTAACGATAAGGACGTTCAGGATCAGGATAAGACTGTAACTAAGGAGTCTTATACAATCACAATGTTCCTGGGTGCTGACAATCAGATCTACTATGTAGAGGGTCAGATCAAGCCAGAAGATCCTACTTGTCTCAAGAAGACTACTTGGGGTAAGGATGGTATCCGTAAGGCTCTTATCAGCCACGTAACTGAGGATGGCACACAGCCAATTCTCGACGTTATGACAGCAAAGGCAAAGCTCGATCTCAAGCGTGAGCAGAATCCAAAGATGACTCAGGCTGAGTATGATCAGGCACTCAAGGATATCAAGAGTGGTAATAACGTTGATGGCAAAAAGATTGAGACAATGACAGTAATCATCAAGGCTACTGACAACTCAAACTACATCAACCTCGTTGACGCTCTCGATGAGATGCAGATCTGCTCTGTAGGTAAGTATGTAATTGACAAGATTAACGAGAAAGATAAGCAGCTTCTCGAGGCTGCTCATGTCAAGGAGTAATCTATTAGTAACTTTAACTTAAGAAAGGAAAAGAAAAATGTCACAAATAGATCTTATTGACAACAGATGGTCGGACTTAATGTTCGAAAATCGTAACAAGGAATACGGTGCTTACGTTCTTCGTCGTCAGACCACTTCTCGTAATATCAAGTCTATCATCACTGTACTTATCCTCTTCGCTCTTGTAATGGCTTACATGGTAGCTAAGAATGCTTATGATGATTATCAGGCTAAGCATCAGGCTATGGAGCAGGTAACAGAGCTTACGGCTCTTCAGGAGCAGAAGAAGGAGGCTAAGGTAGAGCGTAAGGAAATCGTTAAGCAGGAAAAGGTTGAAGAAGTTGTAGAGAAGGTTAAGAGCTCTATCAAGTTCACTGCTCCTGTCATCAAGAAGGACGATGAGGTACGCCCAGAGGATGAGATGAAGTCTCAGGACGAGCTCATGAACTCTAAGGTAGCTATCGGTTTCGCTAACGTGGTTGGTAACGATGAGTCTGGTGAAGTGCTTCAGGCAAAGCAGGCTATCGTAACAGAGCCAGTTAAGCCAAAGGAAGAAGAGAACAAGGTGTTCGACGTAGTTGAGCAGATGCCTTCATTCCCAGGCGGTAACTCAGCTCTTATGGCTTATCTCTCTAAGTCAATCAAGTACCCACCAATCGCTGAGGAGAACGGCATCCAGGGTCGTGTAATCTGTACATTCGTTGTAGAGCGTGACGGTTCTGTAACCGACGTTCGCATCGCTAAGTCAGTTGACCCATCATTGGATAAGGAAGCTCAGCGCGTTGTTAGCGCAATGCCTAAGTGGATCCCTGGTAAGCAGAATGGTCAGTCTGTACGTGTAAAGTACACACTCCCTGTAACATTCCGTCTCCAGTAATACTCTGCTAGTTTTTTGCGACTCGTCGCAAAACAAAATAAACTAAGCCTTGGGCTCCCTCTCTCTCCGTAGAGGAGGGAGCCCAAATAATTTATATTTGGCAAGCCTATCCTATACAAGATTACATTAAAAGACAAGCCAATCTTCAAAAAAGAACCATAATTATTCACTTTTTTTAGATTAACCCAAGCAATGAAGCGCCTTACATCATCATTTATTCTCATCATCGCATCTATGCTCACATTAGGCATGTTGTCCTCTTGCTCAGATAAGAAGAAGGACCCAAATGCGCGCACAGATACCTACGCCACAGGTAAAATTTCCTTTGGTGCAGATGAGAGTTTCTCACCTATCATAACTGAAGAAATAGAGGTCTTCCACCACACTTATAAGGACGCAACTGTCGTACCAAAGTACATGAGCGAATCAGAAGGTATGAATCTTCTGCTCAAAGACTCATTGCTTATGATGTTCACTTCACGTGATTTCAAGAAGAGTGAATACGACAACCTCAAAGCACGTAACCGATTCCCTATCAGCATCAAGATAGGATATGATGCTCTGGCTATCATCGTCAACAAGCACAACACCGACTCATGTATCTGCGTTGAAGACGTGAAGCGAATCCTCACAGGAGAGGCAAAACAATGGAAGGACATCTATCCAGAAAGCGCATCACGCGGTGAAATCATAGTTGCCTTCGACAACAAGACATCAAGCACAGTGCATTACGTGGAGGATTCTATCCTCGGCGGAAAGCCTATCACAACACCAAATGCCTTCGCTACAAAGAATACAGCCGACGTAATAAAGTACGTTGAGGAAAATCCTGGTGCAATGGGTATTATCGGCAGCAACTGGCTCAACGACAAGCGCGACACAACAAACCTCACATTCAATCACAACATCCGTGTGATGCTCGTTGCAAAGAATGCGCCAGCAACATGGAAGAATTCATACAAGCCTTATCAGGGATATATCTATAATGACAAATATCCGTTCATCCGCAGCCTCTATGCACTGCTTAACGATGAACGCGGACGCTACGGACTCCCATACGGATTTGCACAGTTTGTCATCGGTCAGCGCGGTCAGATGATTCTGTTCAAGGCTGGTCTTCTCCCTGCCTATGGCAACATTGCAATCAGAGAAGTAAAGGTAGATTAATGTACTATTTCACTATGTACTATTTACTATTTATGTACTATTCGTGCTATTTACTATTTTAGTTATCGCAGTAAGAACTCAAAAATAGTAAATGCCATCCGCGAGAAGAATTAGTAAATAAATAGTAAATAGTAAATATCTAAATAGTAAATAATTATCGCTTTTTGCTCATAATCTTTTTAAGAAAATAAAAAAAAGGGCGTATTAAGTTAAAATCCTTAAACAAATGCAACATTTTCGCTTAAACTACGTCCAATAAATAGATACAAGCAAAGCTTGAATGGTTAAACGGTATATTATGAGGCAATAAACTAAAAATCCTCAGCCCAAAGACCTAAACAATTCACATTAACGTAAAACCAATTTAAATTTCAGAAATTATGAAAACAGCTAAATACTTTATTATCGGAGCAATGATGACAGTCATCAGCGCTCCTGTTATGGCTCAGGATGCTACTAATGCAGTAGCTCAGGCTACAGAGATCATTAAGGCAGGTGCACCAGATGCAGCTAAGCAGGTTAACGCAGTCTATAAGACAGTCAAGAAGGACGCTAAGGCAATTGCAGGTATCGGACGTGCATACCTCAATGCAAAGGACTTCGAGAATGCAGACAAGTATGCAGACCTCGCTATCAAGGCAAACAAGAACTGCGGTGACGGTTACGTTCTTAAGGGTGATATCTGCGTAATGAAGGATGACGGTGGTGCAGCTTCAAGCTGGTTCGAGAATGCTATCATGCTCGACCCTCAGAATCCAGAAGGTTACCGCCGCTTTGCACAGGTTAACTCAAAGGCTGACCCAGAAGGTGCTATCGCTAAGCTCGAGCAGCTTCGTTCAATCGACCCATCTTACCCAGTTGACCTCATCGCTGCTGAAATCCAGGCAAAGGCAAACAACAATGATGCAGCAATCGAGTACTACTCAAAGGCTAAGCTCAGCACATTCGAGAACTATCAGCTCGCTGATTACTCAATGCTTCTCTTCCTCAAGCAGAACTATGAGAAGTCACTCGAGGTTTCACAGTACGGTAACCAGAAGTTCCCACGCTACCTCTCACTCAACCGTCTCTCTCTCTTCAATCTCGTAAACCTTGATAGAAACGAGGAGGCACTCAAGTACGCAGACCGTCTCTTCAACGCATCTGACGATCCAAAGTACACAGCTCTCGACTATATCAACTACGGTACAGCTCTCCAGAAGCTTAAGAGAAACGACGAGGCTATCGCACAGTTCGAGAAAGTTATCAGCGACCGTGGCATCGAGGCTTCACAGAAGGTTGCTGTTTACAAGAACATCTCTGACATCTACAAGTCAATGAGCGATTATCCAAATGCACTCGCATACTACGAGAAGTACATCAAGGGTAATCAGGGCAACATGACTGCAAACATCAAGAACGGTCTTGCACTCCTCTATCGTCAGATGGCACTCGAAGAGAACGCTACTCCAGAGCAGAAGGAAGAGGCAATCAAGAAGGCTGACAACGTATTCGCAGAAATCACTAAGGAGTTCCCTGCATTCGAGCAGAGCGTAACAATGCAGCGTGCTAAGCTCGCATTCATCCTCGACCCTCAGGACAAGGCTGGTCTTGCTAAGCCACACTACGACAAGCTCATCGAGATCATCAACGGACTTGAGACAAAGGAGGCTGCTGACCTCAGCCAGCTCAAGCAGGCTTACCAGTACAACATGGTATACTTCATCCAGGTACAGGAGGATATTCCATCAGCAAAGGAATTTGCAAGCAAGATCCTCGAGATGGAGCCTGAAAACGCTATGGCAAAGCAGGTTTCTGAGCTTCAGTAAACCTACTTCATAAATCCAATAGGAAATTAGTAAAAGTTTTATAATTGAATATTCACCTCCCAATCTCGCGATTGGGAGGTATTTTTTTTGCCATTGTAATTTGTAATTAACGTGAGTTCGACGAATTTCAAATATTAGGTATTCAGAAAAATAAAGGGGTTGTGATGTGCGAGCCCCGAAGTTGGCGTCACCTAAAAGGGCAGTCCGTGAGGGCTGCCCTTTTAGGTGACGCCCTCTTCGGGGCTCATCAATCAAGCGACTAACAAATTCGTCGAACTCACGTTAATTAGTTGATCAGTGGAAAAGCATGGGAAACTCGGAAATAAATAGTAGAGCAAAATACTTGTTAATGTCTTCCGTTATAGGTCTGGCTTACTGCCATCCCTTGTAGTCAGATATGCTTGTTTCCTTGTGAGCTTTGTGGCTCCCAGTAAACAATCACATCAGACTACTGGAAGACATAAACAAGACAAAACAGAATTCAAAATAGCGCCTTAAGGCGTAAAAATCCATTCGGCAACAGGGGGTGGAGCCATTTTTTAACGACCGCAGGAGCATTTTTTCGTTATTTTGTCTTTTCACGGTGGATCGGCTGGGTGAGTTCTCATTTTTATCGGGAAGCCCCAAAGGCTTATCAGGAAAAAGGAGAGCTCACATCAGCCAGGGATTTGCCACAAGCAAAGACCTAAAAAGAGACACCATGAAAAGTTTTTTCTCTATTACCTATTTGTGGGTTTCCCATGATTTTTCCACTGAGCCCCGCTTACCTCTCAGCGGTTTACTTCCCCCTTAAGGGGGAGAGAGAGGGTCTTTATGAAAAAGGAAACATGGTAACGA
>DCJC01000050.1 GCA_002317355.1 Prevotellaceae bacterium UBA1710 | reverse complement strand
GTAAATCTTTTCAAAGAACTCTTTCTTTCCGCTATCTTTCAAGCGGTGTTTGCTACCGTTTTTCCGAAAGCGAGTGCAAAAGTACTGCTTTTTTCTGAACCCACCAAATTTTTCGGGGATTATTTTCAGAAAAAGTGCTATTTTTAGGGTTTAGATGACAAATATCAAGAGAAACCTGCTAACAATGGAAAATATGAGCAGAACAAAGCCAAACTCGGCTTTTTGCAGTACTTGTGAGGGATTCACAATTAAAGCAATTCCGGAAGCTGGAAGAGTTTTATTCCGTTAGAACCTTTAATCAATATGTATTTATCCTTTGGTGGACAGGATGCAATTTCTTCCTTTACCTGATCAACATTATCAAACTTACGATAACCACAATCTGTCTTAGCAAACTCAGAGCCAACAAGCCATACATCGGTGATATCTGTTTCCTTCAGAAAATCGACAACTTTCTGATGTTCCTCTGCACTTACCTCACCCAATTCACGCATATCACCAAGAATAGCCATCTTTGGAGAAACCTTCATGTCACGGAAGTTCAACAAAGCAGCATTCATGCTTGTTGGGTTTGCATTATAGGTATCAACGATGAGCTTATTGGATGCAGTAACCGTAAGCTGAGAACGATTATTACTTGGAATATAGTTTGAAAGTGCATGATCAACCTGTTCTTCTGAAACTCCAAAATACAAACCAATAGTAGCTGCTGCTAACATATTATAAATATTATAGGAGCCAATAAGATGAGAATCCACATGATGAAGAGGAGCATCAGAACCCTCGATCTGGTTCTTCCAAGAGAAAGAAAGGAACGGAGCACATTCAGTTACCTCACCCCAAACTGCAAGATCCGCAGAAGCTACTGTACCATATTTAATAAGAGATAGGTCACGAGAGATACCAAGCAGATGTTCGTTGTCCGCATGAATGAAAACCTTTGGACATTCCTTCACCTGACCACAAGGCAAGGTGACACCATGCTCTTTTGAAGAACGAAGGAAATCATAAAGTTCACCTTTAGTACGAATCACCCCCTCGAAAGAGCCAAAGCCCTCAAGATGTGCCTTACCTACATTAGTAATTATTCCGAAATCCGGCTCAACGATATCAACAAGGGTCTTAATCTCGCCTGGATGATTTGCTCCCATCTCGATTACTGCGATTTCATGTTCCTTTGTCAGACGAAGAAGAGTCTTAGGCACACCAATATGATTATTGAAGTTGCCCTGAGTAAAGAGAACATTATACTTCTCGGAAAGAACTGCAGAGATAAGTTCCTTTGTTGTAGTCTTTCCATTAGTACCTGTCACACCAATAACAGGAGTGCCAAGAGCCTTGCGATGGAAATTGGCAAGAAGCTGAAGAGTAGTCAACACGTCCTCAACAAGAATGCAACGAGAATCAGTAGCATACTCAGCCTCATCAATAACGGCATAAGCACAACCAAGTTCAAGAGCCTTCAGAGCATACGCATTACCATCAAAGGTCTCTCCCTTAAGAGCAAAGAAGATACTACCTGCAGGACAATCACGACTATCTGTTGTGATTACAGGATGCTGAAGGAAAATATCGTAAAGAGAAGATATTGTCATAATGTAGATAGAATAATATTATAAGTTAATCATTAAAACGAGAACAAGGCGGTGATACCGCCTTGAACTGTACTTGAGTCACAAAAACTAAGGGCGGATTTGACCGTTACCCTCAATAAGCCACTTGTATGTTGTAATCTCCTCAAGAGCCATAGGACCACGAGGACCAAGTTTCTGTGTAGAGATACCTATCTCTGCACCAAGGCCGAACTGAGCACCATCGGTAAAACTTGTTGGAGCATTAACATAAACACAAGCTGCATCAACCTGCATCTGGAATGCAGAAGCTGTTTCCTTATTATCGGTAATGATGCACTCGCTATGTCCAGATCCGTAGTTAGCGATGTGAGCAATAGCATCAGCAGCAGAATCAACTGTCTTGATTGCCATAGAATAAGCCATGAACTCTGTGCCGAATGTCTCATCAGTAGCATGAAGCAGAAGCTCATCATTATAATTACCTGCAAGAACAACATAAGCAGCCTCATCAGCATAGATCTTCACATTGCTCTTTGCAAGAATCTCACAGATAGAAGGAAGATCAGCAATTCTCTCCTTATTAATAAGAAGGCAGTCAAGAGCATTACATACACTCACACGACGAGTCTTTGCATTGTTGATGATACGCTTACCCATTTCAAGGTTACCATCCTTATCAAAATAAGCATGAACAACGCCAGCACCTGTCTCGATTACAGGAACCTTAGCAGTATCACGAACGAAGTCGATAAGACGACGACCACCACGAGGGATGCAAACATCAATGTAACCTACTGCATTAAGCATCTCAGCTGTGGCCTCATGTGTAGAAGGCAGAAGAGCAACGATATCATTATCCACGCCGAACTTATCAAGTACGCTATGGATAAGAGCTACAATAGCCTGATTAGAATCGTCAGCATCCTTACCTCCCTTCAAGATACATGCGTTACCACTCTTGAAACAGAGAGAGAAAACATCAAAAGAAACATTAGGACGAGCCTCATACACCATGCCTATCACACCAAAAGGTACAGACACACGACGGAGATGAAGACCATTCTCGAGAGTTTTCTCCTTGAGAACACGACCAAGCGGAGAAGGTAAGGCTGCCACATGGCGCATATCAGACGCAATACCAGCAAGGCGATCGGGAGTAAGCTGCAGACGATCATAAAGAGGATTAGACTTATCCATTCTTGACAAGTCCTTTGCATTAGCCTCAAGAAGTGATGTCTCATTTGCAAGGATAGCATCAGCTACAGCAAGCAAGATCTCATCACGACGATTGTCTGGGATCAAAGCGAGTGAACGACTCGCAGTCTTAACTTTCGAGAATATTTCGAGCATAAATTATTTTCTTTTAATATTATTTTGGTAGGAAAACCGTATGAACAGTCTCTTCTGGTTTCTCAAGCAAAGAGCGAAGAATATCAGGACGATTACCATTAGCAATGATAACCTTGATACCAGCTTCTGCTGTAAGGCAAGCAGTATTGTACTTTGACTCCATACCACCACGACCTGCAGAACTCTTTGAAGGAAGGATGTACTTATCCAGACTCTCACCAGGAGCAACAGAACGAATAACCTTTGACTCTGGGTCAGAAGGATTACCGGTATAGATGCCATCAATGTTAGAGAGAAGAATGAGAGCCTCAGCCTTCATCATCTGAGCAATAAGCCCTGACAGCTCATCATTATCGGTGAACATCAACTCGGTAACGCAGACGGTATCATTCTCGTTAACAACAGGGATGACACCATGCTGAAGCATAACCTCCATACAAGCCTGCTGATTGCGATACTGCTCTGGAGTCTGGAAATTAGACTTCATAGTCAGCACCTGACCAATATGGATATTGTACTCACGGAAGAGGTCATAATAGAGATTCACCAACTTAACCTGTCCCATTGCAGAGAAGAGCTGACGCTGTTCTACAGAGTCAAGATGATGGTCAACCTGAAGCTCACGACGACCACAAGCCACCGCACCAGAGCTGACCAGAATCACCTCATATCCATGCCAGCGAAGCCAAGCAATCTGGTCAACGAGAGACGACATACGAGTGATGTCGAGCTTACCAGAGTCTGTGGTGAGAACGTTAGATCCTACTTTTACTACGATTCTTTTCATATTACGCAAGCGGCTGAACTGCCTAAATCAAGGCAATGTTTTACTTTAAGCCTGCCTTAAGGCTCTTGATTACAGCAGAGTTGAAGCCAGAGTGATCAAGTTCGTTAAGTCCCTTGATAGTTACACCACCAGGAGTTGTAACCTTATCGATAGCCTCCTCTGGATGCCAACCTGTCTCCTTGAGAAGAGAAACAGCACCCTGCATTGTCTGCAAAGCGATCTGCTTAGCCTGCTGTGGATAGAAGCCCATCTCACAACCGCCCTCCATCTGAGCACGGATATAACGCATTACGTAAGCGATACCGCAACTTGCCATCATCATACCAGGACCTACGAGATTCTCTGTAACAACGAGAGTATCACCACAAAGATCGTAAAGTTCCTTAACCTTAGCAAGACTTTCATCAGAAGTATCCTTACCCTTTGCCACGAAACTCATACTTGCACCAAACTCAGCTGCGATATTAGGAATAACATAGCAGAACTGACCTGAAACGCCAAGCTGCTCAGCGAGCTTTTCTGTAGTATAGTTTGCTGCATCAGATACGATAATCTGCTTCTCAAGATCAAGAGCAGGCTTAATCTCATCAAGCACAACTGGCATGAGCCAAGGCTTAACAACTACAACAACGATGTCTGCACCTTTTACAGCAGCAACGTTATCTGTAGTGGTATTTATTGTTGGGTAAGAAGACTTGAAACTATCGAGAAGAGCCTCATTCTTATCAGAAATGGTGAGAGAAGACAACTTGCCACTCTTTGCCCATCCATGAATAAGGGCTCCACCCATGTTTCCAGCTCCAATAACTGTAATATTCATTTTCTATTATTGTTTATGTTGTTAGTTCAGATTACAACGCAGCCTTGAAGCGAGCGATGAAATCATCAGCATCTGCCATAGAGATGCAGAGAGGTGGGAGAAGACGAATCACGGTTGTACCTGCACAACCTGTGAAGCAATGCTGCTCCTTGATAAGACGAGTACGAGGTTCCTTGTAAGGAATATCGAGTTCAATACCGATCATAAGACCTTCACCACGAACATCAATAACGTGAGGGAGGTTACCAGCCTTCATTTCTGCAGTAAGAGTCTCGATGAGATAAGTACCAACCTTGTTTGCATTCTCTATGAGATTCTCTTTCTCCATGATATCGAGTACTGCAATAGCACCTGCACAACCAAGATGATTACCACCGAATGTTGTACCAAGCTGACCATAGACAGGCTTATATTTTGGAGAGATAAGAACACCACCCATAGGATAGCCATTACAGATACCCTTAGCAACGGTAATCATATCTGGCTTAACGTCAAGCCACTGGTGAGCGAAGAACTTACCAGAACGGCCATAGCCACACTGGATCTCATCACAGATAAGAACGGTATCATACTTATCACAAAGTGCACGAATGCCCTGGAGGAACTCCTTGCTTACCATACGGATACCACCTACACCCTGGATGCACTCGATGATAACAGCACAAACATCACCCTTGCTGATCTCAGCTTCCCAAGCAGCAAGATCATTGATAGGAAGATAAGTCACATGACCATTAGCGTTGATAGGAGCAATGATCTTAGGATTGTTTGTTGCCTCAACCGCGAGAGAGGTACGACCATGGAAAGCCTTCTCAAGAGAAAGCACACGTGTGCGACCATTATGGAAAGAAGCGAGTTTGAGAGCATTCTCATTAGCCTCAGCACCTGAGTTGATAAGGAAAAGCTGATAATCCTCATAACCACAAGCCTTACCGAGACGCTTTGCAAGCTCCTTCTGAAGAGGGTTCTGAACTGAGTTAGAGTAGAAGCCAAGCTTTGCAACCTGCTTGCTGATAGCCTCTACATAATGAGGATGAGCATGACCAACTGAGATTACGGCATGACCACCATAGAGATCAAGATATTCCTGACCTTCCTCATCCCATACATGACAACCCTTGCCATGATCTATTGCGATATCAAAAAGTGGATAAACGTCAAAGAGTTCCATTTTATTTATTATTATGTGTGAGTATTATGATAATCTTATCGCTTCACCACACCTTTGCAGATGTTCCGCTATGGCAAGGGGGTAAACTCAGTGAAGCTCCTATTACAGAGCGAACCCAGAGCAGACCTTCACTGAGTTTACCCCCTAATCATAACGAAGCTTCAACCTTGCCATTTCGAAGGAGAAAAGCAAGAAGATATTATCTAACTCACATTATATTTTACAATAATGACTAATTAGAATGCAGCAGCCTTAAGGTTAAGACCAGCCTTCTCATCAAGACCGAACATGATGTTCATATTCTGAACAGCCTGACCTACTGCACCCTTGAGAAGGTTATCGATCATAGATGTTACAACAATCTTACGACCAAACACCTCTACATGAAGCAGACACTTGTTTGTGTTTACAACCTGCTTGAGGTCGAGAGCCTTGTCAGAATAATGAGTGAAGGCTGCATCCTTGAAGAATTCCTTATAGAGAGCTACGATAGCGTCCTTGTCCTGAGGAGCATCACATGTGATAACCTCTGTACAGAAGATACCACGAGGGAAGTCACCACGGTAAGGGATGAAGTCAACTGTGATTCCATCACCTACGAAGCCCTCATCGAGTGTATCGATAGCACGTGGAGCTGACTTTGGACGAAGCTCGTTCAATGTCTGGCAGATCTCATGCAGATGCTGATGAGTGAAGAGCTTATAGACAGAGAAGTTATTGTTGCGCCATGAGAAATGAGTTGTAGCACCTGGCTTCTGACCAGCACCTGTAGAACCTGTGATAGCATTTACAGCAATATCATGGGTAAGGATTCCTGCCTTTGCAAGTGGAAGAAGACCTTCCTGAATACAAGTTGCAAAGCAACCTGGATTAGCAAGATGCTGACACTTTGCAATCTCCTCACGATGTGTCTCAGGCAAACCGTAAACATAATCGTGATCGCCCTTGATACGGAAGTCCTGAGCAAGGTCGATGATCTTCACGTTTGCAGGAATTGTATGCTCCTTAAGGAAAGCCTCACTCTTGCCATGACCGAAGCAGAAGAACACAACGTCAACCTTATCGAAAGGCATCTCACTTGTGAACTCAAGTTCTGTGTCACCGATGAGTCCTTCGTGAACATCATACACCTTGTTGCCTGCGTTTGACTCACTATTAGCGAATACGATCTCAGCCTCAGGGTGATTAATCAATAATCTTATAAGTTCGCCACCAGTATAACCGGCAGCTCCAAGAATACCTACTCTTACCATATTATTTCAAGTATCCACCTACCTCAGGGCCTTTCGGAGCAAGAAGCCAGATAATGATATAAACCCAAAAACTTACGCCTCCAAAGAACATAGCAAGGAAAACGACAAGGCGAACCATGAAAGGATCAACCTCAAAATACTCAGCGAGTCCACCACAGACACCACCTATTTTCTTGTCTTTCTGAGATAGATAGAATTTCTTTTGCATAGGAATAATTATTAGAATCCCTCCACGAAAGGAGGGATTAATTTATTTAGTCTCTTTCACCTGGGTGAGCGAGATAGTAAGCACGAAGAGCAGTAGATGTAACCTTGATGAAGCCCTTAGCATCCTCTGAAGACCAAGCCTTAGCTGTCTCACCATACTCACCAAGCTTATTCTTAACGAGGTCGTTTGGTGAATCAACACCTACAGTCTGGAAACCGAGTGGACGGAGCTCAAGTTCTACTACACCAGTAACGTTACGCTGAGAAGATTCGAGCATAGCCTCGATATCTGGCATAACTGGCTCAAGATACTGAGACTCGTGAAGGAACATACCGTACCAGTTACTTACCTGATCCTTCCAGTACTGCTGCCACTTAGACAATGTGTACTTCTCAAGGAATCTGTGAGCACCGATGATAAGCATTGGAGCAGCAGCCTCGAAACCTACACGTCCCTTGATACCGATGATTGTATCACCTACGTGACAGTCACGACCGATACCATAGGCAGCACCAATCTCCTCTACAGCCTGAATAGCCTTGATCTTATCTTCATACTCAACACCATTTACAGAGCAGAGCTCACCCTTCTCGAAACCGAGCTTCAGAGTCTCTGGACCTTCCTTAGTAACGTGCTTGAGATATGCAGACTCTGGAAGTCCCTGCTTTGAGTCGAGGATCTCACCACCACAGATAGAAGTTCCCCAGATACCTACATTATAAGAATACTTCAGCTTTGTGAAGTCAGCGAAATAACCATTTGCATTGAGGTAGTCAACCTCTTCCTGACGGCTGAGGTTACGGTCACGAGTGAGAGTGATGATCTCTACACCTGGAGCCATAACGAGGAAAGTCATGTCGAAACGGATCTGGTCGTTACCAGCACCAGTTGAACCGTGTGCGATAGCATCAGCACCAATCTCCTTAGCATAGCGAGCAATAGCGATAGCCTGGAAGATACGCTCAGAAGATACAGAGATAGGATAGCAATTGTTACGGAGAACATTGCCATAAACCATATACTTCAGAGACTTATCATAATACTCCTTAGTTACATCGAGAGTAACATACTTAACAGCACCGAGCTTATAAGCATTCTCCTCGTTTGTCTTAAGCTGCTCCTCGCTGAAACCACCAGTGTTAGCACATGCAGCATAAACCTCATAACCCATTTCCTTGGTAAGGTACATCACGTTGTAACTTGTGTCAAGGCCACCACTGAAGGCAACCACTACTTTCTTCTTTGCCATTTTTATTTCGATTTTATTTTTATTATTTCCTTTAATCTGAATACTACCTTAGAACTGGATACCTCTTAAAGTAAGAGTACGGATGACATCCTGGAACACCTCAATCGGAGTTGGTTCACCTGAATGCTTCTCCGGATCATAGAGCATACCAGTACAGATACAGAACTTTCTCTGCTTGGCTGTAAGGATATCATGATTGGTGCATCCCTCACATCCACGCCAGAAGGCATCATCATCGGTAAGCTGATTGAATGATACAGGAACATAGCCAAGCTGAGTGTTCATCTTCATAACAGCATCACCACTTGTAAGAGAGAAGATCTTTGCATGAGGCCAACGTACACGAGCCAATGTGAATGTATAGTTCTTGATACGCTTTGCCACACCCATTCCGAGATAGTCAGGGTGAACGATAAGACCAGATGTTGTAACGTACGACTTATTGCCCCAGGTTTCAATATAGCTGAAACCCACGAACTTATCGCCCAATTCAGTCTGAACATCTGTATCAAGAGCAAGAATAGCCTTGCCTTCCTTCATCTTGGTAGCAACGTACTCGTGTGTACGCTCCGCGATACCAGTACCGCGCTTCTTTGCTGCAATACGGATAGTATCAAGTATAGTATCTACATACTTTTCATGACTCGCGTCAGCAACCAAAATCTTTATATTTGCCATCTTTAATCTTAAAGAATTTTCTGTATTGAATATTTAGTGATTATCTTTTAAAGCCTTGGTGATATTTTCCGACACCTGCTTTATAGGTATCTCCTGATTCACCACCACGAATATCGTGTCATCTCCGGCTATGGTACCAAGTACACCTTCTGGCAAAGCTGTATCCAAATGATAAGCTATGCTTCCAGCATGCCCCGGCTTTGTTTTTATTACCCCCATATTTCCAGAGAACTGCATAGAGACAAAACCTGGAACTGGCGGATTATCATTCAAAGTGTATGCCTGATACACACGCTTGTATTGAGTCTCTTCAGGCAGAAGATAAATAGATCTGCCATCAGGCATCATCTTCTTTACAATCCTGAGCTTGGTCATATCTCTCGAAAGAGTTGATTGAGCTACCGTAAAGCCTTCAAGCGCCATAGCTTTTATAACTTCATCCTGTGAGCTCAACTCCTTGCGAGCGATAACCGCCCTCAATGCCGCCATTCTATCGTTCTTTTTCATCAATATGCAGAAATTATTCGTTTGGGGCTGCAAAATTACAAATATTCCTGCATATATCCAAATAATATCCCTAAAAACTGAATATTTTTGTAATATTCATGAATTTTAAGGCAAATTCATTGCATATTATTGGATATTTCTTGCATATCACGCTTATTTTGCGAATATCTTCTCAATCCAACCAGAATACGTATTCATTCTTATGCTAATTTTATCGCCTTTCGCATACTCCTTCATTGGAATACTCACATAGGCTGTCTGAGTGTAGTATTCTGGAATCTCATCCTGGTCATGATGAAGTGTGAGATAGTGAGTCTTACTACCATCAGCTGCCGTTATCGTAGAATCTGCCACAACAGCTATCTTCTGAATAGCATCCTCATCCTCTGCATTACCAGTCATAAGCCCAAGAGACAGATTCAGGTAAGTACTATTCTTTGCCTTCCAGACACTTATGAGCTTCAACGGATCGTCAGCAAGAGTTAATGCCTTATCCTTCTTTGCAGGATTTACCACATGAGCAAGTCTCATCGACTTTATCTCAATAGGTGCTTCTCCCACCTTATTATAATAGAGCATCATGCGATAGATTGTATCGTTACGCTCCATTTTCTGAGGCACCTGAAATTCAGAAGAGACACGAAGCTGTTCATCTTCATCGCTCAGAATACTCTGGACACCTTTGCCCATAACACGCATATCCACCATCTCTGCCTTAAGGTAAGAGAGGGAGGAATCACCTGACTCGTATGGCTCAACAGTACATGAAACCATAAGCAGAAAGGCTACTACGAGCAAAAAGTTCCTATGCAAACACACGAGTTTCAAGTATTCTAAGCCTTTGCATTAAGGTAGTTACGGGCTGGGTTCGCATACATAGTGAGCAACCTCTCACGGAGGAAAGGCTTATCAGGATTTGGTACACGAACAAGCGATAGTCTCTGAGCGACATAATCCTCAAACACCTTTACGTCAGCTTCGGTGTATTTATCAGCATGTGCCTTTGGAGTTCCTTCTATCTCATCAAGTGCAATCCAGTTTCCCGGATAAAGACGATAGCGCTTATGAATCTCCTCATCGATATGCTTTGCAACGGCAGCAAAGACTTCCTGCTTTGGCATATCCGCAGGAAGGGTATCAAGCCATGCATCAATACAAGGTGCTGCCTCATAATGCAGATGTCCTTTCTTACCGAAGATACCTGTCTTCATATTGTCAAGGTCATCCTGCTTGCTCTTCTTCCAACCTTCGACATCTCTCTTGAACTGGAATTCCTCAGCCTTGAGATAGTCGCATGGGTCATATTCGTAAGAGATAGCAAGAGGTACGATGTGCAGATGCTTCAGACGATCGATAACACTACCCTCGCCTCCCATAGCGAACATCTTGAGTACAGCTTCCTGAGTTCTGTCATCACAATCCTTAGCACGACCTTCACGCTGAGCGATCCACACATTCTCATGCTTCTCATTCACAGCAAAGTGAATGTATTGGCTCATGAGAATACTTGAGCGAAGCATCTCCTTTGGCGAAAGTCCTCTACGAACAATGAATGACTTATTAAGTCTTACGAGCTTCTCAATCCAAGGATAGATAAGAAGATTATTACCAATACCAATCTCGCAGGTCTTGGCAAACTTATTCTTGATGAGCATTACATCAAGAAAAGCAGAATCGAGTACGATGTCACGATGATTTGAAAGGAAAATGTAACTACCATTCTTATCAAGACTCTTATCGAATCCGCAACCACTCGAAGTCGTTGTTCTGAAGCGTACGAAATTAACGATAGGCTTCATCAGACGCACCTGAAAATCCTGTGAGGTCTTCACATTCCAGAGAAGCATACGTATCAAACCATTACGAACAGACTTAGGGAGCCAAGGCACAAGACCTTTGAGCACCTTCGAGAACTGCCTATCCTTAAGCAGATCATCGATTATACCCCATACCTCCTCAGGTTCGTAAGGACGAATATCATCGAAATCGTGAATTGTCATTTTCTCCATCTACGATTTAGAACTGATTCTCTACGATGTCACTAAGCACATCCTTGATATCAAGACCTGCAGCACGCACCTGCTGTGGGATGAATGAAGTTGCAGTCATACCAGGAGTTGTGTTGATCTCAAGCATATTGATCTTATCAGTTCCATCAGCCTGCTTTGAGATGATGTAGTCGATACGGATGATACCATTAGCATGAAGGATATCATAGATGGCAGATGTGATCTTTGCCACACGCTCTGAAGTCTCAGGAGCAAGACGAGCAGGAGTAATCTCCTGAACCTGACCATTATACTTAGCGTCGTAGTCGAAGAACTCATTCTCTGTAACAACCTCAGTAGCAGGAAGAACAACCGACTTCTCCTTTGTCTTGTAGCATCCCTGAGAAATCTCAGTACCCTCAAGATAGCTCTCGATCATAACGGTATCGCTCTCCATGAATGCCTTACGGAAAGCAGGTGCAAGTTGGTCAAATTCCTTCACCTTACTTACTCCGAAGCTACTACCATCAGCAGCAGGCTTTACGAAGCAAGGGAAACCAACGGTCTTCTGAAGCTGCTCTTCTGTGAGAGAATCCTCATCACCACGACGAACAAGCACGCTCTCTGCAACTGATACTCCGAAACCACGGAGGTAGTTGTTAAGCACGAACTTATCGAAGGTAAGAGCCTCAACGAGCACACCACTTGTAGAGTATGGAAGATGAATAAGGTCGAAATAGCCCTGAAGAAGTCCATTCTCACCTGGGGTGCCATGGATAGTGATATAAGCATAATCTACTACGATGGTCTTTCCATTGTGAGTGAAAGAGAAATCGTTACGGTCGATAGGAGCAATTGAGCCATCTGGGAAGTTCACATGCCAATCCTGTCCCTTGATATCTACGATATAAAGATCATACTTCTCCTTGTCGAAGAAAGAATAAAGTCCCTGAGCTGAGCGCATTGATACATCGTGCTCAGAAGAATCGCCACCACAAACGATGGCTATTGTGCGTTTGATATTTGCCATATTATGTATTGTTTTTATTTTTCGTTTAAGAATGCGTTTGCGCCATTCACGTAAGTTCTCCACTTCTCAATAAGAGCAGCGAAATCCGAAGGCCATTCGCTTGTAAAGTCCATTTGCTCACCACTTACAGGATGCACGAAACCAAGTGTCTTAGCGTGCAAAGCCTGACGTGGACAAAGCTTGAAGCAGTTCTGGATGAACGCCTTGTATGTAGAAGAACGAGTGCCACGAAGCATCTCTGAACCACCATATCTCTCATCGCAGAAGAGCGGATGACCGATATGCTTCATGTGTGCTCTGATCTGATGAGTACGGCCTGTCTCGAGAATACACTCAATCAAAGTCACATAGCCGAACTTCTCAATCACCTTCCAATGGGTAACGGCAGGCTTGCCTATTCCTGAATCAGGTGGAGCCACCGTCATTCTGAGCCTATCCTTAGGATCACGGGTTATATTACCCTCTATCCTACCCTCGTCCTCGGTGAAATGTCCCCACACGAGAGCATGGTAAGAACGATGTGTTGATTTATTGAAGAACTGTTTTCCAAGAGCCGACTTTGCCTCTGGTGTCTTAGCCACTACGAGCAATCCGCTGGTATCTTTGTCGATACGATGCACAAGACCAACCTCCGGTGAGTTTGGGTCGAACTCAGGAACATCTTTCATGTGCCAGGCTACAGCATTGATAAGAGTTCCGTTGAAGTTTCCTGCACCTGGATGAACAACCATTCCTGTCTCCTTGTTGATGACCATGAGATTATCATCCTCAAAGACCACATTCAATGGAATTTCCTCTGGATAGATAGTCGTATCGTGCTTTGGTCGTGAGAGCATCAACGTAATCACGTCACCTGGACGAACCTTGTAGTTGCTCTTCACCGGCTTATCATTCACATGAATGTAGCCAGCCTCAGCAGCTGCCTGAATGCGATTGCGTGATGAATGCTGCATGTGCTCGAAGAGGAACTTGTCGATTCTGAGTTTCTCCTGACCGGCATCAGCTACAATTCGGAAATGCTCATACAACTGTCCATCTTCACCCTGAGGTTCCTCAACCTCATCGAATTCTATATCGTCGAATATTTCTTCTTGTTCTTTCAAAACTTTATCTTTACTTTTTTACTTCGTTACTCTTCCGTTCATCCTCCGTTGTAGGTCCGTTGTACCTCCGTTGTGAGTCCGTTCTAAGTCCCATTCTATAGATGGGAGAAAATGGGAGTTACATGGGAGTCATATGGGAACCATATAGGAACATCATCGGAACCTAAATCTTATGGTACGACCTCGAATCCATCCACCTCACCGCTATTGACATCACCATGCTCTGGCATATTATCATACACAGCATCGGTAACAATTACCTCCTCAGAGGCATCACGGGTACCACTACCTACCTGAAGCACTACCTTATCTTCAATAGAAACCCTGGCACCTGCATTTAGACTCTTGCCATTACACTTCACGCCATACACCCAATCCTTCTCACCAGTGATATACTGAGGATCACCGACAAGGAATCCCATGGCAGTAAGCTTTGCCTGAGCCTCACGGAAAGAGCAGTTGTCAATCACGTCAGGAAGGGTAAGTACAGGAGAATCAGAAGCGTTAATCGTGAGATAGATAGTACGACCGCTCTTTACCTTCGAACCAGCTTCTGGCGAAAGTTCAAGCACAGCATCTGCAGGCAATGTCTTCACATAGCCCGTATCCACTACCTCAACATTGAAGCCGAGCTGCTTGAGTAGGCGCTCAGCCTCATCAAATGAGCGACGGCGAACGTCAGGCACAGCTATAGCCTCTCCATGATGGGTGTAGGTGTCCATACCAAACTTTACGCCCATCACTATCAGCACGATTACCAGAACCATTCCGAGAAGGTTGGCCCAAAGGTAAGTGCTTTTGAACTTATTCAAGAATTCTTTACCGTTCATTTATCAATAAGCCTATTTTGGTACAAAGGTAATTCAAACTGAGCGAATAACAAAATTTATCGCGTACTTTTTTATAAATATAACAAAAAAGCAGCCTTCCATATCTGAAAGACTGCCTTTTTATGACTCAAGAGTCAAGATTACTTGCCGTGGTGCTCTGAGCTAACAGTAAGCTTCTTGCGGCCATGAGCACGACGAGAAGCAAGTACGCGACGACCGTTCTTAGTTGCCATGCGAGCACGGAAACCATGCTTGTTCACGCGACGGCGGTTGTGTGGCTGAAATGTTCTTTTCATTGTTGTTATATTTTATTTTGTTATTTTTGATTCTTACCTGAATAAAAAGCGCTTTTACGCAATTCAGGGTGCAAAATTACTCATATTTTTTGAATTACCAAAGATTTTTGACTATTTTAGCATCAAAAATACGTAAATTTCTTTATTTTGAGTAGTTTTTTTGCTAAAAATGGGCGTTTTTTGGTAAAAATATAGTAACTTTGCATCCAAATTAATAAAAATCATAAATTCATAATAACATCAAACAATGATTAATTCACAGGACATTAAGAAGGGTGTAGCAGTTCGTATGGACGGCGGCATCTGGGTGTGCATCGATTTCCAGCACCGCAAGCCAGGTAAGGGTAACACTATCATGATCATCAAGCTTAAGAACGTAACTGACGGTCGCGTACTTGAGCGTCGCTTCAACATCGGTGAGAAGCTTGAAGAGGTTCAGATCACACGTCGCCCATACCAGTTCCTCTACAAGGAAGGTGAGGACTATATCTTCATGAATCAGGAGACATTCGACCAGACTCCAATCGCTGCAGAGCTCGTAACAGGTGTTGAGTACATGAAGGAGAGCGATATCGTTGAAGTTGTTAGCGATGCTGACACAGAGACAGTTCTCTACGCAGAAATGCCAGTTAAGACAATCCTTCGCATCGAGCACTCTGAGCCAGGTGTAAAGGGTGATACAGCTACAAACACTCTCAAGCCTGCAACTCTCGAGACAGGTGCTGAGATCCGTGTTCCTCTCTTCATCAACGAGGGCGACCTTGTTCAGGTTGACACACGCGACGGTAGCTACATCCAGCGCATGAAGGAATAATACACAGTTCATAGTGCAGAGTTCATAGTGCATAGTTGGAGCAATCATCAAACTATGAACATGAATTATGACTTATGAACTAAACAAACCATAATGGACTACAAATATAGCATTATAGTACCAGTATTCAATAGGCCTGACGAGGTTGACGAACTGCTTGACAGTCTCACTCGTCAGGCCTATTCTCAATTTGAGGTTATAATCGTGGAAGATGGCTCGGCTACTCCTTGTAAGGATGTGTGCGATAAGTACAACGAAGTGCTTGATATCCAGTATTTCCTCAAGGAGAACTCAGGTCCTGGACAAAGCCGTAACTATGGAGCAGAGCGTGCCAAGGGCGACTATCTCATCATCCTCGATAGCGATGTGGTGCTTCCTGACGGATATCTCATGGCTGTCGATAAGGAATTAGAAGAAAACCCTTGCGAGGCATTCGGTGGTGCCGATGCATCTCATCCTTCGTTCACTCCAGTTCAGAAGGCAATCTCCTACTCCATGACATCTTTCTTCACCACAGGTGGCATCCGTGGCGGAAAGGCGAAGCTCGATAAGTTCTACCCTCGCTCATATAATATGGGTATTAAGCGTGAGGTGTATGAGCAGTTGGGGGGATTCTCAAAGATGCGCTTCGGAGAGGATATCGACTTCTCATACCGTATCGTAGAGGCTGGAAACAGATGCCGTCTCTTCCCTACCGCATGGGTTTGGCACAAAAGACGCACCGACCTCAAGAAATTCTTCCGTCAGGTATATAATAGCGGTATTGCGCGCATCAACCTCGAGAAGCGCCATCCAGGCACAATGAAACTGGTACACATGCTACCGATGGTTTTCACCGTTGGAGTCATCACTCTGATAGCCATCTCTATGGCAGGTCGATTGCTCATGCATTATGACGATCCTCACAAGTGGTACTGGCTTTGTGCCGCTCCTTGGTTGCCATTGCTGATGTATAGTCTTCTCATCTTCATCGACTCAAGCATACAGAATAAGTCGCCTCGCATCGGTTTCATAAGCATTGCCGCAGCTTTCGTGCAGCTCATGGGCTACGGCTTCGGATTCCTTGAGGCTTGGTGGAAGAGATGCGTGAAGAAGCAGGATGAGTTCCAGGCGTTTGAGAAGACATTCTATAAATAAGCCTCTCCCCCCGCCCTCTCCCGTAGAGAGGGGGCCTGAACGCGACGGGGGTAACGAAGAAGCGAGAATTCGGGAAATCGAAACTTCGAAATCTCGAAAAAAATCAAAAAAGAAAGAATATGTGGAGAGTAAAAGAATTCTACGAGCCTGAAGGCTTCAAAGACACTTCAAAAGAAGAGATAATAAATGGTGAGCAAAGCCTTGAGCAAAACCCTTCACCGCGAACCGGCTCCCTCCCTACGGGGGAGGGCGGGGGGAGAGGCTCCAGTTCCTTACCTATCACCTCATGGGCGGAGGATGACCGTCCACGCGAGAAGCTTGCTCGAATCGGAGCAGAGAACCTATCCAATGCAGAGCTACTCGCAATACTCATTGGCTCCGGCAACACGAATGAGTCTGCCGTTGAACTGATGAAGCACATCCTTAAAGACTGCGAGAATAACCTCGGAGTGCTCGGCAGAAAGTCGATAGCTGAACTTACCCAATATAATGGTATAGGTGAGGCAAAGGCGATATCAATCCTTGCGGCATGCGAATTAGGCAAGCGCCGTGAGCATGAAGAGAACCTTCAGCGAAAGGAACTCAGCACACCAGATGATATCTACACCCACCTGTTGCCAAAGATACGCGACCTCGATGTAGAGGAAGCATACGTCATATTGCTCAACAATAACTTCAAGCACATCAAGACGGTGCGCCTCTCTCACGGAGGAATAACCGAAACAGCTGTTGACGTGCGACTAATTATGAAGGAGGCTGTGCTGTGCAACGCTACAGTGGTGGCTCTTGCACATAACCACCCAAGTGGTAATACGCAGCCGAGCGGCAACGACGACCAGATAACAAAGCAAGTAAAGCATGCTTGCGACACTATGCGACTGCATTTCCTTGACCATCTCATCGTGACCGATGGAGCTTTCTACTCGTATCGGGAGAATGGAAGGGTGTGAGAAGCCCCCTCCCCAACCCTCCCCGAGGGGAGGGAGTAGGAACGCGGTGGGGAAAATTCACAAGAAACCGAAATCTCGAAAACACGAGAACACGATGATTCGAAAAAAACGAAATCTCGATAATTCGAAAAAAACGAAATCTCGATATCTCGAAACCTCGAAATCTCGAAACCTCGAAAGAAAACAATAAAAATAAAACAAGAATATGACACAAGAAGAACGTATTAAGATAGAAGAGCGTATCGTAGAGGTACTCAAGACAGTATATGACCCAGAGATTCCAGTAAACATCTACGACCTCGGCCTCATCTACAAGATCGACCTCAATGACGAGGGTGCTCTCGACCTCGACATGACATTCACAGCACCTTCATGCCCTGCTGCCGACTTCATCATCGAAGACGTGCGCTCAAAGGTGGTTGCCGTAGAAGGCGTCACAAGCGCTAACGTAAACATGGTGTTCGAGCCTGAGTGGGATAAGTCAATGATGACAGAAGAGGCAAGAGTGGAGTTAGGTCTTGACTAAGACCCACCCCCTGACCCCTCCCATAAAAGGAGGGGAGTAGAATGTACTATCAGCTTATAAGAACTCTGTGATTCTCTCAAGAGAAAGCTACAGCAATAAAAAAGAACAATCATGAACGAATACTCTCAGTCAGAAATACTATCTACTCCCCACCCTTTATGGGAGGGGCAAGGGGGTGGGTCTCACTATGTCTATTTCCTTTCCGACGCTCACCTCGGTTCTCTCGCCATAGAGCATTCACGCACACAGGAACGCCGACTCGTGCGTTTCCTCGACGAGATAAAGGAGAAGGCATCTGCCGTGTATCTCCTTGGCGATATGTTCGACTTCTGGCATGAGTATAAGTATGTGGTGCCAAAGGGTTACACGCGCTTTCTCGGTAAGTTGTCTGAACTCACCGACTCTGGCGTAGAGGTGCATTTCTTCACGGGTAATCATGACATCTGGGAATATGGCTATCTTGAGAAGGAGTGCGGAATCATCGTGCACCATAAGCCTGAGACGCTCGAGATAAACGGCAAGACATTCTACCTGGCTCATGGCGATGGTCTTGGCGATCCAGACAAGAAATTCCAGTTCATCAAGAAGATATTCACGAGCAAGTCATGCCAATGGCTGTTCCGCAACGTGCTCCCTCCTACATGGGGAATGAAGTTCGGCCTCAACTGGGCAAAGGCTTCACGCCTCAAGCGAAAGGATGGCAAGGAACCTGGCTATATGGGTGAAGACAAGGAGCATCTCGTGATCTATGCCAAGGATTATCTCAAGTCGCATCCTGATGTGGATTACTTCCTCTTCGGACACCGCCACATAGAGCTCGACCTCATGCTCACTCGCAACTGTCGCCTTATGATTCTTGGCGACTGGATATGGCAGTTCACATACGCTGTGTTCGATGGCGAACTCATGTGCATGGAGAATTATATTGAAGGGGAGAGTCAGCCGTAAACAAACCCTCCAGACCCACCCCCTGCCCCTCCCATAAAGGGAGGGGAGTAGATAGTAATAAGGTGTAAAGGGGATGGATTAAAGAGTAAAGACAAAAGTAAAGATTAAAGAGTAAAGATTGGAGAACATTGCTGAGTTCAGCAGTGTGCCTTTCACAAGAAAATAAATAATTGAAAACTATGAAGCATATTCTTTCTACACTTGCTATGGTAAGCATGGCAATGGTAAGTTACGCTACAAGCATTGATGTAAACACAATACGTACTGCTGGACCATTCAAGGTACAGCAGCCATTACTCATCGATAGCCTCGATGCCAATCAGAAGAAATTCTCTACCGACGGACTTCTCGACCTGCCTCTCTCGCTCGATATGGCGAAGAACGGTCTCGAGATGAACCTCAACGGACCTTCAGCAAGAAGTGCCGTTGGAATGACGCAACCTTCTAACACCCAAACAACTGACGCCCAGATAATGCTCGCCTACTTCTCCTTTACCACCACAAGCTATGTGCAGACAGAAGTGAAGGTGAAAGGTCCAAAGAAGTTCAAGGTTTACATCAACGGAAAGGAGCATAGCGGAAAGAAAGGTCTTCAGCCAGGCGCTTACGATGCCGTGGTAAAATACGTTGCTGATACCGTTTCTCTCAGTCTTTCACTCGATGTGGATAATGAGAAGGCAGTCACACTATCCGACACTCAAGACCCATCAGCCACAACTCAACGCCCTTTCACTCTCGGCGACAACATGCACATGAAGCACTACAATGCCGTGAAGGTATCGCCATCAGGCAAGTATGCCATCGTGGGCAATACATGGTTTAACTCCGAGGGGAAGACGGTCAACAAGACTTACATCATCGAGACAGCTACTGGCAAGCAGATACGCGAACTCTCAGCCATGGTCAGTTGGATGCCGAAGACCGACCGCTACTACCTCAAGCAGCGCTACTTCGAGAAACTACGTCTTGTGGCTATCGACCCTATCACACTCGATGTGCAGGTGCTATGCAGCGATATTCCGAAGGATGGAGAAATCCGCATCTCTCCTACCGAGACATACGCCATCATCTCTAAGAATGTGGATGGTCCGAAGAAAGAGAGTGGTGTGTATGAGATTATCAATCCTGACGACCGTCAACCTGGCTGGCGCAATCGCGGCACGCTCTCTAAGCTCGACTTCATGACTGGTCTTCTCCAGCCACTCACATTCAGCAACAAGAACATATGGCTACTCGACTTCGCTGCCAACGGACGCGACATTATCTTCGCTGCACAGATACAAGACCTCACACAGCGCCCTTCTGAGCGTATGACCGTCTATCGCATGAACACCGAGACGCTCGAGGCAGAAACACTCATCGAGAAGCAAGGTTTCCTCAACGATGGCGTTGTCATTCCTGGCACCGAACTGATGGCTGTAGTGGGTAGTGCGGAGGCATTCGATGGTATTGGACGTAACCTGCCCGACTCTCTCACACCTAACATCTACGAACATCAGATGTTCCTCTTCAACCTGAAAACAAAGCAGGCAGAACCCGTGACATGCGACTTCATCCCTTCTATCGAGAGCATCGTGGCAAAGACATCATCATACGTATATTTCACAGCCGAGGCAGCCGACTCCGTGCCTCTCTATCGTCTCGATGTCAAGACAAAGAAGATCACGAAGATAGATCAGCCGATGGAGGTAATCGGTAGATTCAGCCTTTCTGACAACGGTCAGACAATGCTCTGCTACGGCACAAGCGCATGCACACCAGCACGCCTCTACAACATCAACCTCAAGACTCTCAAGCCTCAGCTCATAGGCGATCTCAACAAGGAACGAATGGAGGAGATTGCGCTCGGCACTTGCGAGGGATGGCGTTTCAAGAGCAAGAACGGCTATGAGCTCACTGGTCACGTCTATCTTCCAGCCAACATGGACAAGTCGAAGCAGTACCCAATGATAGTGCATTACTACGGTGGTTGCTCTCCTACTTCCCGTCGCTTCGGAGGTGGCTCTCACTACCCTGCCCACTACTGGAATGCTCTCGGCTATGTCGTTCTCGTAGTCAATCCAAGTGGTGCTGCTGGCTTCGGACAGGAATGGGGTGCCCGTCACGTGAACACTGCTGGCGAAGGCGTAGCAGAGGATATCATCGAGGCTACCAAGTGGTATGCTGACAATAACTCATTCGTCAACAAGAAGAAGATTGGTTGTGTGAGTGCCTCATACGGTGGTTTCATGACTCAGCTTCTTCTCGAGAAGACCGACCTCTTCGCTTGCGGAATATCCCATGCAGGCATTTCCGACCACACCAGCTATTGGGGTGAAGGCTACTGGGGTTACTCATATTCTGAGGTATCTATGGCGAATTCATATCCATGGAATCGTCCCGACCTCTACGTTGACCGCTCTACCCTCTTCCATGCCGACAAGGTAAAGGCGCCATTGCTCTTCACTCACGGCACAGCCGACACCAACGTTCCTATCGGTGAGTCAATACAGATGTACACCGCCCTCAAGCTTCTCGGCATCCAAACCGCTTTCGTCATGGTTGAGGGCGAGAATCATGGCATCATGGATTACTCTAAGCGTCAGAAATGGATTAACACGATGATGGCATGGTTCCAGAAGTATCTTCAGGACGATGACTCTTGGTGGAAGGCGATGTACAAGCCGAAGGAACTTTAAGGGCACACTCTTTTCCTTATTGTTACCTGTTACTTGTTACTGATGGTTTCATGACTATGCAGAAACGAATAATATAGGAATATATTTGGCAATTTGCAAAACTTTTCTTACTTTTGCACCCGAAGACATAAATCGTCTTCAAAAATGGACTATGACAACATTGACTCTTCATATTGATAATCCCGCTATCATACCAAGCTTGCGCAAGGTGCTAAGTGCGCTTGAAGGTGTGACGATAGCAAGACCAACACGTACAAAAGCAGAGACTCCAAACAAAACTACAGTCAAAGCTATTAATGAAGCCAAGCAAGGTAAGACATTCAAGGCTTCATCTGTAGATGATTTGTTATCACAATGCTTGGGATAATATGTACGATTTAGAATACACAGGACAATTCAAGAAAGACCTGAAACTTATGGTAAAGAGAGGTCTTGATATTGAGGATATGCGTACGGTATTAAACTATCTTGCGAACGATGGACAAGTACCCGAAACATATAAGCCTCATATATTGTCCGGGAAATTCAAAGGTATCTGGGAGTGCCATATCAATCCAGATTGGCTTCTTATGTATGATATCACCGATACAATAAACCTTGTAAGACTTGTTCGTACGGGCTCACATAGTGATTTATTCAAGAAATAACGATACACTCTCTTTTCCTTATTTGTACGTTCACATTCCGAACTTTTCAAATAACACCATATAAGACAAAGCGCACCCCATCACTTCAGTTGACGAGGTGCGCTTTTCTATTGTTCTGATCACAAGGCAGAAGAAGAATCAATTACTCTTTTCATCTTACTGGATATTTAAATGTATAATGTTTTTGTTCGTCACATTCAATGTCGATATTGAGGAATTCAACGCCCTCAGGAATCTGAACCTCTGTCATGCCATCGGTTATGGCTTTCTCTATCCTGAACTTATCGTCTGGAGTTGAGATCACCACGTTCTTTCCATATTTCCTTCCGAAAATCTTCAATGTCGTCCCTTCATTGTTGAGCACTATCTCATTCTCCTCACCATATCTCAGTGGCACGTGCCAAGCATATAAGGTGTCTGATTCCGTAAAGCCTTCTCTTCTGAATACGAATTTCTCTACAGATGCAACTCCGTATCCGCATGGCTCTTTATGCGAACGTTCATCTCCACGAATTTCGCAAGTGATGTTTCCGAACTCACTCATCACCAACTCATAATCAAAATATAATGAATCATAGTCATCCGTCTTTTGCATATCGTAAAGCGATGACTCTGACTTGCTGGCTACTAATATTGGTTTCTTCAGTTTACGTATATTCTTTGCGCAACATGGTATTGCGCATTGAAGAAGGAGTATGGAGAATAACAATGAAGCGATGGTTTTCATCATGTTTATTGTTGGGGGTGTTAATAGATTTGTGGTTTTATCAGTCGATCAAATTACTTGTTTTCATCATCTGAAAAATTTCACCCCGCAAAGATAATACATTTTTTTGAATTGTGAAACTACCGCCCCGAAAATTTGCAGATTTGCATAAAATTATGTCAGTCAGAAGAAGAGCTCAACGGCCGAACTCATTATGTTAGTCGCGAACGGCAGTGAGTCCCGAAGGGATGCAAAGCACAAAGGGAAGGCAATTTGCTTTCGCGATTTAAAAAAAACAAAAGAAAAACAAGAAAAACAAAAGAAAACAATTGTATTGTCTTCATCTAATTCGTCTGTTCTTTACCGCAAATGTTTATTGATGTTTTGTTATGTTTCTCTATGTTGAGCCGTTAGGCGACTATTAGAGAAGTCGTCGCAATGCTCCTCAACATCTATGAACATTTACAGACATGAAAAATGGTTCTTGCTTTTGGTTTAGAAGGCGAACATCATCCAAAAATCCTTATTGTTACCTGTTACTTGTTACCGATGGAGCATAAGGCAACCTACACTACTCGGAAGAAGCGCGAAGAGAAAGAATGACAGGTCATTTTGCACAAACCCAAGAGTTGCGCACGGAAGAATCATTCATCACCATGAGCGGTAAAGTAATCCGTAGATGCACCTACTTCAACATTAAAATCGTCATTAGGGCGGTGCAAGGTCATAGTATATGTCAACCAATAACGAACGATATTATTGCTGTCAGGATATGTCAGCGGAAGTGAGAACTCATATTTGTCGTTCAGATACTTGCTGACATCCATTGAATCCATTTTTTCAGACCAACGATAACCGAAGCCCTCAAAATATTCCCTTGCCATCCTATTGCATAAAACGTTCACATCATTCATCGTGAAGTTTGCACCTTTTGCATAAAGCTTTGATTCGAGAGTGACAGGTTCTCCTGCCTTTGGAGGATAAGGCAAGTTCTCTTCCTTGCGCTTCAACTCCAGAGTATAGTACGGAGCAACTACAAAGCGCGTGTTTTCCATTCGTTCAAAGACTTGTCCCGGAGTGTAAAACTTTCCGCCCGAGACACGATAATCCATAACTCTTTTGTTTGAGCTATAACCAGAAACACCTATTCCGCTCATAATCAGAACTCCGCAAGAATCCTTCCACACGCCAAACTCAGGGAAGTCGTAGCCATAGTTAGAGCCTGAAGATGAAGTAGGAAGAGAAAAACGGAAACTTAATGACGAATAGTAGGTTCCATCTTCATGAAATGAATAGCGCGGTACCTGATCTGGATCAGAATAATTAGTCCCGAATTCCTTGTTGGTTGCGTCAAGGTCAAAGACCCAGTCGCCAAGCAAACTCTTCAATGCACCATTCGATTGCCCTATTGGCTTCTGCCAGAAGCGCAACTGTATTTTCTTGTTGCCAACGTTCAGGTTTATGATTGCCCTACGGGTGAAATCATTGTTGGGTGCAATCTCAACCTTTACATCCTGCGCATTAATGCCGACATTACACATTACGCCATAATCAGACAGAATCTGATTACCAACCATTGTATATTTATATTTCCGCGCATAAGAACTTTTAGGGCGTTCTATGTTGTTATCCATAAAAAGAGTATCAATTGAAATGCTCTCTGAACTATTATAGTGGAAAGTACACACGCCACCATCAACTGGCACCTCGATATACGAGATGTCATTATATCTGTTCATTGCATAACTGGTGTTACTCCATCCATCCTCATCCCAGTTGAAAGTATCGTCTGAACTGCAACTCACGCAAAGCATTCCTATGAAAAATATCATCATAGGCAATAATATAGATCTCTTCATGTCTTGAATTTCAAATGTGTTGTATAGTCAGTTTCTAAAAATCAGATGCAAAATTACTACTTTCCCGTCAGATATGCAAGCAAATGAGCCATTAACTTTCGCTCAAGTAGGGATTATTCACTCAACTTTTCCCACAGTCTGGATGTTCGGCTCTGGCTTCCAGCCAATTGTTCTACATTTTCAAGGGTGAGAAAGTTTAGTTATTTACATGCAACTATAAACGTAACCCGGACTCTGATAATACAAATGCGAATCAGGATTGCGAAGAGCCCCAAATTATTGCCCAAAAATCTTTTCTGACACCACCAAACATTATTCCTTAATCTTTAATCCTTAATCCAAAATCCTTATTGTTACCTGTTACTTGTTACTGAGGGCTCTATTGGAATAAAATGTGAGGTTACAGTTACCCATTGATATAAAATCGTATTACCTTTCCCTCTGTAAGGTTAATAATAGCATGCCCAAAACATTTTCCACCATCATTTACAAAGTAGAATTCTCTTTTGAGCTTTGTATATGGAAAAGGAGACGACAACGATTCGCAGATTAATATGATTTCGACATTCAAATGCCCATCTTCCCTATAACCGAGATATTGTCTGAAATAATTATTGAAAGGGAGTGGCATATATACACTGTCCAAAAATTCAAGATGTTCCTCACTAAAGTTCTCATTGGACACTTTTCCATCAGAGCTTATAATTTTTTCAAAATCACGATAGGGTTTCTTCTCGACATAGCTGTCCATATAGTCTTTCAGAATGTCATGTGCTTTCTTTACATCCTTTTCAGAAAGAACAAAGTATTTATTGTCTTTGATAAGATAACGAGGGTTTTTGAAATTGATATCCAATGAGTCGGCCGGCATATCCTTTGCATAAATACGACTATTATTTTTCGTATAGACCACTCGCTTGAATACAAGGTCTTGGTCCGCTCCCTGGAAATTCGTAAGTACAAGTACGCTATCGTGAAGCTCATGAATACGGTAGGTACTTTCCTTCCCGTTCACATCAACAAGACATAGCGAGTCGTGCTTTACCGAGAACCTGTCATAAAGATATATAGAGTCATTTATTACAGGATCGATGCAGGCACTGCAGTTATCACCATCGAACTCAAGGTTTGTAAATGCCAAACCCTTGAACTGTACATCATTCTGCAACTTCCAAAAGCCTTTAATGTCTTCTGGGATAATTACACCTGGCTCTTTCGCACATGAAGCGATGAGCATTCCAAAAATCAAGATTGTGATTAGTTTGCTGAAAGTCTTTATCATTGTTTTCTTGTTATAAGACAAAAGCAGGCATTATTTACATACAATGATACACGTAATCAGGACTCTGAGATATTTGAACCGTGATAGAGTATCATAGCGTAAGTTCACCTCCTTGACGATTGCAGTATGACGCCATTCCTTCTACCATATCATGAAAAGACAGGGTATGAAGAATATTATAATGCTGGAGAAACATTTCTATCCCTCCATAACGTGAAATGTAGTCGTACGACTGCTTGTCGGTCAAGCCGAAACGCTTTCCGAACTCATTAATCAATGCAACCAGAAAACCTATTTTACTCAAGTTCTGTTCACTCATATCCTTGCGAATTTATTGTTCTGTCACTCGCTTGCAAAGATAAGTCTTTTTTCTGACACCACCAAACATTATTCCTTAATCTTTAATCCTTAACCCAAAATCCTTATTGTTACCTGTTACTTGTTACTGAGGGTATTCCTTCGTTCATCCTTCACTTATCCTTCGCTACTACTCCTATACATGAATGGCAGAAAATGGGAATCATATGGGAACCATATGGGAATCATATAGGAACCATAACGGAGGCAGAACGGAGGCAGAGCGAAGGCAGAACGGAGGCAGAGCGGAGGCAGAGCGGAATCATACACCGACTGAGACGAGAGGCATGATGAAGGATTTTAAGCAGAAATACACGCATTTTCGTTAGTTTCTGAGAGGCCTGAAACGCAAAAATCAACTTGGAAACGCTTATCGTTACTCTGCTGATGTTATGATTTCGCCCCTGCCACATTTCAAAAAGTACACCCATAACCACCTAATAATCTGCATCTTACCGAAGCAATAGTTATTAACTCACGGCAATAGCGCTTGTGCTTGGTAACGAGTAACAAGTAACAATAAGGATTTTTGTGCGTCTGAATTTTACAGAAATCTTCTAAGGAGTTTATATACCTTATTATATATAGAAATATAAGTAACTTATTGAATATCAGTATAAAAGCTTTTAAAAGGTAGAAAAGTGATTTTGTTGTTGAAATTAATTTTACAAAGGTGTTAGATTTAACGTTTTTAACCTTTGTAAACATCAATAAATGCCATTTTTGTGAATATCTATTGACACTATCCTCTTTTTTTTCAATCATGGCTGCAACGGCTATACCAATCAACTAACTAAATAGAATGGAATTGAAAAGCGATTAGGTGTTCCGATTTGCAAACCTAGCATCCGAAAGATGAAATCCTTTATTAACCAACAACAGCGACATAGTATATTAGAACCATGCCGCTGTTATTAAATCGGGTGCTAACATATGAATTTCATGTACAATGTGATGTTATATCGCTACAATCGCGCATCAACGATTCAGTGATGATTGTGCTGATTATATCTCTGATTAGCACATGGCACTCGGTGTGAGTTCTGATTAATCACTACTGCATGAAACAACTGATCCCTCTCTCTACATCAGCATAACTTCTTCTCAACGACAGGAATTGTTTTTTCATTTTGCAAGTTTTTTGGATTTTGGAGCAATGACTATCACCTGTTTTGCCAAAGACAACGTTGAGGCGGCTCGATCATCGTTTTATCCATTACATTTCACTACCATACGCGAGCTTGCTCCTCTGTTTAGCCAAAATCAGCACGGAACTTGTGAAGTTGCCGACAACCTGACAGAGATAAAGGTTGGGATTAGGCTCCCAAGTTTTCTTCCCTACCGTCATTTCAAGCGCAAGCGCATCGTCGATGTCTGTCATTACAAAAAGGAGTATTTCGTGAGGAGTGTACGAGGGTGAAATAAGGCTGCCTTCCGTTCAGTTTATTATTCGTTGTTCTGCTTCTCAACTTAAATCCTTGGATCCTCATATCTTGGGTTACTAGCTGCAGGCTGCCTTTTACCATTGATATATATGACTTCAGGAACATACTCTCCCTTTGAAACCATATCCGATTGTACAGTTGAAATCTTCTCCTTTATCTTTTCATAAGAATCATCTTCAACTATAACCATGAAGATTGCACTCTTTGCTCTATCTGCTCTTACATAAGCAGCAAGTTGTGAACGATAACCATGTAAGAGATCGGCATTACCCGAACGCTTAATCTCAATTATTGTATTCGCTTTCGAGCCTCTTGTCAGATGAAAATCAATTTCACCTACACCTGGATTATCTTCACGAGATAATTCTACATCTATATTTCCGGCCACACGATACGTATCCGCAACAGCATACAATAACATTTGCCAATCGGTTTCGTCTGGTGTACGGTTCTTTCTGTAAAACTCTTCAGAGAGGCGGCAGTCCTCTACCAGATGCTTAAATTGCTTGCATATCGACTTTGTCAAATCATAGACTTCTTGATTCGGATCAGTATTATTTAGCGGTGTAAAGTTTAAAGGATATTGAGCCAAAAACTCCTCCAATAGTATATCTAAATATTGCTCCTTGTCATCTTTTCCAAAATCATAAGGCACAGCCTTTAGGCTTTTGTAGAAGTTTATTGCAGACTCATAGCATGCCTTATTACTCATAATAATATGCTTCCAATCTGACTTCTTGTAGTCTTTGTATTCCGACCAAGTAACTCCGATAATTTTGGCAACTCTTCGTTTTAGCTCCGTGTTGTAATAACACACATCATCGATCTCCTCAAAATCACGTGCTACTGGTAAATCTGCTAGCAGACACATTGGGACGAAATGTACAGGCTTCCCATTATAGAAAGGTACATTGAACATTTCATCATTAAACTGATAACTATGGGTTGGAATATTCAATTCATGTGCCACACGCTGTGTAAAGGCCAAGAAGTTCTTTTGTAGAATAGCCAATGTCATGTCACTAATCCTGTCAGCACCCATCTTGTCCTCAATTAACTGCATCAACCCAAATATTTCTGGGTCAACCAAACCTGCTTTGATAATCTCAAATGCACTAGTTGCAAGCTGTACAGATAGTGCACCACTTATACCACGCCCATGTGTATTACTAGTTGAATACCCCAAACCAGTGTTCGGTATTTCGCTCAAAGTAAACCTATCTATCATCCTCTTGAAAAAGCGATCAGACGTTTTTGATGCCTGAGCGAATTTCGTCAGAGTTATAAAACCACGGAAATAGTTGAAGAACTCGTCATAAGCTGTTATAAACTCTGGAATAGTACAATTCTTCAACAAAAGCGGGTCAACATGCAGTAACGAATCTTTATCAAGAAATCCGTTATACACACCTTTAGAAACAAACTCTCTATGTTTGATATGATAATATTTACTATAGTGTAATGCCATGCTTTTTCGTTAATAATTTACCTTATTCATTATTTTCTTCGCCAAATCCTCAAATGCACTTTATACAATGATCAATTTCATCAGTTTCAATCTTTATCTTTTATTAAACATGCAATTTCATCAGCAATTTCCTCCACCGTATAAGTGGCTGTATTTCGTGCCACCTTATCCGCAATTGACGGAGAAAATTCTATGACTTCCTTTTTGGTTATTCCATGCCATATTGGAAGAAGAACTTGCTCTCCGGTATTAGCCTTAGTAATAATACCGTTTAGCTCATAGTTTGTCCAACCCTTTCTTATAAAATCCTTAGATAAAACGACAATACCGAATTTACTCTTAGCAAGTCCTCTGTCTATTTTACGTCTAAGGCTATCACCAATTTTTAGTTCAAACTCATCATACCAAACCTTTAATCCCTTCTCCATAAGGGCCGTTGCTAATGGTCTAACCACTTCGTCCTTGTCCTCTGACGCATGAGATATAAATACGTCATACTCAAGCTGAGTATCTTCGGAATCAACGTTAGGCAAAGAATCCCTTCGAAAAAGTGAAGGAACCGAAGACAAAGCTGGCTCCCTATATTCAGGTAATGGAGAAGGTAGTTTCCTAATGGAAGATCTAACCGTACCTCTTAGTCCTGCAAGATCGATGGTAACATACCAATGACCACTTCTTGGGATAGTTAGTATAATGGGAGACTTTTTTGCCAAACCACCATAGTAATTATGTCGTCTTCCATTTCGGTAATTATTATAGTTCGTACTATCCATAAGTCGAACGTTTGCGGCACTGCCTTGGAGAGACACTTGAATTTGTTCACCACGATTACATTGGTGAAGGTCATAAACTGTGTACTGCATAATCCTTACTCTTTTGTGGTGTTAGTAATCTCATAACAATAGACATAGATGGTATCTTCAGTACCACCACCAGTGTCTCCCTTCATACCTTTATTCAAGAAATATTCTTCAACAACCTGTGCAGCAGCTTTGTCGATAGCAGTACGATATATCCACCATGAATGCTCCCTATCTACATTATGCTCTCCGAACAATCTACGATCAACATTGTTAGTTATTCCGATATAGAAATCAGAATAATACTTTTTCTTACTACATGCCAAATGGCTTTCAACATCTGAGATGATTTCTCTTGAAGTTTTTCTCATGACTATCAATTTTTTGATTAAACTTAAAATTATGCCGCAAAGGTATAGGCAAAGATTGCAGCCTAACTTCATTCTTTAAAAAAAGTGATGGGAAATGGAAATTATTTTGTGTTCGTAGATATTTTTTCTGCCCGTTTGTGCAATTTTCGCCTTAGATGTATTGGCTTTAATATTTCACATTCATCCAAATATCCTAGAAGGATTGTCTCAAATTCATAATTAGGAATAAGCTTGAACTCAAATACAATATTGTCGCAATTCTTTTCAATAATTCTTTGAGAGCAATGAAGAGGTTTACTCTCTATATATGCAGCAGCAGGATAAGATGCCTTAATGCATATAGTCTCTTTTTTTGCGCCAATATTTACAGAAACACCGACTATTTGATCAAAATATTCGTCAAGCCCAATGCCACGATATTCTTGGTATATCACATCCTGTGCACATTCAATAAGATCTATTCTGTCTAATGGAATAGTTACAACGGGAAGTTTGTCTGCCATACAAGGTTCATACCCAATGAGAAACCATCGATTATTGTATTGCCTTAGTTGGTACGGATGTATTTCCCTCATTACACTTGGTTTTCTGAACTTGTGATATGTAATACGTAATACAGACTTGTTAATAATGTAGTCGAATAATGGTGTAAAATGATTCATTCCTCTTAAATAGGGATTCTGAGCGAATGAAACAATTCCTTTGGATTGATCTGTCAGTTGGAAAGTGTCCTCAAACCTTACCAAAACCTCTTCCATCCAGGAACAGTCAGGCAATCCTTTAAAACGTGACAGCATCTTAATTGTGTCTGACAATTGTGTCATTTCCTGCTGACTCATAGGCAAGTTCATAATGGAATAATCACGTACACTATAATAATAATACGCGCGATGGCCATCCATTCCTTTGGCAATCGGAGCAGAATAACCTTCGCTATCCATCATGTATACAATATCTTTACGAATAGTCCTCTCCGACACACTTGTACCATAGTAATAAAATGTATCTTCGTTTACTATCCGCACCAAATCGTCCATAAAGTATTTCTTTGTTCTATCTCGAAAACAGCGATCTAACACTTTATGACGCTCAAAGGAGTTCTTTGTTGTAGGCATATATTTACGAAACTGCTATACTTTCATCTTCTTTATCTGTCTGTTGCATCATCATATCATAGTGAGCACTTTGCCCCATCACGATAAATATTTTGCGGAAGACCTCTTTGTTTCGAGCAATTTGGTCATCTGATAATTCAACAAACAAATCCTCAGGCATAGAATGAGATCCATCATTCACCCAGCTTAATAACGCACGACATATTTTACGTTCCTCGGCATTAGTAAACTTTTCAAGGATGACATCTGGACTTATACCGCCAAATACTTGAAAATAGTTTTCTATGATTCTACGCATTATATTCTGTGTAACAATACATGAGTTTAACTCATCACTCTTCAGTTCTGCCCACATTAATTCATATGAACTCTTTATTGGGCTATTCTTACCATAGGATTGAGCAGAAGACACATTGTCTCTTTTTCGTAATATCCAATGATTTATACAATCACGCCATTTGCAATGTCTATCTAAAAATGCGATCTCCTTATGGAAGTACACATTATGAGTAAGAAGGATTGCTTGCTTAACGCTTCCTGTGCCATCGTGAATATCGGTAAATACTTCTCTTAACAAAGTGCTGACGACAAACAACACATTGCTATCAAGACTTGAAACAGGGTCGTCTATAACCAGCACACGGTTCGTTGTTACGCCATCAGGATTATGACTTCCCTTTACCAACTGCATGTAATACAAAAAAGTGATAAAAGTCTTCTCTCCTTCACTCAAAGTAGATGTTGCAGGCTCACCATTCTCCCTTACTATCTGATAATGGTTCTTATTATCTGGTACTTCTCTAATCTGGAAGTTAGTAAATCCATAACTTGTCAACAATCTATTAATCTCATTGACTGTAGGAGTAACACTTGTAACAGAATTCTCGAGTGTAACCAATTCCTGTTTCACTATCTTATATTGTTGTAGGGTTCCTTCTCTTTTTAATTGCAGATTCTTTATAGCTTTTTCTATACCACTTAATTTTCTAATGTGTGCTTCTATCGTTGCTGAATATGAGCAAGCATAATAATTCCAAATGTCCTTAACAAGTTGATTGCGTTCGTTTGTAAAATTGTCTGCTAAACGGTTATTCTCTTCAATAGCTGTGTTCGCATTTTGTATAAGAGTGTTTATGGAATCAATTATGTCTGTAGTACTTGTAAGTGAAATCTTACGGCTTGGCTCTTTCTTCTTTGATATCATCAACTCAGTATTGCTAGTGATAGCAATCTTCAATGCCACAAAAGCAGATTCAAGAGAAGACATCTCAACGAATGACTTTTCCTTTGTTTTTTGTGTACGTATCGTATCTTCCATCCCCTCTATCAGTGCAGATGACAACAAAGAGTATTCACTGATAAGAGCTTCTAATTTCAAAATATCTTGCTTGTAACCATCATCAAAGAATGAATTAATCTTTTCCTTAAATTCAGAAGTTATCGTATGTTGCTGACAGAAAGGACACACATCGCTTCCTTCTTCGACATAACTCACACCCTGATTTACCCAGTCTGTACTGCCAAGACGCATAATCAAGCCTGCAATATCAATATCTTGTTTTCCTACTATAGCTCTTTGCCATATTTCTTCTGACTCAATAGCAAGGCAGGCTTCATGCGAAAGCATGTTGAGAAGGTCTTGACGAGAAGGCTGAACCCCAAACATTAATGAATACTTCCCCTTAAGATCTTCCAAAGAAAGAGGGGAATCATATTTATCTTCATAGGCTTTCATCAGTTTTTTCAGAAAATTATCCTTTGTTCCTGCACCTATCGAGGATCTTGTAAAATATGATTCGTGATTCTTCAAGAGATCATTCCATGCAGATTCCCTAAAGAAAACCTTCTCGGAATCACATAAATTCTCTTGTTTGCTGATATCGTTCTTATAACCAAGCCCTATGCCAGTTATTTCTTCTAACTTTTTTCTTTTGTCTGATATCTCATTCAGTATTTCACCAGCGACTTCACCTAATGTGAACACACCTGGCATCTGTTCTGAATAATTCTTGTCACAGAAATCCTTGTTATATACGAGTACATCTATTTGAGTTCCATCTTTCCAGTCAATATGGCATTGTGGAAAAGCTTCTTCTTGAGCAAGGACCCTACTAATAGTGCTCTTACCCGTACCATTTGAGCCATATATTACATTGATTGGTTTTAAGTTTTCAATGACTATTCCTACCGAATCAAAAGTAGCGATATCTTTTATTGAAATTTTCTGTATCATAGTGATATTCTTCTTGTTACGAATGTTTAAAATAATTTTTGACGGAAATCATCTTATCGTACATTATGCTTCATTCTGACATTTATGCTAACATAAGAGAACTTACCTATATTGTTATGGCTTAATAACGTTATAATTGTCAATTATCAAAGTATACTCTATTGGCAGTTGGATCATTAACCAATATATTTTCAGGCATATAGCGATTCATTTTACATTCATTTCTTCTCTCAATAGTATGTTTATTTATACGAATTGTTATTAATGTTTCGATACCTTGGCCCCAAAAGCCAAGTACGGTTCTCTACCACATGTTTATCTGGCAGGTGAGCGCATTTAAGGATATAGGTTTCAAAGTTTTTTATTCTAGAACCATTGAGAATCATTCTGGTTTGCCATAGCCTCAAACTTATGTCAATCCACCCAAATCAAGTTTGAATATCTTGGGGCTCTCGTCTTTCAACTTCTCAATGAACATTAGCATATAGATGGGTGCATACGTAATATTCCCGCGAGTGCTTACATTGTCATTACACAATACAATCGCCTTCTGGATGCTGTATTCCGGGTTTGACATTACGTTGTTCAATGCCACATGACGTGCGTAGTCCTTGCCCGACTTCACTTCCAATGGAATAATCTCAGTGTCTTTCTCCAATAGGAAGTCGAGTTCACCCTGTTTTTTGTTCTGGAAGTAAAACAGACTCCATCCATGTGCGTGAAGCTCCTGAGCGGTAAGATTCTCGTAAATAGCTCCATAGTTGATGTTTGTCTCACCTTGCAGAATCCTCAGCTGAATGCCATCAGCATACTGACATGCCAATAGTCCCACATCATTTTGGAACAGTTTGAACAGGTTGCTCGCCTTACTCAAAATCAGCGGCACCTTAGGTTCCTCAGCACAATGCGTTGGCAAAGCCATATCTGCTTCCCTGAGCCAAGTGAAGCTATTTTCGTGTCTGCTAAACTTGAAATGCTCGTTTAAATTTTTAAGGATAAAGCGTTTGTTCTTTGCATTCAGTTCTGGGGGAATCAGGTCAAAAATGTCGTTGATGTACAATTTGTCCTCTGGATCATACCTCCCGATGTCTTTCTTGTATAGTGCCAATATCGACCTCTGTTCCATCAGTACCCTCTGCATATCGTTCGTGTCAAGATAGGTCTGTACAGCAGCAGGCATACCACCTACCAGCAGATAAAGGTTTACCAACTGCATCATCTTCTGATGCACATAAGCATCGACTGGCTTACGTTTATTCCAAGCTTCACGAATTGATTCTATAACGGCATCCTGCACCCCAACGGCTCTGATAAACTCCTCAAAGTCACAAGGGTAAATCTGCTTCTCATCCATGTAGCCGACAGGCACCGAACGTACATTATTCAATTCTACTCCCAGCAAGCTACCGCTCAACGCTAGATGATAGCCTTTATCTACAAAAGCCTTCACCCATGTCATAACGTCAGGATATTCCTCCACCTCATCAAAGAAAATCAGTGTTTTCTCCCAATCGAGAGGCACATTGGCATAAGCCGAGATGCGGAGCAACACCTCCTTGATGTCGCCTGCACCTCTTACAATGTCAATAGTCTCAGGCTGCAACAGGAAATTCATCTCCACCAGATGCCACCCAAGTCTTTCTGCCGCACGTCTCACAGCATACGTCTTGCCTACCTGTCTTGCACCCGTTAGCAACAATGCTTTCTTCGTATTTCTGAAGTGGCTGTCAATACACTTGTCCGCTTTTCTATGTATCATTACTTAATATTTGTCCGTTTGTCAATAGTTATAACAAGAACTTTTGTCCGTTTTTCCAACTTATGATGCAAAATTACAAAATCTTTCTCATCTAAGCAAGAGAATCTTTATTTAATAGGTGTTTTTAACTGTTTCAACTTGCACTTTTATACTTTTTTAGTGCAAAAATGGGATATACAGGAGAAAAAACTACAAAGATTAGAGAATAATATCATACTGTGCTTCATGGATATGCCTATTATGGAGTTACCTGTGAAAAACAGGAAGCATCGTATAGTCTATTATGTACATTGCTTATTCACAATATATGTTATAGAAATACGTTGATAAATCGTGAAAATATAATGATTCTGGGGTAATGATATTCTTTACTCAAACGTCTATAAGATAAAGACATTCAAAAATGATAGCGTTATTCGGACATAAAAGACAGATGACAGATGAAGAAATAGGAGAACTTTTCCGCAGTTCCTATTCTCGGCTGTATAGGCTTGCTTATTCTTTATTGAATGACCAAGAGGAAAGCAAGGATGTGGTAAGTAGTGTTTTTATGGACTTGCTTGACAATCACATACTTGCAAGAGATATTAATACTTATCTCACCTCCATGGTGCGCAATAGAGCTTTTGATATACTTCGGCATCGTCAAGTGAAAGATGATGTATTGTCAAACTTAATACAAAAGTATGAGCCATGCATTACTTTTGACATCTCTGATGATGATCAAACCAAAGAAATACGCCTCTTTATTGAAAGAGAACTCACACCACAGACACGCAGAGTGTTGCAACTCTGTTATGATGAAAAGAAAAGCTACAAAGAGGTGTCTGCTGAGCTAGGAATAAGTGTACAAGCAGTCAACAAGCATATCTCTCAGGCTTTGCGCAAACTGAGAGAGCGTTTCAATCCTTCTTTTAAAACAAACTGAATCATGAACAAGAACAATAAAGACAATATGGAAATTAAAATCATGGAGGCTTTCACTTCCATGAAATCAGATCAAGAGATTGGTATGCCCGATATTGAAGATGAACTGTCTAAACTCATGATAAGGAGAAACAGGCTGACCATGATGAACCATTGGCGAAAGATAGCTGCATCTGTAGCAGCCATTGTCACCGTGTGCTGTATAGTTGTGGCGGCTATCATTAATCATAGAACAATGGTTTCTGATGAAAACAAGGCAGACATAACCGAGAATACATTTACGACAAAAGCAAGGAATACACAAGCAATTCCAGTGGATACTACTTTGGCAATGCCCCGTTTGGTTGCGTTGGATAATGCAGAACTCTGCGAAATAATGGATAGCCTCAACAATATATACAAGGTAGAGGTGGTATTTAATAATGAAGAAGTCAAGCATCTTCATTTGCATTTTAAGTTTTGCACAGGTGACAAACTCAGCGAAGTCATTCAGAACCTGAATATGTTTGAGAAGATAAACATTAAGCAAACGGATGGAAAACTGGAGGTTGAATAATATGAGACAGGCATTCATAATCTTTATGATGTGCTTTGTCTGCATATCAGCAACAGCTCAACGTATTAATGCCGATTTCCATAGAACGAGTATGTCTGAGGCTTTACTGGCAGTTGAACGCCAAAGCAGCAGATGTAACATCAATTTTATATACGAAGACTTGAAGGACTTCACGGTAACTCAAAGAATCAGCAATAGTCCTATCGCAGAAGCATTACGAATGATTGTCGGTTTCTACCCTATCCGCATAACCCAGAACGGCAACGTATTCTCGGTGGAATGCGTTCAGAAAGAAGTACATAAAGTAACGGGACGCATTCTTGATGAGAATGATAAACCGCTCAGTTGGGCAACCATAGAACTTCTTAATCCTCAGGACAGCGCTCTCATAAACAGCGGTGTCAGCAATAATAATGGTGATGTCGTGATACCTTGTGGCAGGCAGAGTGTCTTAGCAAAGATTTCCTACATCGGATATAAAACGAAATACAAGCATTGCACCAACGGAATGATAGGAAACATCAGAATGGAGGGTAGCATCATAGCATTGAATGGAGTAACGGTTAAAGGACAAAAACAAATAGTCAAAGCAGAGAAAGGCATCCTGACCTATAACATGCCACTACTGCTTCAGGAGATGCCAAGTGATAATGCCTACGAAGCACTGACACGCATCCCTGGTGTAATGGATGGAATAAACGGACTATCCTTTGCCGGAAGCCATGCAACACTCATCATCAACGGCAAGCCCACAACACTATCCGAGCAACAAATCGTTGATCGACTGAAGAGTATGCCTGCAGAGATGCTGGCAAGCGCAGAGATTATGATGTCTGCTCCTGCTCAATACCACACACATGGACTTGCTATCAATGTGATAACAAAGGATCATGTAGGTACTAACCAGCTATCTGGGCAGATCAAAGGAATGGCAGATCAAAGTAAATACTCTACAGGCAAAGGCGAAACTAACCTGATATACAGCCACAATTGCTTTGTGCTTGATGCTCAGTATGCTTACACTGATGGAAAGACATACAGCGAGGCAGAACATATAGCGGAGCATCCACACATTACGGGACGGAAACATTATGAGGACGTTACGCAGAACACCACAGACATCCGTAAACATGAATTGCGCATAGGTGCAGACTATGCCTTCGCAGAGAAGCATCGGCTGAGTGCGGCTTATTCGGGTACATGGCAGGAGAATAAAGCAGTTAACGTTACGACGGGAACAGCTCCTACCATACAAGACGGCAAAGTCAGTTATCATATTCACAATGTTGATGTTAACTATCAGTTGCCTTTCGGATTGAGGGTGAATGCTTCCTATATGAGTTACAAGAATCCAAGAGCGCAGATATTGGGAAATAATATGCAGGACTTAGCATACACCTTGTCAACAAATAGCAACCAGGACATCAACAAATGGCTTCTCACTGTCGATCAGGAGCATAGCCTTAACGATAATTGGAGTATTTTATACGGCATAAAGACGCAGATAACCAACAACATAAGTTATCAGAAGATGTATGACGACATGGGAATGGAGGTGCCAGATGGTTCAAGCAAGGTAAACTATCAGGAGCGTATCATAAGCCCATACGCCGGCGTTTCAAAGGTATTCAATAAGCATCTAAGCATAGACGCATCAGTATCTGCAGAGCAATACCATACACCAAAGTGGAATGAATGGCGCATTTATCCATCTCTACGTGCTACATGGAACATCAACAATACCTATCTTCTGAACCTGTCATTCAGTTCTGATGCTGTATATCCAAGTTACTGGAGCACCATGAGCAGTGTATATTATTCATCTGCATATACAGAGATATGGGGCAACCCTGACTTGAAGCCTTATTCTCATTACAAAGTTGATGTGATGTGGCAATATAAGCAGAGGTATTCTCTTTCGTTGTTTGCACAGTTCAATTCTGGTTATTCCGTTCAGCTTGCCTACCAGCCGAGGGACACGATGTCTGTTGTCTTTCAAGAGAAAAATTTTGATTTCATAAATACCTACGGAGTTCAAGCTGCCGTAATGTTCAGTGCTGGGAAATGGTTGACGGGAAATGCAACGCTGACAGGCTTGTATAGCCGTAACAAGAGTACCGACTTCTTCGATTTGCCTTTTGACCGAAAATGCTTTACAGCCATCATGGGTACGACCTTGTCCGTAAACCTACTTCCAAGTCATGAGCTCCGACTTATTATCAATCCATCCTTTCAGACAAAGGCAATACAAGGAGTGTTTGACATCGCCCCTTTATTTATGCTTGGGGCACAGATTTACTGGTTGTCGGACAACAAACGATGGAGCCTCGTGCTTGCTGGGAACAATCTTACAAATTGCTTCTATGATGTAAAGTCGATTTATGGCAATCAGAATTTCAGCATGAGGACAAATAACGACTATCGTTCTGTAACGCTAACAGCAGCGTTGAAGTTTGGTAGTTACAAAGATAAGAAACACAAGGAAATTGACATATCAAGAATGGGATATTGACATCCCTAAACTAAAGAAAGAACAATGGAAATTAATGTCATACGTTGCATACTCATCTTACTGGTGATACTCATTCATTTGACTCCGTTCAAAGAATGTTATCCAGATGTACAAAATGCAGTATTGGCATTCGTAGTTCCATTGTTCCTTTTCATTACAGGCTATCTGTTCAATGTAAACAAGACATGGAAGCAGTATGCTGTTTACCTTAGAAGTTTGTTGATGATGTACGTTGTCTTTGAGACCGCATACATCATATTGTCCTACTTCTTCCCTGTTAAGGATGGCATCAATGAGTTTAACTTTTCCGTAATTCTTGACAAACTTGTTTTGAGTCCGATAGGACCGTATTGGTATTTACACACGATGATTGTCTGTGGCAGTATATACTATGCAGCACATCGGACATGCCGTTATCTCAACGTTGGCTGTACCGTCTCATTGTCTATATTGGTGAGTGTACTTATATCATACTGCTCACCATTATTAGGGATAATGTCGCCATTGGCATATTTCGCAGGTGTGATATTCAGAAAGTTTTCCAACAGCCGTACATTCAATGGTTCATTCGTTGCAATACTTATAGCCATAGTGACCTTGTTCTATGGTATTGTCTGTAATCCTGGATATGCAATGCAACTGTCATATTTCAGCATTATTCTCGGCGTATGCGTCATGGAATCGTTGATATGGTGTACCAAAAGACTCCCAGCGAAAGTGTGCAAAGCCTTGAATTATATTGGTGCTAACACATTGCCAATCTATCTGTTCCATCCTATGTTTACACTATCTTCCAAACTACTTTTGGGTAGATTAATCACAAGTGGTAACATAGTATGCTTCAGTATTCTGACAATTACTGTCGCAACAGCAGGCTCTCTGCTGATAGGGTTTGCCTTGGATGTAACAGAAGTCAGTTTGTTATTATTCAAAAAGAAGATGATGCGCTGATTTCAATCCTACTTATCCAAATTGAATTAGCTGTCTACCAAACAGTCTGACAGTATTTATAATATACTTCCTCATTAAGGAGGTATTATGATCTTAATACCTTACACCATTGACTTTCTTTCTACTAAAGCAGAGAAAGTCAGGTCTTGCAGGAGCACGCCAACCATTGGTAATCTCCGTGCCATCCCAGTTGGTAAGGGTATTAGCAGCACCATTTGAACCTCCTACGCTTGCGACAGGTTGTACTCCTGCGATGTATTGCTTGAAAGCATCGACCATTTCGTCTGTAATACCGCCAATAGCATGTACCATCTGAGGGGTGCGCCATGTAGCCATGTCTTTCTGCATCTGACGATAGTTGAACCAATAGACACCATCAAGCAGTTCTTGTGTTGCTCTTTTGCATCCTGATTCAAGGGTTGCGTCAATGCCAAGTTTATCGGCTATGGCGATGATGCCACACAGTACGCAGGATATCTGATCGCTGTCAGTGTAATCGTTCTGTCCTGACTTGCCAAAGTTCTGAATCTCTGTCTGTGCGTTGGTAATACACTTCTCGCGTAGTTCAATCTTGGCTTTCTTCCATTTCTCCTCAAATTCCTTCTGTTGTGTGATATTCATGATTTCTTGAATTTCAGGATGCTTGGCAAGCCACTCGGCAAATCGCTTGAAGAGATCGTCTCTTTCCTTCATGTCATTGTAATCATCAACGAGTTTGTTGTACTTTACATTCAGTTTATCATACTCAGCACCCTTTTCTTTGCGAAGACGTTCAATGGCATTGGCATCAATCTTTGATATTCTGTCTTTGAGTTGGCGATTCTCCTTTTGGAGGGATGAATTGTTGGCAGAGAGTGTCTTGTTCTCCTTGCGCAATTTCTCGTTCTCATTGATAAGTTTCTTCAACTCTTCCCTGTAATACTTGAAGATTTCCTTGCAGTGCGACTTGATTTCCTCTATATATTCGCCCTTTGCTACGCCCAGGTTAGTCTGCAAATCGGTGAGTGCTTGTTTGATATTCTTCTGACGTTCCTGCTTCCATTCCTTCTGTTGCATCAGCTTTATTGGTGTGGATAGTTCATCATTGATGGTATTCTGGGTATTAGTGATTAACTCATCAACTTTGAACTTAGGGAAAGGAAGTTTTACCTCTGCAATGTTGGCAAGTTCCTTGAATAATTCTGTAGCCTTGGCATCCTTTTCCGCTTCTTCCTTGCGATGCTTTGCTTGCTCAACTTCTTCCTCCAGATGTTCGCATTCTTCTTTGAGTTCGATAGTCCGTGTCTCAGCTACGGACTTAGCTTTGGCTATGCTTTCCATCTCGTTCCTCTGCTTCTGAAGGATGTAATCATTACGTTCCAGATGGTCAAGGTGTGTCTCTGTCTTTGATGTACCACGCTCCATGCCGAGTGTCTTAGCTACGAGAGTCTGCATTTCACTCATGTCTTTCTCGTTGAGTTTCCATGATTTGCCAGTGGAGTGATCCATCCAGTCCCAGATGATGTGGGCATGATAGTTCGGTTTCCATGTTGACGGGTCATCAGGATTCTCGAAATATCCCTCGTCCTTGTGGATATGAATCTGTAGGGCATGGATGCCCTTCCTGTTTTCTACTTCACGAACATAGTGGAGTAGATCTTCTATTGTGGTACATTCCTTGATGTTCACTACACTTTCACGAATAGGAGAAGCACCCTTTCGTGTCTTGCCGTTCTTCAATAGAACGTCCTTCTCCTGCATGGAGCGTTTAGTCTTGTCCTTCACCATGACCTTTATAAAGTCATAATGTTGTTGGAGTGTTTTACCTTTCATTTCTGGTGCGACATACGACTCGTTCCTGTGTGACAGTTCTGTTCGTACGTAGAGTTTGGCAGGATCGAGAGACTTGATGTATTCTGTGTCTCTCCTGTTGTGTGCTTCACTCTGTGCTATATTACATGGCTTCACATGATCGGAAGCCTTTGAAACTTTCTGTTCCATGATGTATGGTATTTTGTGTTTGCTAAAATTGTTATGAATAAATCGGGTTATCAGGGCAGCGCCTTGATTGGAGGGTGCAGGGAGAGAGTCACTCCTTGCTTCGTTACAATGCTCTTGCAAAGTCATTGTAAATCAGTAGTGTGGTAAACGCTATCTGATTGCCATGTAAAAGCATAGCGATTACGAAGGATTTTCTAGTAAATTCCGTGTAATCAGATAGCTTTTACTTTGCCATTGCTCTCGGCAGAGCCCACAACTACGAAAGCATAGTCTCGTAGTTATAGTGGGCTATAACATGACAAGTCATTTTCATCCCTGCTCGCTGCGCCAATGTTTACCTCCTTTTTGTTGAAGTCTCTTCTGAACCCGACGCTCTTTCTTCGTCAGTTTTTTGTTTCTGGTGGTCTTTGTAAAATGAGCCTGATGGCTTTCTGTTGATGATGAGTCTTCTGCTTTGTCTTTGACTACGATGTTGGTTGTTCTCGCTTTTGTATCGCAATCATTGCAAGTACCCTCAACGGCATTGCTCATCCCCTGTTCGTAGGAAATAAGGGCAGAAGAATCTATATCACTTTCAACGGAAGTTGGCTCAATGACATTATCCGTACTTGCTGGCTCCATTATGTCTATTGAAGCAGATGTGCTTTGTGTCTCATCAGATTCAGGTTTGACACCGTAGTTGCCATCGTCAATCTGAGTGCCGTCTGTTTCGTCTTCTGTTGAGACACATTGTTTCTTCTGATATACCTTTCTTGGTTTCTTGGGAAGCACGGTTGGATTGATATTGAAGAAAGGATTCCTGATTGTTATGTGTCCTTCGCAGAACCAGACTGACAAGCACTTTATTGTGATGAGGGTGGTTCGGTTGTTGCCTTGCTTCTCTATAAGACCCAAGCGTACAAAGTCAGCAACAATACGTTCGGCAGTCTTTTTGTCACCACCGATCAGCTCAGCAAGTTTCTCCATCTCTATTATAAACTGACCTGCCTGTGTCTTACCCGAGAAACCTTTCTTTGTTACAGTTGAGGGTTCCATACCTGCAAGTCTTAGCATGGTATGTAGGCACATCATACGGTTAATCTTACAGTTGTTGTCAGACAATGCTTCTATCTGCTTGTCGTTTAGTGTCAGGCTGTATCTTACATTTGTATGGTCCATGAGTTTTCTTGTTTTATTGTGGGAAGTGAGACTATCGTGTCCCACCTCCACACGCTGTTAATACTATCTGTCATGTCCCAGCTATCCCATTGGATAATGATGGCTGTATATGCCACATTTAGGCATAGCAAAGCCTTCGCCAACTCCTTTGAAGCTGACGTTCTGTGTCCAAGCTGATAGTTGGTTGATGATGAAGAAGTAAAAAGGGAAAAGGGAATAAGAGTTGCTCCCATTGTCTGCATTAGATAATCCCTGATTGGTGAGATAATCCTTTGCCGGCATTCAATGGTTGCAGTAAGGCAGACCTTCCTGTCTGCTGAGGTTGCACAAGATGGTCGTACCTGCCCGCATTCCTCGGCTTGCGCCTCTTTGATGCGAGTATCTGTGCATTCTGCTCCTCTGCCGTGAGAGGCACCTGTGATATTCGGTGTGCCTCGAGTGTCCTGTCGACATCATCACGGTAGATCTGCCAACGCTTGCCCATCTTGCAGCCGGGCAGTTCCCTGCGCTCCAGCATCTCATAGATGGTGGAGACAGGAATGCCCGTATATTCCGATGTCTCTTCCACGGACATCGGATAGTGGTGGTCTGCTACACAATACTGGACTATATACTGCTGAAGAGCCTGTATTTTCTCTTCAAGTCGCTCCTGCCTTTCGAGCAGGGTTGCCATTGCCTGTGGAATGTCATTGAATGACAGTCCGGTTGTCTGGTTTATCACTTGTTCATAGCTCCATCATTGTGAGGGAATGTGAACTGCTCGCTGTTGTTTCTAGTGTAATTCATTGTGTCTGTGTTTTTGTTGTTGAATTTTTTTAGAGTATCGTTATTGTCTATCGTATCAGCTGTTGGGGCGTTCGTGCCTCCGACTATTCTTAGTTGTTGTTGAGTCTTTGGCTTCAGGGATATCCGGTCGACACTCGCGCGTTTCTGCGAGTCACCCATCTGTGCGTAGATCTCTGTGGTTGAGACATTCTTGTGTCCGAGCATTTTCTGTACCACATAGATGGCTGTGCCAGCTTCCACCTGCAGCGTGCCGAAGGTATGTCGGGAGCAATGGAAGGTGATATGCTTGGTTATTCCTGCAGAGGCAATCCATTTCTTCAAAGGCTCCTTGGTCATGGTTTCATTCAATGAAGGGAACACGAGCTCATCGGGATTACGTCCTTCTGCATTGTCGTAGTAGCCGATAAGGTTCAGTGCCTCCTCGCTGATAGGGTTGTTGATGAACTGGCCAGTCTTCTGCATGCGTATCTTCACGAAGATGCCTCCATTGCCGTACAGTTGGAACATGCGCCATGTGAGTCGTCTGACGTCGCTCTTTCTAAGTCCTGTGAGACAGGCAAACAGGAATGCCATTTTCAGGACAGGGACATCACACTCCGTTTCCGCAAGGGTATAGACCTCCTGTACCGACAGGCTTTCCTTGTCCGTCGGCAGTTTTTCTATCTTCTCAAGGAAGCCATTCGGATTTTCAGTGATCTTGTGCTCCTTGTAGGCTATGTGCAGAAGACCTCTGAATGATGACCAGTACAGTGCTGCGGTGTTCCGGCTCAGGGGCTTTGGATGTTTTGTTGACTTGGTGGAGTTGGTGGTAAGAAGATGCTCACGGAATCTCTGGCATAGTTCCACGGTAATTTCACCAAATGTGCATCTACCCTTACAGAAGTCGGAAAAGTGCTTGTGTACCTGTTCATAGCGGTTGTCATCGCGCCTGGCAGATTTCTTCCTGATGTACTCGAGGAAATCTCCCTTCTGTTTTTCCTTGTCAAAGAAGTCAAACCGTTCGTTGACAATACTCTCGAAGCGCTTGCAGCGGATGGCTTCCGCCTTCTCAGTCATGGTTTCGTTGTACTCCCTTTCACGCTGATTTTTAGGTTTGGCATAGATGTAGATGCCAAGCGACTCGTGACGGATGGTCTTCATGGTTTCTTCGTCACGGTAACCTGGATAGTAGTCCAGATAAAACGACAGCTGGGTGCCGTTCTTAATCTTGCGACTGCGAAGTGTCACAGTCTTGCAAATTGTTGTCATTTCTCTTTTTCTTTCATTTTGTAAGATAATGTTTATAATTCACGAATACATGGCAGTGTCATGTTGTCCTCAGTTATGAGGGTTTAAGACATCAACTGTCCATGGCTCTGATTTTCAAAGCGGGCGCAAAATTACTGAAAAAAACATCTCGCACCAAAAATCACGCAAAACGTTCTGTCTTAATACGGCTTTTTTAGCATTTTTTTGAGAAATGTTTCATGATTTTACAGAAATGAAACGAAATCAGAGTCTTTATTATCGGTTATTCTACTCTCGCATGGACATCAGTCTGTCAACATCTTTCTTCAGAAACAGATTGCGTCTGTTCTGCTTTATCATTCTAATGCCATTCTGCTGACAAAAAGTAGTAGCTTTGGCCTTCTCTATACCAAAGATATTATAGAGCTGCGAGATTGTGTAATATTTTCCGCAGTCTTCGCTGTGCTGGGTCAGTAAGGAATCAAGGTGGTTCTTGGAATAATAGCGTTTGCCATCTATCCAACAGGCAGGAACATCATATCGATATACAAATGTCTTCATGGCTGCTGGTGTCTTGTGGTACAGGTTTGCACAATCATTGACCGGAAGCCATTCCAAATCCTCGTCCTTAACGACAAGAGGTGAAACTGAGGTTGACGTTGAGGAATGCAGGGATGACTTCCGTGATTGTACGTATTGGTTCATTACCATCTCTAGCATCGCTCTGTCATAGTACATCCTGCCAGCGATGCGGCATATTGGAACATTGCCAGACTTCACCTTATTATATATGGTTGTATTGCTGACGCTGTACTTCTTCATTGCCTCTTCAAGGGTTATGTACTTGTAGAAGTTGAATGAAGGCACTTGTTCTGTACCATCACTTGTTGTTGTTTCTTTCTTTCTTCTCTTAATGCCGATAGGCAGCACGCGATAATACGGATTGCCTTGAAGCATCTTCTCTATGTCCTCACGCTTGATGAATGACATGCGGTTGCTGAGTCGGGATGCAGGAAGCTTACCCTCAGCCACGAGTTTGTAAACATACTGACGGGAGCATCCCATCAGCGTTGCTGCCTTGGAGAATGTCAAGTACTCCAGTTCAAGCACATTTGCCACAGGGGCGAGTACATCATTCCATTGCTTCTGCTTTGCAATGGCTGCTTCTGCGCATTCAAGCGAACAATACATCTGTGTAGCCTTTTCAGTCTTGAACATCTTGCCACAATGGGCACATTTCTTTAATTTTGCCATGTCTATACATTTTTGGTTTGACGATTTTCTCAAAAATGTATTCCACCGCATGTGTAACTATAGGTAAACGGTTGTCTACCGATGTCAACTAAGGGAAGAAAATTCATTTGTGAACAAGATCATCGAAACTTTCGACGGCAAGTTCCCATTCTGTCTCTCATAATTCTTCTTCGTTCCCTATTGTCAACTTTTCAAAGTGTCATAGCTTCGACTATAATACAGGAAGCATGAGACACTAGTCAATCATCGTCAACGTATCATCACCATTGTCAACAGACTTCACCAAGTCACATATTGGAGTATTTCCTCTACTGGAAGTTTTCAACTATTTCTTCGCTGTTCCCTCGCGTCAACCATTGTCAACTGAATGGGAATCCTCCGAACTTGTTTCACAACCGCCTTTATGGAAATACTCCGCGGTAGAAATACGTTGCAAAATTAGCCTTAAACACCGACATTACCAAATATTAACTTCCAAGTGTTAAATTTTCGTCATTACTGATTATCAGTACTTTACTGGCGGTTATTCCGGCTTGTTTCTGGTTGTTCGGCCTACATAATTATATATAGATTATAAAATCAGGCTAAGTACACTCCCTCATTTTCTTATTGTTACCTGTTACTTGTTACTGCTTGACTATACAACCTAATTTAACGTGAGTTCGACGAATTCTAAATATTTGTTTTTCAATCAATAAGAATTCCGTGATGGGCGAGCCCCGAAGGTGGCGATACCTAAAAGGGCTCATCAATCAAGCGACTAACGAATTTGTCGAACTCACGTTAATTTACACTTACCTCCCTTTTACCGTAGGCTTACTTAAGCCTTACTTTTTTCTTACTGCAGGTAAGAGGAAGGTAAGAGTCACGTAAGAGGAAGGTAAGAGTCACGTAAGAGCCAGTTCCTCCGAGCAAAGAACTATTCCAGACAGGCTGATTGCGTAATTCTGCCCAAACGAAAATATACGCGCGCATAATAGCAATTTAAGTACAAAAGATAACACACTAATTCAAGCAACTTAACACACTAATTATAAAGAATAACACACTAATTATGCACACGAAGAAAAGTCTTGGAGGTAAGAAAAATTTGTTGTAACTTTGTAATCAACAACGGGCCCAAGGGGCTCAATAAAAAGAAATTCACATGATAAAAAGAATTACACAAATCGGTTACATGGACTCTTGCAGAAGCAAGACCATGAAGCGCCTTACTCCTGAGGCTCTTGAGACTCTCACTACTTCAAGCGAAGTGAGCACCATCATGTCTCGCATTGAGGCAGAAACTGACCAGGAGATGAAGTCAAGGCTGAAGAGCAATCTGCCTGTGGTGCTCTTTGCTTGCCAGATGCCAGAGGATGGCGTACGCCCAACGGCTGAGACTGCCATCGCGAGCGGATTCTGCCTGCATGACTGGGACCACATGCCTGTGGAGCCTCGCAAGTTCTACGAGGAGAAGATAGCCGGCAAGGAAGCAGAACTGGGCATCGTGCTTGCTCATGTCACTCCTCGTGGCGAAGGACTCCGTCTGGTGACTATCCTTCCTGAAGGTGAGCGAATCACCCAGTGCCAGGAGAGGCTTGCAGCAATGTTTGGCATGAGCCAGTTTGCCGACCGCAAGATCAAGGATCTGTCTCGCGTGTCATTCCTCCCAAGCAAGGACTATATGCTCTTCGTGGACAACGACAAACTCTTCAATAGTGAAGAGTGTAAAGTAGAAAGTGTAAAGAGTAATGTAGATAGTACTGAGAGTAAGGAGGAAAGTGCAAAGGGTAAGGAGGACAGCATACCTTCAAAGAACGTTGCAGCCAACTTCAGCTATCAGGGCATCAGCTACAGCACTATCATCGAGGCGCTGCTTCGTCGCATAGCCACTCAGGGAGAGCCTCGCGAAGGTGAGCGCAATGACGACCTCTACATCCTTGTGCGTGAGCTTCGCCACATCTGCGGCTACAACTTCCAGACGCTCTACATGCTCGTGGCACCTTACTTCTCCAGCCTTCCTGACGCAGAGGTTCGCCGAACCATCAGCAATGCGCTTGCCACCAACGGCCGCACCATTACTCCCGTGATGAGAGGCGTGATAAACGAACTGAAGAACGTGAGTGGTGCTACTGCCGAAAACGACATCCAGCTGCCAAGGCTTCCGAGAGTGTCTGCCGTAGAGGAGATGATTCTCTCGCACTACCCAAAGCATCTCCGTTCGCAGGTGTTCATGGCGATGCTGCCAATCTGGGGCGTGTATGGCACTCACATCCGCTTCGACTACATGGATGGTCGTGAGAACTCACTCTCGTTTCAGACAGCCGTGGTGGGCAAGAGCAGTAGCGGCAAGGCTTACGCAGCACATCTCTTCAACCTCATGACAAAGCGACAGCAGGTAGAAGACGCACTGGAGCGACATAAGGCTGACGAGTATCTCGCCATCTGCAACAAGGCAAGCGATGACTCGGAGAAGCCAGACGATCCTCGTCCACGTGTGAAGCTCTTCGGCGATGACATCACGACAAGTCAGATGCTTGAGTATCTCGATAATCTCGAGGGAGAGCATGCCATTCAGTTTACTGAGGAGGTGGCACGACTGTCGAAGGCGAAGAAGACGGTATATGGCGACAACGACGACCTTCTCTGCAAGGCTTTCGACAACGCTATCGGTGGCAAGGAGAGCAAGAGCCGACTCACACGCAACATCCGCATTCCTATCTATCTCAACTGCCTCTATTGCGGTACTCCAGGCGGTATGCATAAGTTCTACAACAACCCTGAGGGTGGACTGAACAACCGTGTACTCTTCGCATTCATGCCATCGGTAAGAATGAAGGGATTTCCGCACTACGAGAGTCTTACGGAAATAGAGCAGGCACAGCTTGACGAGAAGTGTGACGCTCTTTCTGCTGCTGGCAAGGATGGCAAGAAGGTGCAACTGCCATGGCTCGAGAAAACCATCATGATGCTCAAGAACAAGTGGGACAAGGAAGACGACGAGAATCCTGATGAGGTGTGGTATGACCTTGGCAAGCGTGCCCTCGTGGTGGCTATGCGCACTGGTGTGCTGCAGTGGTTCCTTCGCGGTTGTCCTACTGACGAGAAGCAGATTCGCGAGATAGCAAAGGTGGTGAAGTGGACAGCCGAGGCTCACCGGCTTGGCGTTTACACCTTCTGTGGCAAGGACTACGAGGACATCAACGACATCGACAACTCGCTCATGCAGAAGCAGAGTCGCATGACCAAGAACAAGAAGCTGTTCTCCATCCTCCCTGACCACTTCAGCGTACAGGAACTCATTGCTCTCCGTGCGCAGAATGGCGACAGCACCAACGTGAAGATGGTGATAAGCCGATGGGTGGCTGAAGGGCTTATCCGAAAGGTGTCTGAAGGTTGCTACGAGAAGGTGATGCAGCTGGTGGCATAGAGGCATCGGTAACAGGTAACAAGTAACAATAAGAAAAATAGTGTAGAATAAATTTTGTGGGGTGCAGGAATATTGGTAACTTTGCAAGCAGGAGCGTTTCTGCACCTCCCTATCAAATATCAACAGGAGTACAAAAAATGGAAAAAAACATATTAAAAAACATACTGGAACACTTCGAGTGGGCTATCGAGAAAGTAGATTTCGACAATCTCCCAGAAAGGGATAGCGAGGACTATCGCAACCTTCTGATGCAGACAGCCAATGACGAGATGTTCTATGACGGCAGATACAACGACAATTCAGAATATACGCTTGAGCTATTCGATATTCCTGAAAATGTGGAAGAGTGTCGCAACCTTGCGGCTATCAATGCCCTGAGCGACAGCGAGCGCGTGCGTTTCAGTTTCTTTATGGATCTGAAGGATCTGTGCTATCCACTGTTCCGTGCCAAGAGGATAGACTGGACGGCATGGCCTTGGAATATGCAAAACGGCGAGAGCAGTATGGACAACAAGGAGTTGTATAAATTCATCATCGGCTGCAAATGGCCTAACCTTTCTGCTGCCATCGTATATGACATCCATCAGCTGATGGCGAACGATGAGGAGAACTACACCGCCGTGGCTCGCACTGAGATTACAGAGAATTTCTTCTATGCCGTAAATTCAAAATGGCGTAGATCAGAGAAGGACACAAATAAATTGATCGCTGCCATAGGCGAGTGTGCCGATAATCTATGGACTACGGAGAACCACATGAAGATAGGAAAGCTCATGGGTATGGATATGCTCGAGCTATCGCTCTATGACGCTATGGACACTTTCATCGACAGGATGTTCCGCTATCAGCAGGTGCTCATGGCACGTGAGTTGGCTGCATGGATCAGAGAGAACTGGACTATTGGCGAGCGCCATCCTGAGAGGGAACATCTGAAGGCTCTCTGGGCAAAGGTTTATGAACTGAAGGAAAAGTATGACGTTAAGTCGCCAAACATGAGAAGCACCGAGTACATCATCGCCCTCGATATTCTCGGTATGTCATTGTTCACAGAGGAACAGGAAAACTACACCGATGATTATGCAGATTTTTTTGATGATTGGGACGATGATGAGTTGGATGATTGGGACGATGATGAGTTGAACGAAGAGTCGGACGAAGATAAAACAGAATAAGGCGTGGAGTGGGAAGATGACATATTTGAGCCTCGACAGAAAAGACCTGTCGGGCGTCCGGAGAAGAATCCTTTTCATACTGCAGAGTGTGAAGAGGACTTCATCCGTCGTAGCATGGCCATGGTTGAGATGTACTATCATCCTATTCCCGGCAAACATACGGATTACGAGCTTGCCCCCAAAAAGAGGATTAGCAAAACACTCCTTTGGGCGATGATATATATCTACTATTTGGTGGAAAAAGGTATGGATGACAACTGTACTGGTTTCATAAAACGTGTGGTCTGTAATCTCGGAAACTCGGTGATAAGTGATCGCCCGGCTTTGAGCCGTAGCATCAAGAGCCTGCAAAACCTATATCTCAGTATTGACGATGCCCAATTGGAGGGTATGAAAACAGATGTAAAGATTCCAGATGCCCAAAAGAAGGCTCGCAGGAAGTACAGGAGTCAGTACGTCTATGTGGTGAAGCGCTGGGAAGAATGCCTCGGTAACAAGTAACAGGTAACAATAAGGATTTTAGAGTAGATTAGGGATTAGGGACTAAGGATTAACGTGAGTTCGATGAATTCTAATCTTTTGGTATCCAGCAAAATAAGAATTGTGATGTACGAGCCCCGAAGAAGACGACACCTAAAAGGACAGCCCTTTTAGGCGTCGCCCACTTCGGGGCTCATCAATCAAGTGACTAACGAATTCGTCGAACTCACGTTAATTTATAATTGATAATGATTAATTTGCGCGAGCAATACAATCCGAATAATATTTGATGGATATTTTGCAAACTCTTAATTATCAATTCCTACATGAATTATGCAGGCTAAGCTTTATTCTATTATTACAACATCACCATCAAGCGTGCGCGTTGTCTTCTTTTCCTTCACTGGAGAGAGGCTCCACTGCAGATGCAGCATGGCATAGCGTGGGAGGGTGTTGGTGACAGTCTCTGTGCGTCCCTGACCATTGATATAGAAGTTGGTGTTGGTGAGTTGGTGGAGAATGTCGAACATCTCAAGACGTGCGGTGAGCTTCTTCTTGAAGAATGAACGTGAGATGGATGCATTCCACACGAGGTTGTTGGTGTTGAACTCTTCAGAGGCATAGCCACGGCGTGAGTACATCTTAAGGTCGGTGGCAATCTTGATGCCTGTGCGGAATACCCTCCATATGCCAGAGAGACCGTAAGAGAAATTGTAGGCATCGATATTGGCGAAGGTGGTAGCTTCAGAGGTGCTGTGACGGTAGTCGAATCTGCCATTAAGGCCGATAGAGAGGCTGTCGCCCTGCTTGAATTCGAGAGTGACGTTCTCAGTCCAGTTATTGTTGTGCACCTTGCTGATGTCAGAACTTGTCTGTCCCTCTGTAGCTATCATATCAACATTCTGGGAGAAGGCATAGTTGATGTCATTGATAAAGGTGAAGCACTTACCCTTACCGAATTCCAAGCCGCCTCCCCAGCCAGCTTCCCAGTTCCAGTTGCCATCTACATTGACTGGCTTATAGGTGCGTCCACCCGTTGTGGTGTTGAGAGTGAAACCCTGCGACACAGCATTCTGAGTGGCATTTAGGCTGGCACGCACATTAGTCCAGCCAGAGATGGAGTCGCCTTCATGTTGCCAACTCTTATCGCCCTGGAAATGTAGATTCTCGCTGACTGAAGCCTTGAGGTCAGGATTTCCGAGACGAATGTTGAGAGGGTCGGTATCATTCTTCACATCAATCATATTGCCGACATTAGCAGGCGAGTTATTGATTCGGGCATCAAACCGGAATCCGTAGTTCTTCTTTGCATTACGATAGTAGATCATTGTATTAGCACTATACTTAAAATAATCTCGGTCGAACAGAGTATTATTAACCTTACTCTGATAATTGTAGTGCTGTTTTCGTTGGCCTAAAGCGCCCAAAATATAGCCGAAGAACTGAAATCTCTCATTGTACTGCTGGAACATGATTCTGTAATTCGCGTCAAATGATTTTGTCATGTCAGTGGTGGTACGGCTATTCTGTGCATCAATGGTATTGAGCATGACATCATAGTTGCTTGGCAGGTCGCCCAATGGATGAACTGATCCAAATCCCCAACCGTCGATATCATGAAGATTGAAGTATTTCTGCTCGTTCTTGCTATACTCCTGACCATATTCAAGATTAAGTCCCATCTGCACTTTCTCACTCATATTATAGGTATAGCCTGCAGTAACGCTATAGTTATATCTATGATTTGGAGAGGTGTTGTATTTATTCTGGAACAGGTCGCCGCTATCAGTTGTGCGGAAGTAGTTCACGTCCTGAAGGTTGAATGCCTTATCCTCTACGTTCTGGTAGCCGCCATTTATTCCAACCTCTATATTATCGCCAGAACTGAGCTTGAAGATTGAACTTGCATTCTGGTTGAAATAAAATGACTTCCAGTTGCTGAGAGATGAATCTTTGCGGCGGTTGATGAGTTGCTTCTGAAGCTCTGGATTGAGCTGTGAAGAGAAGGCAGAATCGAGGCTCTGCTGCACATTGCCCCAGCGACTGAACTCGGCATCGGCAAGCATGCTACGCGACATGTGGTCGCTATTATTCTCATCATAGCTTAGTTGGGTCCAAGCGACGAGCCACATCGGCTTACGTACGTAGAAGGTGTTCTGCAGGTTGAGACGCTTGCTGTGAGACATTCGGCTGGAGAGAGAGCGTGAGAAGGTGTTTCCAGTTGAGAGGAACTGCTCAGAGTTGCTGGTGTTATCATCAACCGACTTATCCCAACTGAACTCCAAAGAGCCCTGCTCCTCCCATCTTCTCTCTTTTTCCTCAATATGGAGGTCTATACCAGCCTTTCGGGTATTGCGTGAGCCTTCAGGCTGATTGGATGGATCCCAATCGCCATCACGTCCAGGCTTACGGTTCTCGTTCACGTTGTTGGTGTTGGCATACACGGAGAGACGTGAGCAGTCGGTGTAGCGAAGGGCAAAGAGACGCGCCATGTAGCGGTCTTCCGTTCCTCCTGCGACTTCCACATTGCCGAGGAATCCCTTGTTATACTGACGCTTGAGCTGCACGTCCATGGTGAAGGTCTTCTGCTCAACCTCTCGACCAGCCCATTTACTCTTCTCCGAGCTCTTATGATACACCTGTATATTCTTCACTGTGAAACTTGGAAGATTCTCGAGCATCACCTTCTTGTTGCCCTTGAAGAAGTCCTTGCCATTGAGGGTGAGTTCTTCCACCTTCTCGCCATTGACGGTGATTTCTCCATCGCTGTTGAGGGTAGCTCCAGGCAACTGTCGAACCAATGCCTCGAGCATGCTTCCTTCTTCCAGTGGGAAGGCAGAGGCATCATAGATGATGGTGTCTCCCTTCTGTACCATCTTGATCTTTGTGGCCTTGACAACGACCTCATCGAGCATGACGCTATCAGGTACGCCAACCTTCTGTGGGCGCATATATATCATAGGCAACTCGAACCAACGATTGCGAGCCACCTTCTTGACTTCATAATTAATGGTGTTGGGGTAATAGCCAGGTGCCTTGGCAGAAACGATATATTTGCCAACGGCAGAGTCTGCTGCTACATGGAGTTCGTAGTATGAACGGTCACGCATGTTCCATCTGCTCTTCTCGTACTTATGACATGTCATCGTATCGACAACGGTACTGTCTTCACGCATCAATGTGACAAACACACTATCAGGTCCCGCCTTCGTCTTAGCATCGATGACGTAACCAAAAAGTTCTAACTTCTTCTTGTCTTTCTTCTTGCTTGACTGAGCAAATGTGAAAGTAACTGAGGTTAATAGGATTAATAAAACCAGATAAAATTCTTTCGTCTTCATATTTATACAATTATAATGAATTCCGTGTTTCATATCTTGTAATCTTTGTTTTGTCATTTTATTATAAAGTGATTATCTTCTTTTTAAAGAGAACTGTACGTAAGCCTTTCGGCTGTTCTTTTTCGGCTGTAGTACTAAAGGGAAATAACGCGGAGGGTTCGTATTTTCCCCTCCAGCGTTATCCTTATATGTTTACAAGTTGCCTCTCTCCTTGTCGAGATAGTACTTGTATGTACCTACTGTGAGCTCATCGCATGCAGGCTCGTCGCAAACAACGATAGAGTGAGCGTGCATCTGAAGCATAGAAGCTGTCCACTTGTGGCTAATCTCACCATCGATGATGTGCTTGAGGGCACGTGCCTTGTGGTGACCGTTACAAACGAGGAGAACTTCCTTTGCAGCCATTACGGTGCCGATACCTACGGTAAGAGCCTGTGTTGGAACGAGACTCAGATCGCCATCGAAGAAACGTGAGTTAGCGATGATGGTATCTGTGGTGAGAGTCTTCACACGTGTCTTTGAAGTGAGTGAAGAACCTGGCTCGTTGAAAGCAAGGTGACCATCAGGACCTACACCACCCATGAAGAGGTCGATACCGCCTGCTGCTTCGATTGCAGCTTCATAAGCCTCGCACTCTGCCTTGAGATCCTTAGCGTTTCCGTTGAGGATATGTACATTCTCTTTCTTGATGTCAATATGAGAGAAGAAGTTTGTCCACATGAATGAATGGTAGCTCTCTGGGTGCTCTTCTGGAAGGTTAACGTACTCGTCCATGTTGAATGTGATTACATTCTGGAAAGAGATCTTACCTGCCTTGTAGAGGTTGATGAGTTCCTTGTAGAGGCCAAGAGGAGAAGAGCCTGTTGGACATCCCAACTTGAATGGCTTCTCTGGAGTTGGATTAGCCTCGATAATACGATTGGCAACATAGTTTGCTGCCCACTTCGACATTTTGTCGTAGTCTGGTTCAATGATTACTCGCATACTTTTCTTGTTATTGGTTGTTTAAGTTTTAGCGCCTGAGGACCTGCTACCAAAAAGTGCAAAAGGAGGGGTTTCCCCAGACTAAATTAATATTGTTTTTATAAGTTTGTCGTTTTCTCGATCCATATTTCATCGCGCCTTCATAACTATGAATTATGAATTATAATTACGCATTATGAACTATGCATTATGAACTATGCACTATGAACTATGAATTATGAACTGTGCACTATGAACTACATTTCAATATTGCATGCCTGCACATCGCGTTCACCATCTTCATCGAGTGATGCATTCCATTCAGCCTCTGCTTTCTCACCCTTAGCGATGAGATTTGCTTTGTCTGAGAGGTCGAAATGAGCAGCAGCCCAATTATATTCGTATTGCTTAACGAGTGGTTCTACATCCTCGAAAGACTTACCTTCCTGAAGTGCAGCGTACATCTCAGCCTTTGGTACGAGCATACCTCCGAAGTCTGTCCATACGCCTATACCCTCTGCTGATGCTGTGAGGCCTTCACTTGCCTTAAGCACCTGAGCGAGATACATGCTGATTGCCTGCTCATAGAGTGCGATGCCTCGCTCGATATGCTTTGCAGAGATGATACATTTCTTATACTCTGTAGCACCTTCCTTCTGCATCTGCTTCAATACCTCTATTGCTTTGAGAATTGATGAAATGGTGTATGGACTTAGCATTGAGAAGTTGAGAAGGTCGCGTCGTGTTGCCTTGCCTTCCGTTCTTTTATCACGCTTAGGCCATTTGAGAGCGTCACGACGAGTTCCTACGCTACGGAATGCCTGTGCTGGAATGATGTGTGTCTGCCCATCTTTTCCTTCAGTAATGAGAGAGAATGGGAGTTCGCGGAGATCCTGATGACCTACGTGATGCATGATTACGGTGCTGAAAGCTCCAATCTGCATTGGCCAATATACGTAACTGCTACTACCGAGCTTTGCTCCTCGCTGTAGCTGTCCATACTTGTTAGGTCCCATCTTATAAGAATGATTACTCTGGTTGCTTCCAGAACCTGCATTGAAGAAGCTTGTCATACAAGCAATCATGAGTGTTGCCTTATGATGACTTACGCTATAAGGTCCTGCGAAATATGCACATGCTTCTCCATTCTCGAAATGGCAATTAGCAAAGAAGAGTGACTGAGCTGCTGAGTACATACGACCGATATGACAACCTTGTCCTACGTAGCAGTAGTCGAGCTGTGCAGCATCTGTAACGTGACTATCAGAACCAACGATAACATGCTCCATAATTACATTAGCCCCTACTCCACTTGGCGCTTCTGGCAATGAATTGATACTTACATCTACCAAACGAGTTGCACCTATTACGTGTGCCTTTGGTCCAATGTGAACGTCAGTAAGCTGAAGACAATGCTTTACAACAGCACCTTCCTCGATAATACTTCCATCACTCTCAATGCTCTTGGCATAGTCGAGTGCCTTCTGCTGCATAGCCTTTACAAGTGAAGGATTTGTATTAGCTTCCTGTACTTCAAAGGCTGCTTCCATACTTGTGAGGTTATCGTGGAGGATGACTTCAAGTCCACCATCTTCCTTAAGCACTCCAACCTCAGTACCATTGGCAAATGATGTTTTACCACTTGTTCCGAGATCACAGATATCAACGAGTGTAATGTCTGATGAGAGATACACCTTACCTGTGAAGTTTACATTTGAAATTGTGTAATTGTTGAAGTCGGTTGCTACAAGCACATCAGCCCAATTAACAGCCTTAGAACCTGCTGCCTGCAGATTCTGTATTTCGTCTTTAGTAAGATTTCTGTAATTTTGATTCATGTTGTTTGGTTTAGGTTCATGCAAAGGTACAATTTTTTCTTTAAACTTTTTTAATGTTTGGGATATTTGTTTGTGGATTTTACTTTTTTTAACTTTGAGACTTTCTGACGTAACTTCCGAAAAGCGAATTCACGCTCTACATGCCAGAATAATGGATATAAGAAAATTAATTTAACGTGAGTTCGACGAATTTATAATCATAAATGTAAACTTTGGAGCTAAACTGACAATCTATCTTTAATTGTTCGTTTTTTCCCTTCGTTATAAATTCGAATTACTCTCGTTTCACTTCCAATATATTACCATTTCAATTCCAATCCATCTCCAATTAATATTGGTTTTAATTGGAGGTGAATTGGACTTTAATTGGACTTTAATTGGACTTTGAGCGAAATATCTTACAATGCACTACGTATAATCAATGACTGCAAGACACGGAATAAACTTTAAGTAGTACATCTATAATTGTTCGATTTTTCCATATACTAAGTGTTTCCGCTTTTCATTAATAAAACGCGAGTTCGATGAATTGTGCGTTGAACACACGTGAAGTTAGAGGACAAAGTTCGAATGAATTAAAAGAACAGAAAAAACGCACCTCTCAAAAAGAGAGATGCGTTCTTAATATCTATGTAAAATATATTCTTACAAAGGACGATGTGCCTGCTGCAATGCCTTAGCTGTCTTAGGCTTTGCTTTTGCACATGCATTAAAAATTTGGTCACCTTGAGCATAATAAGCATCAGAATCCATACAATGAAGTGCATACTTAATTGCATTGGTATAATCATCTTTAAAGAAATAGGTAACCGCAAGATAATATGCCGCAATATACATTCTATTGGATTCTGTAATATCACGATCAGGATTACTTGCTTCAAGGTTGAACAGTTTAGTTCCAACAGCAACTCCATTTCCATCACCATTCTTTTGGTCAAGACTTGTCATTATACCAAAATGGTTGTAATAGATTGATGTGATTTCTGCATCTGTAGGGAAATCTTGCTCCAACTTTGTATATTTCTCAATAAGTTCACGTTGAATTATACTTCTTTCAGGATCATCAGCAGCTAACTTCTGGTACTTAGACTCTAAAACAGAAATTACCTGATAAAAATCAGAAATAGTTGGTTCAGACTTCTTACTTAACTGATACTCACGGATGTGTTGAGCTTCATCGTACTTTCCTTGAGCAATATACAAGTTTACAATCTTATTGACATCATTTTTCATACCCTCATATTGAGCAGCTGCAAGCTGACGCTCACCGAAAGTAATACCCATATCATCAACAAGACGAAGACCTGCCTCCATACCTTCAGAGAAACGATCCAAACCCGTATCAAGACTATCTAAAGCAATTAAAGAGAGTCCATGATAACGATAGTCATATGGCATGTAGCGATAATGAAGTTTAGCTGTATCTGCACTCAAAAAGAGCTCATTAGCAACCTTGAGAACATCCTCATGTCTGTTCAATCCATAATTTGCAGCAACCATATAACTGAGGAATCGAGGATCTGTAGCCTCACGCTCATGAGCTACACCTGCAACAGTAAGAATTCTCTCACGATAAATATCTTTATCTGCAGCCTCTTTTGATTCATCCACAGCAAAATCAAGAGCCCTACAATAGTGATATAGTTCATCCAATGTCAGATTTTCTGTACCCTGATCCTCATAGGTGTCAAGACCCTTCTTAATGAGATTTAGCTTTGTACCCAAAGTATCAGCAGGATCAACCTTTCTTGCAAGAGCCACCTGAAGAGAAGCAATAGTTCCTCCAATCTTAAGGTCAGGACGCTGATCACGAAGATTAAGATACATCTTCAAAACACCTTCTGGATCATCAGTCTGCTTCATGTAAGCATAGTACTCATAAGATTCCGGATAGAGAGGGTTAACCTCCATTGCCTTCTTGAAATAATAGATGGCAGAATCCTTATAAGCCTCATTACCTTCATAATGCTCGAACTTATACTGACAATGCCTACCAAGAAGAACATATGATGGAGCGAAGTCTGGCTGAACAGCAAGAGCATCCATTGCATACCTCTTTGTCTTGTCAAAGTCCTGATTCATATTATATGCTTCAGCAATACCAAGAAGAACAGTAGGGTTCTTACGGTTTGCTACAGCAATACGATATGCAAGTGAGTCAGCATAGTTTGCATACTCCCTGATAGTCTCAGCAAGGGCACCAGTAAGTGCCTTTACATCAGTCTGCGCCTTAGCTGGTGCAGCAAAAGCACCTAGTGCAATGATTGAGAGGATGATATGTTTGAAAAATTTCATTCTATATAACATCTAAAAGGTTTATCGAAGAGTATAATGAACACCAAGGTTGATTGTCTGCATAAGAGTAGACTTTCCAATGAAGTGGTGCTGTCCACCACGATTCAAAGCATAAATTGTAGGCTGCATGAATACAGCGAGATGATCAGCAACATAACGTGAAATACGAATACCTGCATGAATACCAATACTACAATCCTTAGCTACAGCAGCATCATCAAGACGTCTGATTGCACTAGCATCCTGGAAGAATACAGTAGGACCAATGAATGCATCGTACTCAGTTGTACGAGGACGGAAACCACCCATGAGAGTTGTAAGGTTCGCATTGAAACTTGCAGAAAGGAGACCAAGAGCATTGGTCTTTGACTGCTGGATATCACCACGACCTACATATTCATAAGTCAAACGACCTGCAAAGTAGTCAGAAATACGATACTCACCAAAGAGCATACCTTGGAAACCAGAGATAAATCCTCTTGCACCATAAGTATTGTCTGTGTGTCCCTTATAACCATGGAACATATTGAAACCACCTGCAATACCAAAACGAAGACGAGATGAAAGCCATGGCTTAAAGTCATACATTGCACTAATGTCACGCATCTCACGATACTTCTCTGTACGAAGATTCATACCAAAACCAAGTTTGATAGAATGACGACCCTGAGAGTTATCATCAAATACCCAACCACTAAACTGTGAATCCTGAGGTCTTGTTGAGCTAGCAGTAGAGTAAAGATATTCAATGAATACATTTACATCATCACTTAACTTATACCAAGGATGAACACCAAAGTTCAAACTAGTAATTGACTGCTTAAGAACACCATAGCCATCATTAACTTTAGTACCATCAGACAACTTAGCACCTGTCATATATCTGTGCATACGCTTTTGACCCATACCAATACCTACAAAACCATAGACACCCCATGGATCATCCCAAGTAAATTCTCTAAAGAATCCCATTGGATTAATAAGGAGGTCAACACGAGCACCAAGATAGTTTTCATTGTAGAAATGAGTTCCCTTATTATATGTTGGCTCCCCAGACTTACCCCATTCATAGAAACCCCATTCAGTAGAACGACGAGTCAATGTACCACGGAAACCAGCAATTGGAGCAAACCACTTACCAACTGCGAGACTAGTTTCATAACCTACGCCGAGACTTGAACCTCCAATACCAGCATCCTGATTCTGTGCTGAAGTCAAACAAATACCAGAAGAAGCTTCAACAAAGAGAGGGTCGCGCCAACGCTCGATATCAAGAGAATCTTCGAAAGCAGAAAGACGCTTAGCTGGCGCAAGTGCATACTGAACACCAACATTGAATGTCTGGATACTTTGCCACTTCTTCATGTTAGGTGCAGGATTACCATACTTAACATTCTGAAGGAAATAAACAGTAGGCATTACAAAAACTGACGCCTGATTTGTGAATCTGAAGCTAAGACGCAGATTTGCATGTGCACCAAGCTTCATATCACTATCTGTAGTTGGCAATTGAGTATTACCAAAAATCATTGATGCAGTCTCACCAGTCAACCATGCAGCAGTCAAACCAACACTACCATCAACATCCCACTTACGATATGGATCAACTCCACGCATAAGACTAGCAAGATGGAATACTGGAGCAACATTAAATAATGCCATATGAGAAGCATGGTTTACAGCATAACCACTTTTTCCTTTCTGGAAATTACCTGTCACATCGTTCATATTTACATACTCAAGTCCCATACGAGCAGAGTAATAATGATTGAAACGATATTCACCAAATAATTGGAAACCTCCGAGTGGTGAACCAAGTTCTTCACCATTATAAGGATAGTACTTTTGCTGACGCTGTACATATGAAGCACCTACACCAAGAGTCAATCGAGATGCTACATTAGGATAAATTGGCAATTCCTCTGGCAAATATGTATCACGATATTTACGTGCTTCACTTGTAACAGTAAAACCAACATTAACATCAGCAGCATAACGCTTAGGAAGACCGTTAATACCTTCATAACGTGTAATATGTGGTTCTACAAAAATCTGTACGCCCTTGTCAACTCCATACCATCCATGAACACCAGCCTCAAGATTAATAAGAGCCTGGCTCTTACCACCTTCAGTTCTGTTATATACATTCATACGTCCTATACTAAGACCACCGACTAAGTATGCACCATACTTAAGATTCCAATCATAGTATTTCCCAAATCCAAATGGATTAACAATTCCTTCGACTTTAACACCATTCCAATTGTATCTATTTGCAGTCTGATAACCATCACCCTGACTAGCCAAAAGATAATCAGCATTACGACCTGTAATTCCAGCACGCATACCAAAAGCTGGTGAGAACCACTTACCCACTGAATATGTCATAGTATGACCTCTTGTAAGAACAGATGGACCTGCTTGGAATTCAATAAAATATGGATTCTGCCATACACGCAACTTCTCTACATCTGTCAAACCAGCATAGTGCCAAGAACTACGAATACGATCCCAAGCCTCTGGACTATTGTGGTCACGCAGATAATAAGCGTAAGTAGCACGAATACCATAATAGAGGTCGTAATTATGCCAGTTACGATGTATAGAATTATCTATTTGGTCTGTAGACACACCAAGATAAGGCTCAATAGAGAAATAACTTCTTGGACCGCCATAAATTCCAACAGAAAGGCCAAAATGTGCATTAGCAGAGAACTTTGCCCCCTTCATATCCTCAGCAAGAGGATCATTATGTGCATAAGTTGAACGTGTAAAACCAAAACCGATACCACCAAATGCACTAATGTTTACAGGACGCTGAGGATTATAACCAGCAAAATAAGTTGACAAGTTATAAAGATAATCAATATTTCCATTAAACATATTGAATCTTGATGTGCCGCCACCAGGAACAGGGCGAATACCATTCTCAACATTAAAATAGAAACGAGCGCTACTGAGTGGATTGAAATTCTTACCAACACCGAAGTGAGCATTCTCCATCGGATTGATTCTAAGACCTTCAATTCCTGCAATCTTCTGCAAGCCGAAACCGGTCATAAAGTAGAAATGATCCCAGAAGCTATTACTTGTGAAGGTATCACCAGAAGGAAGGAAACGATTCTCAATGATATAATCACGCGCATTAAGCTGTCCCTCCTGCTGAGCTCGATTAATACGACTCAACTTAGAGACATCCTTGCTGGCAATGAATTCCTCCTCATCAATGTCAACTGTGTCATTGGCAGCAGAATAAACCCCTACTGAAGATAGAGATGCCTTTGCAGCCGCATTCACTGCGGTGCAACCTAAAAGCATAGCTGCCAAAGATATGAAATATTTAGTCTTATTCATTTTCTTAATAAAGCTGTTATATATCAGCGATTATAGTTTCCTGATTTTATGACGATTAATTTTCTGTCGTTGCCTTAGTTTCTGCATTATCCTGTCCTGCCTGCTGACCTGCATTTGGATCAGTAGCATTTGCAGTTTGGTCAAGATTGAGATTAACAACTACATCATCGTCATCATCTCCACTGACCATAATATCTTCTTCCTTCTGAGAACCTGCGCTCTCATCAATCGTTACAAGATTCTTGAACTTAGCCTCATACTTAGCGAAGTTCTTCTTCTTGTAAAGATACTTCTTACGCATATCATCACTAATCTGACCATCGTTAAAGTAATAGAACTTATAACTTGGATCAAGCTGGAATGAGTGATGGAAATAGCAAAGGTAATCAGGCACGTAATTTTCATTACCAGCATGAGAAGGTTTCATTTCCTCCTGACGAGCTGCAAGAATACCCTTCATATACCACTTCTTTGCATTATCATCATCCATTGCATTAACAAGTGAATCAACAAGGCTCTGAGTAAGACCGAGCTGCTTGAGTGTCATAAGCTCAGGAGTAGCCTCACAATAGAAGATTGCACGATTATCTTTGTGCGATGCAAGCACCTCTTCCATCTCAGTAAGATATGAAGCTGTTTCAGACTGAGACATCTGACCTGTTACACACTTAATGAATCTATCCTTGAAGCTAATAAATGTACGGAGCTTAGCAACCTTTGCATTGCTCTGCTCTGATGCTTTACCAAACCAGAAGTTCATGTAACTCTGAGCACTATCACGCTCATCCTTCATATAATACATAAGAATCTGATTGATAAGAATCTCACGACGATTCTTCTGAGCAACATCAGAATTACGGTTTGGTCTATCCTGAACCCTTGAACTTCTTGTATTAATGAATGGACGAAGAATGTTAAGATCAGCCTTGCCCTCCTTCATACAAAGAATTGCATATCTGTTGGCACAATACATAGCAAACTTCATGTTCTCATAACCATAATCCTTTGTTACCTGACGATAAGCAAGACGAGTAATAATATCCTGATCCTCCTTATCCTCAATAACATCAAAGAGGTTATAATAGTCACCTTCAGAAAGACGTACCTTACCATCAATGAGATCCTGCTTATGTTCATAATAGAAAGCAGCAACCTCAGAACCTGTCATGATATGCTTACGCTCATAAGCATAAGTACAGCGCATTCTACGCATAGACTCCAAAATTGGAACAATATATGAATCGTAGAAAGGAAGAACACGAATAGCACCTTCACCACCTGTCATAGCAGTTCTAAGAGAATCTGCCTTATCTGAATTGCCCTCAGAATCAAGTTGCTTAGCAACATCATCCCAAGAGTAAACCTTTGGAGCCTGCTTTGTAAACTTAATATCAGCCTTACCCAAACCACGACGAATAACATCAGACGCTACATCAAGACGACCAGCAGCAAGTTTACGGTTTGCCTCATATCCACCATCAGGAGAAGCAGTAGCTTCAACAGAAACCTGCATCAACAAATCACCATAAGACTTCAACTCTTCAATGAAAGTATCACGAATTGAATCATTGATTGCATCCTGAATAAGTAAAGACTTACCAACCTGGAATCGAAGCTTGATATCCTGATTCTTTGTCTCATAGTTTTCTTCAGCCTGAGTTGCGAACTCATCAAGATCCATATCAGCCTGTGAAACAGCAAGATTCAAGAACTTATAATAATTCTTCTTTGTACAAGAACTTGTTGTAGCTACATGGCTATAATAAATATGGTGATAGTCAGCAACCTCAACATAGAATGGGAACTTATAATCCATTCCACGTGTACGCTTTCTATACACAACAGTAGTATCAATATCCACAGGAGTATTGAGATTCAGAATACGATTGCTTGAATAATATTCTTTTAACTTATCGTTCTTACGATAGTTATATCCCATACGACGATCCTGAAGCTCATGATATTCAGCACCTTCGTAACAGAGTCCCTTTACATAATCTACAGAGTCACCAGTCTCACACTCTACAGCATAAGGCTGAATGATAAGACGAGAATCACCAGCTACTGTACCAGCAGGAAGGTGAACATGAATTGGAATATAACAGTTGATACCATCATCAAGAGGTGGAGCAGGAGTAATAGCTGCAGTATCCTTACTTTCACCTTTTACAGTTACCTCATCAATTTTATGAAGACCACCGAAATCAAGTTTCTTCTCAACAATCTTCACATAATCTGTCTGTCCAGCAACAGTCTCAATGATAAAGAACTCAGCATCATCATATGAAAGATCATCATCTGGATCCAAAGATGTCACAAGCAAAGCCATGCCTGGATAAAGGACACGAACATTGAATGTACCATTAGCTTTTGACTTCTTGAAACTCAGCTTATGCTTAGCGATTGCTTCATCCCATGCATTCAAGTTGGTACCTGCAGACAATTCACCAGCAGCTGCTTTCAACACTCCCATTACCTCATTTGCCTTATTAGTAGTCTTAAAAAGAGCATAACGAAGTGGCTTAACCTTGATTTCGTCAGCCTCTTTAAACTGAACCTTTACACTCGCAGTAAATGGTCCATCATCCTGTGCCATAAGTGTATTACTTACGGCAAAAAGCAACATAGTCAAAAGGACAAATAATTTCTTCATCATTTTTTTATATCCGCACCTATTCAGACAGATGCATATAATTGTTTTTACGAGATGTATCTGATTTACTTACTTTAATACATATGAGATAGAAATACCTATTCTTGTAGGAAGAAGGTAATAACCATGTGCATTAGCCTTTGGGAAACCATCTACAGTTGTTTCCTCTGGTTCTGTTCTATCAAGGAAATATTCCTTCTGGTTATAGAACACAGCACCATATCCAGCATGAAAATCAAGGCTGAGACGACGTGTAATGTTATAAACATATCCGAATGTCAAACCAGCACCGAATGCGTCACCCTTATACGACTTATTACTCCACTCAGCATCATAACGTGTACCAAGTGCACCAACACCCATAAAGATGCCATGAACTGGGCGATGAGAGAGGTAATAACGGAACTCCGGCTGAATGATTGTAGCCTCAATATTCTTACCCATAGCTTTCCAGGCATAAATAAAGTTCACTCCGAAAGTTGTTTTATTGCCTGTTACAATTTCCATACCAAGAGAAGGAGCCTGAAGTGCATCCATCGCAAGGTCTGTATTGAGTGCGACCATCTGAGCATTAGCACTCAGAGATACTACCGCAGCACATATTATAGAGAGTATTTTTTTCATTCTTTCCACCAATTAATTTGCGATACCTTCAAGCTTATTATTTATTCTCTTTTGCAGCCTTGGCTGCAGCTTTCGCTTCAGCCTCAGCCTTCTTCTTTGCTTCCTTTTCAGCCTTAGCAGCAGCCTTAGCCTCTTCCTGAGCCTTCTTCTTAGCGTCACGCTCAGCCTTTGCAGCTTCAGCCTTTGCATCAGCGTCCATACCGCCATTCAGGCTTTGGCTCTGCTTCTTCAACTGCTCTGCACGTCTCTTCTGGCCTTCCTTTTCCTGCTGATCGAGCTGGCGCTGATACTCTTTATCCTTAGCAATACGCTCCTTTTCACGAGCCTGCTCCTGAGCATCACGTTCCTTCTGCTTAGCTTTCTGCTCAGCATCATACTTTCTCTGTTCAGCATAAGCCTCATTCATACGCTTACGCTTTTCAGCCTCGTACTTCTTCTCATCATCAGCCATCTGCTTCTCGAGAGCCTTCTCTTCAGCAGCACGCTGCTTAAGGAATGCCTTTTCCTCTGCATCAGCAGCCTTTTCAAGAGCACGTTCCTGAGCTTCTCTTGCCTTCTCAGCCTCAACCTGCATACGCACCTGCTCCTCAGCCTTACGTGCATTAGCCTTGTCAACAAGATCGATACTATCTTCCTTAGCCTTCTGCTCCTGAGCCTTAATACGTTCCAAACGCTGCTGTTCACGAGCCTTCTCCTGAATCTTACGAGCCTGTTCCTCACGAGCCTTATCTGCCTTACGCTTCATATCACGTGTATCAGCAAGTTTCTGATCAATAACACTCTCATGATTCTTCATATTTAAAATAAGGAGAGAATCATACTTGTTCTGATAGAAACGATAAACCTTCATGTACTCAAGATCCTTCTGACGCAACTGAGCACGATACTCAAGATTTGCAAGAACCTTTTCCTGATACTTAAGGTCAACGTCATATCTCCATCTATACTTTTCATAGATGTTAGCCTTACCTACACGATACACGAGACCGACACGTGCCTCAGTAAGAACTGGGAACGGAACAAAAGTCAAACCTGACTTATTTTCAATAGTTGGATATGTAGCAGTTCTGCTATTATAGCCGAACTTCTCATAGTCTGTAAGACAGAAACCAGCACTAAAACCGAAATCAAGGTCAACGCTCTTTCCACTTGGGAAGATATAAAGAGGGCGGATTACACCATACTGGAAACCGAGGGTATATGCCTGACCCTTCTTGCCTTCCTTACCAAAAAGGAATGCGTAGTCATCATACGCCAAATAAGCACCACGATACCAAGTTGTATTAGGGTGCTTTGGACGACGACGGCGACCAGAGAGGATTTTCTCATAGGTATGACGGTGAGGACCGAGTCCATTAACATCAGTTTTACGAGTATGCCAATAGTTACGATATTCTGCACGAATCTCAACCAAATCATACACGACACCAGGGTTATAGGTATGCTTGGTTCTCCAGTTTCCCTTAACATTAAGTCCGATTGCGTTACGGCTCCAGTTATACCTGTCAAGATCAAACTCAATACCGATGTTTGGCAAAAGCATCATCCAGTCGATGCCATTGGTACGCAGGGAAATACGATCGCTAAATGAAAGCGAATCGAGCTTATGATCATTTGACATCTTCTTTTGTGCAAACGCACAAGAAGATGAAACCAGCATCATAAGCAGCACGCAATATTTCAGCCCTTTAAAATTCACTGTTTTAATCAAAACTTTAATATATAACACTTTTTAACCCCTTACATGTCTTCCACACACAGGAGCTTTATTACTTTCTAATTATCTCCTAACCAATTGAAATTGTAGCAGTTATGAGTAACCCCACCAACAGAATCAGCACGAAGACCCTAAAACTGACTGCAAAGTTAAATATTTTTAATTGATTATGCAAACAATTTCTCAACTTTTATGATTTTTTTAACATATCGTTGACATGAAACAATTCGTCAATTTTGGAGCAAAACAACAAATCCCCCATTGTTTTTATCTGCAAAATACTATCCATATTTAACAATCCTTGTATTGAGAAAAGCTTATCACATAATCACAAATCTCATATAACATCAAGCAGATGCTCTTTTGTTATTCTGAGCCAAACTCGGTGAACCTCCGATCTATTCCCACAAAAATGGGACTTACACCGAGTTTGGTTGGGAGTTACAACGGACTTACATCGGACTCATAGCGGACTTACATCGGACTCACAACAGAGGCAACTACATCTGAATCACATAAGAGTTACGTAAGAGTCAGGTAAGAGTCACGTAAGAGTCATGAAATAGTTATTTTGTAACTTCTGAGCCCTCTCAAGTTTCCATTATCTGCAGAGCTTGCAGCCTTCACACTTGTTGAGTTCTCCTCTGAAGCGCTTTTCCACAAGATGACGAAGACGATCACGAAGAGGTTCTACCTGAATCCTATCAATAACCTCACCGATAAAGGCATTCTGAAGTAAAGAACGAGCCTCTTCAAGTGAGATACCTCTTTGCTGCATATAGAACAGAGCCTTGTCATTCAACTGACCAACCGTTGAACCATGAGCACACTTCACATCATCTGCATAGATTTCAAGCATAGGCTGAGTGTACATACGAGCCTCCTTAGTTGCACAGAGGTTCTGGTTCGTCATCTGCGAATTGGTCTTCTGAGCTTCGTTTCTGACAAGAACCTTACCAGCGAAAGCGCCAACAGCCTTATTGTCAAGAACATACTTATACAACTCATGCGAATCACAATGAGGCACCTTGTGGTCAATAAGCGTATTATTATCCACACGCTGCTCCTTATCTGCGATAACGCATCCGTTCATATAGCATTCTGCACCTTCACCCGAGAAAACGAGATCAGTACGATTTCTTGTCACACCATTATGAAGAGTAATGACATTATGATCTACACGTGAGTTTGCCTTCTGATCAATATACACATTGCTCACGCGTACATTTTTATAATGCGTCTCCTCAAGACAAGTCATGTCGAGATGAGCATTATCCCCTACGAAGACCTCCACTACCTGGGTAGCAAGGAACTTACGATCGTCAGCGGCATGATCACAGAACAGTACCTTAGCATCTGCACCCTGCTCAAGTACGATGAGAACTCGACGATTCACCATCAGTTCTACATCAGAACGAAGGATATTGATCACCTGAATAGCACGATCTACCTTTACATTCTTCGGAACATAGATAAGCAAGGCATCCTGAGCCAGCATAGTATTCAGAGCTGTGATAGCATCTTCTGAAGTATCAGCAAGCTTTCCATAGAAATCAGAAACCTTATCCTGAGCATCAGCCAATCTTCCTACGAACACTCCCTCTGGCAATTCTGCCTTTGGAAGAGCCTTGTCATAGAATGCGTCATTCACGACGAAATACAAGGAAGTGCTCATATTAGGCACATCACACTTGAAGGCATCATAAGGATTTACCGGAATCTCAAGGCGAGAGAGGTTAAGTCCATAATCTGGAGCAAAAAGCTCCGCCATGTTTGTGTATTTATATCTCTCAACCTTTCGTGTAGGGAAGCCCTGACGCTTGAAATCCTCAAACGCCTTTTCGCGCAAAGAGTTCATCACTCGATTGCTGTGATTATTAATCATATCACGGCATTGCGCATAGATGTCAATATATTGCTTTTCGCTTTCCAACTTATTCAGATTTTGATTCATAAATTAAAGCGAAGCCTCGGCCTTGATCCAGTCATAGCCACGCACCTCAATCTCCTTGGCAAGTTCAGGACCTGCGGTCTTCACGATCTTACCATTCCAAAGCACATGAATCACACTTGGCTTAATCATATCAAGCAGACGCTCATAGTGAGTGATGACAATAGTACTTGTCTTGTCTGTATGAAGCATATTAACGCCCTCTGCCACGATGCGCATAGCATCTACGTCAAGACCAGAATCGGTTTCATCGAGGATAGAGAGAGTTGGCTCAAGCATAGCCATCTGGAATATCTCGTTACGCTTCTTCTCACCACCAGAGAAGCCTTCGTTTACCGAGCGGTTAGCAAGCTTGGCGTCAAGCTGAACAATCTCACGCTTTGCCTTCATAAGCTTGATGAACTCAGAAGCAGAGAGAGGAGCAAGACCCTGATACTTACGCTTCTCGTTGATGGCAGCCTTCATGAAGTTGGTCATGGAAACTCCAGGTATCTCTACTGGATACTGGAATGAGAGGAACAAGCCCTCATGAGCACGATCCTCAGGCTTCATCTCAAGAAGATTCTTGCCATTGTACCATACCTCACCTTCAGTAACCTCATAGAGAGGGTTACCGACGAGAACAGCACTAAGAGTTGATTTGCCGGAACCATTTGGTCCCATTATAGCATGAACCTCACCATCACCGATGGTAAGGTTTATGCCTTTAAGGATTTCCTTATCGCCGATACGGGCGTGAAGGTTTTTAACTTCTAACATTATTATATTATTTAATTACTCCTCACCGATTGCCTTCCATACGAATGCAGAAAGAGTTGCACCGATGAATGGGCCTACGATGAACACCCAGAGATCCTCCAAAGCCACTCCTCCTTCAAAGAGAGCAGGACCTATAGAACGAGCTGGGTTTACCGATGTACCTGTGTAGTGAATACCTACAAGGTGAATGAGAATCAATGAAAGACCGATTGCAAGACCAGCAAAATTGCCAGCACCTTTCTTTGCATCAGTTGTACCGAGCACAACAAGCACGAAGATAAAGGTCAAGACAATCTCAACTATCAAGCCACCAATCTGACTATCTCCACATCCATCGCAAGTATTTGCACCAGTGAGAGTTCCGTTAAAACTTGAACCAGAGAATTGAGTGAACACATAGAGAACTGCAGCTGCTACTATAGCGCCAATAACCTGACCAACCATATAGCCTACAGCATCCTTAGAATTAATGCGTTTTGTAAGCAGGCAACCGAGAGTGACTGCAGGATTGATGTGACAACCACTGATACCACCTATGGTATAGGCCATAGCGATAACAGAAAGGCCGAAAGCCATTGCTGTGCCAACTACTGATGCGGTGTCAGAACCACATGCGAGAGATACGGCAGTGCCGCAACCAAGAAGTGTGAGAACGAATGTTCCAACTGCTTCTGCAAGATACTTTTTCATTTCTAAGAGGTTTTAGTTTATTAATATAGTTAACTTTTGACTGCCAGCCAAAGCCAGCGTCTCTTCTGTGTTCTTTAAGTTCTATCCTACAGATCCTTCAAGGCTAACGCTAAGCAACTTCTGAGCTTCAACAGCAAACTCCATTGGAAGTTTCTGAATCACTTCCTTGGCATAGCCGTTGACGATAAGTCCTACAGCTTGCTCCATAGGAATGCCCCTCTGCTGACAGTAGAAAAGCTGATCCTCAGAAATCTTGGATGTTGTAGCTTCATGCTCAAAGATTGCAGTATCATTATGCACATCCATATAAGGGAAGGTATGCGCACCACACTCCGAACCAAGTAACAGAGAGTCGCACGAAGAGTAGTTACGGGCATTATCTGCCTTCGAACCAGCTCTCACAAGACCTCTATATGAGTTCTGCGAATGTCCTGCAGAGATACCCTTTGAGATGATTGTTGACTTGGTATTCTTACCAAGATGAATCATCTTAGTACCAGTATCTGCCTGCTGATAGTTGTTGGTTACAGCAACAGAATAGAACTCTGCTACCGAATCATCACCTCTCAATACGCATGATGGATATTTCCATGTGATAGCCGAACCAGTCTCAACCTGTGTCCAAGAAAGCTTAGAGCACTCACCACGTAGCTCCCCTCGCTTTGTCACGAGATTAAGCACGCCACCCTTACCATTCTCATCACCTGGATACCAGTTCTGAACGGTAGAGTACTTCACCTCTGCCCTATCATTCACGATAATCTCCACGATAGCAGCATGAAGCTGGTTCTCATCACGCATTGGAGCTGTACATCCCTCAAGATAAGATACATACGAATCATCATCTGCTACGATGAGAGTACGCTCGAACTGACCTGTGTTAGCTGCGTTGATACGGAAGTACGAACTCAGTTCCATAGGACAGCGTACACCCTTAGGAATGTACACGAACGAACCATCAGAGAATACTGCAGAGTTAAGAGCAGCGAAATAGTTATCCTGATAAGGTACCACCGTACCCAGATACTTCTTTATGAGATCAGGATGTTCCTTCACAGCCTCACCTATCGACATGAAGATAATACCCTTCTCCTTCAGTTTCTCCTTGAAGGTGGTCTTCACCGAAACAGAGTCCATGATGGCATCAACGGCGGTACCACTAAGGGCAAGACGCTCCTCAAGAGGAATACCGAGCTTGTCGAATGTCTTCTCCAGTTCTGGATCTATCTCCTTGTTTTTTGGCTTCTTAGCCAGAGGGTCTGCATAGTAGGAAATAGCCTGATAATCTATAGGAGGCATCTTAAGATGTCCCCATGTAGGCTGCTCAAGGCCCTCCCAGTGATGGAAGGCCCTGAGTCGGAACTCCAACATCCAATCTGGCTCACCCTTCTTTGCAGAAATAAGTCGAACCACATCTTCCGTCAGTCCTACAGGAATTATCTCAGTATGTACGTCAGTAGTGAAGCCAAACTCATATTTCTGTTCGGCAACCTGCTTGACGAATTCATTTTTTTCAGACATTTATATTCTTTTTTACAGAGTCTGCTTAACCTCAATCTCCATGAAGGTTTCGAGGATATCACCCTGCTGAATATCATTGAAGTTAACGAGTGAGATACCGCACTCGAAGTTGGTTGCAACTTCCTTGACATCATCCTTGAAGCGCTTGAGGGCATTGATCTCGGCTGTATGTACCACGATACCATCACGGATGACACGTGCCTTGTCAGAACGGTGAACCTTACCCTCGATAACCATAGCACCGGCAACAGTACCGACCTTGGAAATCTTGTAAACCTCACGTACCTCAACCTGACCGGTAACAACCTCCTTCTTCACCTTATCAAGCATACCCTCCATCACAGAAGTGATATCGTCGATAGCATCATAGATGACAGAGTATGTATTGATCTCGACGCCGTGCTGCTCAGCCACCTTCTTGGCAGCAGCAGAAGGACGAACGTTGAAGCCGATGATGATAGAGTTCTCAGCAGCAGAAGCGAGCATAACGTCGTTCTCTGAGATCTGACCTACAGCACCCTGGATCACATTCACCTGAATCTTCTCTGTAGAGAGCTTGATGAAAGAGTCTGAGAGTGCCTCGACAGAACCCTGTGTATCAGCCTTAACGATAAGGTTGAGAACGTGGAACTCACCAAGAGCAATACGGTGAGCGATTTCCTCAAGACCTACAACCTTAGTAGTTCTGAGACTCTGCTCACGCTGCAACTGCAGACGCTTGTTAGCGATATCCCTTGCCTCCTGCTCAGTCTCCATGATATGGAATGAGTCACCCGCACTTGGAGCACCATTAAGACCGAGGATGATAGCTGGCTCAGCAGGACGAACATTGTCGATGCGCTGGTTACGCTCGTTGAAGATAGCCTTCACACGACCATAGTATGTACCTGCGATAACGATATCACCCATCTTCAGGGTACCATTGCTTACGAGCATTGTAGCCACGTAGCCACGACCCTTGTCAAGTGAAGCCTCAATGACAGAACCTGTAGCCTTACGGTTAGGGTTAGCCTTAAGGTCGAGCATCTCTGCCTCGAGGAGCACCTTCTCAAGAAGTTCCTCTACGCCGATACCCTTCTTGGCACTGATCTCCTGACATTGGTACTTACCACCCCACTCCTCTACGAGAAGGTTCATGGCAGCAAGGTCCTGACGGATCTTGTCAGGGTTAGCACCTGGCTTATCAATCTTGTTGATTGCAAACACCATAGGCACGTTAGCTGCCTGAGCATGTGCGATAGCCTCCTTTGTAGTAGGCATGATAGAGTCATCGGCAGCGATGATGATGATCGCGATATCGGTTACCTGAGTACCACGGGCACGCATAGCTGTGAACGCCTCGTGACCTGGGGTATCAAGGAATGTGATCTTACGGCCATCCTCAAGCTTCACGTTATAAGCACCAATATGCTGTGTGATACCACCAGCCTCACCAGCGATAACGTTAGTCTGACGGATATAGTCAAGGAGCGAAGTCTTACCGTGGTCAACGTGACCCATCACGGTAACGATTGGAGCACGGCTTACGAGATCATTCTCATCATCCTCTGCCTCCTGAACTGCCTCCTGAACCTCAGCACTTACGTACTCGGTAGTGAAGCCGAACTCTTCAGCAACGATGTTGATAGTCTCGGCATCAAGACGCTGGTTGATACTTACCATCACACCGATTGACATCAGCGTACCAATAAGCTTTGTCACAGGAACGTCCATCATCGTAGCAAGCTCTGATACGGTAACGAACTCTGTGAGCTTCAGTGTCTTTTCGCCCAACTCCTGTTCAAGAAGCTCCTCATCACGGCGCTCGGCAGCTGCATCACGCTTTTCCTTACGATACTTGGCACCCTTCTTGTTCTGACTTGACTTTGAAGTCAAACGTGCGAGTGTCTCCTTTACCTGACGTGCTACATCCTCCTCGTTTACCTCCTGAGGCTTGTTGTTCTGCTTCTTGTTCTTATTCTTCTTGCCGCCCTGCTGGTTCTGGTTGTTCTGATTGTTACCATTACCACCATTCTTGCCATTCTTGTTCTTACCATTACCCTGAGGCTGGTTGGCAGCAGCGTTGATATCCACGCGTTCCTTATTAATACGATTGCGCTTCTTCTTCTCACCGTTAGCACCCTGCTGGCCACCACGGTTCTGCATAGCCTTCTCCTCACGCTCCTTACGGCGTTCCTCCTTCGACTTCTTCTTAGGACGAGTGCTCTGGTTCAAGGCGTCAAGGTCAATCTTGCCAACAACGTTCATCTTCTGACCGAGCATCTTACGCTCGTTCTTTGTCGTGAACACCTCAACCTCTTTTTCCTCGTTCTCTACTACAGCCTCTACCTTAGGAGTTTCCACCTTTACAGGCTCAGCCTTCTTCTCTTCTGCCTTAGGAGCCTCAGCCCTCTTAGGAGCTTCCTTCACAGGTTCAGCCTTAGGAGCCTCTACCTTTACAGGTTCTGGCTTCTTTTCCTCTGTCTTAGGAGCCTCCTTTGCAGGTTCAGCTTTCTTCTCAGCCTTAGGTTCAGACTTCTTCTTGCCGTTGAGGGCATCAAGGTCAATCTTGCCAAGAGGTTTGAACTCCTGACGAGTTTCCTTCTTCTCTGCCTTTGGGGTCTCAGCTCCCTTAGATTCCTTTTTATCCTTAGGTTCCTTATGCTCCTTCTCCTTCGGCTTCTTCTGGAAGAGCTTCTCTGCCTGAGTGCGAACTTCCTTATCCTTGGCAAAAGCAGCAGAAAGAGCATTATACTGCTCATCACTGATCTTGCATGAAGGGTCGGACTTCACCTCACCCAGTTCTGGTCTTTTCTCCAGAAACTCAACAGCGGTACCTAAGCCGATGTTAAGTTCACGTATTGCTTTATTTAATCTTATACTCATTAAAAGCCTAACCAAGCCTTCCCGACATCTTTACGGGGATTGGTCTTGGATTTTTTCTAATTGTTACTACTTTGGTTAGGACCGTAGTCCTTTTTACTTCTCAAACTCAGCTCTCAGTACCTCGAGTACCTGATCAACTGTTTCCTCCTCGAGGTCAGCCTTAGAGATGAGCATCTCACGTGGAGCGTTGAGCACAGCCTTAGCTGTATCAAGACCAATCTCCTTGATTGCATCGAGAACCCACTGATCGATTTCATCATTGAACTCGTCGAGATAGATATCGTCTGAATCTAAGTTACCATCCTCGCCAAGGTCACGGAATACGTCGATTGTATATTCTGTCAGCATTGAAGCGAGCTTGATGTTTTGACCGCCACGACCGATAGCAAGACTTACCTCCTCTGGTGAGAGATAAACCTCTGCCTTGTGGTTCTCGTCATCAAGCACGATGCTGTTGATGCGAGCTGGAGCAAGTGCACGCTGGATGAAGAGCTTTGTGTTGCTTGTATAGTTGATAACGTCAAGATTCTCGTTGCAGAGCTCACGAACGATACCATGCACACGGCTACCCTTGACACCTACGCAAGCGCCAACTGGATCGATGCGCTCGTCGAAGCTCTCAACTGCGATCTTTGCACGCTCACCTGGAAGGCGAGAGATACGGCGAATAGCAATCTGGCCCTCAGCAATCTCAGGAACCTCAGCCTCGAGAAGACGCTGAAGGAAGAGAGGACTTGTACGAGAGAGGATAATCTTAGGATTGTTGTTCTCGTTGTCCACACGCTCGATAACAGCCTTCACTGTTTCACCCTTGCGATACTGATCCTGTGGAATCTGCTCACCCTTAGGAAGGATAAGCTCGTTGTTCTCGTCATCAACGATAAGAACCTCACGCTTCCATGTCTGATAAACCTCACCAGAGATAATCTCACCGACACGATCCTTATACTTGTTGTAAAGGCTGTCATGCTCAAGCTCAAGAATCTTACTTGCAAGTGTCTGACGAAGGTTAAGGATAGCACGACGGCCGAACTTAGCGAAGTCCACGCGCTCTGATACGTCCTCACCAACCTCATAGTCAGCCTCAATCTTGCGAGCCTCTTTAAGAGCGATCTCCTTGTTCTCATCAGAAACCTCGCCGTCGGCAACGACAACACGGTTACGATAGATCTCGAAGTCACCCTTGTCTGGGTTTACAATTACGTCAAAGTTCTCATCGCTACCGAAGATCTTTGCGATGACATTACGGAAACTCTCTTCCAATACACTAACCAAAGTAGTACGATCGATGTTCTTGGTGTCCTTGAACTCCTTGAACGTTTCAATCATATTTGGCTGTAAAATTTCTTCTTTCTTTGCCATTATATTGTTTATTTAAAATTTATCAAGTATTTGCAGTACTTCACCTCGTCCATAGAGAACTCCTTGTCGATCTCCACGAGCTGTGGGCGTTTCTTTCCCTCTACCTTCTGCTTTTCATTTACAGTCACAACAAACTGTCTGCCGTCAACTGATTTCAGTACGCCTTCCATCTTCTTGCCGTCGGCAGCCAGCACCTCTACATCCTTACCGATGCAGTTGATGTACTGCTGCTCAACCTTGAATGGCTGACCGATACCTGCGCTGCCTACCTCAAGCTCGTAATCCTCTTCATCACGATTAAGGTGATCCTCGATGAAGCGACTCAAGGAAACACAATCCTCGATCCACACTCCATCAGCATGGTCAATCTCCACTACGATGCGATCATCTGTACTGATCTCAATGTCAACAAGGAAATACTCCTTATCCTGGAGCCATTCCTCAACTACTGTCTTAACGACGTTCTTGTCTATCATTCTCTCAAGTTAAGTAATAAAACAAGAATGAGAAGCTCAACTCGTGAGCCTCTCATTCCACTGAACAGGTGCAAAGTTACACATTATTTATTTAAAATCCAAATATTTCAGCAAAAAAGGCATGATTTATACCCAAAAATCCGAGATTCTGCCATTTCGACCATGAATTCAGGAGCATTAACTTCGAAAAGTCGAATTCTCGAAAAGCCGAATTCTCGATTCCCCAATCCCTCGAAAACTCGAAAAACCGAATCCCAGGAACCTCGAAACCTCAACCCCTCATCACCTACTTTCCCTTCTTCTGCTGTGGCTGGAACACCTTCCTGTATTCTTCATCGGAAAGCACAAGACGCTTTGCCTCCTTGAGCTGCTTGTCGTAGCCGTTCTGATAGACGATGGCACCCTTCTGATAGTAGTAATGCGCAACGATATCCATCTCCACTACCCTACGAATCTGGCGCTCATGCTTCTCCAGCTCACGGGCAAGATTATGACTGAGCTTAGCCTTCAAAGCCTCAAACTCATCCTTGTTGTCATCATAGTAGCCTTCCATCTTAGCCACCTTGATGAGATCGTCGTAAACCTTCTCGGTCTCACGGTCATACTTGAATCCTGCATCAACCACAGCCTTTGAGAAATCCTTCCATTCCTCATCTGTAAGCTTAAACTCCTCTGGCTTGGCAATAGAGTCATGCTTCATGATGTAATCCACAACCCAGTTGAACATCACCTCGGTTGAGTCAAGACCTGAACCAGCAAGATACACAGCGATATTTGGGATAGTATCCGACTTGAACTCCACATCTGGCTTGATACCACCACCATCTCTCACCTCACGACCATTAGCCGTGTAGAACACATGCGTGAGCGAATCTGGGATATGCTCCTTGTAGCCACCGCCAGTATGCTTGTAGTTGATTGCCTGAATGCAACGGCCACTTGGGATGTAGTACTTGGATGTAGTCACCTTCATACTTGTATTATGTGGCAGATCCATCGGCATCTGAACAAGGCCCTTACCGTATGTGCGTGTTCCGAATACTACTGCTCTGTCAAGATCCTGCAGCGAACCAGCCGTAATCTCACTCGCAGAAGCAGTACTTCCGTTCACCATCACAACGATTGGCATCACGGTGTCAAGTGGCTCTGAGTCAGTTTTATACTCATGATTCACCTTCGACATCTTACCCTTCGTCTTTACAAGAGTCAAGCCCCTTGGCACAAAGAGATTCACTATCTTTATAGCCTCCTGAAGAGAGCCACCGCCATTGTTTCTCAGATCAAAGATAAAGCCCTTCATTCCCTGTTGGCGAAGCTCGATGAAAGCACGGCGCACCTCCTGCGCACAGCCCTCAGTGAACTGTGTGAGATTGATATATCCCACATTGTCATCAAGCATACCGAAATAAGGAACAGAAGGCAACTGGATAGCTCTACGCTTCACCTTCACCTGCAACTCCTTCTTCACACCCGGACGCTTATACTTAAGCAGGAAAGTAGAACCCGCATCACCACGAAGATGACTTGACACATAGCTCACGTCCTTTCCGATCATAGTTGAGTCGTCGATGGAAATAATCTCATCACCCTTCCTCAATCCAACCTCCTGAGCAGGCATTCCGAAGTACGGTTCATCAATGCAGACATTCCCTGTCTTCATATTCTTCCTCACGATAGCACCGATACCAGCATACTTACCCGTAAGCATCTGCTTAAGATTCTTCACCTCATCAGAGGCATAGTATTCAGTATATGGATCAAGCGACCTGAGCATTGCCTTAATGCCAGTGCCGACAACCTCCGATGCATCGAGCGTGTCAACATACATCATATCGAGGTTCTTATATATCGCAGAGAATATCTCCAGATTACGTGCAACGTCGTAGTTATGGTTCTTCTTTTGGGCTGAAGCAAAAACACTTACAGCAAGAATTATGAGTGTTATTATTTTTCTCATTTATATTGTTATAGGTATAAAAATATTTCTACATTTCAAAAAATTGCTACAAAGTTAAGAAAATTCACGAAAAAACACTAACTTTAAACAGAAAATTTAACTAACATTTATCTAAAATCCTGTAATACGAGTATTATCTGCATCATTGATGCTACTTTCCCCTCCCGACACAAAGAAAACACCTACACCATATAATATAACGCGACTTCCACGAATTATGCTTCATCCAAGATTGTGAGTGAGATTAATTATCTCGAAAAATGGCTTAAGCATCCGATTTTGCTACAACCTCGATGGATCAAAATCAACCACTACCCTCTCATTCGACAAACAAACTCCTAACTCCTCTCTTCTATCTCCTAACTAAATTCACCCAAAAGCGCGCACAATAGCATTTTAAGGCATAAAGAGGCCTCAAAACACTATCAAAACCACAAAAAATGCACTTTTTTCAAGATTTTTTCAAAATTTCTCAGAAAAAGTTTGGTGGTTTCAGAAAATCGTTGTACCTTTGCATTGCAATTAAGAAATAACGCTGATTGCAACATTAAAAGCTTCAGTAGCTCAGTTGGTTAGAGCACATGACTGTTAATCATGGGGTCGTTGGTTCAAGCCCATCCTGGAGCGCTAGTCTAAAAGACCAAAAATCAAGAGGTTAGAAGTTATTAACAACTTTTAACCTCTCTTTTTTATATTCTTAGTGCACGGAAAATGCACGGTTACCCATTTTGACTTCCTAAAAAATTATTGCACACTTGCATTGAAAAGCATCAAGAATCAATAGAAATCATAAAATTCTCCGTTTATTTTTCTCATGCTATCAATTGGACACAAAAGAAAGCATAAGTCACATTTTCAAACTGCCAAATTTAAAAATCCCACAAACCATAGAACAAAGAAAATATCTCACTAAGCTTTTCCATAAGACATACGTTGCAACAATATTCCATTGGGAGGACCCAATATGACTATAATCAAACTGCTACGTTTCAATCTCTTTTACTTCTGCTTTTTAGTCTCTCGCAGAAACAAAATAAATCCACCACCAGTTACGAATTGGAAACGTATTGATGATGGACTGAAGCTGGAATGCATCTACAAGGGAACTCCTTCGTTATTCTTGAGGTAAACTCAATGTAGCCTCGCTTAATAAACACTTATTGAACAGAGCTTCATTAAGTTTACCCAATTGGAATAACGATTATGATTTCAGTTAGTGTCTAACAAACTAAAGACATATTTGCTATGTCAAGTTACTATGTTTGCAGTCGCAAAACCAACCAAGTGTTATTAAGCGTGCTGAGATTTTAAACTTTTTATCGAAAACGAATTAAAAATTCATTTCCGCTAAAAAGTGAAAAAAAAGTAAGGCGTTTTAATTGGAAATGTTTAATTTTGTAATCGCCAAAAAACATTATTAAACTATCAATTAAACACCTTACAGCATGCAAAGTAACAAAATTTCTTTCAAAGGACAAAAGATTTATGTAGGAATTGATGTTCATCTGAAGAATTGGTCGGTAACGGTCATTACGGAAAAGGGGTTAAAGCGTACTCACCCACAAAAAGCAGACGCCAAAGAGCTCTTTGAATTTTTGAACAGACACTATCCTGACGGCGAGTATCTGGCGGTCTACGAATCTGGATTCAGTGGATTTGCCACTTATTACGCTCTGAAGGAAGTGGGTATAGACTGTATTGTCATAAATGCGGCAGACGTTCCATCGTCACAGTATGAGAATGTGATGAAGACGGATGTGATAGACTCAGAGAAACTGGCACGTGCTCTCAAAGGTGGATTGCTGCGTCCTATCTACATACGTGAGAAGGAGAACCTTGACGATCGTGGTGTAGTGAGAATCCGCAAGACCATCCAGAAGAAGATTGCAGGTGACAAGACCCGTGTCAAGCACATGCTGCATCAGAACGGAGTCACAATACCAGAGAGGTTTACAAAGAGCGCATATTGGTCAGGAGCCTTTATCAAGTGGCTTCGGGAGGACGTTCATCTTCTCTCCTGTACCCGTATGTCATTGGATCTGCTCATAGAGCAAGTACAGACACAGAAGCGCATGGTGCTCAAATGCACGAGGACTCTTCGAGAACTGAGTTTGTCTCCTAAGTACAAGGATAGGTTTGACCTGCTGATGTCTATTCCCGGAATCGGTCCTATTGTGGCTATGTGTATCCTGACAGAGGTGTATGACATCACCCGTTTCAGCAATGAACGGCAGTTCGCCTCATATCTTGGTCTTATTCCTACCTGCCATAGTAGCGGAGAGAAGGTATCTCATGGCGAGAAGACGTTCCGTGGCAACAAGAAACTCGGACCGATGATCGTTGAGACTTGCTGAGTCGCTGTGAGCAAGGACACCAGGTTCAGTTCCTTGTACGGAGGTTACTGCCAAAGGATGAAACGCCAGGAGGCAATCATCCGAGTTGCCCGCAAGATGTCAAACATCATATTCGGTGTGCTCAAGAACAATACAGCCTATGTACCACTTGATGTGTGAACACAAAACAATACAGATATCATTTAGACAACTTCATAAGAACGACCACTAGCTAATTCTGATGAGTCTCTGACTACATCTCTGTCAAGATTGTGGCGTTTGTACCTATATTCTGAAGAAGTAAATTGACTGGCTCGACATACCGCAGCCCTGTCTCATAGAAGTTTGTCTAATAGGTCTGTTTGGCAGGGCTTTTCGGTCCAGCCCGAACCACTAGTGTCTGTGTAAAAATCATCATAAAATTGTAACTAATTAATTATCAAATGTTAAAACCTGGTTAAAACAAAGTTAAAATGCTCCAATTCTTTGGAAAGCAACATAGAAGAACTAAAGATTACATGGGAATCAGTTTTGAACAATCCTTAGCCGTTTCCATTTCGGATGCTTCTTGAATTGTTTGTATGCAGCTTGCGGTACATAGATGGTAAGACGGCGAAGGAACTGACCATTATTGCCTTCTAATTCTTCCCTTAAATCATTAAACATATCAGGGGGGGCAAGTGTCCCATATATAGTTTTTCAAGATTCGGACAACGCATAAAAGAATCCAAGTCTATTTCCTTTATTGTTTCAGGAATGGAGATGACATGAATCTTTCTTGAACTAAAAGCATCGCTATCTATCGCTTTTACACCATATGGAACGAAAACACTATCAATTCCTTCTACCGCAAAGGCAAAATCCCCAATTTCATCTATACTATTTGGAATAACTGTAGTTGAGCATGCAGATGCCAGTTTGTTCATCTTTGTTTCGATGATAGCGTTACAATTATTTCTTGAGTCATAATAATTGTTGTTTGGCGATACAACTATAGATTTCAGATTATTACTAGAGTTTCCCACACCCTCAGAAGCAGCTGTAGTGAGGATTGACTCTTTAAAATTATATGTTAAACAATTAGCCTTTAGGTATTTCGCTCTTTCTGCTTAAAAAGCGTTAATCCCTAGGTCGATCTTTAAAATTTTGATTACATCTGAGAATGCATTCGAGGTCATGTCTCGTTTCTTTATCCGCCATTGCCCTCTCAAGCAGGTTATCCAGTGTGGAATCGAAGAGACGGGCAATCTTCTCAAGCAATTCTGCTATTATCTGGAGCAGACGCTCTATGAACGT
>DCJC01000027.1 GCA_002317355.1 Prevotellaceae bacterium UBA1710 | reverse complement strand
TTTCAAGGGGTACGCTAAAAATCTACATATATTAATTATTGCGCGAACCTTATTATATATAGAAAAAATTGCAGCCACCCCCTTCTTTTTTGTTTGTCAACATTGTCAACATTGCCACATCAGATGTGAAGTCACATCCTCCACACATGATCCGCCACAGAAATACACGCTCATCAGCGAACGGACTATCTCGCGCTTTGATACCCGATGATACTACAGCATCTATGACGCAGAGTTTTGTCAATAACAGGTGAGAGCATAGAGTCAAATTGCTCCATTATTGAAAAAATACCACCAAAAGGTGTGAGTTTCTCAGATTTTATTTGTACCTTTGCCATGTCTTGTTACGATTTTTGCTTGTTTTGATTTGCAACACTAAGATAAGTGAAAAATCTGACATGGCAAAATTCTGGGCCGCTCGGCTTTGCCGCTTGCCTCAAGCAAGAACTTTTTGTTGCTCAGGAACTTATAATTTAATTTAGATCAAAGTGTTGCGGAATTTAGGTATATATCAATGAAACCAAATAAAAGTATATTGCCACTTGTTGTAGGCATTTTTACAATTGGATATGCACAACCATACAAATCAAGTGATCCAAAGATGACTATTCCTCCAGTCATTGTGGAAGGCAAGGTAGAAGGTGTGCCCGATGGAACTATTGTTGAATTGATGGTTCGTTATAAGAAAAACGATAGCTATCTCGGTGGTGTGTCAGATAAAGATACTATAGTTGGAGGCAAATTCCGAATTGTACACATACCAGAAGATAAAGATGAAGAGGAGTTCCTAATTAGTACTCCCAGAAAACCATTTTCTTTACCATTTTACGCATCAGTTGGAACTGTAACAAAAATTACGGGAAAAGGTTTAGACAATGAGGCTTGGCGTGTAGAGAATGACAACGAACTGCAAAAAGAAAGAAACGAATACCGTTCCTACATAGACGAAAACATTCCTGACTATTATGACAGGCGTGGAATTCCATATCTGAAGAATCCTGCCGACTATGAGGAGGCTCAAAAAGAATCGGAAAGACTAGAATACCAGTATGTAACGTGTATGATTCAATTCCTGGAAAAGAAAGAGTATAATCCAGTATTTGCTAAGGTACTTGCCGGAATATCATCCAGAATCCACCAATTTAAGTTTGATTCGGAGACAAGGGAAAATGCAGTAAAACTATTGTCAAAAGTCCCATTTAATGTGTCAGAAGAAAATGATGGGTTTATAGCTTATGCGCGACAAGCACTTGAGCAACCTAAATATTTTCCGCTGAGGATTGGTGAGGAAATGCATGATTTCACGCTTTATGATCACAATGGAAAAGAACATCATCTAAACGAATTTAATGGTAATGGTAAGTTTCTTCTAATAGAGTTTAATTCCAGAACGTGTGTTGGATGTATGGAACACAGACCTATGGATTTTCTGAATAATGTCTATAAGAATCACTCAGACAAGGTGGATATGCTTATGGTGAATTGTGATGATCCATATTTCTGGGAACAAGAATGTAAGGATGAAAAGAAATGGGGCAGAGACCCTTGGCATGAATGGAATGACCACAAAGCTTGTAAGAACATCATGCAGCGATATGATGTAGATGGTCCGACATATTATTTCATTTCTCCTGATGGAGTTATCCTCGGTAAAAATAAAGGAGAAGAAAGTTTATCTTCATCTTTTGAGAAATACTTCAAATTATAGGTTCGCCTATAAAGGTGAAATCATGAAAAAAGTAATTTCAATTGTTGTCATAGCATATGAGCGGATTCATTAATTTGGATCCAAGTGGGCCAGATAAAAAAACAGCTCAGAAACATCCTAATGTGATTTTTTCTGTCTACAACATGTATAACCATAAAATTCAGTATTATAATGGAAAAGGAATATATAAGCAAAAAGGGGGTTGATTTATTTCTTCTTTTGTTATTTTGTATTATCACATTTGAATCATGTGGGATTAACAAAGAGAAAGGTTCTTTATTACCAGAGTATCGAATCTCAAATGCATGCTTAGATTCAATAACAACAACAGTTTTAATGCATAATAACCAAAAGATCACAAATGGTTATAAAAATGTTGTTTTGGAACTGAATAAACTTGATTGTGATACTTTGGAATTTGTATTTTCATTTCATGAAAGCGAAGAGCGTCTCAGGAATTACTTCATTGAAATAAAAAACAAACGAGTTATAGGCTTTATAGGTAAAGACTCCTTGGATATTTTAATTATTTCAAATATTAATAATTATTACGACTTGAATATATTGAAAAGATTGATTTCTGCGCAACCTCGAAAAAAGAGATTTGAATACTTATTCTTCTCACCTATATCTGGGTTTGATTTTGAGACTATGTATGAACCTTTATGTTGGCACTTTAAATATGTAAATGATGAAATCAGTCAACCTTCAATACGTATGGACTGAAAAAATGTCATTTTTTTCACCTTTTGACAAAGGACAAGGATTTGGTTGTTACAGGGAGTTTTCTTTTATGACTATACGCTAAACGTCATGTCAAGTCACTCAACTCTTTGAAACATAGGAGTTGAGTGGTTTTATTATTCTATAACTCGTTAATTAGTCAGTAAGCATCCATTAAACTACACATTGTAGCAGTTATAGAATTGTTGTACTTTTGCACTCGCAATATTGCAACAGAACTATAACTGCTATTATTATGACCAAAGAAGAATTTGCAGAATTATAGTATTGCCGTCAATCGAGTGCCAGCAGTCTGTAGATTAACCCTAAATAAGAATCATAATTGAACTGCACAGGAAGAGCAACCGTTGATCCTTCGCTATGACAAGGGGGTAAACTCAGTGAAGCTCCGTTCTATAAGCGAACAGGAAGCGTACCTTCACTGAGTTTACCCCCTAAGCATAACGAAGGAATTACGGGTAATGTCTTATTCTTTCTGGTTAGACTCGGCGTATTACCTCAAGTCGCATTGTGGGGTAAGGGGAATTTGTGAGCTAATGACTAACAGACGAGCCAAAAATATATCTTGTGCACTGTGTTTTGTAGTCCTCGATAACAAAGCCGAGAGATAATAATATTTTGAGCTTATCTGCGGATCTGAGGATATATATGGATTCGCCCCAATAAGGTAATGGCCAAGCTATGATATTGCTGTTGAGAAACATAGGCACACGACGTTGATTTAAGGCAAGAGTTTAGTCATTTCACCCCCAATATGCAAAAAATTGATATAGGTTAAAAATTAGATTGTTTGCGCACACAATTTAATATTTTTCTTTGGTGAACGAAAAAAATGATGTAATTTTGCACTCGGAAATCAGAGACGTCCACCGCTTTGCAAGCGACGTTGACTATTTCCTCGTGCGAGCCAAAGTTTGCACTCGGAAATCAGAGACATGCGGAAATTAATTCGCTGTCAAAATAAAAGAAAACCACGTACTAAGTATTCAGGATAAAGTACGACGAATAATATTAATAACAACAACGGTCTTGACACACCGTTCTAAAAATTTTTATGAAAGGATAACATTATGAAAAAGGTATTTATGACATTGGTTGCCGTGATGGCAGTATCAAGCACAATGGTTGCAGCTCCAAAGGCAGAGAAGAATGCAGAGCCAACAAAGTACACAATCGACTTCAACCCAAGAAGTATCGCTCGCTACTTGAGCATGACTTCAGATCAGGTTGCTGACATGAACATGGTTCACGACAATTTCTCTCGCGAGATGAAGAAGGCAGAGAAGGCAGAAGGCGCAGATCGTCAGAAGCTTACAAAGAAGGCTATCCTTCGTGATATGGCTTACATGCGCAACATCTTGAGCGCTGACCAGTTCAAAAAGTACCGTATTGTTTTCAACGCAACAATGAACAATAGAGGTCTTGATTTCTAAAATTGTCTAACTACATTCCAATATACCAGAACGGCAATCATCCTTCGCGGATGGTTGCCGTTCAACTTTTATGAGGTTCATCAGGGATTTGAAGTGATATAAAATATTCAGGAAAATGGCTTGCGCCTAAGAAAATAAGTAAAATTGCTTAGCCGTAAGGCATTTTCCTAGCGATAGCTTAAATATCGATCACTCCAAATATCTGAAGAACCTTTTATGATAGGTTATACAAATTATCACTTTAGTGATGGTGAAATAATAACTTGACACGTGTTTCCACACGAAATATTTACAATAATATTCATTATTTTACTTTCTAAATGTCAAAACTACGGATTTTTTTCTTTTTTTCTGACATTTTGTAAAAATATCTTTGCAAAAAGTTTGCAGATTAATATTTAATTTGTACCTTTGCAGTCGGAAAATTGACAACAACATATATAAAATAATGAGTAAACTGATAAAACCAGCAGGATACAAGGCGTTGCTTGACATGAAGCAGACGGAACAAGGTATCAAACTTATCAAGGAGTTTTTCCAGCAGAACCTAAGCACAGAGCTTCGTCTCCGCAGAGTTACTGCTCCTCTCTTTGTGCTTCAGGGCCTCGGTATCAATGATGACCTAAACGGTGTAGAACGCGCTGTTACTTTCCCAATCAAAGATCTTGGCGATCAGAAGGCAGAGGTTGTACACTCACTTGCTAAGTGGAAGCGTCTCTCTCTTGCTGAGTACAAGATAGAACCTGATTACGGTATTTATACTGATATGAATGCTATTCGTGCTGACGAAGAGCTCGACAATCTGCATTCTCTTTATGTTGACCAGTGGGACTGGGAAGCAGTAGTTACAAAGGAAGAGCGTACACTCACATACCTCAAGCAGGTTGTTCGCCGCATCTACTCTGCCCTACTCCGCACAGAGTATCTCACATGTGAGACTTACCCACAGATCAAGCCATTCCTCCCACGTGATATTCACTTCATCCATAGCGAGGAGCTTCTCCAGATGTACCCAGACCTCACTCCAAAGGAGCGCGAGGACGCAATCTGTAAGAAGTATGGTGCTGTATTCGTAATCGGTATCGGCGGTAAGCTTTCTAACGGTGAGAAGCATGATGGTCGTGCTCCTGACTATGACGACTGGACAACACCTAACGAGGATGGTTTCCTCGGTCTTAACGGTGATATCCTCATTTGGTATCCTATCCTTGAGCGTAGCTTCGAGATTTCAAGTATGGGTATCCGTGTTGACAAGGATAGCCTTCTCCGTCAGCTCGAAATCGAAGAGAAGACAGAGCGCAAGGAACTTTACTTCCACAAGTCACTCCTTGAGGATAGGCTTCCTCTCTCAATCGGTGGTGGTATCGGACAGAGCCGTCTCTGCATGGTTCTCCTCCACAAGGCTCACATCGGTGAGATTCAGGCAAGTATCTGGCCTGAGGAAATGAGAAAAGAATGTGAAGAGGCAGGAATGCCACTGATTTAAAAGCCCCCCTCAAGGCCCCCTCCCAGCCTCCCCGAGGGGAGGAGGAAAAAGTCACACTTTTCTCGCTGCGGGATTGACAGTCTGAATTCCATAGTCCCCTTGCTTAAAGGGAGATTTAAAATAAAGCAAATGGCAGATAGCGATTCTTACAAAGTGTAAGATTATTCGCTATCTGCCATTTTTTTTGCGTTTCGTCTCTACAAAGCATTATAACGTGAGTTCGACGAGATTTGTGAACTTACGTGTTTATAAATCCCCCCCCTAAATTCTGACACATAAATATGGGGAAAGATCCAACCGCGACAAAATGTGACTTTTTTCTCCCTGACACATACTCCGATGTTATCAACATCGGACTTCCCTCGGGAGGGCTGGGGAGGGGTCATTTATAATAATACCACCAATAAGTACCGAAATAAGCTGACTTCAGAGCATTATCATATTCAGCCTTTGATTTCTTCTTAGAGCGTAGAACTTTCAGGAAATCCTCATAATCTACATCCATAGCACTATTGGTATAAGTAAGTACACGCTGAGAATGCAAATGGGTATAGAGTACCAAAGCCTCCTGAAAATGCTTAGGAATGCTATCGAGCGACTTCAACTCACAACCTGTAGGAGAAAGCCTAACTACAGGACGAATTGAGTCTGCAGCCTCCTTCTCGCCAATAATACGTGCAAGACGCTTACGCTTCTTTTCTATGATTTCCATTTCCTCATCCTTCTCTTGCTGAGTACGGAAATCGTAAATCTTTACAGCCTCTTTAGCAAAGCCCAACAAGTCTCTATCAAGAAGATAAGAAGTGAGCATATAGTCATCTACGCTTGGACGAGCAACATTATTCTGCTGAAGAATACGGAGGAAATGTCTTACATTCTTAACCTCTTTTCTTGGATATCCACCCAGATTACGCAATATCAAACTATCAGGCATAAGTAAGGTACGAATACTTGCATCCTTTGATGGGAGCAAAGCACGAGAGCCACCTGATAGTGGATATTCGAAAAGGCGTTCACCTAATTCACCACGACGACTAAGCGCATACGCACGAACAAGTGTCATGGAAGCGTTACTTTCAAGAGGAGCAACATCAAGTGCATCTGAGTAATACCTATTCATAGTGCTACGCTCAAGTTTCAATTGGGCATGCAGCTTACGATCATTATTACCCATACAGAAGGTAACAAACATAAATACAGCCAGAAGGCCATAGTTGTACCATGCAGCTTGAGATGACACTATAGAAATACCATGCAACGGGCTCTCACATGATGCATAATCAGAAAGAAGTTTTATGGCAAAGCCAACACCAAGCAATAGGAATAATGCCACCACAGCCCAGAAACCGATAGACATAGAACTATCTGCCTGAAGCGAAGCACTTGACAATACTCCAAGTAATATTAATGAAGGTGCGAATGAAACAGCATAGGCACGATGTGGCAAACGGACAGCAGCACTAACCCCCAACTGAATGATGAAGAGCACAACCGTAATCAATATCGCACCTACAGTATCATTATAATGCGTTTCACCACCCGACCAGATATGTTGAGCCAAAGCTAGCACATCTGACTGATAGCAGAACACATACGAGAATACGAATATCAAGAAAACAATAGCACACACCACGCGAATCGTGGTGGTGCTATTATATTTATTTCTAGCCAATTATATAATACAAATTATTTAAGGTGGGTTCTATAAATTACCACCGTATGAAGTTTAACGTTAATGGGTTTGACGTTTTGTCATCTTTCTGACTCTTTTCGGTTCAAATTGCAATCTCACTCAGTCGTTATGCCCGCATAACTCTTTCGCTCGTTTACAATTTAACCTCGAAAATAGTCTAGAAATCTGCCAAAGCTAATTTATAGAACCCACCTTAAATTACAATACTAATTCTTTCTCAGAACTACAGCTGAACGTGCTGGGATATAGAGCTTAAGCCATTCCTTCTTATCCTGCACATACAACTCATCATAGTTGGTGAGATGAGTGATGGAATCGTCAGCGAAACCATTACCACCAAATTCCTTCGCATCCGTATTGAGCACCACACTATACGCACCTGTTGGAACGAGGAAGCCATAGTCAGTGAACGAAGTACAAGGAGAGAAGTTGAATACGAAAATCAAGTCACCACGTGAGAAAGCAAGCACCTGATCTCCATCATTATGCCATATCTCCATCACAGGTGTCTGATTGAAGTTCTTCTCGCTCTTGAGCACCTCCATCATTGCCTTGTCAAAGTCACCGAGCCAATGGTAGCATAGTTCCTTATTATCAACAAGATTCCACTGTCTGCGTGCATACTTGCAACTCCAGCCATTACCCTCGCGAGGAAAATCAATCCACTCTGGATGTCCCCACTCATTACCCATGAAGTTGAGGTAGCCACCATTGATTGTGGAAGCAGTAATAAGACGTATCATCTTATGAAGAGCAATACCACGAGTTGCAACATCATTCTCATCACCCTTCTTGAAGTGCCAGTACATGTCAGAGTCAATCAAGCGGAATACGATTGTCTTATCGCCTACCAAAGCCTGATCATGTGATTCTGCATAGGAGATTGTCTTCTCATCCTGACGACGATCTGTCAACTTCCAGAAGATATCGAATACGCCCCAGTCTTCATCCCTCTTTTCCTTGATCATCTTGATCCAGTAATCAGGGATACCCATAGCCAGACGATAGTCGAAGCCCATACCGCCATCAGCAAACTTGGCAGCCAAACCCGGCATACCAGACATTTCCTCTGCTATAGTGATAGCGTTCTTGTTTACCTCATGGATAAGCTTGTTTGAAAGTGCCAGATAGCACATTGCATTATCGTCCTGACCTCCATTGAAGTAGTCGGCATAGCCACCAAAGTCAACACCAAGACCATGGTTGTAATAGAGCATTGAAGTCACACCATCATAGCGGAAGCCATCAAAATGGAACTCCGTAAGCCAATACTTGCAGTTTGACAAGAGGAAATGAAGCACATCATGCTTGCCATAGTCAAAACAGAGCGAATCCCATTGGTTATGTTCTCTTCTGTCACCAGGATAGAAGAACTGGTTTGGATCACCACAAAGGTTACCCAGCCCCTCATTCTCATTCTTTACAGCATGCGAATGAACAAGGTCCATGATAACCGCAATACCATTCTTGTGAGCTTCATCAATCAACGCCTTAAGTTCCTCAGGAGTACCGAATCTGCTTGAAGGAGCGAAGAAACTGCTTACATGATAACCGAAAGAACCATAGTATGGATGTTCCTGTATAGCCATGAGCTGCAGACAATTATACCCTCCCTCGATTACACGAGGAAGCACCTTGTCCTTAAACTCCGTATAAGTGCCAACCTTCTCCTCATCCTGCGCCATACCAATATGCGCCTCATAGATCAGCAATGGAGATGTACTTGGCTTGAACGACTTTTTCTTCCATACATATTCTTCCTCTGGAGCCCAAACCTGAGCTGAGAAGATATTTGTTTTCTCATCCTGCACCACACGACGGCACCATGCAGGAATGCGCTCACCTTGACCACCTTCCCAATGTACCGACATCTTGTAGAGCTGTCCATGAGCCAAAGCCTTAGCAGGAAGTTTGAGTTCCCAGTTATCGAAATTCTTCAGACGCTTACAAGCATATTTCTCGTCTTCCTTCCAATCATTGAACTCACCGATGAGATAGATGGCAGTAGCATTAGGAGCCCACTCACGGAAAATCCACTTGCCTTTGTCATCACGATGCAAACCATAGTATTCATGACCGTTGGCAAAGTCGGATAACGTCATCTTACCCTGATTGGTAAGTGTTTTTTCCATCCATACGGCATGATCATGGCGACCCTTTATAGCATCCTCGTATGGTTCAAGCCATGGGTCTCTTGCCACTATTCCGATATGCTTAGGAGTAGTGCTTTTGGAAGTTTTTGATGCAGCCTTCTTGGCAGTTGTCTTACTGGTTGTCTTTTTTGTTGTTGCCATAGAAATAAGTTTGTGATTCACGGTTTGACGATAGTTAACCGATTAGCACACCTTCACCTTGAAGATAGCCTTTCTGAACTCTGGAACGTATGAAATACAAGGTGCATGACCATCCTGTGGGAAGAAGATAACCATCATGCCTGGACGACAAGTCACATAGCTAGAGCCAGGAACATCTGGATACTTTGTGATATCCTTCTCCGCATTGTATTCAGCCTTAGGGAGGTCAGCCAATGGAATATAGCCAAATGTCTCTTCTTCATCAAGAGGAATCTGGATATCAATCATATCGATATGAGTTTCCATAACAGCCTCGTCAGGAGTCTTACCCTTAGCTGTTGTTATGTTAACGAAAAGATCCTTATCCTTTATCATATACTTGCCATCTGCCATAGAAGCAAGGTCATTTTCCTCAATAAACTTAACCACATCTGCGAACTGAGGATTAATGCCAACATACTGCTTGAGATTTTCAATTGTATCAATTACCATAGTTATTTTGTTTTTATGTTGTTTGACTTAATACTTATTCTTGACGAACGCCCATATCATACGTTCCTTGTGCTGTAATCTGTCCGTTACGATCTTTCTCAACGAAAGCACCATTACGCTCATCATTAACGTATGAGCCTTCAAAGCGCTTACCGTCCTTGTCTTCTTCAATCGCCTTACCATTACGCTTGCCCTGACTGAACTGTCCACGGAACTTACTTCCGTTGGCAAAATGAATGATAATATCACCATCAAGAAGACCATTCTTGAATGTCCCATCGAACACATCACCTGACTTCTTGGTCATCTTACCCTTACCATTCTGGCGGTCATTCTTCCACATACCTACGTATGTATCACCATTACGCCAGATGAAAGTGCCAAGACCATCTTTATCTCCATTAGAGAAATGACCGGAATATTTATCTCCGTTAGCATATTTGAAGATACCCTCGCCAGTACGCTCGCCCTGAACGTAACTACCTTCATAGACATCACCATTCTGGAACTTATAGATGCCTCTACCTTCTTGCATGTCGTCCTTCCACATGCCGTTGTAAGAATCACCTGAGGCATAGGTAAATACGCCCTTTCCTGAACGCTGGTTTGCAACCCATTGACCTACGTACGTAGTTCCATCTCCCCAACTGAACACTCCCTTACCCTGCTTCATGTCTGCTTCCCAATCACCATCATAGAAAGCACCATTTGCATAGGTGTAGCGTCCTCTACCCTGTCGCTTATCTTCATACCAAGCACCTACGTACTTGTCGCCATTGTAGTAGAACATTGTACCCTGTCCTTGTTGGAAATCGCGGAACCAAAGTCCCTCATAACGGTTATTATTGGCGAAATAGTAAGTTCCCTTGCCATGTTGCTGATCTTGAAACCATTGACCTTCGTACTTCTCGCCATCTACAAACTGATATACGCCAAATCCCTGACGTTTCCCCTTTACATATTCTCCTTCATAAGTGTCACCATTAGCAAATTTCACGTTTCCTTTTCCGTGAGGCTTACCAGCCAACATCTCACCCTGGTACAAGCCCTCATCGTGAGTGTAGCATGAACCAAGAGAGATTTTCTGAGCGGCAACGCTTAGTGAAATCGTCAATAGCAATATAGATAGTATTTTTGTTTTCAAAACTTATTCGTTAATGATAATTTGCCCCAAAATTACAAAAAAATCCCCAAAATTAGGCAAACAAAGGCATATTTTTTATATTTATTAGAGAAAAACGATTTACATCAATTCGATTTTGCATTTTATTTACTATCTTTGCCAAGACAATCGGACAATAAAGAAAGAACAAAACAAATAAAAGCAAATGAAATTCATTGGAATAATCCCAGCACGTTACGCTTCAACTCGTTTTCCTGGCAAACCACTCGCTATACTTGGTGGAAAAACCGTTATTCAGCGAGTTTATGAGAAAGTAACATCTTGTCTTGATACTGCCTATGTGGCAACTGATGATGAACGCATTTTTGATCATGTGAAATCATGGGGTGGTAACGTTGTTATGACCTCACCAAACCACAAGAGCGGAACTGACAGAATTGAGGAAGCCATTGAGAAAATCGGTGGCGACTATGACGTGATAATCAACATTCAAGGTGATGAACCTTTCATCGATCGCAGTCAGATTGAAGAAGTATGCCATTGCTTCGAAGATGCTGATACTCAGATTGCTACACTCGGTATTCCTTTCAAGAAAGACATCGAAGTAATCAAGAATGCAAATTCTCCAAAGATCGTAACTGATAATCGTGGATTCGCACTTTATTTCTCTCGTTCAGTCATTCCATTCATTCGTGGAAAGCAGGAAGAAGAGTGGCCAGAGCAGTATCCATTCCTAAAGCACATCGGACTTTATGCTTATCGTCGTGAGGTTCTCAAGCAAGTAACATCATTACCACAATCAAGCCTTGAGATCGCAGAAAGCCTTGAGCAACTTCGTTGGTTACAAAACGGATACAAGATAAAAGTTGGAACAACGAATCTCGAAACTATCGGTATTGATACACCAGAAGATCTCGCAAACGCAGAGAAATATCTTAACGAGAAATAATGTTTTCGTGAAAGAAAAAGAAGCAAAGAAAAGTCACATCCTAACATGATTCTTCTTTGCTTCTTTTTTTATTTGCCTTCGCTATGCCTTCGTTATGCCTCCGCTCTACCTCCGTTGTAAGTCCGTTCTACCTCCGCTTCAGAACGGAGGTTGGATAGGAAGAAAATGAGAACCACATAGGAATCATAAGGGAACTACATAGGAATCACATCCCCCTTAGTCATCATAGCTAACGGTATGATTCAGCACTTGCTGATCACCATATTTCTCGATAAGTGGCATATAGCGAGGTTTTCTACCTGTAAACTTAAATGCCTCGGTGAAAATTCGGCTATAATATTGCAATAGCTTTTTCTTTTTCAAGCAACGCTCTATAAGCTTGTATGACCAATCATTATCGTATGACATAAGTGCCATGAAATAGAACTGACCGCGAATGTAGAAATATCCTTTACGAGCAAACATATACTTTCCCATTTCCTCGAGAGCAGGACAGAAAGCATCACTTGGCCATTCGATAATAGCACTCAAAGCCTCATTTGTTCGACCATATTCATCAAGGTCAGTTTCCGTTTCCATCTCAGGCTTTTCCGCCTGTCCCATAGGATATTCCTTGAGTGCAGTTATAATCTTATTGATATCCTTATCATTCTTATAGACAGCAATATAAGGCAACATCAAACTATCACCCTCATCGTAAAGTCTGCTGAAAATTCGGTAGTATTTCGGTACTCCCTTACATCTCTTCAAAGCCTCTGCATAATAGCCTTTTGTACGGATATCAGGATATGAAAGGAACATTGAATCCATCAGGTCAATACATCTGTCATTAAAGACACCTTTTTTGATTGATGACTGAACTGCCACAAAACGATTTACGGTTGTCGTTTTGTTTTGTGCACCAATAAGCACTTTACCATCATCAGCAAGCATCTTTGGCATGAGATCCGCACAATATTTGCCTTTTCTGTACCAAAGCAAGGTGTAATAAGCAAGTATTCTTGTTGCAGGAACTTTACCATATAAGGCAAGGCTATCCAACTGCTCGTTGGTAGCAAGTTTTGTCATATTTGTCTCAAGATCAAATCCTTTCTTGGACTTGGAGTCGCTTGAAGTACCAATATATGATATCATTGAGTTCTGAGCATCAAGTGCAGCAAGAGCTTGCGCAAATGTCTGTTGTTGAGGTTGTTCTTCCTGTGCCATCAACGTACTCGCCATCATAATAAAGGCGAATATGGATAGTATTTTCAGTTTCATACGTATAATAAAGTCAGGTTTTGATTTTATCGTGTGAAGCATTCTGTTAACTTAATCGTTGCAAAGTTACAAAAAGTTTCTTAGAAATCATCATGCCATTATCATTTTTTATGATTATGGTAACACTTATTATCTAAAAGTGAACAAAATATCGACAACAAAGAATAAAAATACCCGCTTCTCCCTTTTGTGGAGAAAGCGGGTAGTATTCAGATATTTAGAATATTTTATCCAAGATATTTCATGAGGATCTTTGCGTTACCAGAGTCGCGAAGCTTTGTGATTGACTTCTCACGAATCTGACGAACACGCTCACGTGTAAGACCGAGCTGATCACCGATTTCCTCAAGTCCTTTCTCATGACAACCAATACCGAAGCACTCACGAATAATTGTTATCTCACGATCCTTAAGAACCTTAGAGAGAACGTTATTAAGTTCCATAGCCATTGACTCATGGTCAACGTGACGGTCAGTACGTGAATCATCACCTGAAGCCATTACGTCGAGCATACAGTTCTCCTCACCATCTGTGAATGGAGCATCGATACTTACGTGATGACCATCAGCACCAAGACTCTGGCCAATCTTATCCTCCTCAATATTTGTAGCAGCAGCAAGTTCCTGTACGGATGGACGACGCTGATGTTCCTGCTCAAACTTATTAATCTCGTGATTAATCTTATTGAGTGAACCTACCTGATTGAGTGGAAGACGCACGATACGACTCTGCTCAGCAATAGCCTGAAGGATACTCTGACGAATCCACCATACTGCGTAAGAAATAAACTTAAAGCCACGAGTTTCATCGAACTTCTGAGCTGCCTTGATAAGGCCAATATTACCTTCATCGATAAGGTCAGTAAGAGTAAGTCCCTGATGCTGGTACTGCTTTGCTACAGATACAACGAAACGAAGATTAGCCGTAACGAGTTTATCCTTTGCGCGTTCACCATCCGGACCTCCCTTCTTGATCATCTGCGCAAGCTCGATTTCCTCATCGATGCTGATAAGTGGCGCACGACCAATTTCTACGAGATACTTATCCAGAGCTTCGCTGGAACGGTTGGTGATACTCTTCTGAATCTTTAATTGTCTCATCTCAAATGCTTAATGATATACTTTAATATATTGTTATTCAATACAATAATAGGGCGCAATTATCCCATTATAAGAATAACGGCACAAAAGTACAAATATTTTATAGGGGCAGAAAAAATTTATACTTTTTTTTACATTGACACTCAATTTGTCCCTACAAGACGCCAGTATCTGTCGCCATTTCCACGATAATACACCATTATAAGATAGCGATTCTCGGTTTGATAGAAATCACCTTCCGTATCACGAGTTGGCGAAAGAGATTTTACATTATCAGATTGAATATTCAAATATTGGTATGAATAATAACCATATTTCAACGGAATCTCTGCATGATACCATTTATTTTCCTCATCATATTGCATGAGGTACTTTTCTGAAAGTTCATTATATGTCCATTTGCCATCCAAATAGACATCTCCATCCAAACGAGGGGTATCAAGATAGAAATTCACCTTAACGTATTCAGAAGCAATATCATTCTCTATATTATCCGAGTTTCGGAGATAGAAAGCACCATCTGCATCCTCATCATAGACATAAGCACGACGTGGATAGTCGTGATAAAGATGCACATTGTACCATTCTCCATCCCAATCTATGCGATCTACACCAAGAGAGTTGCGATGTACGTCAAGGACCTCAAATTTATGATATTCATTTCCTGCTGGGAAAATAAGGTCTTTGGTGTGTGTCCATTCCATTGTACCTTGACGAAGTATTGGTGCAGGTGGACACCACACCTGATTATCAGAACGATGATTCTGCATCACAAGGACACGGAACTGCTCTCGAGGATTACTAGCTTTTAACGATGCTGGATAATCCACACGCAAAGAGATTTGCTGATGCCTACTGCGCACATCAACATCCGTATCTGTTAGAATATTCTTTCCTATAGTGGCAATGTTCTCAGTAACCATGAAACGGGTAGTAATAACCGTGTCTTTCGTTTCATCATCTATTATATCAAGACGGTAGTTACCACTTATCTTGGGCTTGCAAGATGAATTCGGAATCTTGAGTGTGTAATGAGTATAAAGTTGATTGGTATTGATTGATTCTTGATAATTATCTATAGTTATATCCTCATGATATCCTGACACATAATCGCTTGTAAAGAGTCCATCTGTCGGATACCAGTTAAGATCACAATGAGTAAGCGAATACACATAGCGACGATATTGATGCGACAACTCGTCAAATGATATATTAAGCCTATCATTTGAGTCAAGACGTATAATAGCATCTCCCATCCAGTCAGTACCACTCACAACCTGAAGAGAAGCTATATTCTCGCTGCGAATCTCATGCTGTTGGGCAAAAGATGTACAAGAGAACATCATCAATAGTGCTATAGTTATTTGCTTTTTCATAAAAATCATCCTTACAACCGAAAAGGTGTGTCATAGCCTTTTAAGTTATGACACACCCTATTATGGTTTGCTTTTGAAGTTCTATTTAGAACACCACTAATTATTAACAGAGCCACCCACAATATCGAGAAGCTCATTAGTGATAGCCTGCTGACGAGACTTGTTATACTGAAGGTTCAGTATTCTAAGCAACTCATCCGCATTATCTGTTGCTGTCTGCATAGCAACCATACGTGCAGCATGCTCTGAAGCGTTACTGTCAAGAAGCGCTGTGTAGATCATAAGATTCACATAGCGAGGAATGAGCAGGTTGAGGACTGTCTGGCGATCTGGCTCTACGATATAGTTATCATTCATTACACCAGCCTTTGATGCAGAATTAGTACCATCAAGTGCCTTGTGTCCACCCTGTTTCTCAAGATAGCTCTGCGCATCACCTGTCACCACATTGTTCTTCAGATCACGGGTGTGATCATAGTCCATAGCCTCCTCGATGTCGATAGGTATCAACGTCTTGTTCTGGAGAATCTGCGAACCTGCACTCTTGAAGTGATGGTATATCATCTCAACCTTGTCAATCTCACCCTTGACGAAGAGGTCAGCAAGATCAAGACCGATTTGTACGCATTCATGAGAATTTGGTTTGTCAGCAAGAGCAGAGAAATTGCCTCCACTCTTAATATTGAGTTTGCCTACCTTCTCCGCAACCTTACGTCCGATAGGATAGACAATGACTTCAATGCCCTGCTCCTTATAACCGTCCACTGCACGCTGCATCATCTTGAGCACATTGGCATTGTAACCTCCACAGAGACTTGAGTTAGATGCGAAGACAAGCATTGCCACCTTCTTCACCTCACGCTTCTGTGTAAGTGCGCCCTGAGCATCCATATCAGCAGCAAGGTAAGTCTTGAGGATTGTCTCCAGCATATTCTCATAAGGGAGCATATTCTCAATCATAACCTGCGCATGATGCAGTTTGCTCGATGCTACCATCTTCATCGCACTCGTAATCTTACGTGTGCTCTGAACAGATGCAATACGATTCTTAATTTCTTTTAATGACGGCATAGTTTAATTAATAATTAATAATGAATAATTAATAATTATTTTACTTACTAACTAATAGTTACTAATTAATAATTACTTTGCATACTGACCAGCAACATCAGCCATAACCTTCTCGATAGTTGCAGTTGCGCTATCGTCAATCTTACCACTGCCGAGGAGTTCAATGACATCTGCATAGCTTGTGCGCATTACCTCAAGGAAGCTGTCCTGACACTCACGAATCTTCTCTACAGGTACTGGAGCCATAAGACCATGTGTACCGCAGTACAGGATGGCAATCTGCTCGCCTACTGGCATTGGAGAATACTGAGGCTGGATAAGCAACTGGTTGTTCTTACGTCCGCGGTCAAGTGTCATTGCTGTTACGGCATCCATATCACTTGAGAACTTAGAGAAGCTCTCGAGCTCACGATACTGAGCCTGGTCAATCTTAAGTGTACCAGCCACCTTCTTCATTGACTTGATCTGTGCCGAACCACCTACACGAGATACCGAGATACCTACGTTGATAGCTGGACGGAAACCCTGGTTGAAGAGGTCTGACTCAAGATAAATCTGTCCGTCAGTAATAGAGATTACATTTGTTGGGATGTATGCTGATACGTCACCTGCCTGAGTCTCGATGATAGGAAGCGCTGTGAGTGAACCACCACCCTTAACCTTGCCCTTGAGACACTCTGGAAGGTCATTCATCTGCTCTGCCACCTCCTGCTGCTCGTTGATCTTAGCAGCACGCTCGAGAAGACGAGAGTGGAGATAGAATACGTCACCAGGATAAGCCTCACGTCCAGAAGGACGACGAAGGATAAGAGACACCTCACGATATGCAACAGCCTGCTTTGAAAGGTCGTCATAGATAACGAGGGCATGCTCACCACGGTCACGAAAGTACTCACCGATAGCAGCACCTGCGAATGGTGCATAATACTGCATAGCAGCAGGATCACTCGCTGTAGCAGCAACAATGATAGTATAAGGAAGTGCACCACGCTCCTTGAGGTTCTGTACAAGTGCAGCTACTGTAGAAGCCTTCTGACCGATGGCAACATAGATACAGTAAACTGGCTGTCCAGCCTCATAGAAAGACTTCTGGTTGATGATAGTATCAATGGCAATAGCAGTCTTACCTGTCTGACGGTCACCAATGATGAGCTCACGCTGACCACGACCAATAGGAATCATTGAGTCAACAGCCTTGATACCAGTCTGAAGAGGCTGCTTAACTGGCTGACGGTAGATTACGCCCGGTGCCTTACGGTCGAGTGGCATCTCGAAAGAATCAGCAAGGTCAATAGCACCACCTCCATCAATAGGCTGACCGATAGGATTGATCACACGGCCGAGCATATTGTCGTTGACGCGAATAGAAGCAATACGATTGGTACGCTTCACAGTCTGTCCTTCCTTGATACCGCTTGTTGGACCCAGAAGCACACAACCTACGTTGTCTTCCTCCAAGTTCATCACGATAGCCATGGTGCCGTTCTCGAACTCAAGAAGTTCGTTAGCCTGAGCATTGCGCAGACCATAGATACGAGCTACACCATCGCTCACTGTCAGTACAGTACCCACCTCATCAAAATCCTGACCTTGGCTGATACCCTGCAGTTGCTGAAGAAGGACTTCAGACACTTCGCTTGGTTTTATTTTGTCCATTATTGAATTACAAAGTTACAAGTTTAGTGATTACAATCAGGACTTAGCCTAATTGCTTTAGAATAGTACGTAACTGCGACTGTACGCTGACATCCATACGATAAGTATCATACTCAAGTATGAAACCACCAATAATGTCTGGGTTCACCTCTGTCTCGAACTCTACATTGGCCTTAGTACGCTTCTCAACCATCTGCTTCATCTTAGTCTGGATATCCTCAGATACCGGAACTGCGGTGATGAGACGGCCAGAAACCATATTCTTCTCCTGACGATAGAGAGTGACAAAGGAATTGGCCATAAACTGCATAAGGTTCTCCCTACCCTCTTGCAAAACAAGATTGATGAATTTCTTTGTTTGTTCTGAAGGGGTTGCTCCGCAGGCAGCAATAAGGATTTCCTCCTTCTTTTCCTTAGGAAGCATAGGATTATCGATGGCTGTTCTCAGCTGGCGCACGTCGAGGTAGTTCTGGGCGATGTTCTGCATATCAGCATACACAGCGTCCTTCACCGCCTGTTGGTCAGCGCTCTTAAGAAGAGCACGAGCATAGCGAACTGAAATTACACCAGTATTCATATCGATTTTCCCTTATACTTTATTTATTTTCCACCTGAACCTCATCCAGCATACGGTCGATGAGCTGCATCTGCTGAGCATCAGTTGAGAGGTTGGCGCGAACCACCTTCTCAGCTATCTGAACAGAGAGCTGGGCAACCTGAGCTCGAATATCGCGAATAGCAGCCTGCTTCTCACGCTCGATCTGGAGTTGCGCCTCCTCGAGAATGCGGGCAGCCTCTGCCTTTGCTTTATTCTGAGCCTCCGCGATAATGCCATCACGCACAACACCAGCATCCTTGATGATTGCTGATTGCTGCTCGCGTGCCTGCTGAACCATAGCTTCACTTTCCTGCTGAATGTTTGCCAGTTTCTCGGCAGCCTCATGAGCATTCTTGAGGCTCTCGTCGATAAACTTCTTGCGCTCGTCAACCATGCCAGTAATGACAGGGAATCCGAACTTAGCAAGAATGGCAAATACCAACACGAATGCTATGAACATCCAGAACAGGAGTCCAAAATCGGGGGTTAGTATTGCTGGTAAATTCAATGAATCCATCTAATTAAGTTTATGTTAGATGTTTAGAGGAATACACAAAGTGCACAAACTACTACTGCGAAGAGAGCCACACCCTCAACGAATGCTGCTGTAAGAATCATGTTAGTACGAATATCACCAGCAGCCTCTGGCTGACGTGCAATAGCATCCATAGCGTTTCCACCAATGCGACCAATACCGAGACCTGCACCAATTGCAGCAATACCTGCGCCGATACCAGCACCCAACTTAGCGAGACCTGCAGCTGCTTCAGCTGCTAAAAGTAATGAAATCATAATTTTAAGGTTTTAAATGTTATTATTTAATTGTTTATTACTATTTTATTCTATTCTCAAACTGCTTTCAAGAACTTCATCCTATTAATGATGATGCTCTGGAAGAGAGAGTCCGATGAACACCGCAGAAAGCATTGTGAAAACATATGCCTGAATGAATGCAACAAGGAACTCAAGACAGTTCATGAAAAGAATCATTACGAAACTAAGTACAGTCAATCCACTACCAAGGAAAGCATTCAACTGCCATCCTATGAATATGATTGCTGTGAATGAAAGGATGATCGCGTGACCAGCCATCATGTTTGCAAAGAGACGAACCATAAGCGCAAATGGCTTAGTGAACACTCCAAAGAGCTCAATCACAGGCATGATAGCAACAGGATAAGCCTTAAGGAACATTGGTACGTCAGGCCAGAAGATTTCCTTCCAATACTCCTTGTTACCAAAGAGGTTAATTGCCAACATTGTGCAAACTGCAAGGAAGAATGTAATATTGATGTTACCAGTTACATTCGCACCACCTGGGAATATTGGCAAAAGTCCCAAAAGGTTAGTAACAAAGATAAAGAAGAAACATGTGAGCAGATAAGGAGCATAACGACGATAATGTTTCTCACCGATAGAACTCTTGATAAGATCATCGTTAATCATCATCACCAACATCTCCACCAAGCCGACAAAGCCCTTAGGTGCCTCTTTCTTCACATCGTGCTTCTTGTACCAACGAGCTGATGTAAGGAACACAACAAGAAGAATCAAGACTACGATCCATATCTGAGCAACAGATTTTGTTATACTCAAATCCAATGGACGAACACTTGTGCCATCAGCGAGACGCTCGTAGATCTTTCCGTTCTTCTCCTCATTGAAGTAGAATCCCTTATAGTCTTTGCCCTCATGTGCTGCCTCCTCTAGTACAGAACTGCTGCAGACCAGCCATTCACCAGTCTGTTCGCTCTTTACCATCACAAGCAGAGGAATAGCTATCGACTTACCTCCTATGGTAGTGACATGCCACTCATAGGCATCGGCCATATGGCCCAACACTATCTCCTTGACATCAACACCCTCTCCTTTCTTTTCAGACGCGAAAGACTGAAGGGAAAAGGTCATTGCCAAGAGCAACAGCATTATGTGAGCTATTTTCTTCATTATTAATTATTTTATTTGTTTTGTCTTCTCGGTCTTTATGAAAAACCAAGTATCAAATACAAGCATCATAAGGTAGAATGCCATGAAAACAACAGCGAAAATCTTTATTGACTGCGTATCAGAACGCATAACAAAGAAATACACTAGCACAGTCATTGCAGCTACTACTATTCGTATTCCAGATGCAGAAAGAAAGAGTATTGGCAAATTCTTCTCTGATGAAAGAGCCACTTTCTTCCATACTGTTATGAATGCGAATGCAGCTATGAGATTAAAGACCGAACTTATGACGATTTCGTTACTTGCAACATATCCAAGGATGTGATCCGTAGCAAGGCAAGAGCCTGCCGTAAGGACAGCGACAAGCAACATACTCATCACCAAATAGAGTCTTTTCTGTGCCGAAATGAATTGTTCGTTAGAGTTCAACACAGACATTCACTTCGTTGCGTTTCACAGAAACAAAACCTGCGACGATGTCAAGTCTATGTTTTCCATCTGCAGCTTTGTATTCTACAACTCCCTTATTTAGCGAAGATACCAAAGGAGCATGATTATTGAGGATCTCAAAGCTTCCTAATGTTCCAGGAACAAGGACGCTCTCAACCTCGCCATCAAACTCGATCTTCTCAGGTGAAACTATCTTTAATTTTAACATAAGATTCGATATAATTACAAATTACAAATTGCTAATTACAAATTACTAATTCATAATTCGTAATTATATTAACCCTGTGCCTGAGCAAGAAGTTTCTTACCCTTTTCGATAGCCTGCTCAATAGTACCTACATTGAGGAATGCCTGCTCTGGCAGATCATCAAGCTCACCATTGAGAATCATGTTGAAGCCCTTGATAGTGTCCTCGATGCTAACCATCTCACCCTTAACGCCTGTGAACTGTTCAGCAACAGTAAATGGCTGAGAGAGGAAACGCTGTACACGACGAGCGCGATTTACGGTAAGCTTATCCTCATCAGAAAGCTCATCCATACCAAGGATAGCGATGATATCCTGAAGTTCCTTATACTTCTGAAGGATCTGCTTAACACGCTGAGCACATTCATAATGTTCCTTACCTACTACGAGTGGATCAAGGATACGTGATGTAGAACCCAGTGGGTCAACAGCTGGATAGATACCAAGCTGTGCGATATTACGTGAAAGCTCCGTTGTAGCATCAAGGTGGGTAAATGTTGTAGCTGGAGCAGGGTCAGTCAAGTCATCGGCAGGCACATAAACAGCCTGTACTGATGTGATAGAACCTGTCTTTGTAGAAGTAATACGCTCCTGCATACCACCCATCTCAGATGCAAGTGTTGGCTGATAACCTACAGCTGATGGCATACGGCCAAGAAGTGCAGATACCTCAGAACCAGCCTGAGTGAAACGGAAGATGTTATCGATGAAGAAGAGGATGTCACCACCCTGATCACGGAACTCCTCAGCAACGGTAAGACCAGAGAGAGCAACTGAAGCACGTGCTCCTGGTGGCTCGTTCATCTGACCATAGACAAGTGTAGCCTGTGACTTCTTAAGTTCCTCAGGATCAACGAGAGAGAGATCCCACTTACCTTCAGCCATAGCCTCCTTGAACTTATCGCCGTACTTGATTACGCCTGACTCAATCATCTCACGGATAAGGTCGTTACCCTCACGAGTACGCTCACCTACACCAGCGAATACAGAGTAACCGTTATGCCCCTTAGCGATGTTGTTGATAAGCTCCATGATAAGCACGGTCTTACCTACACCTGCACCACCGAAAAGACCAATCTTACCACCCTTAAGGTAAGGCTCGAGAAGGTCGATAACCTTAATACCGGTAGCAAGCATCTCCTTAGAAGTAGAAAGTTCCTCATACTTAGGTGCTTCACGGTGAATAGGATATGTATTCTCCTGGCCGAGAGTTTTCATGCCATCAATAGGCTGACCAATAACGTTGAGCATGCGGCCTTTGATCTGATCGCCTGAAGGCATAGAGATAGGAGCACCAGTAGGGATAACCTCAAGTCCTCTCTGAAGACCATCGGTATTGTCCATAGCAACGGTACGCACGGTATCCTCACCAATATGCTGCTGAACCTCGATGATAAGATCACGTCCATCAGCACGTTTCACGATAAGCGCATCATGAATTCTAGGCAGCACTTTCTCAGCGTCAAGTCCCTTTGTATCGAAATATACGTCGATAACTGGGCCGATAATCTGAGATATGTGACCAATAATTTGTGACATATTGTTTTAGTTTAAAGTTAATCTATTTATAATTATTAGGTGGCAAAAGCCCATTGTCATCTAAATGAACTATAATTTACAAGGTTTCGATTGCAAATGTAGTAAAAACTTTTTAATAACAAAAATTTTTCATGTGTTTTTTTCGGAAAAAGTTATTAAATTTTAAAATTTGTGTTTTTTACTTTACAAAAAGTCAATAACAGCCGTACAGGTTTTGTTAAGGCATTCTCAGTTGTGTTTATTCCACTTTTTCTTTCATTCCACCCCAAATAGGGGGTAAACTCAGTGTAACTACGCTTTAACTCTAATCCAGAATAGGAGCTTCACTGAGTTTACCTCGGAACGAAATAGGAGTTACATAAGAGTCACGTAAGAGTCACATAAGACTTAGAACGGACTTACAACGGAGGCACAACGGACCTACAACGGAGGATGATAGTACCCAAAAGTAGGTGTGAAACGATTTTTGAAATCCTACACACCTACTTTTATTGTTATCTTTGCATACGGAGAAACATCGATTAACGACACTTCACGTATGTATCATAAAAATTCTTTCAATTAGATACTCAACTCCTCGAGTACCTTGATGAGCTTCTTGTCGAATGGCTTATCAGAACGGATAGCCTCTGAGAATGGAACATAAACCACCTCGTTGTTCTTGATACCTACCATTACGTTTCTCTGACCCTGCTTGAGTGCCTCGATAGCACCAACACCAGTACGGCTTGCAAGTATTCGGTCACGAGCAGTTGGAGAACCACCTCTCTGGAGATGTCCGAGGATTGAAACACGTACATCATAGCCAGGGAACTCATTCTTTACACGTTCTGCATAATAGAGAGCACCACACTTAGGTGACTCAGATACGATAACGATACATGACTTCTTTGACTTACGGATACCACGCTTCATGAACTCAGCCAACTGGTCTTCGTCTGTTACCTCTTCTGGGATAATAGCAGCCTCAGCACCACAAGCGATTGCAGAATTCTGAGCAAGGAAACCAGCGTCACGACCCATAACTTCAATGAAGAAGATACGCTCGTGGCTCTGTGCAGTATCACGGATACGGTCAACGCAATCCATGATTGTATTCATTGTTGTATCATAACCGATGGTAGAGTCAGTACCATAAAGGTCATTATCGATAGTACCAGGAAGTCCGATACATGGGATATCAAACTCACGAGCAAAGTTCATAGCACCAGTAAGTGAACCATTACCGCCACATACGATAAGAGCATCGATACCATGCGCCTGAATCTGGTCGTATGCCTTCTGCATACCTTCCATTGTCATAAATTCCTTCGAACGAGCTGTCTTAAGGATAGTACCGCCAAGAGTGATGATACCACTCACATTCTCAGTAGTGAAATCCTTGATCTCACCATTGATAAGGCCGTCATATCCACGATAGACACCCTTAACCTTAAAACCGTTGTAGATGCCGGCACGAGTCACGGCACGAATGGCTGCATTCATTCCAGGAGCATCGCCTCCGGAAGTAAGAATGCCGATTGTTTCAATTTTTGCCATAATGTTTTGTTTTATTTAATTGTTATACCTGATAATCAAGTTTATTTTTGAGGATTTGAAGTTTGAGGTTCCAACAACCTAACAACCTTTTAACCTTATAACCTGCACCTTATGAATCAAACGGTAAAGTACAAGACCACGAGACCAAGGATGCCTGCAAACAGCACCTTGACTCCAACATGTTTGAAATACCATGACATTCCAACACGTTCTGCCTGCATGTAAACAATACCAGAGACGCTTCCGACAGCCAGAACACTACTTCCGACAGCGGTTGCATAACCTATAATCTTCCAATATGCTCCATTCTGCACCATATCCGAGAGGAAAGGTCCAGAAAGTTGAGTCATTTCATCTGAATCAAAGATGGTGATCATGGTCATTGCTGTAGCAAAATTGTCGAGGAAAATGCTGACAATACCACTAACAACACCAAGAATCCAGATACTTGGACAAACTTCTTCTATCACTTCTGCAAGCCAAGCAAATGCACCTGTCTCGGCAACAACGCCAACAGCAAGCATAATTCCCATAACATAGAGCATCAACTGTATGATAGAATACTGCAACTGGCGAGGAATTGAACGAGTCATTCTTCTGTCAGAGCTCATTATGTTACGGTTGAAAACCTCATTTACTACCCAAAGAACAGACAACACACAGAATGCTCCAAGGAATGGTGAAAGCTTTGTGATGCTATGGAAAGTTGGGATAAACCAAAGTCCACCGATACCAACAAAGAGCACAACCAATCGCTGCCAAACGTTAAGGTTTGTATCATCACCACGATAAGGCATTGTTGGGCGGTCAAGCTGAACTGTCTCACTTAAAGATCTGCCAATCAAGTAAGTAGGCAACATCCAAGCTATAAGACAAGGAATGACGAGTGAGAGAGAGTATGATGTAGCCGTAACAGCTCCCATATTCCAAAGAACGAGTGATGTCGGATCACCAATAACGGTAAGAGCACCACCAAAGTTGACAGCCAAGACAACAACAGCTCCATAGATTATTCTATCTCTTGAACGAGGAAGAATCTGGTTTGTTACAGTAAGCATCATTACCGTTGACGAGATATTGTCAAGGTTGGCTGACAGCAAGAAAGAGAATGCTGCAAGCTTCCAAAGAAGCAATCGGCTATTACGCGTTCTCAACCATATTGTCAAGAAATCAAAACAACCATTATTGTGCAGAATCTCTACGATTGTCATTGTTGCCAAAAGGAATAGAACCACCTCTGCCGCCTTTCCAACACAAGGAAGGAAAATGATTTGCCAGATGTAGTTTTTCGCAGCATCACTAGTGGCAGAAGCTCCTTGCAGGAAGTTCATGTACTCCCCATGATGGTTTGACATAATAAAGTCACTTCCCCAACAGATATAGAGCACCCAACCAACAGTACCAGCAAAGACAGCAATAGCCGCCTTATTCACGTTGGTAAGCCTCTCTGTAGCTATTAGAATATAGCTGATTAACAGTATTGCAACAATTATCAATGTCATGTGTGCAAAATTAATAATTTTCCCGATAATGGCAAACAAAAAGAGCGAAAAAATCGCTTATTAACGAGATTTTCGCTCTTTTATTAGTAATTTATAGTATTTTGCTTTCAAATTGAAAGTTAATTACTCTCCCAATGGTACTGTGAAGTACTCCTTCTTACCAGAAGGGTAAATACCCTTAATGTAGAGAACAGGATCCTTACTCTTGTTTGCAGCCTTTACAACATCACTAAGATCAGAAAGTTCCTTCATTGGCTCTTCGTTTACTGTCTGGATGATGAATCCTACAGGAATTCCGCGCTCTTTGAACTTACCACCATTGATCTTTGTAACCTTCAAACCATACTTGATGTCGAGTTCTTCCTTTTCTCTCTCGTTCACCTCACGAATCTGAGCACCAAGAACATCGAGATCAGCATCCTTTACTACCTTAGTATTGCCCTGCTCATTCTTGAGAGTTACCTCAACTGTCTGAGCCTTCTTCTTTCTGAGCAAAGAAACCTTCAGCTTATCGCCAGGGCGCTTTGTTGCAAGAATCTCCTGAAGTTCAGCCATCTTTGTAACCTTCTGGCCATCAAGACTTGTGATAACATCACCATCAACGATGCCAGCATCTTCAGCAGCTTGACCCTCTACAACCTTAGCAACGTAGATACCATCGTTTGTTCCAAGGTCAACTTCCTTCTGCTGATCCTTCTGAGAATCAAGGTATGAACGAACTTCCTGTCCCTCAATACCGAGCAAACCACGCTGAACCTGACCGTACTGTTTCAAGTCTGCAACCACCTTGTTCATGATTGTTGTAGGGATTGCGAAACCATAGCCAGTGAAGTTACCTGTCTGTGAATAGAGCATAGCGTTGATACCAACGAGCTCACCCTTCACATTAACGAGAGCACCACCTGAGTTACCAGCGTTGATAGCAGCATCTGTCTGAATAAATGCCTCAACACCATTTGCACCAAGTGAACGAGCCTTTGCTGATACGATACCTGCAGTTACTGTAGCACGGAGGTTGAAAGGATGACCGATAGCGAGGACCCACTCACCAACCTTGATATCATCACTTGAGATAACTGTGATAGCTGGGAGATCCTTTGCATTAACCTTGATGAGAGCAAGGTCGGTATTCTTATCAGTACCGATGATGCGAGCAGAATACTCGCGGTTATCGTTGAGAGTAACGGTAAGCTCATCAGCGCCCTCTACTACGTGGTTATTAGTTACGATATAACCATCAGAAGAGATGATGACACCAGAGCCTGCACCTTCCTTCTTAGGAGTCTGCACCTTACGCTTCTGGTTCTGTCCCTGACCACGCTGACCGAACATTCCGAATGGATCAAAGAAATCTCCGAATGGATCACTCTGGACAGCAACCTCCTGAATCTTAGAGTTCTGGAGATACTTAATATGTACAACGCATGGCAGAGCCTTGTCTGCTGCATAAGTCAAATCAACTGGCTGACCTGGAACGGCAGCTGCAGGGGTCTTGGCAGCCTTAGCTTCATTGAAAGCTGCTACTGAGAATGTGAGCGATGTCACGCAAAATGCTGCGATAGCAAAATTGTAAATTGTTTTCTTATTCATGATTATTATAATTACCTTTTTTTTGTTTCTGATTAGTGAATGACGAAGAACGGTGGACGTCTCCGATTTCTGAGTGCAAAATTAAGCGCAAAATATGTATTTCCCATACTTTGCGCCTAATTTTTGCTTTTTTTTAAATAAAAAATCAGCGCTATTAACGGCAATTTATTATTTAACACTTGGAATAAAGAAATTTTAAGAACATCAAGTATCAATCTTTCCTATACCAAATACGTATTATCTTACGACGGATTATAAGCATATTCATGAGCGTAACAATAACGAACAATGCTCCACCTGTCATCAGCGCAGGCAACAGCGATCCTTTGTCAAGCTCTGGATATATATCCTCTATTATCGTCATATAGTACATTCTGACAGCCAATACCGCAGCCACCGCAATGATCAGCACAATGATATTCAGACAAGCAGTAAGCCACTGATAAGGTCTTGCCACCTTTGCTGGAGAATAGCCGATGAGCAGCAGGTTCTCAAGTTTCTGGGCGTTCTTCTGCACGAGCAGATAGATGCTCAGCATAAGGATATAGAAACTCAGGGAAGAGATGACAAGTCCGATAACCATGACAAGACTCACCATAAGCCTGAGGAAATACGTTATCTTCTCCTGATCCATCTGATCCTGCTCTATCTCCATGCCATGGTCTTCCAGATACTGGCTCACATTCTTGTCTGCAGCATTTTCCACCTGCATGAGCAATCGGGTATGACTCACCTCATCCTTTGGAGCATAATACGCATTACTCCATTCCATGAACGACTGCGGAATAAGTATGCTGCTTATGCTTGACGAGAAGCCAACTACCCTACCCTTGTATGCATCCTCATGACCGTCTCCCTTTATCACGATGGCAAAGTCTATCATACCCATCACGCTCTCGGATATCTTAGGTGCATTATGGCTCTGGGCATAGCCGAAGTTATACATATTAATATACATACGAGGCACTATGACAGGCACCTCCTTCTGTCCTTCCTGCCATTTCCACTGGCTCTTGTCGATATCCACGAAATCATCAGGCACAGACTCAAAGTACAGTTCACTTGAAAGCACCTGCTGACCACTGATACCCATGTGGGCATCCACCTTATAGTTTGTTGATGAGAATCCGCACACCTTCTGAACGAACGGCTGTGAGGCTACATCCTTTATCTCATCATCCTTGAAACTCGTACTTACACCACTTATCGTGGTCCCCATACCGATATGCTTTGACACCATCACATAGTTGGATTTCATGAATGAATCCTCCTGCGTGAATATCGGCAGCACATCATTATAGAATTGTATTCCGAGCAGCACAATCACCATGCCACATAGGTTTGCGAAGAAGAAACCTATGAACTGAGGCACACTGATATGCGATTTGAGTAGTTTCCAAACAAGCATTATTCTATAGGAGATTAAAGTCGGTAAATCTTATCGTATTCCAAATCCATGTGCTTTCCGATACTCGTCACAATGACACCAGCACCCTGTTTCCTTGCTTCTGTCATCATGATATCTGCCATGATGGCAGAATTCCTGTCATCAAGGTGAGAGATAGGTTCGTCAACGAGGAGGAAATCGAATGGCTGCACCAAAGCTCGCATCATTGCCACTCTCTGCTGCTGACCGAACGACATGTGCTCCACCTTTGCATCCACCTTATCCTCTATGCCAAGTCGCTTGAACCAATCAAGAATCTCTGCCTCGGTCTTATGACCTGAGAGTGAGTTCTTGATCAGCACATTCTCTATTGCAGTAAGTTCCGGGAAAAGGCGCAACTCCTGAAAGAGATGGCTTATGGATGTTCTGCGAAGTGAGCACCACTTATCGATGCTATAGCCTATCACATCCTCTGAATCAAAAGATATCTTTCCTTCATAGTCAGAGCGATAGCCAAGCACATAGGAGCAGAACGTACTCTTTCCCTTACCCGAATCCGCGAGCACGAGATTGAGTTTTCCCTTCTCAAAAGTCGTCTGCGACTGCCATATATCAGAATCCAGATGTTGTCCCTTGAATACGTCAGGCAAGACGTTATCAAATACTATTCTATCCATTATCTCACCTCATATTCAATTCTACTAACACCACCAAGGAATGGTTCAAAGAGATTAAGAACTTCCTTGTCGAGCGACTTCAAGTTAAGGACTACCTTCATAAGCGTATTATCATCAGCACCCTGAAGAGTCTCCACATCAGCATCATTACCACTCTGCGTGATGAGCATACGACCTTGCACCTTCTGTAGTTTCTCTCTGAAACCACCTTTATTGAGCATAGACTGCAAGTCCTTGTTTGCCTCCATCACTCGGATTATCTCCTCGCTATTGCCACTTGCAAGCATCTTCATCGCATTGTCAATACCCTGACTTACAAGGAGATTGCTCGATGTAGTCCTTCCCTTCAGCGTCAACAGGCTGTCTGCCACATTCACCTCAGCCCTAAGCACCACATCATCCGTACTTGTGCCTGTCGGAGCACCAATAAGGAATGGCACGACAAGTTTCTTAGGCATCACACTTACACTCGCTATGAGTGATATCGGAGATTTGTCTGCCTCTACATCCTTGAAGATATCCGCAGAACTGACTCCACGATCAGCATTCAGTTCAAGATACCTCATCAACCTCTTTGCCACCTTCGACTCTTCTGCAGCAAGAACAGGACCTACAGCCACAAGTGCATTCTCATTATATGCCACAAGGAAGTTCTTGTTCACAACGGCATACTTACACTCCTTTAGCTCCTTTGGCTGAGATGCCTTACCCGACTTAGCCATCGCCTCAAGCATATCATCCACCTTGGCATCGTCCTCCACCTTGGCACATACACCCAGACTTCCATCAGGAGCAGCGAACAGATACACAGGCACGGAAAAATCCACGCCCGACTCATCCGCTATCACACCATCACCCATAAACAGTTCAAGTGCAGCTACACCCCTGTCTTTTGCCTCAGGAGCCACACGCACAAGTGCCTTACTCTGCGACGGTATAGCATCATAATATTTCACATCTTCCTTACTGCATGAAACGAATGCTGTAATAGCAAGACACGCAAGAAGAATGGTATTTAGTATTTTTCTCATTTTTTGATTTTTTCTTTTTGGGGGAAATCTCCGAATTATCGATCTTTCGATTTATCGAGTTATCGAGCCATCGAGTTATCGAGTTATCGAGTTATCGAAAACATCGTATCCTCGCCTCTACCCCCTCATTCCCAACTGCATCATCATCACAGCTGACAGCGCAGCGGTCTCTGTCCTCAATCTTGCAGAGCCAAGCGAGACAGACTTATATCCAGCCTCAACGGCAGCCTTCACCTCCTCTATCGAGAAGTCGCCTTCAGGACCTACGAGCACAAGCACCTCATCATCGTCCTTGATATCGGCAGACTGTATTTCCTCAAAGAAATCTGTCCTCGGCACCTCATCATAGCAATGGCAGATATAACCGTTAGGATGCTCCTTGATGATATCCATGAAAGGAGTCATCTCATTTACAATAGGCATCCATGGCTTACGACTCTGCTTCACGGCAGAAACAACGATTTTCTCTACCCTATCCTTGCGCATCTGCTTGCGCTCGGAGAATTTACAAAGAGGGAAAGAAAACTCATCTACACCAATCTCTGTTGCCTTCTCCACCATCCATTCCACTCGCTCCATCATCTTTGTAGGAGCCATGGCAATATGCAGATGACCTTTCCAGCCTTTCTGCTGCTCTATTGTCTCCGTGATACGATAATGGCAATGCTTTCCTTGGGCAAGAGTCACCTCTGCCTTGAAGAAAACACCCTCACCATCCATGAGGAATATCTCATCACCTTCAACGAGTCTTAGCACACGGATAGCATGCTGTGCCTCTTCCTGTGGCAGTTCATCAAGTTTACCAGCCTTCGGCACATAGAAATATCTTACTTCTTTCATTCTTTACCCTCTACCCTTTATTCTTTACACTTTATTCTTTACTCCTTACTCTTTATTTCTTAATTTTTAATTTTTCACTTTCCCTCTCCTATCCAATTCCTCCTTAAGATGCTTAGCCGTTTCATATTCCTCATTTTCAATAGCCTTCTCGAGCGATGTCTCAAGCATCTCCCTTGTAAGCGAATTGATAGGAATAGCTACACCTGGCTGATCTTTCTTCATTGGCACACTCTGATACTTCCACAACGTCTGCTCAGCATAGAGTGGAACATGCTTATTGGCAATGGTAAGCAGAACACCTTCGGTTGCTCTTACAGGAAAGGTAGTGCCAGTACGCACATCCTCTATCACAGCCCTATACACTCCATCAACAACATTGGTGATAACGACACAGAGCTTCAGGTCGGTCATATAGCTGATAATGCTCATCAGAGCCTCTGGCAAAAGAATCCGCCCTGCATTATCGCCGAAAGAATGCAGAAGAGCGTCATTCTGCGCAGGCGAATCATTACGAAGGTCAAACTGGAACTTCGTAAATTTATCACACACGATACTCAACTGACGGGTTTCCAACTCGTCAGAAAGACAGATAATGCCAACCTCCTGATTGTTCACCATCTGCTGTATGCCCATGTATTTCAGTTTTATCTTATTCATTTTTCTACTCTTGTTTTAGGACGGAATACTATAGCAAAAAGTACAAGTACCACTAATGCATATCCCGCAAACACGAACCATGAAGTTCTCCATCCTGCAAGTACATCAGTAACTCCTTCGTTGTACACATAAGTATTTACCACAGCTTGTGCCGCTAATGTTCCTATTGTAGCACCAAATCCGTTGGTCATAATCATGAACAGTCCTTGTGCCGAAGAACGTGTCTCCGCATCCGTGTTCTGATCCACGAACAATGCCCCTGAGATATTGAAGAAATCGAATGCCACACCATATACTATGCAACTCAGCACGAGCATCCAAAGTCCAGAACCTGGATCTCCCAAGCCGAAAAGTCCGAATCTGAGCATCCATGCAAGCATCGCAATCATCATTACATTCTTAATTCCGAATTTCTTCAGGCAGAATGGAATGAGAAGTATGCAACAAGTCTCACTAATCTGTGAAAGCGAGATAAGGATATTTGCATGTTGAGCTCCGAAGGTATCTGCATATTCAGCCACATCCTTGAATGATGTGATGAACGGATTCGCATAGCCGTTAGTTATCTGCAGACTAACGCCAAGCAACATTGAGAAGACGAAGAATATCGCCATCTTCTTCGATCTGAAGAGCTTGAAGGAATCAAGTCCTAGAGCTTGAGCAAGCGATGTTGCCCCTTCTGTCTTCTTTCTGATAGGCGAAGCAGGAAGTGTCAGGCTATATGCTGCAAGCAAAAGACTCAAGCCACCACTAACAATGAACTGACTACTTGTCGTCTGGCAGCCCAACAAATCCACAGCTATCATGGTGCAGATGAAACCTATCGTTCCAAAGACTCTTATAGGTGGAAATGCCTTTACCGTGTCCATATTTGCCTGAGTCAAGGCATTGAATGCCACAGAATTACTAAGTGCCAAAGTTGGCATATAGAATGCCACACTCAACGTATAGAGCATGAAAAGTATTCCCATACTGCAATCTGAAGCCATACCATAGACACCAGCAGCAGCCATAAAGGCACCAGCCACGGTATGACAGATAGATAGCAAACGTTGTGCCTGAATCCATCTATCTGCCACAATGCCCATAATTCCAGGCATGAAAAGACTTACAATGCCTTGAATGCTATAGAACCAACCGATGATTGATCCAAAGCCCGCACCAGCAAGGTACGCCCCCATACTTGTGAGGTATGCTCCCCAGACGGCAAACTCCAGGAAGTTCATTATGATGAGTCTTGTTTTTACACTAAGCATTATATTTTTCTCTGAAGGCAGATTGCTAATGGCTGACAGCCAATCGCGCAAGCCTATTTCTTAATTCTAAATTCTTAATTCAAAATTTTTTAATAGAATGCAAAAGTACTAATTTATAATGAAACGACCAAAAAAGTGAGTCAAAATTCTATGGGTAAATACAGAATAAAAATACAACCAGCAATTTGAACGATATTCCAACAAACGTTATTATAAAGTCACAAAGCACACAATGTTCCTCCTAATCTACTCCCTTACTACTCCCATTCAAAAATGGGGACCACATAGGAACCATAAGGGAACTACATAGGATTATCTCTCGTTGATCTTCCGTAATGATAAGGGGGTAAACTCAGTGAAGCTCCGTTCTATAAGCGAACACAAAGCGAAGGTTCACTGAGTTTACTTCGAAGGCAAAGCGAAGGATCAACAACGACATACCTTCTCACAAGTGATTATCAATAGATGATTAATGCGGTATTAATGTTATCCCCAATCCTTTTACGTACAAATATTATCAAAAATTCCCCCTTGGGGGATAGGAGGCTATTTTTTTGAGGAGTTTTTCTCGCAGGGGGTTGCACCTACATATTTTAAGCATTATACCCATTTGATTTTCAAGCAGTTAAGACAAGTGCACCCCCGTTACACCTGGTGCAACCTTTTGCAAGGGGGTTACACCCATCCTTATCCATTGAATATCAGCATTTTACAAGCACAAAAACGCGTGGGTGCAACCCCCTACGTGAAAAACTCCAGAGAAAAATTAATCTCGACCAGAATTTCATGAATATGCTAAACGAAAGTTAAGAAGGTTAAATGTTTAGGTGATTTGAGTATTTTATTATAACTTTGTGCTCAGAAAATCGAAGAACG
>DCJC01000024.1 GCA_002317355.1 Prevotellaceae bacterium UBA1710 | reverse complement strand
ATTGTAAAGATTGTGAAGATTGGTAATTATTGTCAGTTCAAGCACCAAAGGTGCACATTCACATTTGGGAATAGAAATTCGTCGAACTGACGTTAAATAATGATTGTCCCCATCTTATCCAACTTAACTTTCCCACCCTTGGAAATGCTAAACAATTGGCTGGAAGCCAGTACCGAGCATCTAAACTGTGGGAAAGTTCAGTAAAATAATTGTTTTCCTATGTTTTACTTGGTTTTCTTTTGTTTTTTTAAAACGCGAAAGCAATAGCATAAAAAAATCACTGTATGTTCTTGAACTTGTTCCAGCCTACAGCTGAACGGTAGGCATCGGCAGAGCCTGTTGGCACGACGAGGATGATCTTCTTCAGATTGTCGTTGATCTTTCCTGTGGATGCTGGTGGCACAGAGCCTTGCATCACGATACGGGTCATGACATCACAGTTGTAGAATGCCTTGTTGTCGATTCGTTTGACCGTGGCTGGCACACTGATCTCCTGCAGCTTGGTGCAATAGTCGAAGGCAGCCTCTCCGATTACCTCAAGGGCTGGTGGCAACTGTATTGCTGTCATTCCCTTGCATGCACGGAATGCCTCTTCATCGATACGGGTAAGCGATTGTGGCATTGCGACGTGGGTAAGTGCCTTGCAACCACGAAATGCTTCCTTGCCTATCACTACCATTCCCTCTGGGAGAGTAACGGAACGGAGAGCGGTGCAGTCCTTGAACATTGCCTGACCAAGTCCGTTGAGACGGCATTCCATCACTACCTCCTCGACGTTGTGATTTCCACGGAAGGCATCACCACGCACACTGACGACATCGGCAGGGATTACGCATGTTCCCTTTCTGTTGGCTGGATAGGCTATGAGTTCGCGACCATCAAGCGAATAGAGCATGCCATCACGACTGGAATACTGAGCATTACCTTCTTCTACGACATACTCAACGAGGCCGCCATTGTCGAAGGCGTGTGCATCGCAGTAAGGTAGCCATGCAGGGAAGATAGCACGGCTTATATGGCAGTTGGCAAAGGCCTCCTTCTCTACGCTGCGAACGGTTCGTGGTAGAGGGGCAGAGGTAAGGCTTGTGCTGTAGAATGCCTTTGGACCTATCACTTCCACGCCCTCTGGCATTGATACCTCTTTGAGGGCGCTGCAGTTGTAGAATGCCTGCTCAGGAATAACGCGCACGTTGTCAGGGATATAGATAGAGATAAGGCTTTCGCATCCATAGAATACGCCTTTGCCCAGCACTTCCAAATTATCAGGCATGGCAACCACCTCAAGTCGTGGGCAGTTTGCAAAAACTCTGTTGCCTAACGCACGCAAACGGAATGGTAATACTACGGATCTGAGTGTAGGGCAATCGCGGAAGGCATTGTCTGGCAGACGGTCAGAGAATTGTCTGCCGTCGTAATAGCGTACATTCTCGAGGTCGATGTCGAGAAATGCCTTTCTCTCCTTGCCTCTGACTATTACCGTTTTACGTTTTGCGAGGTCAGTAAGCACACGTATGTCGGCATCGTTGATGGCACCATCGAGTACAATAGTGGTGACGGTATTGCGTTCTTCCGGGCGAAGTTGCTTTGCCAGTTCGCCTGGATGACGCAGATTGAGCGTAAGCACGCTCATATCCACCTTACGTCCTGTGAGGGTGTGGTATTCGTTGCGCCATGAGTTAGTGCCACGACGATGTGGTTGCTGCGCCATGATATCCATAGGCAGAGTGCTCAGAGCCACAACGGTCAAAATATACGTTGCTATGTGTAAAAGATTCTTTCTCATAATGATTATGTACAATGTTAATTCCGCTTTATATTAATCTGTTGGTTGTTAGGTTTCGCATCACCCAACACCTAACTTGGCTTGGCAAAAGTACAAATAAAATCTGAGAAACCCACATCTTTCGATGTTTTTTTTGTGTGATGGAGCGATTTTAGGTGTTTTTATGGCATCTAAAATGCAAAAGGAAACAGATGGCAATTTCAATCTTGGAATTAGAAAATCTGGGGGAAATAGAAATATGCTATCGCAGGAAAATGGCTTGCGCCTAAGAAAATAAGTAAAATTGCTCCGTTGTCGACTTTTCTCGTCGAACTGACGGTAGAATAGCGCGGACAAGATGCAAAAAGGAGCCCCTGTGGGAGGCTCCTTTGCATTATCTGAATGATATCAGTATGTCTATTACTTATTCTCTGCAGGCTTAGAGTTTTCTGGCTTCTCAATACCTTCCTTTGTAGCACGCTCTTCCATGCGCTTGATACGTGCCTCAAGGTCAGGGTGAGTAGAGAAGAGCTGATTGATCTTGCTGTTCTTCTTTGCGCCCTGCTCGTCCTGCATCTTCTTCAACTGCTTGAATGAAAGAGCCATAGCCCATGGGTTCTTGCCACAACGCTTGAGGAACTCGTAACCGTAATCGTCAGCGTCACGCTCCTGCTTCTGTGAGTATGAAGCGTTGGCAAGTGCCTCACCTAAGTCACCAAGCTGTGAATCAGTGAGTGCTGCCACTGTACCGCCCTTTGAAGAGATTCCATCCTTGAGGGCAGATGCGAGCAATGCAGTACGGAAGCCCTTCTTTGAGTCGTGATGTGCAACGTGGCCTACCTCGTGACCGATGACACCCAAGAGCTCTTCGTCAGTCATGATATCCATAAGTGAAGAGAATACGCGTACGCTACCGTCAGCGCAGGCAAAAGCGTTTACGTCAATCACGTAATAAACCTTGAAGTTGAGTTTGATGCCTTCAACGTCGGTCAAGCCAGCTGTGAGTCTCTCCAAGCGCTTTGTGTAAGGGTCATCAGGTCCACACACCTTATTGTGAGTATCCATCCAGTCGATATACTCCTTTACATAGGCAGCCATCTGCTCATCAGTCAATGTGATAGCCTTTGTTGCCTTTACTGCTCCGTTAATTGCTTTCTTGAGGTTGAATTGCGCCATGGCAGGTGCTGCCATAACAAGACAAAGTAGCATAAGTGCTACAATTTTCTTAATGTTCATTGTTTTATAGGTTTAAAAATTTCGCAACATAATATACAATCTTTATTTTTTTGTTTCCTGAGCAAACACAATGCCCGTCTTCTTTGCCATGTCAGATTTATCCTTATCTTTGTGTTGCGATGTCAAAAAATAGCACAAATTCCAAAAGGCGGTGCAAAGTTACAAATAAAATACGAGAATCCCCCACCTTTTAGTATTTTTTAAATTATTGAGCAATAGCATATGACAATACCGTGGGGATATGTGACTTTCGCCGTCTATTCTATCTCCTTGATAGTGAAATTTGGCCAATCTTCAGAGGAATACTGGCTCTTGCAACCCTTACGCACAAAGAGGGTGATAGGGTGACTCTGGGTGAAAGCGAAAGCAGGGGGCGTCTTTCCATGATTGGTGATGGTGGAGAGACGAGGGCAAGAGTCGAATATCATAGTGCCGAAGTTGGTCACGTTGCATGGAATAGTGATAGCGGTAAGCGAGCTGCACCCTTTGAATGCAGCATTATCTATCTTTGTAAGAGTTTCGGGAAGAGTGACCGTCTTGAGTTGCTTACACTCAAAGAAGAGACCTTCACTTATAGTGGTTACGGATTCAGGGATAGTGAGAGTAGTGAGTCCCGTTTCGGAGAATGCGTATTCGGCTATGTGCTTCACGGAATTAGGAATGGTGAGAGCGGTAAGCATAGAGATACCGGAAAATGCTTCTTTGCCAATGGCTGTCACAGTCTCAGGCAGCACGGTCTTGGAACACCCGGAAATCAGTTCGTTATCAGATGTTCTGATGATGGCATTACAGTTTTCACGGCTATCATAAACGCTATTGCCTTGTTCCACTACAATCTTTGTGAGCTTTACACACCCGCTTAATGGATTATCTGTTATGGATGTCACGGACTTAGGTATGGTTATTGACACCAGTTTCTCGCAGCAGAGGAAGGCATTGGCGCCTATCTCTACCACGGTATTCGGAATTTTCACCGAGAGGAGAAGATTATTTCCGCAAAAGGCACTCTCGTCGATTGCCGTAACCTGATATTTCGCGCCTTGATAGGTCACGCTTTCAGGTATCACGATGTTTCCCTTGTAACCGGCCCTGAGTTTCTCCTGTGTCACCGTTGCATGTCGTGATTTCTTGTCGAATGTGTAGTATATACCGCCGACTTTTGCTGTCTGAGCAAGTGCGCCCAATGTCATTATTACAGACACGCATAGTGCGATTATCTTTTTGCTGTATTCTGTCATTTCGTTTTGCGATTTATATTGTTGGCGCAAAATTACAATTTTTTAATGAAACGGCAAAGAATAATGTGAAAAACTTGGTTTATCCCAAGATTTTGAAAATATATGATATTCCAGGAAAATGGCTTGCGCCTAAGAAAATTGGCAATTTTACTTATTTTCTTAGCCGAAAGGCATTTTCCAGCGGTAGCATTAACATCTAAAAAACGGATAAAGCAAGAACATTCCCATGCCTTTTCTCACTTATCGACGGGAAGTTGCCACAAAGAACAAGGTCAACATCTTAGCATTGCTGCCGTGATGTCGACCTTGTTCTTTGTTAATCCTTACTTTATACAATCTAAATATTTACCTTCTTAGCTAATTCCGTCGAGTCCCCTTAATCAAATAATTCAGTTTTACAATGTTTGTGACCGTCTTTATTCGTCACTTTACATAAATCTTACACTTATTTCCGATTGCAAAGGTATGAACTTTTTTCGGGTGCAGCAAAAAAAAGTGTATCATAAACTTTGAAATTTATATCATGCAACACTTTTTACGTTTGCGCAATAGTGCGATACTTTGATAAAAATGTATTTACGAATAGTGCAATATGTGTTGCATATTTGCAAACAGACTCATTGACAATAAGTTAGCGAAGTGCTATTTTTGTATTTTTTCAGTCTGTCTTTTCAACAAAAACAATGAATGTTACAGCGCTTTTTTATTGAAAAAATTATGATATCAATGCTTTGTAGAGATGAAAAACAGCTGGATTTTGCATTGGAGAACGATCAAAAACGGTGGAAATAATGGTATGAAAACAATGTTTTGAAGAAAAATAATTTACAATTTTTACAAAAAAATGCAATAAAGATTTCATTTTTTGAACAAAAAGGAGTATCTTTGCATCGTATAAAGACGAAAGGCGAAAGACATAAGTCGAAAAGACGAAGTATGAAAGGCTACATCAGTCGCTTGTCAATAGTCTTTAGACACTTGTCAACAGTCTGTAGTCTCCAAGTATAATTACCCTAAATTTATATTACTATTTATTTCTTATTCCTCATGACAAAGAGACTAACCGCAATATTTCTATTTATATCATTTATAGGAATTACAAGCATATTTGCACAGGACAAAAGAGTGACAGAAGGTAAGGATTTCTCTTATCTATACAAGAACCTGCCTATACCTTTGCAAAAGCCACAGCTTCCAAGGATTCCAGACAGATTCGTAAAGCTCACCGCGTATGGTGCTGTCAGTGATGGTATCACACTATGCACTGATGCATTCGTCAAGGCCATCGACGACCTCAGCAAGAGAGGTGGCGGTCATCTCATCGTGGAGGACGGAATATGGCTGACAGGTCCGGTGATGCTGAAGAGCAACATCGACATCAACCTTAGCCGTAATGCCATAGTGAAGATGACTCCGGACAAATCGAAGCATAAGAATACCACAAACAAGACAAGTAAGATCGTTATCCCTGCATTCTATGCAAAGAACGCACATGACGTCAGCATCACAGGTCTTGGCGCCATCGATGGTAGCGGTGCATATTGGCGTCCTGTGAAAAAGAGTAAGGTAAGTGCTGCCGAGTGGAAGCAATATTGTCAGATGGGTGGTATTATCAGTGCAAAGGGTGATATCTGGTACCCTTACAACCTGAGGAATGCACCATCGCTCACCGATTCTCCAGAGGAAGAGGCAAATGCTCGTGCAGACCTCATTCGCTTTGAGCGTTGCGAGAGAGTGCTTTTCCAGGATATCACCGTGCAGAACTCACCTCGTTTCCATGTTCACCCTTGCTATTGTAAGGATGTGAGCGTACTTGGCGTGACAGTCCGTTGCCCTTGGAATGCGCAGAATGGTGATGCTATCGACCTGAGCAACTGTCAGAGATGTCTTGTCACTGAGTGCACCATTGATGCAGGTGATGATGGCATCTGCTTGAAGAGTGGTTCTGGCAAGACTGGCGTAGAATACGGCCCTTGCAGAGATGTTCTCGTTGAAGACAATACCGTAATTCATGCTCATGGTGGTTTCGTGATAGGTTCTGATGCGAGTGGTGGTGTGCAGAATGTCGTTGTGCGCAACAACCGTTTCATGGGTACAGACACAGGCCTTCGCTTCAAGACGAGCTATGGCCGTGGCGGTGCAACCGAGAATATCTATATATCAAACATCGTGATGACTGACATCAGAGATCAGGCTATTGTTTTTGAGGCAGCATACTCCAACAAGCAGGTGGGGCAGGAAGACAAGCATGCCGGTGCTACAGACTTTGCGCCTGACTTCAAGGATATCCACATCGAGAAAGTGACCTGCAGAGGTTGTAAGACGGGTATTCTCGCTAAGGGCGAGGAAGGTCTCATCCACGATATTGACATAAAGAATTCGGTTATCTTCTACATCAAGGAAGCCACGGAAATTCAGAAGACTTGCAAACTGGATGTTTCCAACGTAACATTCAAGACCTTCGAGTTTGACTTCTGGTAAAAAAGGAACGCTCTTTTTCGGGGAATCGAGAATTTGAAAAATCGGGAAAACGTCAATTCGAGAATTCGAAGTTTCGACATTTCGAGGTTTCGAGAGTACGAATTAAAAAGAAATACAAAAAGACGAAAGGAATGCCTTTCGTCTTTTTTGCGTTTTATCTATCTTCAGGCTCATCATCACGCGAGCCAAAATGAGAGATGTCCAAATGATAATGGTAAATTGTAAATGGCAAATGGTACATGCCATTACATCACCCCAAGCCAGCGGAGAATATCATTAAGATTAGCGACAACCATGAGAATGAGCAGGAAGCCCATACCAATATTCTGGGAAATCTGCATAAACTTAAGGCTTGGCTGTTTGCGAGTGATTACCTCCACAAGGAGGAAGAGGATATGTCCACCGTCAAGACCCGGTATCGGAATAATATTCATGAAGGCAAGAACAATGCTAAGGAAAGCTGTCATCTTCCAGAATACCATCCAATCCCAGTAGGTTGGGAACATGCTACCCATGGCACCAAAACCGCCGAGCGACTTAGCTCCTTCCTTTGAAGCAACATACTTGAGATCGCTGACATAGCCGCCAAGCACTTCCATTGCATAGGCAGGGCCCTTTTGAATACTCTCAAGGAAGGTGTATTCATCATGACGAGGCTGATAGAAATCAGCAACTCTCGACATGACAACTCCTAACATAACATCTTTCTCTACGCAATTGAACACCACCATAGCAGTGTCCATAGTGCCGTCTGCCTTCTTCCATACAACATTATTAGCAAGAACCGCAGTACTATCTCTTTGTGTCTTGGCATCAGTAAGAGCATCTGCCATTCGGCTTACCTCAACAGAGAAGGTTGTCCAAGTGTCAATATTCTTACTGCCAAGCTTAACGATAGTATCGCCCTTACGCATACCTGCCTTTGCTGCAGGTGTGTTTGGAATAATGCTATCAATGCGAGCAGGAATGAAAGGTACACAGAACACAGGCTCTGCCTTCAGCATAGAGAGAAGGTTGAGGTCGCCATTGAGAGGCACAAGGCACTCACGACCATTACGAAGCACAACAACATCATGAGACTTGGACAGCTCGCGCATAGTGTTTCCGGAGAAGTCCTTGAACTCACCGCGCTCAGAGCGAAGGAGAATATCACCATCCTGAAAACCGTATGACTTAGCCTCATCATTGAACTTCATACCCATCTTCATATCTTCAAGGGCATAGTACTTATCACCCCATGTGTAGAATATAGCTGAGTAGAGAATGAGAGCAAGAACGAAGTTCACCATAACACCACCTGCCATGATGAGAAGACGCTGGTATGCCTTCTTGCTACGGAACTCCCAAGGCTGAGCAGGAGCTGCAAGTTTCTCAGCAGTCTGAGTCTCGTCGATCATACCATCAATCTGGCAATAACCGCCAAGTGGCAACCAACCGATACCATACTCAGTACCAACCTCATCGTTGTATTTCTTGTTTCCAACGTTCTTTGTGACAATAAGATCTTTCTTTCCAGTGAGTTTATAGTAGAAATTCTTAATTTCCTGAACGAAGTTTACGCTCTCGTCATCACGCTCTGTGATTGGTTCCTTACCACGAAGACGGCGCCACCAGTTGTCGTATGAACTCCAGAGATGGAACTTCCAGTTTGCGAATACATAAAAGCGTGACACACGTGTGCCGAACATCTTGGCGAATGTGAAGTGGCCTCCCTCATGAAGGAACACAAGAATGGTGATAGCGAGTATAAACTGTGCTGCTCTTATCAGAAATTCTTCCATTAATCTTTATTTTCTTTTTATTTTTACCTTATTAATAATAAATGATGAGAATACAAAATGAAAAATAATTAAGTGAAAAGTGAAAAATACAACTTACCATAAGACTTTCCGCGAGAAGTACAATCTGTATTTTTCTATTTCTACATTTTTTATTTAATCATTTCCTCTGCAATTCTTCTTGCTTCCTTGTCAGAAGCGAAGTAATCCTCAAGCGTTGGAGTCTTGATGACAGTAGCCTTATCGAGAGTCTTGGCGATTATCTCACCCATCTCAAGGAAGCCGCATCTGCCCTGACGGAATGCAAGGTTCACCACCTCATTGGCTGCATTAACCACACAAGCGGCATTGCCACCACGACGGATTGCCTCGTATGCAAGGGCAAGACACTGGAACTTCTCCAAGTCAGGCTCGAAGAACTCAAGAGGCTGAGCGAAGAGGTTAAGGCGCTCACCTGTCATAGTAAGGCGCTCTGGGAATGTGAAAGCATACTGGATAGGCAGACGCATATCAGGCACACCCAACTGAGCCTTCACGGCACCATCACGATACTGCACGGCTGAGTGAACGATGCTCTGAGGATGAACAAGCACCTGAATCCTGTCAGCATCAACACCGAAGAGCCACTTTGCCTCGATAACCTCAAAGCCCTTATTCATCATAGAGGCAGAATCGATTGTTATCTTTGCACCCATATCCCATGTTGGGTGCTTGAGGGCATCGGCAGCCGTAACGGTCTTCATCTGTTCGAGAGAGAACTTACGGAATGGACCGCCAGAGGCTGTGAGAAGAATCTTCTCAATCTCATTCTCATGATCGCCCACAAGACTCTGGAAGATGGCAGAATGCTCAGAGTCAACAGGCAGGATTGGAACATGATACTGCTCTGCAAGTCCCATGACAAGTTCACCAGCAACCACGAGAGTCTCTTTATTAGCGAGACAGATCTTCTTGCGAGCCTTGACAGCATGAATGGTTGGAGCCAAGCCAGAGAAGCCCACCATAGCGGTAAGCACCATATCGATTGGCTCAGCCTCAACGATGTCACAAAGAGCCTGTGCACCGGCATACACCTTGATATCAGGGCAATCGGCAAGGAGAGACTTCAGTTGTTCATACTTATCCTCATTGGCGATGACAACGGCAGCAGGATGAAACTTGCGAGCCTGCTCGGCAAGCATCTCAACCTTATTATTGGCTGTGAGACAATAAGCCTCAAAGCGCTCGCTGTGTTCCTCTATGACCTCCAGAGCCTGAGTACCGATAGAACCGGTACTGCCCAGAATACATATTTGTTGTTTCTTCATTTTCTACTTTAATTACAAGTCCAAAATTCCCTCCGGAATATCGAGGGTAATGGTACGTTCCTGTTGGTTAACATCAACAATGAGTTCCTCTGAGGCAGGAATCAAGCGACCATCCTCAAGTTCGAACATGATATTGATTGTCTGCTCGTCAACGTAGGCGATAGTTCCAACCTCATTACCTGAGTTGTCATCAATCAGCTTATAGCCAACAAGTGCAGAGTAAGAGAGTTCTGCATCCTCTTCCTGCTCTGCAAGCTCACGAGGGAAGTAAACCTCAACGCCAGTCAGTTCACGGGCACGCTCCTGAGTATCGATTCCATCGAACTTGATAAGCGCCACACTATCACTCTTGAAGCGATATTCCTCCATGAAGAAAGGCACGAGGATTCCGTCAAGCTTCAGCACGAGATATTCAGCATCCACACGATCGAAGACATCATCATCAATCTGGACGCTAAGCTCGCCCTTTACGCCATGAGCCTTGCCTATGAGGCCTATCTTATAGACAGACCCACCCCCTGGCCCCTCCCATAAAGGGAGGGGAGTAGTTACATTTGAACCCATTTGGGTGGGTACGTCATTCATATTAATATCATCCATTAATTTGGTTACAAAAACCTTAATTTAGTATTACTATCCATTCCCCTCCCTCTATGGGAGGGGGTGGGGGTGGGTCTATATTCTACTTATCTTTGCACCAAGTGCATTAAGACGACCTTCGATATTCTCATAGCCACGGTCTATCTGAGCGATATTATTGATCTGCGATGTACCATCTGCACTAAGGGCAGCGATAAGCAGAGCAATACCAGCACGGATATCCGGACTTGACATTCTTCCTGCACGAAGTCGCATCTGATGGTCATGACCAACGACTACGGCACGATGTGGATCGCAGAGAATAATCTGAGCACCCATGTCGATGAGCTTATCCACGAAGAACAAACGACTCTCGAACATCTTCTGATGGAACAGCACACTACCCTTTGCCTGAGTAGCAACAACGAGAAGCACGCTGAGGAGGTCAGGTGTCAATCCCGGCCATGGAGCATCAGCAAGTGTCATGATTGTGCCATCGATGAAAGAGTCAATCTCATAGTGATCATGACGAGGAATGATGAGATCATCACCATCCACCTCAATCTGAATGCCAAGACGACGGAAGGCATCTGGTATGATACCGAGATTCTCAACCGATGCATCCTTGATTGTGATGCCATCGCCCACCATTGCAGCCATCGCAATAAATGAACCGACCTCAATCATATCAGGCAGAAGCTTATGCTCTGTACCACCGAGTGTCTTCACGCCCTCGATAGTGAGAAGATTGGATGCTATGCCCGAAATCTTTGCACCCATACGGTTGAGCATGTGGCAGAGCTGCTGGAGATAAGGCTCACAGGCAGCATTATAGATTGTCGTTGTACCCTCAGCCATAACAGCAGCCATAATGATATTGGCAGTACCTGTTACCGAAGCCTCGTCGAGCAACATATAGCAGCCCTTGAGGGTTTCAGCCTTGAGTTCATACACATCACGACCAACCACACGACTATAGTCAGCTCCAAGCTTATGGAAACCGAGGAAGTGGGTGTCGAGACGACGACGACCGATCTTATCGCCACCTGGCTTTGCTACGGTAGCACGACCGAAACGACCGAGCAGCGGACCGATCATAAGTACAGAGCCACGCAAGGCAGCACACTTCTGCACAAACTCATCGCTACTGAGATAGTCGAGCTTGAGTTCGTCGGCCTGAAAACTATATTCTCCCTTACCCAGTTTACGAACCTTCACGCCAATATCCATCAATAACTTGATGAGATTATTGACGTCGAGAATATCAGGAATATTCTTTATCACGACCTCCTCGTCGGTGAGAAGAGTGGCACAGATAACCTGGAGCGCCTCGTTCTTGGCGCCCTGAGGAACGATTGTACCACGAAGCGGATGCCCGCCTTCAATGAGGAATGCTTCCATACCGGGTTACTTTTTCTTTTTCTTCTTGTTAGCCTGAGCGGCAATACTCTGCACATCGATCTTATCAAAGCGGAAACTATCCAGATCCAACTGGATAATGCCATCTGTAAAGCGAGCGAGATCATCTGCCACCTTCTCGTCATCGCCATTGCCATGTCCCCAAAGCAGAAGACAACGCTTCATCTGGTTGGCTGTCATGCGAACGAGAGTATCACGCTCTTCACCTGGCTCCATTGTCTTGAGAGTCTCGAAAATCTCAAACAAGGCTCTGCCATAGTGGCGAACAGGGATTCTGGTGTGCGGGTATTCAATAGGCTCTGGCTTTGAAGCCAACTGTTCTGCGGAAGTAATCTCCACAGGATAGTCAATATCCAGTTTGAAATCGCTCATCAATGCCAGATGATCCCATAGTGTCTGCATACGCTCGTTGATATTCTGCTCGCTTGGGTTCATCTTACGCATAGTGTCGATGATAGCCTCAGCACACACCTGACGCTCTTCCCTGTCAGGAATAGCGACACAATAATCTACCATCTGCTGAATCTCACGACCATACTCGTTGAGCTTAATTCTCTCACGCTGGGTATTATAGTCAAGTCCTTCGATATCCATATCTTATTCTTAAATTGTTTCAAGTTTACAGCAGCTTCTTTGGAAGCTTTGCCACATAATCCTTCAGGTAAGAAGGGGTGAAATATGCCACATCCTCAAAAATGCCATTATTGAACTTACGCTCTGCCAATGGCATCATGTACTTAGCCAATGGATAGATCTCTTCAATAAGATGAGCATTAGGATGATTGATTGTCTCCATGCACTTAGCAGCACCATTTCCGAAGAAATACACTGGCTGCTTGTCAAGGAATTCCTTATATGTCTCGGCAGTCACGATGTCAGCACCAATCTCACGAACAGGCTTCAAGGCACGGCTCCAGAGTCCGGCATAAACCTCCATACGACGAGCATCAAGCATCGGGCAGAGCAGAGGTTCAGGCTCCTCGCAAACGAGTTCACGAAGAAGAACAGGCACACACATCAACTCAAGAGTTGGAATTGAAATGAGCTTTGCATCTCGTCCGTAGCAGATGCCCTTTGCCATAGAGACACCGATTCTCAAACCCGTGTACGAACCAGGTCCGGCACTCACGGCAACAGCATCGAGCGGCACAAGACTCTGGTCGATAAAACTGAGCGCTTCATCAACATAGACACCAAGTTGCTCGGCATGATTCGGACCGCTGAAATCCTCTTTCTCGAAGATGACGGTTCCGTCGTGGCTAACTGCCACAGAACACACATTTGTGCTCGTTTCTATATGTAAAATGCACGACATTTTCGTATTGCTTAAAAAATAATGTGCAAATATACTCATTTTTCCCGTAATTTTTTGTACTTTTGCAGAAATTTAACGTAAAAGTAATCAAATGATACTCTCAATGACCGGCTATGGCAAGTCTATAGCCACTTTTCAAGACAAAAAAATCAATGTTGAGATAAAATCTCTCAACAGCAAGGCTCTCGACCTTTCAACTCGCATCGCACCTCTCTATCGCGAGAAGGAAATGGAGATGCGACAGATGATCCAGCAGAAAGTGATCCGCGGAAAAGTGGACTTTTCTATCTGGATTGAGAAGGACGAAGCTACAGATGCAGCATCTATCAATATTGAACTTGCTAAGAATTACTACAAGCAACTTTCAGACCTCGCAGAAGCAGTAAACGAGAAGGCTCCTTCTATGGCAGAACTCATGCCTACTATCATGCGCATGCCTGACATTCTCGCAAAGCAAGACCAGACTGAGACTCTTTCTGATGAAGAGTGGGCTGTTGCTCGTCAGGCTATCGAGGAAGCGCTCGATGCGCTCGTTGCTTTCCGTCGTCAGGAAGGTGAGGCTCTGGCTAAGAAGTTCAACGAGAAGATTGACAATATCGAGGCTCTCATGAAGAGCATCGAGCCTTACGAGACTTCACGCGTAGAGAAGATTCGTCAGCGTATCATTGATGGTTTGAAGCAGATTCCTGAAATCGACTACGACAAGAATCGTCTTGAGCAGGAGCTTATCTACTACATCGAGAAGCTCGACATCTCTGAGGAGAAGCAGCGTCTCGCTAACCACCTCAACTACTTCCGTGAGACTATGGCAGAGGAAGAGGGCGGCCAGGGCAAGAAGCTTGGTTTCATCGCCCAGGAAATGGGTCGTGAGATCAATACAACTGGCTCTAAGAGCAACCAGGCTGAGATGCAGAATATCGTCGTTAAGATGAAGGACGAACTCGAGCAGATCAAGGAGCAGGTGCTCAACGCGATGTAAGACAAATAATAAAAATTAAAAGTGAAAAATGAGGAAATACAAGTAACCACGACTTAGGGTAAACCTGTTATAAAAGTTCTAATCTGTATTTTTCATTTTTCATTTAATCATTTTTCATTTCCACATGGCAAAAGGCAAACTACTCATATTCAGCGCTCCAAGCGGTTCGGGAAAGTCAACTATCGTGAACTTTCTCATGCAGGAGCATCCTGAACTCAATATGCACTTCAGCATCTCTTGCACAACACGTGCTCCTCGTGGTACCGAGAAGAACGGTGTAGAGTATTTCTTCCTTACTCCGGAAGAGTTCAAGGCAAAGATTGCAGAAGATGCTTTCGTAGAGTACGAAGAGGTTTATACCGACCGTTTCTACGGCACTCTCAAGTCACAGGTTGAGAACCAGATCAACAATGGTGAAAACGTGGTTTTCGACGTTGACGTAAAGGGAGGCTGCAACCTGAAGAAAATCTTTGGTAGCGAGGCACTTAGCGTATTTATTCAGCCACCTTCAGTTGAAGAGCTTCGCCGTCGTCTTGAAGGTCGTGCTACCGATGCTCCAGAGGTAATAGAACAGCGTCTTGCAAAGGCTGAAGAAGAGCTCACCTACGCACCTAAGTTTGATGTCATAATCGTAAACGACGACCTCGACACAGCAAAGGCAGATGCGCTCAAGACAATAAGCGGATTCCTCGGGAAATAAGTCGATGTATAATCATCTTATTTGAGTCTTACGTAACTCTTACGTGAGTCTTACCTAAGTCTTACGTAACTCTTACCTAAGTTGACACCAATGTAGGCCCGTTGTAAGTCCAATGTAACTCCGATGTAAGTCCGTTGTGACTCCCAACTAAACTCAGTGAAGCTCCGTTCCATAAGCGAACAAAAAGCAGACCTTCACTGAGTTTACTCCCTTTTCACTACGGGAGCAAATACCAATCATAACCAACCATCAGATGAGAATAGGTCTTTTCGGGGGAAGTTTCAACCCAATCCACAACGCACACATAGCTCTTGCAAGCACTATCTGCGAGCAAGCGAATCTCGATGAGGTGTGGTTCATGGTTTCGCCTCACAATCCTCTCAAGCAGGCTAATGGACTTCTTGGAGAGAACGAACGCTATGAGATGGTAAAAATGGCTCTTGACGCCTTGCCTTATTCTGGAAATGAAAATGTTTGCCTAAAGGCAAGCGACTATGAGTTTCATCTCGAGCGACCTTCTTTCACATGGAAGACGTTAGAGGCACTCGGCAAGGATTTTCCACAGCATGAATTCTGCCTTGTCATAGGAGGCGATAACTGGGTAGCCTTTCCTCGTTGGGCACATAATGAGGAAATTCTTGCTAAGCACCAGATCTATGTCTATCCTCGTGAGGAATCGGACTTTGACGAAACAACGCTTCCTGAGAACGTACACCTCATCCACACTCCAAAGATAAACATCACAAGTACGATGCTAAGGGAGATGATAGGCAAAGGCGAAGATATTTCAGCATACGTTCCACAGCAGGTTGCAAGAATAATATCCGAAAAGGGACACTATAGAAAATAGGCACATTTTCTTGCAAAGCCGAGAAAAAATATGTAACTTCGCACCAAAATAGAATATCTTGATCAACTTCACCATCATAACGTGCACCTTTAACGCGAGTAAGTACATTGACCGCACTCTGAACAGCGTGCGAAGTCAGTCTTATCCGCACATAGAGCATTTCATAATCGATGGGGTTTCAAAAGATGATACGGTAAAGAAGGCACAGACCTACGCCTACGATTCACGATATCCAGTCATAGTGAAGAGCGAACCCGACAAGGGATTGTATGACGCCATGAACAAGGGCATCCAACTTGCCAAGGGCGATTACATCATTTTCCTAAACGCAGGTGATGAGTTTGCAGAAGAAGACACATTGACAAGTGTTGCCGAACAACTCAAAGGCAAACAACTTCCTGGAGTTATCTATGGCAATACAGACATCGTTGATGAGAATGGAAATTTCCTAAGGAAACGAAGACTTGCTCCTCCAGAGAAGCTATCGTGGAGAAGTTTCAAGCATGGAATGTTGGTATGTCATCAATCGTTCTATGCAAGAACCGACATTGCCAGAAAAGTGCCATACAATCTTGACTACAAGCTATCAGCAGATGTGGATTGGTGTATCCGCATAATGAAAGAGGCAGAACAGCAAGGGCTTGCGCTTTGGAATACACACATGACTCTCAGCTCGTATCTTGAAGGCGGAATGTCAGTACAAAGCCATCGTGCTTCGCTCAAGGAAAGATTCAACGTAATGAACGACCATTACGGAAAAATTGCAACTATCGGCATGCACCTCTGGTTTGTGGTGCGAGCCATTCTTAAAAGGTAAAACATGATAAGATTCTATCTGGCAGTTATCATATTCTGTTCCTTCGCCTTAACGGCATTGGCACAACAAGACTCAACGCAAAGCAAGGCTTCGCACACGGACAATATCATCAGGTTCGTGAAAGAAGGTACGGCGCCACTTCCTGATGCATATAATTTTCTTCCTGCACCTCCAAGCGAGAACGATGCAAGATTCATTTCTGACAGTTGTTTGTACGAGGTTGGCAAGACACTTCGTGGCACCTTGCGTGGAGATACAGCCGTTGCAGATGCAGGTTATGCGATAGAATATTTTCTCGAAAGATTCTCTGCAGCAATGAACAGAAAGCTCACGCCTGAGAAGAATCCGAAACTGACAGAGCTCATCAAAGGGGCTATGCTTGCTGGCAACGAGAGTGTGCAGAATGCGAAGATGAAACATGCAAGGCGTCGTCCGTTCCATCATTTCGGAGAACATACGCCAATTCCTCAGGAAGAGTTCCCTGGAGATTTCACCTCTTACCCTTCGGGACATACGGTCAGAGCATGGATTGCAGCATTGACTCTTACAACTGTTTGCCCTGAGTATGCTGACGGAATCATGAAGGTCGGCTATGAGATCGGGCAAAGCAGAACGATAGTCGGTTTCCACTATCAGAGCGACGTAGATGCGGCTCGCTTTGCAGCCTCTGCAACATTCGCAAGACTATGCGCAGAGAAGAGCTTTCTAAAAGCAATAGAAAAGGCAAGGAAGGAGTTAAACAAGTAAACTTTATTAAATTATCTAAAATAAAAGACTTACGTCTTGGAGTTTTTACAAATTTACACTACCTTTGCAGAAATAGTGCCTTCTAAAAGAAGAAAACAACAAAACTAAAAAGAGAAAACAACAAATAACAACTAAAAATAAATTAAACT
>DCJC01000048.1 GCA_002317355.1 Prevotellaceae bacterium UBA1710 | reverse complement strand
GTTCAAATGGGAAAAGTTGGGTTAACCACGAACGACTCTAACTACACGGACATTTACTACAAGTTAACAGTCAAGGCGTAAGCCAATAGTCCGGTCGGTCCGTGTAGTCCGTGGTTCTAAAGAAAAAGACTTAATGTTTTAATCAACAAAAATGTTGATTGATGTTCATTTATGTTTCTCTATGTTGAGCCGTTAGGCGACTATTAATTATTGACGTTAACGTTGGCGTTGGTTATTATAAGTCGTCGCTTTGCTCCTCAATATCTATAAACATTTACAAACATGAAAAACGATTGTTTTCTCTTGTTATAAATCGCGAAAGCAATCAATATAACCCAGTCAAACAAAAAGAAACCGAATAAAACAATAATAAACAATTGTTTTATTCGGTTTTCTCAGGATTTATTCTGTTTTTTAGAAGGCGGCTAAAGCAAATTGATCGAATTCACATTACTTTGTTTCCTATCACAAAGTTTGTATTTCGTCCTTGCTTAATCCTGTAGCTGCTGCTATCTGATCAATGGATAGAACACCCATTTGTTTCAAGGCCGTTGCAGTAGATATCTGGCGATTCCTATCACCTTCCGCACGACCTTCCGCACGTCCTTCCGCACGTCCTTCCTCGCGTCCTTCCGCACGTCCTTCCTCGCGACCTTCCGCACGACCTACATTGCGCTCATGATCCATCACCGCAAGGTTGGTGCGGAAAGCATCAAGACTTACGTGATAGTAATTACGCTCCTCGCGTGTCAGCTGAGCCATATCAGCTATGTTCTCCAGCTTATGGAATATAGGCTTCTGAGCCTGGAATGGTACAGCGGTATTCATAGTCTCTAAATGTGTTAAGTTGTACAACCAATAATCTTTGTTTGTCTTGCAGTCGGCTTCAGACATATTCCTGTATCTCGGAAGTTCTATGAGCCACATCTGCAATTTCTCAGAAAACATGTCATGCGTATCTATATCCACAAGGGCTATATGACGGATGTCATGCTTGGATTTGTCATCTGAATTTCTTTCGTTAAGACGGAAATTCATGAAGAATACACCATAGACAGCATGAATCTCAAATTTCCAGCTGTCATTGCCTCTGTCTCCCTGAGAAGATATGGCACGTGACATATAATAGCAGATGCGATCCTTGAAATAATCCTGACCGCGATTCTGCATCTCAACGATGACCTCTTCGCCCGAATCAAGCAGACATCGCATGTCGTAGATTATTCCGCGTTCATACTTTGTCTCTGGTGGCATCTCTTTATCGAGAAATGTCACCTTCACAATAGGTGATTTTGGTTCAATAATATCATTGAGAAACTCTCGCATGATATCCTCGTTGCCAAAGATCTTCTTGAAACCGAAGTCGGTCAAAGGATTTATGTATAACCCTGTTGCTTGCATACGCATTTATTTTTGTGCAAAAATAATATATTTCTGCCACACAACCAAATTTTTACATTATATTTTTTCTTGACCTTGCTTTCGCAAATTGAAAAAACAAAGAAAACCGAATAAAACAATTGTTTTATTCGGTTTTCCCGGGTCTTATATTTTTTTTAGAAGGCGGCTAACGCAAATTGATCGAATTCACGTTATGTTATAGTTCTTCTATGATCTCAGGTGTCAGGTTCAAGGCATTGATGACGGTTTGCTTGTCAACACCAGCCTTGATCATATTTCTGGCACTCTCGATAATGCCTTTCTCGAAGCCAGTCTTCTCACCTTTCTCGAATCCAGTCTTTTCACCTTTCGCAAAGCCAGTCTTCTCACCCATCTCAAAGCCTTTCTTTTCGCCTTTCTTCTCTGCAGTTTCAATGACGTTGTTAAGATCCCAGAAGTCTTTCTGACTCTCACGGTAGTCATACTGTTCCTCGGCAGTGAAGTTTGTAGATGTATTCATGATTGTATGTTATTGATTTTCGGCGCAAAGTTATACAATTTTTGTGTGACGACAAAATTAATGTCGCAATTAATGTCCCAATTAACGTTTTAATTAATGTTGGCGTAAGCAAAGGCACGAACGTGTGCAGCTTATTTGCCTTCGACAGACATTAATTGTGACGTTAATTATGACATTAATTCTCTTTTCTTAGAACCACGAACTACACGAACTGACGGACATTAAAATTCATTGTGTTTTTAGCCATACACCATTAATCTATAATGATAAAGCCTTTCACACAACCTCAGGTCTAGTGAAAGGCTTTTCTTATAGGAATTCTTTTTATAATGATGTAATTCCCAGTTACTTATAGCATTTGAAGATGTCATTGACGGTGTTCTCGTCCATCTTCTTTGTGAACAGACTTACGAGGAATACAACGACGAAGCCGCCTACCATGGCTACAGCACCACAATCGATAGGGTTGAGGAGTGAGTTGCCGAGCATCATGTTTACTACGGTCAATCCTACACCCCAGACGAAACATGCCCATACGCTTGCGGTGGTTACACCCTTCCAATAGAGACCAAGCATGAATGGTGCAAGGAAGGCACCTGCCAAAGCACCCCATGAGATACCCATGAGCTGTGCGATGAACTGAGGTGGGTTGAGGGCAATCATCAATGAGAGTGCGATGAAGAACACAATGAGCACTCGCATCACAACGACTTTTCTGCGCTCTATCTTCTCAGCTATCTCATCGTCGATCTCTCCACTTTTCACCTCACCATCAGCCGATTTCTTATCGCGATAGATAAGGTCGAGAGTCATGGTTGAAGAAGAGGTGAGCACAAGACTTGCCAATGTTGACATAGAAGCCGAGAGTACGAGAAGTACTACGAGCGCGATGAGGATGTCAGGCAATGTCTCGAGCATTGAAGGCACGATAGAATCGTATGCGTACTTATGCTTCTCTGGTGAGAAGGCTGGCTCTGGGAATAGTCTTCCGAAGCTTCCGAGGAAATAGCAGCCGCCAGAAACGATGAGCGCGAAGATTGTAGAGATGATTGTTCCACGCTTGATAGCGCTCTCGTCGGTGATAGAGTAGAACTTACCAACCATCTGAGGCAATCCCCATGTACCAAGTGATGTGAGTACAACAACGCCAAGAAGGCTTAATGGGTTAGGACCAAACCATGAAGCGAAATCTCCTGGTAGGAAAGATGCGAAAAGTCCGCTCTTGTCCTCAAGATCATGCGCTGTAGGTGTCTGAGCCGCCATTTTATTAACAGCTTCTGCCAAGCCTCCTTGGTTGTCAAGCACAACATAGATGACGGTTGTGATACCGAAGAGCATGATTATGCCTTGGATGAAATCGTTAATGGCCGTAGCCTTATAACCTCCCAAGATTACATAGACAGCTGTGAGAGTTGCCATTATCATAGCGCAATAAGAATAAGGTATGCCGAAACCCATCTCAAAGAGTTTGGAGATACCCATATAGACACCAGCTGTGTAAGGAATTAGGAATACGAAAGCAATGATTGAAGCCACAACGCGAAGACCCTCACTTGAGAATCGTGTTCCGAAGAAATCAGGCATGGTACGGCTCTGGATATGCTGAGTCATGAGTTTTGTCCTGCGGCCAAGTACTATCCATGCAAGAAGAGAGCCTATGATTGCGTTTCCTATGCCAATCCATGAAGCAGAAAGTCCGTATTTCCAACCGAACTGACCAGCATAGCCAACGAATACAACTGCCGAGAAATAACTTGTTCCGTAAGCGAAGGCTGTGAGCCAAGGACCTACTGAACGGCCTCCAAGTACGAAGCCGTCAACACTATTTGCCTGTTTGCGGGAATATATTCCCACACCAATCATCACGGCAAGGAAGATGATGGTAAGAATGATTTTTATTAACATAAGACCTACCCCCCTTACCCCTCCCATAAAGAGAGGGGAGTAGATACTACTTTTTTCAGCAGGGGATCACTGTTTAATGTAATTAGTTGTTTATTGAGAAAAGATCCACATTACCGTTCGTGTTAGTAATTATTCCCCTCCCTTTATGGGAGGGGGCAGGGGTGGGTCTTTTTAATTGAATCTGACTTGCATCTGACACATAAGGGCGTTATTGCCTTTCTTTATGAATTCTCCACCTTGGGTGTATGCACTCTTGTAAACATACTGCACCTGGAAACGGCACTTCTTGAAATACCACCACTGGATGCCGAAGATAGCCTTGTGCTGATCCATATCGAGGTCCTTGTTGAAGTTGAAGTAGTCGTATGAACCAACGAGGTCAAACTTCTTTGGAATCAAAGGCACGGTGGTGGTTACGTAATATCCACGGCTCGTTACGCTGGCATCCTTACCCTCAAGATACTCACCATGCACGTTGAAAGGCTTTGACTTATAGTCGAAACCGAAGCTGTAACGGTTACGCTTGTAGTTTTGTCCGACCTCAATCTCAGGTGTGTAGAGTGACTTGGCTATTGCATGACCTTTACCAATCTGACCTGTTGCGATGAGATTAAGGCCTTCAACAGGGCTAACCTCAAGTCGGCCGATGACATCCTTCGCATTGTTGCCGTCTCTCTTGTTGATACCCTGGCCATTCATGACGTCAACCTCGTATTTCACCTTGCCATTTGCGAACTCACCCATAACGGCTGCACCAAGGTCACGACCGTATTGAACACCGAAGAGAGGGTCAGAGCCGCAACCAGAGAGATAGGTCACGCCTTCAGAATACACATCGATAGCCTCCATCTCGGTAGGGGATAGCTTGTTCTCGTATGTAAGACCATTCTTGAATTGTCCAAAACGCACGGTGAGCGCCTTGTTGTTGGTGATTCTATAGTCAGTGTAGTATTCCTGCACTTGAGAGTTAAAATCGTGCATGAACATAAAGAACCAACGATCGGTGATTGCTGCATGAGCAAAGAACAAGGTGCGCTTAATGTCGAATGAGTTGGCTTTCTCGCCACCTCTGTCTCTATCTTGGTATGTGTAGCCTGCTTGTGCATAACCATGCACTATGATACGATCCATAACATCAGATAGGAACTCCTTTGTCTTGTTCTCTTCTTTCTGTTCTTGTGCAGAGACAGAGCCGAATGCTGTCAAACAGAGAGATAGGCCTATGGCCGCTTTTTTGATATTTTTCATTTTGTAGAATAATAAATAATTAGGTGTTCCATTTGCAAAGATATAAAAACTTAGGTAAAACAACAAATTTTTCTAAAAAAATGATACAAAAATGACATTTTTCCGACATCTTTTATTATCTTTGCATTTGTAAATCTAATTAAAATTAAGTTAATCACAAAAACCTAAACATAGAAATGCTAGACAAAAGCGAATATTTACATCCTGATAAGGAATGCCTCTCTCGCCAAGAGATTGAGGCTTTGCAGCTTGAGCGTCTGAAAGAGACGGTTAAGCATTGTTATACCAATGAAATTTATAAGAAGAAGTTTGCTGAGGCTGGTATCACACCTGATGATATTCAAACTTTGGATGATGTCCGCAAGCTTCCTTTCACTACAAAGCAAGACCTTCGTGACAGCTATCCGTTCGGCCTCGCGTGCGTACCTCTTAATAAATGTACCCGCCTTCATTCTTCAAGTGGCACAACGGGTAACCCAACCGTTATCCTTCATACCCAGAAGGATATTGATGAGTGGGCAAATGCTGTAGCTCGTTGTCTCCACATGGTTGGCTTGCGTCCAGATGATGTCTTCCAGAACTCTTCTGGCTATGGAATGTTTACTGGTGGCTTAGGTTTCCAGTTGGGTGCAGAGCGTCTTGGTGCACTTACTGTTCCTGCTGCTGCAGGAAATACCTTGCGTCAGATTAAGTTTATTAAAGACTTCGGTACAACAGCCATTCATGCTGTACCTTCATACGTTACCCGTATTCATGAGGTGATGGAGGAGCTTGGTGTTGACCCACGTAGGGATACCAAGCTCAAGGTGCTTGCTATTGGTGCTGAGCCACATTCAGAGGAGCAGCGTAAGCGTATCGAGAATATGATGGGTGTGAAGGCATACAACTCATTCGGTATGTCGGAGATGTGTGGCCCTGGTGTAGCCTTTGAGTGTAAGGAGCAGAACGGTCTTCACTTCTGGGAAGACTACTATATCGTAGAAATTGTAGATCCTGAAACTCTTGAGCCAGTTCCAGATGGTGAAATTGGTGAACTTGTGCTCACAACTCTCAATCGTGAGGCAATGCCACTGCTTCGTTATCGTACTCGTGACCTTACCCGTGTTCTTGGTCGTACTTGTCCTTGTGGACGTAATCACGTGCGTCTTGACCGAATGAAAGGTCGTTCGGATGATATGATGGTGCTTCGTGGTGTTAATATCTTCCCAATCCAAATTGAGAAGATTCTTATGCAGTTCAAGGAACTCGCAAATAACTACCTCATCACTCTCACAACAGATGCAGATAATGACAACATGACCGTTGAGGTTGAACTTGAAGAACTCTTTACTGATGATTTCCAGCGTCTGCAGAAGCTTCAGAAGGATGTGACTCGCGCATTGAAGGATGAGATTCTGCTCACTCCTCATGTGAAGCTTGTTCCTAAGGGAACCTTGCCTGTAAGTGAGGGTAAGGCTGTCAGAGTAGTAGATAAGAGAACTGTTTATCAATAATTCAAGTTTAAAGGAGTACATGGAGTACGAGGAGTGACGCTTCTATCGTCGCTTAGGGAGTACAAGACGATTGCATTTTGTGCAAAAGGTTGTATGCAAGTTGTTATTTCCATACATTCGTCTTGTACTCCTTGTACTTCTTCGTTAATTATAAAGATTTGTTAGATATGACAATAAAACAACTTTCCATCTTCATCGAGAACAAGGGCGGTACGCTCATCAAGGTTCTTGATCTGCTTAGCAAGGCAAATATCCAGATTATTGCTTCTACTGTTGCTGATACGCAGGAATACGGAATATACCGTATAATCTGTAATGAACCAGCCAAGGCTTATCTCCTTCTTAAGGAGGAAGGCATCAACTTGCAGCTGACAGATGTCTTTGCTCTTTATGTTGATGATAAACCTGGTGCTGCGGCAGAGACTCTCAAGATCTTATCTGAGGCTGGTATAGCAATTTCCTATATCTATACATTCCTTCTTCATGAGAAGGGCGTGCTTGTATTCCGTACAAGCGATATGGATAAGACAAATGAGGTGATAGCTCTGAATAAGCTTAAGAATGTGGTTATATTGGATTAATTTATGAAGATAACTCTTCTACAACAAAATATTGCATGGGCTGACCCTGCAGATAACCAAAGGCGTAGTGAGGCGGCAATCCTTGCTGCGCCTTTGTCTGATTTGTACGTACTTCCCGAAATGTGGAGTACAGGTTTTAACGCTATAGACGATGATTCCGCTTCCTTGCTATGGATGAAACAGATAGCAGAGAAGATGAATGCTGCCGTTGCTGGAAGCCTTTCTGTTAAGGCGGAAGACGGAACTCGGAGAAACAGATTCTATTTCGTCATGCCTCCAACAGATGAATATCCAGAGGGAAAAGTAGAGTTTTATGACAAGCGCCATCTCTTTACTTATGGCAAGGAACAACTTCATTATGCAGCTGGTGAAGAAAGAAAGATTGTCAGTTGGCGTGGAGTTAAGTTCCTTCTGCAGGTTTGTTATGATCTTCGTTTTCCTGTCTTTTCACGTAATGGAATTGATAAGGTTTCTAATGCCTCTTGGGAGGATGGTTTTGAATACGATTATGATTGTATTATTTATGTCGCTTCATGGCCTTCTTCACGCATCAAACCTTGGCGAATTTTACTGCAGGCAAGAGCTGTGGAAAATCAATGTTATGTAGTTGGTGTGAATAGGGTAGGTGAGGATCCCGTGTGTAAGTATTGCGGCGGTACAGAAATGATAGATGCGTATGGGCGCATTGTGGATGCTTGCCCAGATGGTCAGGTTTCAAGCATAACTTGTGAACTTGATATGGATGCGCTTAATTCGTTCAGAAAGAAGTTCCCTGTGCTCGAAGATGCTGATTTGTACCAAATACTTGACCAAGGTTAAGGCATTTACACAATAGCAACTTTTAGGCTATTATGCATAATATGATGCAATTTCGTAAATCTGTAATATTGCCACACAAAAATGCAATAAATGGTTCAAATCTGTATAAGTTTATGGAAAAAACAGCCAAAAGTAGTGCAAATTTGTATAAAAATTGATTTTTCTCAAAAAAAAGTTCGAAAAAATTTGGAAGGTAACCAAAAAAACATTAACTTTGCAAACGTTATCCTGAATACAATCTTTTTACCTTAAAGAAGCTAATACCTATTGAGATTGGAACGTTCGCACTGTGAAGTGAGGACGTTTCTTGTTTTATGTACCTTTTCCTTCTATTTTCCACCCTTATCTTTTTAATGGTTTGATATCCGTTTTTTATAGGTATGAAATCTATTAGAAGGGTAAAAACTTTGCCCTTAAATGTCTTTATGATTTTGTCTTTTTTTGTTGTCTGTTTTCTTGTTTGAAAATAATGTGATGTTCTTCCTGTTTTTTATTGAATAGTCAGGCGGTTTTCTTTATGTTTTTATGTCCTTTTATAAATAAGGTTTTATGTGGAGGATTTTACAAAATATGCTGTTTGAAAATTCAACTTTATATTTTTACGATAAGTCGGGAAAAGTATATTTTTCAGATAAAAATTCTTCATTCTAAATTAAATGTTGTAACTTTGCACTCGGAAATTGGAAACGTGCCCCAGCTTTTGAGCTGACCTACACTATTTCCTTTGTGCGCACTCGTGCACTCGGAAATCAGAGGCTTGCTTTGTCGCTCTTTTGAAAAGAAGCTTAAGTGTACACTCTGTATAAATTAAATCGTTTATGAAACTTTGGTTTGTTTTCTGTCAAGGTGATCTTCTTCTTCAGAAAGTTGATGAGGAGAAGTTTACTATACCTATGGGTGAAGAACCGCCAGTTGCACTAAAGGCATGGAACTCGGTTCATAACATTACCCCTATGGATGATGGTACGATTGTTAAGACCGTGCGATTGGATAATCCCGTGACTTCGCTCGAAGGCTTTGAGATGTGTCCTTTGCGTCAGTCATACTATAAACTCCCACATGATCTTTATTTGAAAGCTGGCAAATGTCACGAAATCCTGTATTGGGATCAGAATACTAAGTTCTGTGGTGTTTGTGGTGCTCCAATGAAACTTGAGACGGATATCTCGAAGCGTTGTACGGGTTGTGGAAAGGAAGTGTGGCCACAGCTTGCTACAGCTATTATTGTCCTTATTCATAAAGGAAACGATGAAGTGCTGCTTGTTCGTGGTAAGAGTTTCCGAAGCAATCATTATGGTCTTGTAGCAGGTTTCGTGGAAACAGGTGAGACACTTGAAGAGGCAGTTCATCGAGAGGTTTTTGAGGAAGTAGGACTTAAAATAAATAATGTTCGTTATTTCGGTTCGCAGCCTTGGCCTTATCCTTGTGGACTCATGGTTGGCTTTAATGCTGATTATGTTTCTGGTGAAATAAAGCTTCAGGAAGAGGAAATTGCAAAAGGTGGTTGGTTTCATAGGGATAACCTTCCTGCGATTCCAGAAAAGCTCTCCATTGCGAGAATGTTGATAGATAATTGGCTTAATTAGGTATATGAAAAAGATAAAAACAGGCTATCTTGCATCTGCTATTGGATGTCTTGTCATAGTCATTGGCATTGTGTGTTACTTCCTCTTTGCTGGGATTGCAAAGAATGAAGGTACTTCATATCTCTACATCGATGATGATGATGATATGGATTCTGTAAGTGTGAAACTCTCTGAGATAGCATCTCCAATGGGTGTTACAGCTGTTCGCACCTTGGCTCGTCATATGGGTTATGTGGATAAGATTCGTACAGGTCGATATGCACTTGAGGATGGAATGAACTCAATACAGTTCTTCCGTAATCTGCGTAATGGCCATCAGGAACCTTTGAAGCTCGTTATGCCAAGTGTTCGTACTAAGGCTCGTCTTGCTCAGGAACTGGGTTCTATGATGATGTTCCGTGATAGTGATTTCCTTGAGGCTATCAAGGATGCAGATGTGTGCAAGAAATATGAACTTGACACAGCTACAATTATCTCTATGTTTATTCCTGATACCTATGAGGTGTATTGGGATACTCCAATAGAGAAGTTCCTTGACCGTATGAAGAAGGAAAGTGATCGCTTCTGGAAAGGTGATCGTACGGCAAAGGCTGAGAAACTCAAACTCACACCAGTTGAGGTGATTATCATTGCCAGCATCATAGATGAGGAAACTGCAAACAATGGTGAGAAACCAATGGTTGCGGGAATGTACTATAATCGTCTGATGCAGAATATGCCACTTCAAGCAGATCCAACTATTAAGTTTGCTCTTCAGGACTTCTCTCTTCGTCGTATCTACACTAAATTGTTGAGTGTGGATAGTCCTTACAATACATATCGTAATGCGGGATTGCCTCCAGGTCCTATCCGTATTCCAAGTGTGGCAGGTATTGATGCTGTGCTTAATCTCGTGCACCACGATTATCTCTTTATGTGTGCGAAAGAGGATTTCTCAGGCACTCACAACTTTGCAAAGACATATCAAGAGCATCTTGTTAATGCCGCTAAGTATTCCAAGGCATTGGATGCAAGAGGAGTGAAATAGTTAGAATGGCCTCTCTACGGGAGAGGGCGGGGGGAGAGGCCGTTTCTGTTACTTGCGAAAAAGTAGTTCTCTATCTCTTTGAGCTGCAGGCGCAACCATATCTTCTGGAATGAATCGCCAGTTGTTGTTCGTCTTTGGGGTGATTGTACCAAGCTTTTTGAATTCCTCCGCGAGATAATGGCGCTGGTCGAGTTCTGAGCGATAGATGATACGTGAATCAATTTCGTCTTTCGGAATACCTGCGCCTTTGGTGAGTAGTTCGCCGCCGCCATTGCCTCTGTATGAGTTGATTGCAACTTTATACCACTTGTTTTCGTCGAATGGCTGACCGTTGCTCATGCGAAGAATGTTAATCTTCTGTCCTTTTGGCTTTGTGACGTCAACGGTATAGTCAATGCCTCCTGCTGAGTCGAAATTGTAGAAGAAGTTCTTGAGCTCGTTAGGGTGGTTTTTGTTGTCGTTGTCGAATAGAAGCAGATGGTCGCTGCTGCTTTTCATCTGATTTGTCCAAAGAGCATAACTCATTTCCAGATGGTTCTTTATCTCTTTGCCAGTCATCTTTATGACATAGAGCTTGTTCTCGTATTTGTAGAGATTGAACATATCTGCAGTTGTCACAGGGCCTGCATTTAATGTGGCATTCAGCATTAGTGGGGCGCTGAAGGCTATATCTGCATTCGTGATCTTGAGTTGGAGGTTGATAATAAGGTCAACAAATGCTGAAGAACCGAAGAATGCATCATTGATGTTCATCGGTGTGGAGAGATTTCCAATCTGTTGGTTGGCGAATTCCTGCAGACGCTTGATGTCATCTGCAAAATAATTCATGTAATCTTCGTCCACGGGATATGAATTTGTAACCACAAGCTTGCCTGTGATCTTCTTATCGATGACCTTATTGTCGTCAATAGTAAGCGTGATTGTGGCTTCGCCTATTCTATGTGCATTGTTCGCAGGATTGATGATTAGCACAGAGTCATTGTCGTTCTGACGTATGAAACTGCAGTTCGTTTTATGGTCGTGGCCATAGAAGATAACATCAAGACCCTTAACTCTTTGTGCGGCTGTCAATGTCGCATTCTCTTCGTATTCTGCGGTTTTGATGCCGCCTTTGAGTCCTGAGTGGAAAAGTCCGATGATAATGTCTGGCTTCTCGTTCTCCTGAAGTTGTTTTACCCATTTCTCGGTGCTTGAAACTATTTCTTCAAAGTGCATTCCACTCCATATATCCTCGCTAAGCCAGTTAGGTATGGCTGCTGTTATCATACCCAATATTGCAATCTTAACACCTTCTCGTGTGATTATCTGATAAGGTTGCGCGTAGGGCTGGTTGGTGGCAGTATTCACTATATTTGCAGCAATACTTGGACATTTGATCTCGTTTATCCACTTATCATAGCATTTGTGACCAGTTTCAATATCGTGATTTCCAAGAGATTGTGCGTCATAACGAAGATAATTGATGACACTTGCAGCGATATTTTCGTCCTGAGTGTCGATGTAGTTCCAGAAATAGTTGGTTGGCTGCCCTTGAAGTATATCTCCATTCTCGAGCAATATGACATTTTCTCCATGAATGGAGCGTTGCTCTTTGACGTATGAGCTGACACGAGCCATTGAACCAACTGCAGGCTTGCCAGTTAGATAGTTGGTGGGGAAAAACATACCATGAACGTCTGAAGTCTCAAGAAACTTCAAAACGAGTGTCTTCGGCTGCCCTGCTTGCATGGAACAAATAGCTAAAAATAAGAAAATTAGTATAATATAGATATTCTTCATGTCTTTTCGTGTGGTTTGTGAGTGCAAAAATAGTTTTTTTTCTTTGCATTTGCAAATTTTTCATTCGTATATTTTGCTGTGTTATAATTTTTTTGTAATTTTGCACCCGATTTTGCGCTCGGCAGGTCTGTAAAAGGAAACCACTTGGCGTTATTATTCACAATATTTATTTTTATTAATTAACATGTCAAACTTTAAAAATGTACAGCCACTTGCAGATTTCGACTGGGAAGAGTTCGAAAACGGTGGTAGCACAAGCGTATCAAAGGAGGAGCAGACTGCCTCTTATGATTCAACTCTTAACAAGGTGTCTGAGCATCAGGTAGTCGACGGTACAGTAATCTCTGTAGATAAGAAAGAGGTTATCGTTAACATCGGTTACAAGAGCGATGGTATCATCGCTGCAAGCGAATTCCGTTACAACCCAGATCTTAAGATCGGTGACGTTGTAGAGGTTTACGTTGAGAATCAGGAAGACAAGAAGGGTCAGTTGATCCTCTCTCACAAGAAGGCTCGCCTCAGCAAGTCTTGGGAGCGTGTTAACGCTGCTCTCGAGAACGAGGAGATCGTTCAGGGTTACATCAAGTGCCGCACTAAGGGTGGTATGATCGTTGACGTATTCGGCATCGAGGCATTCCTTCCAGGCAGCCAGATTGATGTACATCCAATACGTGACTACGACGTATTCGTAGGCAAGACAATGGAGTTCAAGATCGTTAAGATCAACCAGGAGTTCCGTAACGTTGTTGTTTCTCACAAGGCTCTCATCGAGGCAGAACTCGAGGCTCAGCGCAAGGAGATCATCTCTAAGCTCGAGAAGGGTCAGGTACTCGAGGGTACTGTTAAGAACATCACTTCTTACGGTGTATTCGTTGACCTCGGCGGTGTTGACGGACTCATCCACATCACAGACCTCTCTTGGGGCCGCGTAAGCGATCCACACGAGGTAGTTGCTCTCGACGACAAGATCAACGTTGTTATCATCGACTTCGATGAGGACAAGAAGCGTATCGCTCTCGGTCTCAAGCAGCTCACTCCACACCCATGGGATGCTCTCGACGCTAACATTCAGGTTGGTGACCACATCAAGGGTAAGGTTGTCGTTATCGCTGACTACGGTGCATTCGTTGAGGTTGCTCCTGGCGTAGAGGGTCTTATCCACGTTTCTGAGATGTCTTGGAGCCAGCACCTCCGTTCAGCTCAGGAGTTCTTGCACGTTGGTGACGAGGTTGAGGCAGTTATCCTCACACTCGACCGTGACGAGCGCAAGATGTCTCTCGGTATCAAGCAGCTCAAGGAGGATCCATGGGAGGCTATCGAGAACAAGTACCCTGTAGGTTCTAAGCACAACGCTAAGGTTCGTAACTTCACTAACTTCGGTATCTTCGTAGAGCTCGAGGAAGGTGTTGACGGACTTATCCATATCTCTGACCTCTCTTGGACAAAGAAGGTAAAGCATCCTTCAGAGTTCACACAGGTTGGTGCTCCTATCGACGTTATCGTTCTCGATATCGACAAGGAGAACCGTCGTCTCTCTCTCGGTCACAAGCAGCTCGAGAATAACCCTTGGGATACATACGAGGCTCTCTACACACCAGGTTCTGTTCACACAGGTAAGATCTCTGAGAAGATGGAGCGCGGTTCAGTTATCCTTCTCAACGAGGGTGGTGAAGGTTTCGCTACACCAAAGCACCTTGTTAAGGAAGATGGTTCTGACGCACAGGTTGGTGAGGAGCTCGAGTTCAAGGTAATCGAGTTCGTTAAGGAGACAAAGCGTATCATCCTTTCTCACTCTCGTACATTCGAGGCTGAGCGTGAGGAGGAGAAGAAGGCTGCTCGCAAGCCACGTGCTGCTAAGAAGGACGACTCTGCAAGCATCCAGAACGTTGCTGCTGCTCAGTCACTCGGTGACTTCGACGCACTCGCTGCTCTTAAGGCTAAGATGGAGAAGGGTGAGTAATCCCCTTTGAAATTAATATAAAAAGTCTATTGCCGCTTACGGTTTTCCAATAAAGGAAGCTGTGAGCGGCAATTTTTATTAATTGTGATAGTGTTTTTGTTGCAAGAATAAAATTCTTTTACTATCTTTGTGGCAAAATTTCAATTCTTCTCTGAAATGAAAAAGTGTAGACATAAGAAACGTAGATTATTCTCATCACTCTCGTTCCGCATTAATCTTGTACTGATTATCATCATGGTTATTGTGGGATGGTTCTTTACTCGTGGAGTTACGCTTGGTGTTAGTCTTGTGACTAATGGTAACCGCCAGTTCAATATGAGTAGGATGCTCACTTCTTCTATCAATGACCGTATGGATCATATAGAAAATGTGCTGAAGACAGGTGCGCTTATGGCTTTGCAGAAACGCATTACTGAGAATAATTCTACTATTGTCAGAGATAGTATTGGAAAGATGGATCGTATAGATACAGTCTATCTTTCTACGAATCAACTTGCTGAGAGAGAAGAAGTGAAGAGATGTGTGGCAATGGTAGAGACTAGTGGAGCTAGTCTATGGAGTGAGCCATATCTTATTGAAAAGGATAGTGTCTCTGTTCCTATTGTTACTTTTGTTACGCCATTAAGAAATTCACAAGGTAAGATTTATTCTTCACTTTGTGCAAATATTGACCTTCATTGGCTTGATGAACTTGCAAGAAATGAGATTGGAGATGAGAGTGGCGCGAAAGTCTCGGTACTAACGAACAGTGGAGTCTATGTTTATTATACAGACAAGGAAAGGATAATGAAGAAGGAAATGGATTTCCTTTCAGATCCTAATCATAATGAAGACTGGTCTCTGAAATTCTACTCCAACGTTCAGCAGGCTGCAAATCAGACAAATGATTTTTCTAATGTCAAGGCTACTGGCTGGAAGGTTGTCTGTGATGTGCCTCTTCGTGATGATAACTTACTTGCGAGTGTTGTTACTGGTGTCTCTGTGTTTATGCTCGTACTCCTTTTCTTCATTATTATCCTCTGTATCATAATCACGGTTAACTGGAATCTTAGACCTCTTGCAAAGATTACTGAAGCTACAGAATCTATTGCTCAAGGAAACTTCAATACGAAGTTGCCAAAGATAAGAGGTCATTCGGATATTTCGCATCTTCGCGATTCTTTCTTGTCGATGCAGAGAGAGTTGACAAAGTATATTGATGATTTGCGTTCTACTACGGAGAAGAAAGCTAATATGGAGCGTGATCTTCATATTGCAGCAAAGATTCAGCAAGGAATGTTGCTTAAGGTCTTTCCTGCTTTTCCAGAAAGAGATGATATCGATATCTATGGAATGCAGCGCGCAGCCAAGGAAGTTGGTGGTGATATCTTCGACTTCATGATGCGTGATGACAAGTTGTATTTCCTTATAGGAGATGTATCTGGAAAGGGAGTGCCGGCTTCATTGTTCATGACCGTTGTAGGTCATCTCTTTAGAAATGTAGCTCGTTATAGTACAAGTCCTTCTATTATCGTAGAGGCTATAAATAATGGTCTTGCAGAAGGAAATGATGAGGATATGTTCTGTACTTTGTTTGTCGGAGTGCTTGACATGAATACAGGTATGGTAGAGTATTGTAATGCCGGGCATAATCCACCTATATGGATTCATGAAGGAAAAACTGCTTTTATGAGTCCTGAGGTAAATCTCCCTACTGGTGTGTTTGGTGGGTTTGAATATAAGTTGGAGAGTATGCAACTCTCTGAAGGCGATGTCCTTTTCCTCTACACAGATGGAGTTAATGAGGCAGAGAATGTGAATAAGGTATTGTTCGGAGATACGAATACTCTTGCCGTTGTCGATCTCATGAAAGAAACTCAGATGAAGGATCTCTCAAATGGTGTCTATGATGCTGTAAGGCAATTCTTTGATGGATATGAGCAGAGCGACGACCTTACAATGCTATGTCTCCGATGGAAGAATAAGGCTACTTCCCAAGTTTGCTGTTCTCCAGCAGTTTTGGACAAATCTCATCAAATGGGCATTTCTGACACTTCGGCTTAAGACTTGTGCAGATGTATCTGCCGTGTAGCAGGAGCCAGTGGTGTGCATCGGGAATATCCTCTTCTGGAATCTGTTTCTTGAGCTCAATCTCTACCTTGTATGGATTATTGTCTGTTTTGCGCACCAATCCCATACGGTGGGAAACTCTATAGATATGTGTGTCAACGGCCATGGCTGCTTTGCCGAAAGCTACTGCTTGGATTACGTTGGCTGTCTTTCTTCCAACTCCAGGGAGCTTAAGAAGCAAATCCATATCAGAAGGAACCTCACCATTATATTCGTTGACTATGATGCGTGCTGCCTCTACGAGGTGGTGCGCTTTTGCATTTGGATAGGAGATGCTCTTTACGTATTCGTAAATCTCTGTCTCGTCAGCCTCTGCCATCGCCTGAACTGTAGGGTAGTCATGAAAGAGAGCAGGCGTAACCATATTCACTCGCTTGTCTGTACATTGGGCAGAAAGAACTACTGCCACAAGAAGTTGATAAGTCGTTCCGAAATCCAACTCTGTGGTAGGGCGAGGCTGCTGACGGAAATAGTCGAATATTATGTCGAAGCGTTCTTTCTTGGTCATAGCTGTGAGAATGTCTTTTTACCTTTAGCATAATATTGCCAAAGAATACTTCTGCTGATGCGCTCTGGAATAACATCAGTTTTCTTGTTCTCCTGAATCCATTTATGGTCAGAATCAAAGTCGTGCTTCCACTTCGCAAACTCCTTCCTTGCCTTATACACAGCCTTGAAGTCTCCCCTGCTTCTGCCAAGGATAAGCATCTGAAAAGCTGCTAACCAATCGAGATAGAAACGTACACGCATAACGTGCTTGCGCTCATCATCCGATAGGTTCTTATAAAGCATAGTGAGATTGTTGCGGAAATTGAGGAATGTCTTACGTGGGTTTCCCTTTGGAAGAGTACCTCCACCGAGGTGATATGCAGTACTATCGCTGATGCAGAATATCTTCCTTCCCATAAGACGAAGGCGCCAGCAAAGGTCTATCTCTTCGTTGTGAGCAAAGAAACGGCCGTCAAGACCATGTGCATCCCAATAATCCTTTGAGCGAATCATCATACATGCTCCAGTTGCCCAAAGTATCTCGTGATTGCCATCATACTGCCCATTGTCTTTCTCTACGGTGTCGAATATCCTGCCCTTGCAGAAAGGGTATCCGTATTTGTCAAGAAAACCTCCTGCACCTCCAGCATATTCAAATGAATCTCTATCTTTTATTGCGTGAAGCTTTGGCTGGCAGGCACATGCTTCTGGGTGAGAATCCATGAAAGAGAGTAGGGGAGAGAGCCAGTTGGATGGCACATCCACATCTGAGTTGAGAAGAATATAATACTCGCTATCCACTTGCTTTAGGGCTCTATTATATCCTTCTGCAAAACCGTAGTTCTTGTCAAGGATAATAGTGCGTATCTCAGGAAACTCTTCCTTGAGCATCTTGATGGAATCATCGGTAGAGGCATTATCTGCAATGATTACCTCTGCCTCTGGCGAGTTCTTTATTACAGTTGGAAGATAGGTGCGCATCATGTGAGCGCCATTCCAGTTGAGTATGACGATCGCTATTTTGCTCATAGTGTTTCGCAAATCAAAGCCGACTTATCTCTATTGAAGCCAGTGAGCTTTACCCTGATGATTTCATTGTCGTATTCTTCCTTTGCCTTTGCAGCTGGAAGTTCCACGCGAACATAGTTGTCCGTGAATCCGTGCATAGCCTTACCACGAGGTGCTTTCTCAAAAAGTACCTCCGCCTCTGTACCTATGTACTGGGCATAGAAATCCAGAGTCTTCTGTTCTGAAAGATCAAGCAACCTCTGACTGCGTTCTTTTTTGTCTTTTGGCGAAACGATGTATGGTATCTTCAAAGCTGCTGTACCAGGGCGCTCAGAGTATGGGAATACGTGAAGCTGGGTAACTGGCAATGCATTAAGAAGGTTGTATGTCTCTTCAAAATATTCTGGTGTTTCACCACGTGTACCTACCATTACATCAATTCCGAGGAATGCATTAGGCATCAAGCGTTTGATGAGATTTATCTTATCTGCAAACAACTTTGAGTCATAATGACGACGCATCAGTTTAAGAACCGAATCAGAACCGCTCTGCAATGGTATGTGAAAATGTGGCATGAATGCACGGCTCTTCGCACAATACTCAATAAGCTCCTCGTCGATAAGATCTGGTTCAAGACTTGAGATTCTATATCGCTTAATCTCCTCAATGCTGTCTAATGCCTTTACAAGGTCAATGAAGCGCTCGCCAGTCGTCTGACCGAAGTCACCTATGTTTACACCTGTTATGACTATTTCCTTACCTCCCTCTGCAGCAGCTTTACGAGCCTGCTCTACGAGACTCTCTATAGTTGGGTTGCGGGAGTTACCACGTGCAAATGGAATGGTGCAATAGGTGCAGTAATAGTTACAACCATCTTGTACCTTTAGGAAATAGCGTGTGCGATTTCCTCGTGAACATGAGTGCTGGAAAGTCTTGATGTCTTTGGTCTTCACCGTGTGATATTCTGCCTCACCTACAGATGACTCTCCACTCCAGGCATTAGAAAGGTAATCTATAAGGTTAGCCTTTTCATTACTTCCAAGCACCAAACTTACACCTTCTATCTTTGCCACGGTCTCTGCTTCCAGTTGGGCATAGCAACCTGTAACGATGACAAAAGCACCAGGATTCTGCTTTACCATCTTTCGGATAGCCTGACGGCATTTGCTATCAGCAACCTCAGTTACCGAACAAGTATTGATAAGGCAAAGGTCTGCTTTTTCTCCTTTCTCCACAGTTCGCACACCCATGTCCTGAAGCATCTGACCGAAGGTTGATGTCTCAGAAAAGTTCAGCTTGCATCCTAATGTGTAGTATGCGGCAGTCTTGCCTTGAAATGCAGAAGTATCTATCATTCTTTATTCCTTACTCTATGTTCTTTATTCAATAAAGCTTACACCTTATTTATATAAGCGAGTGCAAAGTTAAGAAATAAAATCAAGAATTAAGAATTTTGTTTGAAGAAAGTGAAATATGCAAATTTATATCTATCATAAAAATGTGTGCGCAAACACCCTAAAAGTGTTAAAATTTTAACGAATCTTGGTTAAAGTAAAACTTTAACGTTTGTTTACAATTTGTAAGTATCAAAAAATCAACAAGTTGCAAAAAAGTTACAAAAAGGGGGTAAAAAAAATACTGAAAAAATGTTGGCGGTATTGAAAAAATGCTTACCTTTGCAGTGTTTTAATAAACAAAGATTGTTTTACAGTTTTAAAAAAGCAAAGAAAATGAAGAAATTAGTTTTTATGTTCGTAGCTATGGCAGCTATCTCTTTCGCATCTTGTAACGATAACAAGGCAGCTTCTGAGGCTCCTGCAGAGGATTCAACAGCTGTTCAGGATTCACTTAATACTGATTCACTTTCTGGTGATTCACTTAACGCTCAGTAAATCTTAGCTACCGAACGGTAAAAAAGAAAATGACGCCGGCACGATGTTGAATCGTTCCGGCGTTTTAATTTATAGCTATTACTATTTTCAGAATGAACAAACCTTTATTTTCAATATTTTCCTTTCTGCTGATGTTTCTTGGTATCGGATTGTCTTCGTGCAATCTGTCAAATAGAAATAAGATAGATATCCCAGAAGAACTGGGTGATACGGTTCCTGCTTCGGAATTTGCTGTAATAGAAGATACAGCAACAGTTCAACCTGTTGATACCAATTATATACAAAAGAAAATAAACCGTTGATTGTCAACGGTTTATTTTCTTTTTTGTTTACGTCTATCATGCGAATTCTGAGAGCTCGAGCCAACGCATTTCTTTTTCGTCAAGTTCTTCATTTAGAATAGGGAGGCGCTTACTTAATTCTGTAATCTGATCTACGCTGATTGTGCCAGAACTGAGGGCTTCCTCAATATCTGCTTTCTCTTGGGTGAGCTTCTCGATGTCTTTCTCAAGTTGAGTGAATTCCTGACGCTCCTTATAAGTGAGTTTTCGCTTAGGAGGTGCAGCATTAGGATCACGAGGACCACTCTTCGAAGCGGTATTATCATTTGCGACAGGGGTATTGCCAACCTTTGTTGGAGTCTCATCCTTTGGCTGAAGCTTCTGCCACTCACGATATTGTGTGTAGTTACCAGGGAAATCCTTTATCTGTCCTTCTCCTTGGAAAACAAGAAGATGATCTACCACCTTATCCATGAAATATCTATCGTGACTCACAACAATCACACAACCAGGGAAGTCCTGAAGATATTCCTCAAGTATCTGAAGTGTCTTGATGTCGAGGTCATTGGTAGGCTCATCGAGTACGAGGAAATTTGGATTCCTCATCAATACGGTACAGAGATAGAGCTTACGTTTCTCTCCTCCTGAAAGCTTATAAACATAGTTGTATTGCTGTTCTGGTGTGAAGAGGAAGTGCTGAAGGAACTGCGAAGCCGTAAGATGCCTTCCCTGACCGAGGTCTATATAGTCAGCAATATCACGTATCACATCTATTACCTTCTGCGACTCATCAAACTGAAGTCCTTCCTGAGAGAAATATCCGAATTTCACGGTCTCACCAATATCGAATTTACCTTCATCCACATTCTCTAATCCGAGAAGAAGCTTGAGGAAAGTAGATTTACCAGTACCGTTATTTCCTACTATACCCATCTTCTCAAAGCGGGCGAAGTTATAGTAGAAGTTATCGAGTATCGTCTTGCCTTCTGAATTGGCATCTCCCTCACGAGCAGGGAATTTCTTTGATACATACTGGCACTCGAATATCTTTGAACCGATATACACGGTAGATGCTTTGAGGCGTATCTGTCGCTCCTCAATCCTCTGCTTCGCTACTCGCTCAAGCTCATAGAACGCTTCTTCACGATAGCGTGCCTTATGTCCTCGTGCCTGAGGCTGACGACGCATCCATTCTAACTCACGGCGATAGAGGTTATTAGCATGCTCAATGTTAGCACGCATAGCATCGATACGCTCCTGTCTCTTCTCAAGATAATAAGAATAAGAACCTCGGTAAGAATAGATGGTATTGTTATCGAGCTCAAGAATGACAGAGCATACATTATCGAGGAAATATCTATCGTGAGTAACCATTAATAATGTGCGGTTACCTCGTGTGAGGAATCCTTCAAGCCAAACCACCATTTCGAGGTCGAGATGGTTGGTAGGCTCATCAAGTATAAGAAGGTCGGGATTCGAGATAAGTGCCTGAGCCAATGCCACGCGCTTCTGCTGACCACCACTAAGTTGCGACATTGGTTGGTCGAAATCCTTGATGCGCAACTGCGTGAGAATCTGCTTTGCCTTAAGCTGAGTGTCATCATCCTGATCTACACCAGAGAAACACGCTTCCATTACGGTTGCACCTTCAGGAAACTTTGGCTCTTGACGCAGGAATCCCACACGAATACCATTACGGTAGATTATCTCTCCCGAATCGCAACTCTCATCGCCGCTAAGCATAGAGAGAAGTGTGGTCTTACCCGTACCGTTCTGGGCAATGAGACCTATGCGCTGACCTTCGCCAATAGAAAATGAAATATCCTCGAAGAGAACTCTCTCTCCGAAACGCTTGCTTACGTTCTGTACGTCAAGTAGTGGTTGCACGTGTGTTGGGTGTTAGGTGTTGATGGTGGTTACTCTGCAGAATCTTCGCTTAAATCCTCATTCTCCTCAGGAGTTGCAGTGAGAATCTGCTCTATATAGTCGAGAATCTCATCACGACCAAGTTTCTTCTCTGAAGATGTAATGAAATAAGGAGGGAGTTCTTCCCATACCTCAAGAAGAGTCTTCATATATTTCTCGGCATTCATACGCGCCTTTACAGGACCAAGCTTATCAGCCTTAGTAAAGACGATAGAGAAAGGGACACCATTCTCTCCAAGCCAATCCATGAATTCACGGTCAATCTTCTGAGGATCGTGACGGATATCGATGAGAAGGAATACGTTAACCAACTGCTCACGCTGGAGAATATATGTAGAGATCATCTTCTCGATATCATCCTGCACCTTCTTTGAACGTTTGGCAAAGCCATATCCTGGAAGGTCGATGATATACCATTTATCGGCAGGCTTTGACTCTATAAGGAAATGGTTGATGAGGAGAGTCTTACCGGGTGTGGCTGATGTCTTTGCAAGATTCTTATGGTTGCAAAGCATATTGATGAGGCTTGATTTGCCTACATTACTTCTGCCGATGAAGGCAAACTCCATCATATCGTCCTGAGGACATTGAGAGAGCTTTGCCGAACTTATCTTGAACTCTGATTTCTTAATTTCCATATTCCTTATTAGTTTTATTTACCGTACTTCTCTATGATTGGCGCTGCCATTTCTGAGCCTAATTCCTTGGCTTTCTCCAATGTAGCAAGACCATCTTTCTTCTTTCCCTTCAATATCTGAGCGAGACCGTAAACGGCATATCCATCACCAAGTTCAGGGAAACGAGTCATACATTGCTGTGCTGTCTCCATACCCTCGTCGAGCATGTTTACACGAATCTGAAGCATAGCCTTCTCTGCTAAGTAAAGTTCCTCGTTAGGTGCGAGTGTGATAGCCTTATCGATATCCTCCAAGGCTTTGTCATAGATCTTAGCCTTAAGCTCTGTCTGCTCCTTAAGATAGTAGAACTTAGCATTCATATACTGCCCCATCAGCTTCTCATATTCACCGAAGTCGAATGCTGCCTTACGATACATGCCGTTCTCTTCAAGGTATTTACCGCGTATCATGAGATATTGTGCAGCTTCCTGAGTGAATGGCTGAGAGAAACATGCAACGGCACTATCAAGAAGCTCGATGCATTTCTCCTTACTTTCATTTTTTGCCTGAAGACAGAGGAATGCGTTATAGAAACACTCTGCACTACGCATGTTTGTCTTGGTTACATCCATGAAGGTGTTGTATGCCTCATCATACTTCTGTGCAGCATATAGAACCTTTGCCTTATGGAGTGTGTAGATAGGCTGTGGGTTGATAGCGTATGCAGCATCCACCTCTTCTATTGATTTCTCAAATGTCCAATCTGTGTAAGTAGAGTCATTGCTGTAAAGCAGTTTGTTCAATATGAGCTTTGAGTAGTCGAAGTGTGCCTCGTCTTTCTTCTCACACTTCTCAATGCTTGTAGCCATTATCTGAGCAGCTTCAGCAAACTGTCCTTTATCTGCATATTGTACAGCCTTGATATTATATCCCTCGCTGTTTGTTGGGAACTTCGTAATGAACTCTTCTGCCATGCCGAGGATATTCTCAGAAGAATTGTTGCCTTGATTCATGAAGAGAGCAACAACTGCCTGATCGTATGTGTCAGGAAGTGCAATACGCATCTTGGTGAGGCGCATTGTTGCCTGCTTTGCAGTGAAGCCGCTAACGGTCATCGACATTGCATACTGTGCGCTTGGACAATAGATGTCTGTACGCTGCTTTGATGGCTGCATGAGTCCGAGAAGTTCACCGTTCGCATTGAGGAAAGGAGAACCTGCAAGTTCGTCGGCTGCAGTTTCTTCGTAGATGTAGTAAGGGAGGTCGTTCTGGAATGACTCAACCTTTGAAGGCTGATATTTCTTTAGGATAGGAGCCTTGATGGCATATTCTGCCAACCAGCTTTCACCACCCTCAGCGATTTTTGTCTGAGCGACAGCGATTGGTGTGATAACCATCTTCTTGTCGTCAGGAACTATGACTCTGAACTTTGATACGTTATATATCTCGTTAGCACCGATAAGGCAGTCAACATCGTATTTCCTTCCTTGTGCGTCGATGATATTTGCTTTTGATGCTCCAATGAATGCCTCCCATGTAGCGAGGCAAGTGCCTTCGGCATCAACAAACACACCATAGCCTGTGTTGAGTAGTGTGCCGTTAGCATCAAAAGTTGTGAGTTTAAACATGCTCTTCGCTGCTTTCTTAACAGCAGATGACTGTGCCATCATCATCAATGGCATCAGCATGAGAGCGAGTAGTATAGTGATTTTTTTCATTTTCGAAATTATGTACTCCTTGTTAAAAGATTTATCTTTTCAATAATTCCCTTGCATTGGTCAAAGCAGCTTCAGAGATATTCTCGCCGCTGAGCATCTGAGCTATTTCCTGCACACGTTCATCATCGCTGAGGCGGCGCATGAGTGATGTAGTGCCACTCTCAGTGTCGTGCTTCTCCACCTTATAGTGGCAGTTGCCCTTGGCTGCAATCTGAGGCAGGTGAGTAATGCTGATTACTTGTCGGTTGGCATCGCCCATCTCCTGCATTATCTCTGCCATCTTCTCAGCCATCTTACCGCTTACACCAGTGTCAATCTCATCGAAGATGATGGTTGGGAGCTTTACGGCACCGCTTATCATAGCCTTGAGAGAAAGCATCACACGGGCAATCTCACCACCTGATGCTACCTGTGAGACAGGGCGCAAATCCATTCCCTTATTGGCAGAGAACATGAACGCAATCTTATCCTGACCGTCCTTAGTGAGGTGTGATGCATCCTCTGCTGTATTTGCTGTAAGCTCCACACAGAACTGCACATTAGGCATGCCGAGAGCTGTGAGGCGCTTGTGAATCTCCTCCTCAACGGTCTTTGCTGCCTTCGTTCTTGTCTTGGTGAGAGTGTCTGCAAGCTTCTGAGCCTCTTTCTTAAACTTGGCTACCTTCGCTGCCTGCTCCTTGAGTTCCTCATCCGAATTATCAATGGCATCGATAGCCTTCTGAAGTCTGTCGCGCTCCTCGATGAGTTCCTCAACCGTGCTCTTCCCGTATTTCTTCTGAAGAGAATAGATGGTGTCAAGACGATCGTTGATGTACTCCATGCGATCAGGGTCAAACTCCACATCTTCCAGTGAGTCGCTGATATCTGAAGCAATATCCTTTATCTCGATGTAAGTGCTCTCAAGTCGCTCTGACAGTTCCTCTACTGATGGGAACACACCAGTTATTCTGCTGAGACAGTTGCACACCTGCTTAAGGTTACTGATTACATCATTATCATCTCCATTGAGCAGTTGGTCAGCTTCGTAGAGAGCCTCCTTGATGTCCTCTGTATGAGAGGCGGTCTCTTGCTCTTGCTCGAGTTCTTCCTGCTCGCCAGCCACAAGATTGGCTGCTGTGAGTTCCCCAAGCTGGAAGCGCATGAAATCCTCATTCTTCTGATTAGCAGAGAGGTCATCCTTCAGTTCCTGAAGTCGTTTCTCTGCTGCGTGGAATTCGTTGAATGCCTTGGTGTATTCCGTGCGCTCCTTTATGTTATGTGCAATGATATCCACGGTGTTGAGCTGGAAATCCTCTTTCTGCAGCAGAAGATTCTGATGCTGTGAGTGAACATCCATAAGCATCTCTCCGAGTTCCTTCATCTGATGCACGGTGGCAGGGGTGTCGTTGATGAAACCACGACTCTTGCCCGATGCCATGAGCTCACGGCGTATGATGCTGTCGTCAGCATCGAAGTCAATCTCGTTCTCATCAAACCACTCCTGCATATCGTATGCCGAGAGGTTGAAATGCGCTTCGATACTGCATTTCTGTTCGCCTGTCTTGATAGCCTTTATGTCGGCACGCTGTCCCATAAGCAAGCCGATAGCGCCGAGCACGATACTCTTACCAGCGCCTGTCTCACCAGTGATGACAGAGAAACCCGACTCGAAGTCGATATCAAGTCGGTCAATGAGGGCGAAATTCTTTATATGTAGTTCTTTTAACATATCTGTTGTCTTATTCTTAGGAGTACAAGGAGTTGGAATATAGTTGTTTGATGAAGGAAAGGGTTTGTTTGCTTTTGTAAGGCAAGACTATCAAACCTTAATCTCTAATCCCTAATCCCTAATCTCTAATCCTTAATCCTTAATCCTTAATCCTTACTGCTTTATCTTTTCCCACGTAGTGTTCTGTGAGGCATTGATGAGGAAGAGGATGTCATATACTGACTCTTTCTCTTTCTGCGTTCCCTTGCCTTTGTATATGTTGGCTAACTCCTCCTTCTTGTAGTCAGTCCATATCTGAGGAAGCATGGAGAGAGGTCTGTCTTCGTGAGCCTTCTTCAGGTTCTCCTCGATGGCAGTGCTTATCTCGGTTCTGCCGCGTTCCACGTTGTTCGCCATCTCGTCGAGGCCCTTGCGATAATAGTTGTACTGCAACTGGCGGAAAGGTGCCATAGAGCCGTCGAGATAGTCGTTGATTATGGCGAATCTGTTTCTTGAATTGTCGAACGCCTTCCAGCCGGGGAAGTCAAGGTTCTGCGCATTGTTCGTGAGGTTCATGCATCTCTGCAGCACTTCCTCTCCGCCGTTAGGAGAGAAGGTGTCAAGATCCAGACCTATGAGGAGGTAGGCGTAGTAGGCGAGGAGGGCGGTAAGCTGGTTGTCGATGCTCTCCTCATTGAATTCTATCTGGTCGAACTGCGAGAATTTGAAGTCGAAGTTCTGGTCAGTATTGTTGTAGATAGTCGTGGTGTAGGCGCTGTTATACACAGGGCGTATAGCCTGAATCGTAGCCGTGCAACCCCATGTGTTCTCCTCCTGCGAGAACTTCTTCACCGTGATGTTGAAGTTGGCTGTTATTCGCTCGTTCTCCTTGAACTGAAGGTTGGTCCATTGGCGGTTGTTGAAGAACTCCTCAAGTGTCTCCTTCAGCTTGTCGAAGATGCCTTGGTCGGCTATCTGCACGGCATTGTGGTTGATGGTGAATTTAGCCTTGAACTCCTGAGCAGACGTAAAGGCATTACACAACCATACCATCGCAAGGACTGCGATGGTACGGAATGTTGTCATATTATGATGTATGTTTGAATGCACCTGAATTTAATTCTTGACTGTATAGATCTCGCGCATCTTTATGCGTGTCATCCACTGCTTTGTCTCAAGTGGGAAGTCGCCACCTATCATCCATGAATAGTAGCCGGGATCTCTGCGAAGAACATCGGCAACGGCCATGCCCTTATACTTGCCGAAGTTGAACACCTCCTGCTTTCTTGGCTTGCCGTCCTTGTCGAGGAGAGGCTTGCCGTCAGGACCCTTCACATCGCCCCAAACCATTCTTCCTGCGAAGTCCACATTGTCATTCTGGCGAGAGAACTCATGAAGCACGTCCATGTTATTCTCAAGGATGCGCTCCTCTTCCTCCTGATTCTCGGCAGAGTACATGTCGAGCTCACCCTGAAGCACCTTCCATGTAGCCTCTGTGTCCTGATCTGCGAGGTGTGCCTGGAAGTCATCCTCCATCTTACGTCCGCAGTAGAACTTATACGCAGCGGCAAGGTTACGGCGCTCCATCTTGTGGAATATGGTCTGTGCATCGATGAGGCGGCTCTTGGTGAAGTCGAAGCCCTGACCTGCACGAAGCAGTTCCTCAGCGAGCATAGGGATGTCGAAACGGTTAGAGTTGAAGCCAGCGAAGTCGCAACCCTCAAATTCCTTTACGAGTGTTGGGGCAAGTTCCTTGAATGTTGGCTTGTCTGCAAGCATCTCGTCTGTTATGCTTGTTATCTCAGTGATGATAGGCAGGAGCTTACACTCGGGATTCACCATGTAGTTACCGCGCTTCTCTGTTCCGTCAGGCATCGCCTTGATATACGAAATCTGAATGATGCGGTCCTTGCTGATGTCAAGTCCTGTAGTCTCAAGATCAAAGATGATGAGAGGCTTGGTGAGATTTAATTTCATCTTCGATTATTCGTTAATAAGCATTGGCATAATCAGCATAAGGAGATCCTCGCCCTCTGGCTGCTGTGCTGGACTGATAAGACCTGCTCTGCCTGGGTCGGCAAGCTCGATGACAATCTCGTCAGAAGAGATGTTGTTGCAGATTTCATAGAGCGCACCACCCTTGAAACCGATGCTCATTGGCATGCCGCCATACTCGCATGCGAGGTTCTCACGTGCACTTGTAGCGAAGTCGAGGTCTTCTGCTGTAATCTCGATGTTGTTATACTCGAGGCGAAGCTTGATGAGCTGTGTGCTCTCGCTTGCGAAAGGCATCACGCGACGCATTGCGCTGATGAGAGTCTTGCGGTCGAGAGTAACGGTATTTGGGTTGTCCTGTGGGATAACGCTGTTGTAGTTAGGATATCTGCCCTCGATGAGTCGGCAAGAGAGCAATCCGTCAGCAAAGTGAATCTCTGCATTTGTCTGGTTGAAGCTGATAGTAACGTCAGCGCCGTCAGCACCGAGCACAGAGCGAAGCAATGTAGCAGGCTTCTTTGGGAGGATGAACGATGCAGGAATCTCAGTCTTGCAACTGTAGATGCGGTTTCTCACGAGCTTGTGACCGTCAGAAGCAACGATAGCCATATAGTCCTCCTTGAGGTCGAAGTAAAGACCGTTCATCACCATGCGCAACTCATCCTGTGCAGTAGCGAAGATAGTGCGGTTGATGTTGTTTGCAAGCACCTCAGCAGGGATGGTAGTTGTGGTAGCCTCGCCCTCAAGACCCTTGAGGCGTGGGTACTCGTCAGCCTTCTGACCGAATATCTTGTATGAACCGTTCATGTAGTGCATCTGGATGCTGCAGTCGTCCATGTTCACGTCGAAGATGAGAGGCTGGTCAGCCAACTCCTTAACCGACTGGAGCATGATTCTGTTAGGCACGCAGAAAGAGCCGTTGCTATCGCTCTCGTTGAGGTCAATGGTGCACTTCATCATGTTGGTATTGTCTGACGCTGTGAGGATAAGCTTGTTGTCCTGCACCTCAAAGAGGAAGCACTCAAGGATGCTGATACTATTCTTTGGGCTGATGACTTTGCTCAGTATGTTTAGTTTGCTGCTCAGGGCAGTACTTGAAATTGAAAATCTCATAGTTCTGTATGTTTTAGTTTTGTTTTCTTATTATTTTGCCTACAAAGATACAAAACTTTTGCGTTATTTGGAAAAATATTCGCAATAAAATTATTGAAATTAAAAATATTTTAGTAATTTCGCCGACGAAATCAGTATGAATTGGATATTTGTTCTTTTTCTGCTACCTTTCAGCACATTATAGTTTAACGTGATTTCGCTGAATTTGTATTGAAGGAGCGCCGCAGGTGCGACATCTGATAGGGCAGTCCGTAAGGGCTGTTATTATGAGGATGTGTGATTCCTGAGCGCCGTAGGTGCGACATCTAAAAACGTTTATTCAATAGATGTCGGTCTTACAGACCTCATCCAACAATAATTTTCGCGACAACAGCCCTTGCGGACTGCCCTTTTAAGTGTCAACCAAGGGCTCGCGTATCTCAAAAGTAAGTTTAATAAAAAAAATACAATAATAGAAAATGGAATTACAAGGTAAGGTAATAGCTGCACTTCCAGAGCGTAGCGGCGTAAGCGCACGTGGCGAGTGGAAGGCTCAGGAGTTCGTAATCGAGTATCAGGAAGGTCAGTACCCTCGTCATCTCGTGTTCAACGTATGGGGAGCTGATCGTCTCCAGCGCTTCAATATTCAGATTGGTCAGACAGTCCTCGTTGCTTTTGATATCGATGCTCGTGAGTGGAACGGCCGCTGGTTTACTGATATCCGTGCATTCGACGTTCGTCAGGTAGATCCAAACGCTGTAATGGCACAGGCAGCTCCACAGGCACAGCCAGCACCTTTCCCACAGCCAACAGCAGCACCAGCAGCCGACGCTAACCCAGCAGCACCATTCCCTCCACAGCAGGAGGCAGCAGCAGGTGAGTCAGCAGATGATCTGCCATTCTAAAAAGAATTCTAACAAGGAATTGCGAGTTAATTACAAATTACAAGTTACAAATTACCTGTTTGGAATAACAAGGCAGTTAGGAAGCTTGGTAATTTGTAATTCGTAATTTGTAATTATAAAATATGGAAACCCTCGATCGTCGTCAGCAACTAAAAGCCGTCATATTGCCAAAGGCATGCGAAGCGTTTCGTCTTCATGGTATCAGAGCCGTGAAGATGGACGATCTTGCGGCTTCTCTCAAAATGAGTAAGCGCACCCTCTACGAGACTTATCAGAACAAGGAGGCACTACTCATCGACACTCTGAAACTGGCGATGGAACAGCACGATGCAGTGATGCAGGAGTTCAAGGCGCACAACGATGACGTCATGGACCTCATCATCGAGCATTTCAGAATCCAGACAGAGCATTTCTCAAGTACCAATCCGCAGTATTTCTTGGATTTGAAGTTCTACCCAGGACTCATGGATAAGTTCCATGATGTGCAGGAAGCCAACATGCGCAAGACCATGGAAGTCTTTTCCCGTGGCATAGAGGAAGGCTATTTCCGTCCAGAGGTAAACTACGAGTTCATCATGCGAATGGCTCGTCAGTTCTCCATCATCTTCCGCACACAGGAGGAATATGCTCAGTACGACTTACAAGAGATCTTCGTCAGCTTCGTCTGCACCCTGCTCCGCGGCATCTGCACAGAGAAAGGCATCGCCAAGATCGATGCCTCGCTGCTGAAGTAGAAAAGCTACCAAGACAAGACCCACCCCCTTCCCCCTCCCGTTAATAGGGAGGGGAGGAGTTACTAAGATAAACGCAAAGGCCTCTCACGAAAGAATCTATCGTGAGAGGCTTTTTGTTTTTTGGGGGGATGGGTGATGGGGGATAGGTGGTGGGGGCTTGTATTATCTGCGGGATACCGAACCCGGTTCCCGAGACTGCCAGTATGTGGAATGCTCGCCGCGAGAAAATTGTAACTACTCCCCTCCCTATTTAACGGGAGGGGGTAAGGGGGTGGGTCTATATACAACTCGTCACTCCGAGAGTCGTTGCTATCGCCGTGAGAATGCTCGCGATAGTCTGCAGAATGAATTTCCATGTTTGAACCAGAGCGCGAGTTGTAACATATTGATAGCCAATGTTGTATTTTTCTTGATTTAATTCAATGATACCAATATGTTCCCAAGTATATGTAAAG
>DCJC01000001.1:11617-27845 GCA_002317355.1 Prevotellaceae bacterium UBA1710 | reverse complement strand
CTCTATTCAGTTGAGCTAACGAACCGTTCCTCAGTTATTTCTGATTTGCGGGTGCAAAGGTAGTCATTATTTCTGACACCCCAAAATATTTTGGCTAAAAAATGAGATGTATTTTTAGTTAGTTGACCTATGTCAATTTAATTGACAAGATGTCATATTCTGAAGCGCTTTACTGAGCTGATCTGGGCAACTTGTATTCTTGTAGCCACAACGGATGCCTTGCAGACGCTGTATTACATCCTCAGCCTTCATTCCCTTGATCAAAGAAGCAATTCCGCTTGTGTTGCCGGCGCAACCACCAAGGAACTGTACCTCCTCAACGACATTATTGTCATTGAGGAGGACACGAATTGCCTTTGCACATGTGCCTTGAGTTTCGTAAACGAGTTCCTTCATAGAGATTACTCTTCTACGCCTTCTGGCTTCATGTTAGTGTAAACGTTCTGAACGTCATCGAACTCCTCGAGCTTCTCAACCATCTTGTCGAGAGTAGCGCGCTGCTCAGCGTCAACGTCCTTAGTGTCGTTAGGGATGTATGTGAACTCACCACCGATTTCCTCGAAGCCCTGCTCCTCAAGGAACTTCTGGATCTGAGCGTAAGACTTAGGATCACCATAGATAGTGATTGTTGTCTCGTCCTTCTCCTCGTCGTAGTTCTCATCAAACTCGTCATCAACGTTGAAGTCGATGAGCTCAAGGATGAGGTCGTCCATGTCAACGCCATCCTTCTTCTTGAATGTGAATACGCACTTGTGGTCGAAGAGGAATGCGAGTGAACCTGTTGTACCCATGTTGCCGCCGAACTTGTTGAATACTGAACGGACGTCACCTACGGTACGTGTTGTATTGTCAGTAAGAGTGTCAACGAATACTGCAACTCCGTGAGGGCCGTATCCTTCGTATGTTACCTCCTTGTATGCGCTCTTATCCTTACCGAGAGCGTTCTTGATAGCGCGCTCGATGTTATCCTTAGGCATGTTCTCACGCTTACATGTAGCGATGATAGAACGGAGTGTAGGGTTGTTTTCTGGTTCTGGACCACCGCTCTGTACAGCGATTGCGATCTGCTTACCCAGACGTGTGAAAGTCTTTGCCATGTGGCCCCAACGCTTCAACTTGGTGGCCTTACGATATTCAAATGCTCTTCCCATGAATTTTTGAAAAAATTAATTGATAATGAATAATGGATAATTGATAATTTAGAATGAGCTATACGCCATCGTCAATTACGAATACCTCATTATCATTATTGTTGTTATTGTTATTATTGTTTATACTTGTCAAGTTCCAGCCTGGAAGGCTGTATCTTAGTAACCGGGTACACCGACGGTAGGAGGTGTGCTCGGATAGGATATCGCTATACTATTTTCTGCCTGGAGGGCAGTACACCGTATACGGTCGATAGTATATGTACTGCCTTCCAGACAGTGGGGTAGTGGAGTTTGTAGTATCCAAGGGCGTTGCCCCCGGTTACTAAGATATTGCCTTCCAGGCAAATCTCCACATGGCGACCCCTATATTATTAATAAGGTGCTATTATTAATTACGCTTAGCGAAGTTCAGCGCCCAACTGCTTCTTGAGGTTGTTGATGATCTTATTCATAATAGCCTCAATCTGCTTGTCGCCCATTGTCTTCTCTGTATCCTGAAGGATGAAGTTTACAGCGTATGACTTCTTGCCTTCTGGGAGGTTCTTGCCCTCGTAAACGTCGAAGAGCTCAACCTTCTTCAGGAGTTTCTTCTCTGACTGACGAGCAATCTGCTCAATCTGAGCGAACTCGATGTTCTTGTCGATGAGAAGAGCGAGGTCACGACTTACTGCAGGGAACTTGCTGATCTCCTGGAAATCAACAGAACCATTCTTTACAGCCTTTGTAACGAGAGTCCAGTTGATGTCAGCGAAGTAAACCTCACGCTCGATGTCTGCCTTGTGCTGAATCTTCTTGCTTACGATACCCATCTCAACGAATACCTTACCGCCACGGTTCTTGAGTGTAAGACCTGTAGAGAAGATATCGTTGTCTGTCTTCTCTGTAACGAGCATACCCTGAGGCATACCGATACGGCGAAGGATGATGTCAACGTATGACTTGAGCTCGTAGAAGCTTGTCTCCTCGTCTGCGTGAATCCATGAACCCTCCACACGCTTACCTGTGAGCCAGAGACCGAGGTGGTTCTCCTCCTTGTAAGCCTTCATTGGGTTCTCGTTGTCGCGCTTCTCCTCATCGTGCTGGTAGCAGTTACCGAACTCGAAGAAACGAAGGTTAGGGTTCTTACGGTTTGCGTTACGCATGATTGACTCAAGACCACCGAAGAGCAATGACTGACGCATCACGTTGAGGTCAGAGCTGAGTGGATTGAAGATCTTCACGCACTTATCCTCTGGATATGACTTGAGTTCTGTGTAGTAAGCACCCTTAGTGAGTGAGTTGTTGAGAATCTCATTGAAACCTGCACCTACAAGCTGCTCTGCAACGAGGTTAGCCATCTTATGACGCTGATCCTCGAAATCCTTGATTACGAGAGAAGACTTCAACTGAGTTGGAATCTCTACATTATTATAGCCGTAGATACGGAGGATGTCCTCAACAACGTCACATGGACGCTGAACATCAACACGGAAAGCAGGAACGGTGATGTCAAGACCCTCTGCATCCTCCTTGTTGATCTCGATGTCGAGAGATACAAGGATTGACTTGATCATATCCTCGCCAATCTCCTTACCGATGAGGTTGTTCACGTAAGAGTAGTCGAGGCGCATCTGTGGGTTAGCGATTGGGGTAGGGTACTCATCGCGAATCTGCATGCTCACCTTACCACCAGCCAACTGCTGGCAGAGGATAGCAGCCTGCTTCAAAGCGTAGATAGTACCGTTTGGATCGATACCGCGCTCGAAACGGAAGCTTGCATCTGTAGAAAGACCATGACGGCGAGCTGACTTACGGATCCATGTTGGGTGGAAGTAAGCAGACTCGAGAACCACGTTCTTTGTTGTCTCATAAGTACCAGAACCCTTGCCACCGAATACACCAGCGATACACATTGGCTCCTCTGCGTTGCAGATAGCGAGGTCGTGCTCACCGAGAGTATGCTCGACGCCATCGAGGGTAACGAATGGAAGACCTGCGTTCTGATCCTTAACCACGATCTTGTTGCCCTTTACCATATCTGCATCGAAGCAGTGGAGTGGCTGACCGTAAGCCATCATCACATAGTTTGTGATGTCCACGATATTGTTGATAGGACGAAGACCGATGACTGTGAGCTTCTCCTTGAGCCAATCAGGTGACTCCTTAACCTCACAGCCAGTTACGCTAACGCAAGCATAACGCTTACATGCCTCTGTATTCTGTATCTCAACCTCGATAGGAAGAGACTCGTTATCTACCTTGAAATCATCACAGCTTGGGCGGTGAAGGCTTGTCTCGTAGCCGTTGCGCTTGAGCCATGCATACAAATCGCGAGCTACACCGAAATGAGAAAGGGCATCAGCACGGTTTGCTGTGATATCAACCTCGATGAGCCAGTCGCTCTGGAGGTTGTAGTATTCTGCTGCAGGTGTACCAACCTTTGCGTCAGCTGGAAGTACGATGATGCCATCGTGACTTGTGCCAACACCGATCTCGTCCTCTGCGCAGATCATACCGTTACTCTCTACGCCACGAAGCTTTGACTTCTTGATAACGAACTCCTTGTCGCCATCGTATAGCTTGCAACCGAGATCTGCAACAATGACCTTCTGACCTGCTGCTACGTTAGGAGCACCACATACAATCTGTGATGGAGTTTCCTTACCGAGGTTAACGGTAGTGATGTGCATGTGGTCAGAATCTGGGTGAGGCTCACAAGTGAGAACTTCACCTACATAGAGTCCCTGCAATCCACCTTTGATTGCCTGAACTTCCTCAAGGGAGCCAACCTCAAGACCTGTGCTTGTGAGAGCAGCAGCCACCTCTTCTGCTGAGAGGTTGAAATCAACGTATTCCTTGAGCCATTTGTAAGAAATGTTCATTTTATTATGCTATTTTATTATTTTGTTTTCTTTCAAGCTGTTCGCGTTAATTGCGAAATGTCATAATTTGACGTGCAAAGGTACAAAATTTTAGCGACTTTAGAAAAAGTTTTGTATTTTTTTTGTAATTTTGCAGGCCAAATGAGGTATTTTGTTTATTTATCATACGACGGAACCCGTTTTCACGGGTGGCAAATCCAGCCAAACGGCATTTCCGTGGAAGGTGAGATTGAGCGTTGCCTTAGCACAATTCTCCGTGCTCCGATAGATATTGTCGGGGCCGGGCGAACCGATGCTGGTGTTCATGCCTCTAAGATGGCTGCCCATTTCGACCTTCCTGAGACTCCACTTCCTAATGCTGTCAGCAGGGATGGAATGCTGGATTGCGAGCAACTCACCTACAAAGTGAACCGTATGCTTCCGCCTGACATTTCTATTCATAGCATAGAGCGTGTCGATGATGATATGCATGCCCGTTTCTCGGCTACTCTGAGAACCTACAACTACTTTGTTCATACCTCTAAGAATCCGTTCAAGCGCCACTATTCGTATGAGTGTCATTTCGCTCTGGATTTCAATAAGATGAATGAAGCAGCTAAAGTGTTGCTTGAATATGAGGACTTCGCTTGTTTCTGCAAGTCGCATACTGATGTGAAGACCACTCTTTGTGATGTTACCGAGGCAGAATGGAGACCTCTCGAAGATGGTTGTTGGGTGTTCGTGGTGTGTGCAAACAGATTCCTCAGAAACATGGTCAGAGCCATCGTCGGCACTCTTGTAGAGGTAGGTCGTGGACGTATGACTATAGATGAGTTCCGACTCGTCATCGAAGGCAAGAAACGTACCCAGGCAGGCGAGAGTATGCCGGGAAATGCGTTGTTCCTCGTTGATGTTAAGTATTAAGTGGCCTCTCCCCCCGCCCTGACACATACTCCGATGTTATCAACATCGGACTTCCCCCGTAGGGAGGGAGCCGGTGCGCGGAAAGGGATTCGCGAAATGAATGTATGGATGATCCATCATTTGTATTTAGGATAGCAAATTATCAATTATCAATTATTAATTTTCAATTAGCAAATGCTTTGGCTTCTTTTAGCTTTTACATCCGCAGCATTGCTCGGATTCTATGATGTATTCAAGAAACTGGCACTCAACGGAAATGCTGTGCTGCCTGTATTGTTCTTCAACACGTTTTTCTGTACCCTAATATTCCTTCCGTTCATACTTCTGAGCGCATTCGGCCATAGTCTTGATGGTAGTATGTTCTATGTGCCAGTAGTCGGTTGGGAGGTGCATAAGTACATCTTGCTCAAGAGCTTCATAGTGCTTGCTTCATGGCTTCTTGCTTATTTCGGAATGAAGCACATCCCACTCACCATCTATGGCCCTATCAATGCCTCTCGTCCTATCATGACACTTGTGGGTGCGCTTCTCGTCTTTGGCGAGCGTCTCAATACATTCCAGTGGATAGGTGTTGCTCTTGCTGTAATCAGCTATTTCCTGCTCAGCCGTACGAGTAAGAAGGAGGGTATCGACTTCAAGCACAACAAGTGGATATTCGGAATTGTAGGAGCTGCGGTGTTCGGATCTATCAGCGGACTCTATGACAAATACCTCATGGCACCAGTCAGCAACGGTGGAGTAGGGCTCAACAAGATGGATGTTCAGGCTTGGTACAACGTGTACCAGTGCTTCATCATGGGTGCTATGGTGATGATTCTCTGGTGGCCAACCCACAAGAAGACAACACCGTTCCATTGGTCATGGGCTATTCTGCTTGTTAGTGTCTTCCTCTCGGTAGCCGATTTCGTGTATTTCTATGCCTTGAGTATCGATGGTGCTATGATTTCCATCGTGAGTATGGTGCGAAGGGCAAGTGTGATAGTTAGCTTCCTGTTCGGTGCAGTATTGTTCCATGAGAAGAATCTCAAGTCAAAGATGATGGATCTGCTTCTCGTTCTCCTTGGCTTGGCGTTCCTCTGGTTAGGAAGTCAGTAGGCAATGCCTTCGCTATGCCTAGGGGGTAAACTCAGTGAAGCTCCGTTCCTGAAGCGAACATAGAGCGGACCTTCACTGAGTTTACCCCCTTGTCATTACGGAAGATCAACATGGGAATAGGGCTTTTGTTATTCATTATCCTTCAGAGAATGTATGACAGAAACACAAAGTTTGATACATACTATTCAACCCGATATCTGCGCCTATCCATCCCTCGCGTCATTAAGGCTTGCTTAGTGTCACGCTCTCTGTACTTTTTCCGTGAAAATCTATTGACAACATGACAACATGTCAACATTTATCATAGCAGACTGTAATATGAGCAATGTTGTCAATGTTGTCAATGTTGTCAAGAATAAATGAGGGGGTATTTGAAAAAAATCTATATATAATAAGGTTCGCGTATTAATTAATAATATAGTATTTTTTTTCAAAGTGTGGGAAAATCTATTGACAACATTGACAACATTGACAACATTTAGCGTTTGATGGTAACTACTCTGGTATCTTTGTTTTTGCTTTGTGCTTCGCATCCCTTCTGGACTCCATATCGGTCGCGACTGGCCTTCGGCAATTTTCGTAAAAAAAAATACTTACAGGTAGTGATTTGAGTACACCTTTAGGGGTAGATGCAAAACTATGTTAAAAAATCAAATCGGTTTCCTTAAAACTCTTGACAAGCGCCTAATAATTTACTATCTTTGCACTCGTAAGCACCTCTCACGTGAATCTTACGTGAATCTTACGTGACTCTTACTACAAGTAAGAAGATGATAAGATGTAGGTAAATGGGAGATAGGTGTTAGGTGATAGGTGTTAGGTGTTGGGTGATAGGTGGTGGCGGTTTTGCTGCTTGAGATTCTTGAGAAAGAAAACGATGCTGGAATTGATATGTTCTTGTGGAGTTTTTCGTTCTTTATGAGTTTGGATTTTTAGGGGTAAGTCTATACCTTGCGGTGAAGTTCTGCCTTTTATCTATAGTTAAATAGTGTAAAATGACAATAAAAACAAAGTCGTGTCGTGTTGGTTTTTGGAAGCAAATTATTATCTTTGCAAAACATTTACGAAATGTAGGAATCAAGTGTCAATCTCATTAAATAACATTGTGTTTGTAAAATTAAGACATTGAGTTGATGCTTCTTAATATTTTAGGAATTTGAAAACTATAGTGCTATAAATAACTTTGCTAAGATTAATCTAAGTCACTAACGTAAACGGGATTACATTTAATGTGATTAATGTGATTACTTACGCCAAAGACAAGCAACGGAGGAAAGCCGAAAATCAGTAACAAAGAGTAGGCGTTACTAAACTTAATTAAGTATGAAACAATATACATTTATCTTTTTTTTCTTGTTAAATTCTTTATGTTTGGAAGCGCAAAATTTCCGAATGCCTGTCGCAGATAAATCAAAGGAGATTCCTATGAAACCTCTAATCGTAGAAGGGGAATTATCAGGCATCTCTGATGGAACCCCAGTTGCTCTTGCTTTTCGAGTAAAAAGGACAAACGGATACAACACGGCAAATAACACATTGGTTGATACCATTAGGAATGGAAAATTCCATATTGAAAAGAAGTTCATATATAAGGATTTTGACGAAAATGATGACAATGTATCTTTTATTTTTGTCGTAGATGGCATATCCTTGCCAATCTATGCATCTCCTGGTGCAACAGTAAAGGTATCGGGTACTCCAAGTAGAAGAAAGGATGTCCGGACGTGGAAGGCAGAAAGTGACCACCCTTTGCATAAGGAATTCTATGATGATTATCTCGCATTCGAGCAAGAAAGCCTTTCTGCTATCAGAAAGAAAATAAATGCAGCAAAAGAAGAAGACGATGTAGATGATGACCTTATAGACAAACTGGAAAGGGAAAAGGATTCCGTCTATGTTGTTTCTATGCTCAACTATATGAAGGAAAGAGAATGCAATCCTGTATTTGCAAGTAATCTGTTCAGAATAGCCTTTGCTGCAAACAGACTCGGAAGCGAGTCTCTAAAGGACAGAATACGCCATCTATTGTGGTCTAAAGTTCCTACTGATTATGAAGACCAAGATGTAATGGCTGCCAGAGGGCTTGTATTAAAAAGTACGCCCTTAAAAACTGGTAGCCAGATGCGAGATTTCATACTCTATGATCGTAAGGGCAAGGAGCACAAGTTGACTCAATTCAAAGGCAAATATACGGTAATAGAATTTACCTCAAAATTCTGTGGACCTTGTTTGCAGGCTATGCCTATCCTTGATGGCTACTACAAGCGACATAAAGATAAGATAGAAATCATTGCCATTTCTGTTGACCCGGAGAGCATTTGGATGGAAGAGAAGAATAATGTTAGTTATCACGAATGGAATGACCATAAGGGAGCTGACGAGATAGCATCCTTTTATGGCTCAAAGGGAACTCCTTGTTTTGTGATTATAGATCCAGAAGGTAATGTACTTAACATTTCGCATGGTACAGCAACTTTCTTCAAGAATATGGTGGGGTATGTTCCTGATGCAGAAATCGAGAAGCTACTTAAATAGGCGTCAGTTCTACGAATTTCATATATTTTGTATTCTGCAAAATAAGGAATTTGTGATGTGCGAGCCCCGAAGGTGGCGATATCTAAGAGGACAGCCCTTTTAGGTGTCGCCCGCTTCGGGGCTCATCAATCAAGCGACTAATGAATTACCTTCCTACGGTCTGTGTGTCTTCGATAAATCTCATCGAACTCACGTTAAGTGATGATGAAAAAATAAATTGGTACGATTTAACATCAGATTTTTGAGATGTTTTTGTTTCATGAAGAGGGAGTGATGCGGGCATCTCGACCGATGAATGGAACGAAAACAGCCAAAAAGATGAGATCGTTACCAGAAAAAATCACATCACAAATCGTACCAAGTTAATTTTTTATCATCACTAAATAGTCGTGATATGCAGCTTACACAATTCTATGTGTAGGATTTGGTCGTCCAGGCATGAGATATCTCCATGCAAGAATCTCGTCCTGATATTTGTCTCCTATGGCATCTACGAGAACCTGCTTTACGATTTCATCAAGCTGCTCTGGAGAAGTCTCAACACGAGCATTGATAATCAGCTTGAGGTTGTCGCTCATACCAGCTGAGCCGCGAACCTGAAGTGTGGAAACATCACCCGTGATATTTGCCACGGCATATTTCTTGCCATTCTCGGCAATAACCTTGATGTGCCCGACATTAAGTTTCTTGTCCTTTATAACTTGCACAAGACCTTTCATGATGTCCTTTAGGAGTGAATCCCAGAAAGCATGCTTGCCAGTTAATGCCACAGTACCGTTAAGCCATCCAAGAACAGCCTCTCCATGAGCGTAAGTGTCATAATTGATGTCAAGGATCTTTGTGCCTTCACCCTGACGGTTTGCTACATCCTCAAACCATTCATTCACGCCATTTCCATTGTGAGAGCTTACTGTCATTACTTTTGTGCCATGGAAACAATTCTTTGTGTCCTTCACAAGTTTTTTCAGTTCTTCTTCGCTGATCAGATCGGTCTTGGTAATAAGAATCACCTCACTCTCCTCCAACTGCTTGCGATAGATATATGCAGCATCCTCATGCAGACCGCCATCTCCACCATAAAGTATTGATTTGAGTCTAATAGGATCACTCAATACGGTAAGAGGAGATACAATAACCTCAGTATTATGGAATTGTTTCAAAGGACGAACAATCGTAGCTGTCAGGTCTGCACAACTTCCAACTGGCTCTGCAAGAATGACATCGGCCTCAATATCAGAACGCAAAGATTTGATTGCATCAATAAAGCCATTGAAGTTACAGCAAAAGCAGCTACCAGCCACCTCAGCAACCTTGAGGTCTGCTTGCCTGAGCAACTGACTATCCACAAGTTCAGGAGCCTGGTCGTTAGTTACAAGTCCCACACGAAGGCCCTTTGCCATAAGCCTCTGAGCCACCTCCCATATAAGGGTGGTTTTGCCAGCGCCAAGAAATCCACCGGCAATAATAAGTTTTGTCTGCTTCATTATATATTTGTTTTTGTTATCGTTGTTACTTACATCCACATTGGTTATTCTTCTTGTTGTTAATTGGTTCAAGAACGTACTTGAAGAACAATGCTGCTGTTGACGAACCAATGATTGGAGCAAGGATATATACCCAGAACCAACCTCCTACGGCATCAGGAAGAGCATTTTCCTTCCAGCCGAAAATATACGCTACAAGTCGTGGCCCGAAGTCACGTGCTGGATTGAGTCCTGCCTGTGTAAGAGGTGCTATGAAGAAGATAATGCTGGAAACTGTAAGTCCAATAAAGAGAGGTTGAAGATCTGATGATGGTCTTCCTACGTTGCAGTCTTCTGTTAAGCCGAAGATAAACAATGCAAGCAGGAATGTACCAAATCCTTCCGCCAGCATGGCATGTGGCAAACTAACAACTGAAGTTGCATCTCCCGGGTTGGGGTAGAACTCACCAAACATTCTCGCTGTATCTACAGATTCCTTCGCTCCTCTGACTATATTGTGCGCCATTTCGTATTGTTCAATGGAAGGTGAGAAGAGTAGATATAGCATAAGTCCGGCAAGAATAGCGCCACAAAACTGTGCTCCAAGATATGAAGGCAGTTTCTTGACATTCATTCTTCCGCACACAACCATAGCAACTGAAACTGCAGGATTGAGATGTGCGCAACAAATATTGCGTGTAAGGAAGATAGCAAGTGTGACAGCCAATCCCCATACTATACCTATCTGGAAAATACTGTTATATTCTCCAAACAACACGGCTACCGCTACACTTGAGCATCCAAAAAATGTGAGAATGAATGTTCCCATCAATTCTCCAATAAAGTCTTTTTCCATCTATCGTTTTTTTTAGTCTTAAATTTGGTGCAAATATACAATAAATATTTTATACTACCAAATCTCGCTTGTGATAACGAAATATTGCAGTATAAAGACGAAAATATTACAAAATGACAATTCTGAGTCTGGATGATGTTGATTTGCTTTCGCGTTAAAATACAAAAGAAAAAATGGAAAACAAAACATTTTTTATGTTTGTAAATGTTCATAGATGTTCAGGGGCATAGCGACGACTTCTTGAATAGTCGCCTGACGGCTCAACATATAGAAACATCAATGAACATCTCTGCGAAAGTTGAGTGACTATACCTTATATTTCATGTATATGATGCAGAAATCGAGAGTAAGTTATTATTTTACCATCACTAAAAATGAAGAATATATGGAAAAAAATCACCATTTTATGCACGAATGTAAGGAAAAAACACTAACTTTGCATCCAAATTGTAATTTAGGTAAGTAAAATCAATACAAAATGAATAATATCTTCCGCGGTCTTGGTATCGCACTTGTCACCCCTTTCACCGAAGACGGAGCTGTTGATTTCGAGTCTCTCTCTCGTCTTGTCGACTATCAGTTGAGCAATGGTGCTGATTTCTTCTGTATTCTCGCTACAACAGGCGAGACTCCATGTCTTTCTCTCGAAGAGAAGGCTAAGATCAAGAGCGCCATCGTAAAGCAGGTGGCAGGTCGTGTGCCTATCCTTATGGGTTGCGGAGGTAATAATACAGCTGCTGTTGTAGAGGAACTCAAGACTGGTGATTTCGCTGGTATCGATGGTATCCTTTCTGTTTGTCCTTACTACAACAAGCCTTCTCAGGAAGGTCTCTATCAGCACTTCAAGGCTATCGCTGATGCTACAGAGCTTCCTGTTGTTCTCTACAACGTACCTGGTCGTACAGGTATCAACCTCAAGCCTGAGACAACATGCCGTCTTGCTAAGGAATGCAACAACATCGTTGCTATCAAGGAGGCATCAGGTTCACTCGAGCAGGTGGATGAGATTATCAAGTACAAGCCAAACGACTTCGAGGTGCTCAGCGGTGATGACGCTCTTACCTTCCCAATGATTGCGTGTGGTGCTGTAGGTGTTATCTCAGTTATCGGTAACGCTCTTCCAAAGGAGTTCTCACGCATGATTCGCCTTGAGTTCAATGGCGAGTTTGAGGCTGCTCAGAAGATTCACCATAAGTTCACCGATCTCTACTCACTTCTCTTCGTTGACGGTAACCCAGCAGGTGTAAAGGCACTTCTCACAGAGATGGGCTTCATCAAGAACCAGCTTCGTCTGCCACTCGTTCCAACACGAGTAACAACATTGCAGAAGATTTCAAGCATCATCAAGGAACTCAAGCTGTAGTTCTTTTGACATAATAAAAATTAAAATAGGGCTTGCAAGTAGTTGCAGGTCCTATTTTGTTCATTAAAGGATATGAAGAAATTAGATTATAAAATACTGCTTTTCGATCTTGACGGCACACTTATAGATAGTGGTGAGGGTATTATGAAATGTGCCCAATACTCATTGGCTCACTTTGGTATAGAGGTAACAGATCTCAATTCTCTTCGACCATTTGTAGGACCTCCTCTTGAGGATTCCTTTAAGATGTTCTATGGCTTTAATGATGAAGATGCTGCCAAGGCTGTTGCAAAATACCGCGAGAGATATTTCAATGAAGGATGGGTTGAGCAGCATCTTTATGAAGGTGTGCTTGATTTTCTTGGAGAAATACGCAGGAGGGGCTATGTAATGGGTATTGCAACAAGTAAGATGCAGATTCAGGCAGATAGAGTTGCAGATGAATTTGGCTTGCGTGAATACTTTGACTTTATTGCTGGTCGTGATGACGCAGGAACTCTTCATACTAAGGCTGATGTCATTAATGCAGGACTTGCTGCTCAAGGCATTACGGATAGGAGTAAGATACTTATGATTGGCGATCGTAAGTTTGATATCATAGGTGCTAAGGAATGTAATATCGACTCTATGGCAGTACTCTATGGTTATGGCGATAGGGATGAATTTGAAAAAGCCGGAGCAAACTATATTTGCACCGACTTTTCTGAAATACTATCGTTGTTGATAGGTGATGGGTATCAACCAACCGCTACTTCACATATCCTGGATCTGGCAAATGCATGCCATACATTGTGAGATTGTTCTCACGAGCATATTTCAAGATGCGGATGCGTGATTCTGTTGCAGCCTTTGGATCCATATCAAAGAATGGGCAATATTCAGGATACTTCAACTGCAATTCTGCACCATGCATCAAATCTGCAATAACGAGAATACTATCCTTCTGATAGAGAGTATGACCTGGAGTATGACCGTATGCAGCAATAGTAACAACACCACCTTCTAATGTATCGCCTGCCTCGAATTGATGCAGATGATCCTTGTAGGCAGCAAGAACGTTCTTTGCCTGCTCACTCTTCTTGTCATCCATTGCCTGCCAAGCCTCAGCTTCAACACGGTTGATATAAAGTTCTGCATTAGGGAATACCACTTTACCATCCTTAAGCAAACCACCAATATGATCTCCATGCATGTGAGTGATGTAGATAAGGCCAAGATCCTCTGGCTTAATACCTGCCTCAGCAAGCTTAGGAATGAGCTGGCTGAATGGAGCACCAAGTCCTGCATCGAGCAAAATGGTCTTGCCCTCTGCTTTAAGTAAAAAACAACTCATACTTGAAGGTACACCATCCTTAAGTCCGAGAGCATTCCATAATGAATCTGGTACTTCAGGGAAAGTGTTGTGCCCTTGCTTTGAAGGACCTGGTTTGTCCTCAATCCAAGTAATAACTGTTGGTTCCTTAGGTTGTTGTGAACCACTCTCTGCTTTCTGTGCGCAAGACAACATCATAAGTGATGCTGCTGCAAATGTAAATAGCTTCTTCATTCAAACAATTTGGGTTAAATATAATAATAAATTACAAGTTACTAAGTACCAATTACTCTTCAGGAGTTGTGATAGAATTAATGCCCTTGAGAATACGGTTTCTAACCCTTGAAAGGAAATCGCGTTGTGGATTAACGTTCTTAGGCTCTTCTTGTTCTATAGGCATTTGTTTCTCTGTTTTTATCTCTCTGCTTTTGCCATATAGTCGGAATATCACATCATCAATAGAGAGGTCATCCTCATTTCCCGTTTTAGGTATGAGAAGTGAATTGTCGAAACCAGTTGCCAGAATCGTTATCTTGGCATCAGCATCAAGGGTTTCATCAATAGCCATACCCCAGATAACATCAATATTTGGGTCGAGTTCATCCGTGAAAGCATCAATAGCTTCTATCTCATCCACATACAACTCGTGCTCGCTACTTGTGTAGATGTTGAACAATATTCTGGTTGCCTTACTGATATCACAACCATAGAGTAATGGTGAGTTGAGGGCATCAAGGACAGCATCCTGCACACGATTTGCACCAGAAGCTCTACCAATCGACATAATGGCACCACCACCATTTCGCATCGTTGTCTTCACATCTGCAAAGTCCGTCTGAATCTTACCATTGAGAGTGATGAGTTCTGAGATACTTCTAACGGCAGTAGCCATCACCTCATCTGCTCTACGTAAAGCTTCACTAACTGGTATGTGCGAATCGTTATAGACATTTGATATCTGTTCGTTATTGATGATGAGCAAAGCATCCACATTAGAACGCATTTCCTCAATACCATTAAGTGCTCTCACAATCTTCGGGCGCTTCTCGAAGTAGAAGGGTAGGGTAACGATGCCTATTGTGAGCATACCCATCTCCTTTGCGATTTTTGCCACCAAAGGACCAGCACCTGTTCCCGTACCACCTCCCATTGTTGCTACAATGAACACCATCTTGGTGTGGTCGCTGAATAGTTTCTTTATGTCTTCAACGTTCTGTTCTGCCTCAGTACGTCCTATCTCGGGATCTGCTCCTGCACCATGTCCGTTCTTTCCAAGCATTATCTTGGTTGGAACTGGGCTGATAGAAAGACTCTTACTGTCGGTATTGCAAACGGCAAAAGTCACACTCTTCATGCCTTCACGATACATATAACCAACAGCATTACATCCGCCCCCTCCAACGCCAACAACTTTTATAATATCGGTTGTTGTGTCTTCTACAGGCCCGAATACATCAAGGATATTTTCATCTAAAAGAACATTATGTTCCATAATCCATGAGTTTATAGATCCTCACCATATCTTTGTCGCCTCCTAAGAGATTGCTGCATCTGTTGAGTTTACCTGTATCCTTGAATCCGCATTTCTCCATAACCCTTCCAGATGCAGGATTTCCTATGAAATGATCCGACCAGATATTCTCATAGTGCTTCTCATTGATGCAATAGTCAAGCATCAATCTGAGAGCCTCTGTACAGATACCCTTATTCCAGTAAGGCTTTCCTACCCAATACCCTATTTCGCAGTCATTCTCACCAATAGGAATATTACTTGTTGCCTGAGTGAAATACCCCATACAACCAATAGCCTCATTAGTTTCCTTGAGAACAATTGCCCATGTGGTATCGTTGCTGAAGATATTACGAATAACTTCAAGACTTTCCTCTACAGATTGATGCACAGGCCATCCTGCTCGTGGCCCAACATCTGGATCTGAAGCATATTTGAAGAGCGATTCTGCATCACTCTCCATCCATCTGCGAAGTAATATTCTATCTGTCTGCATAATTATAGTGTGATATTGTCAATTCTCAATTTGATAACACCTGAAGGAACATGAGCCTCAACTACATCACCTACCTTCTTGCCAAGCAATGCATCTGCAATAGGAGATTTGATTGAAATCTTACCCTCCTTGAGATTTGCCTCATGAGGATTAACGATAGTGTATGCCATCTTAGCATTGTTGCCTAAATTAGTCATCTCCACCTTACGCAACAATCCTACGGTATCACTTACAAGAACAGAGGTGTCCACAACTCTTGCATTCTCAAGAATCTTCTGCTTATAGCTTATTCTGCTCAGAAGCTTTCCTTGCTCACGCTTAGCAGCATGATACTCAAAATTCTCGCTGAGATCACCTTTGTCACGAGCTTCTGCAATAGCATCCTTTACTCTTGGCAACTCAACATTTATCATTTCCTGAAGTTCGGCTACGAGTTTGTCATAGCCTTCTTGAGACATATATTCCATATCTTATTTTCTAATTTTGCTGCAAAGATAATAATTTTTTTTGAAATTCTTAATTCAAAATTCATAATTAAGTGATGGTGAAATAATAACTACGGACGATTTTGTTCAGATTGTTGAGATATTTTTGCTTCATGAAGAGGGAGTGATGCGGGCATCTCGACCGATGAATGAAACAAAAATAGCCAGCAAGATGAGTAAAAGCGGCTCAAAGAAAAA
>DCJC01000001.1:0-11589 GCA_002317355.1 Prevotellaceae bacterium UBA1710 | reverse complement strand
GAAGTTATTATTTTACCATCACTAACACCTCAGAACCTTCTTGGAATCCTGTATCTCACTTTATAGATGTGGTCGAAATAGGGAGCCCATTGATTTGGCTCTTCTCCTATTTGGAAACCATAGAAGCGTGTGCCCTCATTCCTCATCTTCTGCATCTTTCTGAGTAATGACTTCTCAGGTAATGGAATGAGAAAGTCGGTTACCCAAAGCACATCGGCATTCTGATAGCTTGGATCACTTTCAAGCAATTCAAAAGTTTTCTCAAGCATCTTTGTTGCATCCGTTCCACCATTCATAAATGGGAATAAACCTTTTGAGAAATCTGCTTCCGTAGAGCGCAAACCGAGTGAGTTGAGACGATATTCATGAAACCTCACCTTCAAGTCTATCGGTTTTATGTTTACAGAGAAGTCAATGAGGAAACAATCTCGCATTAGCAGTTCTGCTGTCGTTTCCAGTCGTCCAAGAAGTGATGAGGCTATCTTCTGAGGAACGCCCTTCATACTTGCTGAAGAATCCACACAAGCAATCATCGGCCCTTTTCTTGACGCATGCTTCCAATTAAGTTTGCGTGAAGGCTTTGCCATCTCCGACTTATATCTGAACATCTGCAGTTTCTTTGTCACAAATCGTTCGTAGAAAAGATCTTCAAGTTCGTTGTCAGAAAACTGCACAACCTCATGGGGTAGGAGGGCGTTGAAATCATCTCCCATCGTAACGCCTTCAATATCAGAACCTGATGCGTGCTCCATCTTGAATTTCAATCCAGAAGATACCTTCATCAAATCCTTATCCTGATCATTGGCTACTCGTCCCATCTTCTTACAAACCTCTGCAATCTCAGGATATTGTTTCTGAATGCGAACAATATTTAGAGCCTTCTCAAATTCTGTCTCTGTCCATTGTCCATCCATCATACTCCATGTCTGGAGAACATCAAAATCGCTAACTCCAAGATCGTCCTGCTGTTTCTTAACGCTCTCAAACTTGGCACTAAAAGCCTTCTTCAAGGCATCTCCACGTGTCTTGGTGGCTTCATCAGCTTTCTTTTTAAGGCCATTACGAATAGCTTGCTGCCAATCCTGACACATCTTTCCCCAAGCATCTTCATCACCATAGCCACTCTTTGAGAATAGCTTCTCGTAGAAATCCTTGTCGAATCCTTCTTCACGATATTCATCATCAAGTTGTTGAAGTAAAGCACCAGTTCCTTCTTGTCGTTTCATCATCGACCAGCTAAGAGTTTCGTTCGCCTTCTTCATCTCTCCTGACATACGGTTATAGTTGTATGAAATCTTCTGGCAGACATCGAGAATGAAACTCACCATTCCATCTCTGAATGAGAGTGCCATAATCTTGCTTGTAAGTACTCGAGAACATATATTTCCATCAGAAAGTATCTGAAGGATATATTGTATCATCGGGTCGTCCTTGTCGAACATCAGGCTTCCATCTTCACCAATAAGTCCTGGAGGCAACTGTCCACTCTCAATAAACTTGTCAACAATAAAGATATAGTTGCGTGGATCATAAGCACGATTAATCTCTGGAACATAATTTGCTCCAGTTCCTGATAAACTATCTCCATTAATCTTTGCTCTTTCCACTTTCCTACTTTACTCTTTCCACTATACCCTTTACTCTTTCCTCTATACCCTTTACTCTTTCCACTTTACCCTTTACTCTAAATCTCCAACTTCCCGATATCCATTCTCGTATTGGCAATATCAGAATAAATGCCTTTCAAGAATTGCTCTACGACATTTCTATCTTCTTCTGACACAAACAGATGCTCTGCAACTGCGTTCTGCCAATATCGAAGTTTGTCGGTCAAAGATTCTATCTCTGCAAAGTAATCATGCTTCAAAGCAGTTGGTTTAGTTACGAGAGAACCATTCATCTCGCCTCTTCCAAGTTTCTCAATCTCAAAGCGAACACCATTTATAAGAAGATGATCCTTATCGCGAGTAAGGTTTACGGAATAGCCTCTTGCTGTATTATAGTCACCACTATAGGCACGAATAAACTTATATCCTCGTCTGTTCTCATCCTCTATAAGAACACCTTGCTGAGCATTTCCTCGAGTTGCCCATGAGCGAAGTTTCATATAGTCGGTCATGAAGATATAGGTATTTCCAGAATCGTGTCCAAGCACATGGAAGTAGAAATCTCCATAAATCTTCTTGTCAGAATCATCAAAATGCTCACCTCTCATAGAAGCTGCAGAAACAGATCTGTTGGCTCTATGCTGACGAATATCCTGCTCAAGATCCTCCTTCAGCTTGCTAATGGCATTAATCGTGTCTTGGAATATGGCACGAATCACAATATTCCTCATACCATCACGCTCTTCTGGTTCTTGCCACAGACAATGATATATAGGCATGAGATCCTCAATATCCACCTCTGTACGATCATGAAGGAAAGCCTCTGTCTTCATCAGTCGCATAATCTTCTTCCAACGACGATCACTCACATACACACTTCGTGGCTCATCGCCATTACTCAATGTCACATAGTGCATAGCATTTCGGATGGTGTTGATTTTCTTCAGCACATCAGCATTAACAGTAACCATCTTTATCTGACGTTGCCAATGTTCATATTCCTCTGCAGTTATCTGTCCTTCAGAAAGTTCCTCGTACTCATCACTTTCATCGAGAAGCATTTTTGCAAAGTTATCTGGACGACTGATGCTCTTGCACTCAACACGAATAAGGAAACGATCCCATAAAGCCTCCAAGCCCTCACCTTGAGCTGGCAACTCATTACTTGCTGCAATAAGAAGCTTCAAAGGAAGTCGTACTATCTGATCGCCATTACGGAAAATCTTCTCGTTGATAACCGTAAGGAGAGTATTCTGAATTGCAGGACCTGCCTTCCAAATCTCATCAAGGAAAACAACATCTGCATCTGGAAGATAACCTTTGATTGCACGCTCATAACGGTCATTATCCTTTAGTTTGCTGATGCTTACAGGACCGAATATCTCATCAGGTGTAGAGAATCTTGACATCAGATACTCAAATGCCTTACCGTTTTCAAATGCACCTTTGAGTTTATGACCGATCATAGACTTTGCCACTCCTGGAGGTCCAAGCAGAATGATACTCTCACCAGCAATAGCCGCAAGAAGCGATAGTGCCAGTTCTGCATCTTTTTCGTAAATGTTGCTGTTGAGGCTACCCAACAATGTTTTTATTCTTTCCTTCATTCTTTGAAAACGGTATATTATGAATGGTTCATCCGACATTTCGAGTGACAAAGATTAGGCTATCGCTAGGAAAATGCCTTACGGCTGCAAAAAATTGACGATGTCATAAAATTGCTCCGATGTCGCATAAAATATTTATCATACTCAATTGAGGAAAATATTGCTTCGCAATGGAAAATCCATTCGGACACCCCTTACTCGCGCTAGCATTTTCTAAGGACAAAGTCCATTTTACCCAATTGAAATGCTTTATTTTATGCGACGAAGGAGCAATTATTCTTATTTTCTTAGGCGTGAGCCATTTTCCTAGCGATAGCATTAATACTGGATATCACTCCAAATTTCTGATGAACCTTGATTTACATCACATTCCTCACAATTCCCCACACAATGGTGAGAGCAAGAATCGTGAAGATGACATTATTACGATAGCAGAATCTAATGATGCTGTTGTTATTCATAAGGGTAGGGGATATCTGCCCTAACAACAGCAAGCATAGATATGGAGATAAGAGAAAGAAGCCTGGGTTTAATGTCCAGGCTTCTTTTATATTTCCGTGTAGCAATTCGTGAACGGCTCTCTGCATTCCACATAGTGGGCATTGAAGTCCTGTGAGATGAAACAATGGGCATTTCAGCGGCCATGATGTGCTGTGTGGATTGCCCAAGGCGAGAATTGCTCCAATCGCTACAATTATACTTATCAGTATGAATATAGGTGCCTTACTGGATTTCATTATTTGCTGCTACCAGTGGCTCTTCATCGTCAATATCCTCACCCATTTCCTCAAGTATCTGGTTGTAGGTTTCACCCATCATCACATAAGCTACTGGAACTGTGAAATATATTCCGACACAACAGAGCAAAAGACCTGACATTGCAATAAGACTTGATACGATTCCGTAGCCAAACAACTGGAGGAATCTTCCATCTGTCATTTTCCATGACTTCTTGAATGTCTCTTCGATGGTGAGCTCTGGATGTATAGCTGATAGATATATCACAAAGTAAAGACGAACTGCAAGATAAATACCTGGTAATAAGAAAAATACCATACCAAGAGCGCACACAAGACTATATAACAGAATCTTGACAAATGCCATTGGAGCAATCTTTATTGCATCCTTGAGTATTTGTGTGAAATCGGAAATGTCCTTGTCTGCAAGAATCTTATGGATATATTTGAATAATACTACACTTACAATCGTTGATAAAACAATGGCCAATATGTAAGCCACAATAATACCTACGAAATTAGGGTTTGCATCTGCCATAGCTGCTTCTGCAGCTTCTGCTCCTTCAAGATTGCCCTTTGCTAATTCTGCAAGAAGCACATAGTATTGTTGTGACTGAATTGCAGAGCTTGGAATTGAACCGATGACACCGCCTATAAAATAGATTCCTACCAAAGCACCCCAATGGCGCTTACTTACTTCCCAAGCGCGATCTACCACGCTGTTTAAATTCATTTGTCTTTGATTGTAACTCATAGATTTAATAAATATTTATAAAATTTACGGCAAAGGTAACAAATAATTTGCATATTATCAAAAAAAAAGGTAATTTTGTTGCCGATAAAGACTTAATATTATAATTTTAACATTTAAATTTCAAATTTTATGACATTCGCAGAATCTGTAAAGACATGTATTGCAAAGTATGCAACATTTTCAGGACGCGCAACTCGTTCTGAGTATTGGTATTTCGTTCTTTTCAACCTCTTGCTGAGCATTGTAGCAATGGTTATTGATGGAGTTATCGGCATTCAAGTTCTTAGCACGGTTGTTAGCTTGGGATTATTGGTTCCTGGTCTCGCTGTTGCAGTTCGTCGTCTTCATGATATGGGTAAGAAGGGCATTATGCTTCTTCTTGCTTGTGTGCCATTCGTTGGTCTCATCGTTATCTACTGGATGGTTCAGCCAAGTGTTGAGGACAATGAGTTTGGTCCAAAGCAGGCTTAATATCCTATAAAATATTTTAATGTGGAGTTACCATTGCGCTAAGTCGTAATGGTAACTTTTTTTAATGCATCTTTGGAAAGACTTTTTTCTGCTTTCTGCTATGGTGTTCGAGCTTGCAGACGAGTGGAGTAGGAAATTCAAGAGCATCAGAGTGGAGAAACCTGATTGGTACACACCATCAGATGGTTTCTCAACGCATAACTTCACTGGTCATGTGGTAGAAAATCTGAACGACACCATCACTAGTCATATCAGATCCATAAGTCATAATCCACCAAGCAGTAGCGGTGGATTTAGTAGTGGTGGAGGTGGAGGCGGCTTCTCTGGTGGTGGCGGATGAGGAGGAGGCGGTGGTAGCTGGTAAGCTACTTCGCCATAGCTCTTTTGATCTTCCTATATGAAAAGGGGGTAAACTCAGTGAAGGTCCGCTTTTTAAGCAGACATGGAACGGAGCTTCACTGAGTTTACCCCCTTGGCATAACGAAGGGTTATGGAAACTATTTCTTAAGGAGTTCGTCGAGATGCTTGATGATGAACTCGCGGAAGGCTTTATCTTCTCCTAAGCCCTTGAAAGAAACATTCACCTTGAAACCTTTCTTCTCGAAGGCTGGACGCCATTCACCATCAATATCCTCACGTACATGAACACCACTTGCAAGAAGAAGAGGAATTACATTAACCTGCTTATAAAGCTTTGGATCAACCAAAGAGACAGAAGCCTCTAAATCTGGCCATCCCTCAATAGTACCAACGAAATAGCTGCCTTTCTGCTGCATTATCTGACTGAGCATAGTGTAGGCACCAGAACTTGCGTATTCATTACCATGTCCTACGAACATCACAGCCTCTTTCTTTGCAACTGGCTGTTGTGTAAGCAAATCGGCAACTGCATGGAAATCCTCGAGACGATATAATACGGGATTGCCAACATTAATTTCCTTAAAGAACTGAGATACAGAGCGTACATCATCACGAAGCATATTCATCTCAACACCATCGAGAAGGAATGTTGGCATTACGTACACTTTGTCGTAACCATCAAGATGAAGACGAAGAAGGGCATCTACAGCACTATCTTTCTTCACATTCTTCTTTGCAAGAATGCGACGGATAGTAGGGGAGGTGTAAGCCTCACGCACTTCATACTGAGAGTAACGAGATTTGATATCGCTGAATAACACGTCAAGGGCAGCTGTACGTCCTTGGTCATTTGATGTGCCAAACTGCACAACAAGAATTGCTGATTTCTGTGCCGACATAGAGAGTGTCATTAGGCATAGAAACAAGAGAGAGAATATTTTTTTCATTATAATATTAAATAACCATCCTATAGTGTGAAGCAGTCAATAACTACAGTTCCTTCTGTTCCTGCCTCACCACCTTCAACCATGCAGATAGCGGTCATTTCTGCCTCTACCTCAGATGAAGCTGTCACTTGGAGCACTATTGTCTCTCCAAGATCAGTTTTTATTTGTACGTCATATGTGTTCATGATGCTTGTGATTTAAAAGACTTGTGCAATTTTCTCTTGCACGTGAAATCTGATTTATAGGAGTATATATCACTTATTTGACGTATTATCAGGCATTTGGTTTATTTTAAACCATTATTTCTTGCCCTTATTTTTTGTAAGTCAATGCAAACTTTGGCTCGCACGAAATAAATAGTGCAAGTCAGCCCTAAGGCTGGTGCACGTTTCTAATTTATGAGTGCAAAAATAATAAATAAATCGTAATCCCCCAAGTTTTTTCCAAAAATAATTCAACTTTAACGTGAGTTCAATCCATTTGCTTTCACTTTAACTAAAAAACAAATGAAAACAAAAGAAACCATCTTCTATGTTTGTAAATGTTCATAGATGTTGAGGAGCATAGCGACGACTTCAAAAAAAATAGTCGCCTAAAGGCTCAACATAGAGAAACATAAACGAACATCTATCAACATCTGTAAAGAATATAATAAAGCGGGCGCTACTTTATCGGCTCAATATGAAGCATGATGTGGGTATTATCACCAAATTCATCACGCAATGACCTCTCTATCTCAGAAGCATGACAATGTGATTCGGTTAAGGTGATGTATCCTGGAAGTCGAAGGTGCATCTCTATTGCTATTATACTACCTATACGACGGGTATGGAGATTGTGGATATCCCTAACTAATGTGTCACGATAAACAATCTCTTCTATCTTATCCTCTGTTTCCTTTGGAAGACTCTCTTCGAGCAGCTCACCAGATGCTTGTCGGAGAAGTCTAAATGCTGTTATAAAAATGAGTACACTAACCACTACTGCAGCTATAGGATCGAGAACTGCCCAGTTGCTTCCCAACATTACTGCACCACCAATACCTATGGTTGTTCCTACAGATGAAAGGGCATCGCTTCTATGATGCCATGCGTTAGCTTCAAGAGCCTGTGAGTTTACCTCAAGAGCAACTTTGCGAGTAATACGGAACACCCACTCCTTCAATAAGATACTTACTATTGCTGCAACCAATGCTATAATGCCTGGAGATTCAAGTTTATTACCCTGAATTACATAGATTATCTTATCAATTCCGTTCCAACCAAGCATTACTGCCACTACAATAAGAGCCATACCGATAATGGATGTTGCTATGGTTTCGTACTTACCGTGTCCATAGTCGTGATCCTTGTCTGCTGGTTTGCTACTAAGCCTTACAAAAGCTATAACCACGATGTCAGTAAGGAAATCACTCAAAGAATGAACAGCATCTGCAACCATAGCAGCAGAATGGCCTAAGATACCAGCAGCAAACTTCAAAATGAGAAGTATCATATTTACGATACTTCCCATTAGTGTAACTCTATATATCTTTTTGTCTCGTGACAGCATTGTAATTTGTGATTTTTATCTATCCTTGATTGTGGATGGCAAAAGTAAGCAAATTCTTTGATATAACCAAATTTTTATTATTTAAATAACTTATAAGTTTTGTTATTTATGGCTTAATAATACGTCAGTTTGCTGAAATTTAATGCTCAAGTGCAGGAATTATAAACAACTGTTAGAAATATTAATGTCACAATTAATGTCCGAATTATTGTTGTGCGTAGGCAAAAATATCCGTTTGTGCTTTTGCTTACGCTTACGTTAATTAAGACGATAATTAAGACGTTAATTAGGACATTAATATTTTTTAGTCATGATTTGTGTTGAACATGAAGAAGAGAATAATGAGTCTTCCGTTTAGTCAAAACGACGTTAATAATCCGATGAAAGATAGGATAAAAGCGATATTTATGATATGAATCTTAAACCTTAAATGTAATTGCACGTCTTTAATTTTATATTTATTAATAACAATGTGAAACTACAACTAAACTTAATGAAAAAAGTTCTTTATTCTATAGCCCTGTCTATAGTTCTTGCTCCATCTGCATTTGCAGATAACAAGAGTTCTTTGTCGTTTGATAGTTACGAATGGGACTTTGGCGCTATTGATGCTGCTAAGGGTACTGTTTGTCATACATTCAAGTTTAAGAATGTATCAAAAGCACCAGTTAGAATTGCTAAGACAAATGCAAGTTGCGAATGTATTACAGCTCACTATCCTACAACTGCTGTTCAGCCAGGTCAGGAAGCTGAGGTAATGGTAGCTTTCTCTCCAAACAATGCTCAGGGAAAGACTTACCGTAGTGTTGAACTCATGGATGCTGAGGGAAATACCCTTGGTGCACTTTCTGCAAAGGCTGTTGTGGGTGAGTCAAACTCAGTTATGGTTCAGGCAGAGAGCAAGTACAAGTATCCTTATCTCGATCCAAGTCTTCCAAGAGCTGAGCGCGTGGAGAATCTCATCTCACTTCTCACTCCAGAAGAGAAGGTTGGATTGATGATGAACAAGTCAATCTCTATCGATCGTCTTGGTATTCCTTCTTACAACTGGTGGAGTGAAGCTTGTCATGGTGTTCGTCAGGGTGGATATACCGTTTATCCTCAACCAATTGGTATGGCTGCTGCATTTAGTGAGAAGCTGATGTATGATGTGTTCTCTACTGTTTCTGATGAGGCTCGTGCAAACTGGAACCGTTCTGATCACAACGTGTTCAACGTACCAATGGGTGTAACCTATTATCCTGGTAATCCAGAGCTTACTTTCTGGTGTCCTAACGTGAATATCTTCCGTGATCCTCGTTGGGGACGTGGTCAGGAGACCTGCGGTGAGGATCCATATATGAATGCTGTGCTTGGTGTTCAGACTGTTCTCGGTATGCAGGGTAATGATGATAAATACTTCAAGACTCACGCTTGTGCTAAGCACTATGCTGTACACAGTGGTCCAGAACCATTGCGTCACTCTTACAATGCTACAGTATCTATGCGTGACCTCTGGGAGACATATCTTCCTGCTTTCAAAGCATTGGTAAAGAAGGCAAACGTACGTGAGGTGATGTGTGCTTACAACCGTTATGAGGGTAAGCCATGCTGTACAAGTGACCGTCTTCTCGTAGATATCCTCCGTCGTAAGTGGAACTATGATGCTATCGTGCTTACTGACTGTGATGCTATCAATAACTTCTACAACAAGGGGCAGCACGAGACTCACAAGGATCCTCTCTCAGCTTCTGTAGATGCTGTTTTGAATGGTACAGACCTTGAGTGCGGTAAGGTGTTCATGGTTCTCACAGAAGCACTTCAGAAGGGACTTATCAAGGAGTCAACTCTTGATGAGCACCTCAGAAAGACCTTGATGGGACGCTTCGAGCTTGGTATGTTCGATCCAGCTGATATGCTTCCATGGGCTAATCTTACTCCAGATGTAATCAGCAGCGAATCAAACAATGATCTTGCTACTCAGGCTGCACGCGAATCTATGGTTCTTCTTAAGAACAACGGCATCCTTCCTCTCTCTAAGGATATCAAGACAATCGCAGTTGTAGGTCCTAATGCTGATGATGTAGAGCTTCTCAACGGTAACTACGGTGGTACTCCATCAGACAACCATAAGCACTCTCTTCTTGAGGGTATCAAGAATGCTGTTCCAGGTGCTAAGGTAATCTATCATAAGGCTTGTACTCTTGCTGACGAGTATAACACTATCAGTCATCTTAAGGATTTCAATGAGGGTAAGGGTGCTCTCGTAGAGTTCTGGAACAATAAGACTCTTGAGGGTACACCAGATGTAACTGGCTATTACAATGAGCTCAACTTCTCTACATTCGGTGGCTGGGGATTTGCTCAGGGTATCAGCACAGATAAGATCTCTGTTCGTATTACTGGTAAGTACAAGGCTGACTTTACTGGTGAGATGAAATATACACTCTCTACAGATAACGGTTATATCCTCAAGGTAAATGGTGAGGTTGTAGAAGATGCAAAGCCTACACCTCGTCGTTTCGGTTTCAACAGAAAACCAGAGTATAAGTCATTCCAGGTAAAGGAAGGTGAGACATACGATATCGAGGTAGAGTATCGTCGTGGTGATGGAAACTTTGCTATGCTTCGTGGTGATATCTGCGAGCGTAAGCTTGTTGACTATACTGATATCGTTAATGAAGCTAAGCAGGCTGATGCTGTTATCGTAATCGGTGGTATCTCTGCAAGCATGGAAGGCGAGGGTGGTGATAAAGCTGATATCGAGCTTCCAAAGGTTCAGCAGCGTTTGCTTGAGGCTATGCGCTCAACTGGTAAGCCAGTTGTTATGGTTAACTGCTCTGGTTCTGCTATCGCATTCGGTAGTGTAGAGGATAAGTATGATGCTTTGATTCAAGCTTGGTATCCTGGTCAAGGTGGTGCAAAGGCACTTGCTGATGTAATCTTCGGTGACTACAACCCATCAGCTAAGCTCCCAGTAACATTCTATACCTCTAACAATGATCTTCCTGACTTCCTCGACTATAGCATGGAGAATCGCACATACCGTTACTTCAAGGGTGAGGCTCTCTATCCATTCGGTTATGGTATGTCTTACACATCATTCTCTTATGGTAAGGGTAAGCTCTCTAAGACTTCAATGAAGAAGGATGGTAAGATTACAATCACTATCCCTGTTACCAACACTGGTAGCCGTGAGGGTGAGGAAATCGTACAGGTATATGTTAAGGCACTCGATTATGCTGATGCTCCTATCAAGTCACTCAAGGGTTTCCAGAAGGTGAAGCTTGCTGCTGGTGAGACTGCAAAGGCTGTTATCACTCTTGATGGTGAATCATTCGAGTACTATGATCCTTCAATCGATGAACTCTCTACTCGCTCTGGTAAGTACCAGATTCTCTATGGAAGTTCTTCACTTGACAAGGATCTCCAGACACTTGATTTCGTGGTGAAGTAATTCTTTAGAATTATTTATAGCATAATCCTTCCTCGTTAGCATTGCTGATGGGGGAGGATTTTTTTTATGTCACATAAATTGGGGATTATCAGATATTTTAACCCAACTTTTCCCATTTG
>DCJC01000055.1:58545-93386 GCA_002317355.1 Prevotellaceae bacterium UBA1710 | reverse complement strand
ATGTTATAGACATATACACAGAATGCATGGTCTGAACACCTATGACTATGGTGCTCGTCAGTATAATCCTGTCACCGCAAGATGGGATAGGATTGATCCGCTCTGCGAGAAGTATTATGGTGTGAGTCCGTATAATTATAATTATTGTATGAATAATCCAGAAAAAAACATTGATATCGAAGGTCTTTATCCACGTGATATATTAAAGTTCCATAAAGCGGATTTCTACAGAGCTGATTATTATACATTTTCAAAACCTGCAGCATATTTATTATCTTTAGTTACTGGTGTAGAAATGAAAGCAATAGAAGGAGTGAATATTATAGAGCGTGGCTTTGGTCGATTATATCCGTTGTATTCTGCAAATAAAGGTGGCGGAGCTATAACATTAGGAAATGATAAACAACATGCAACTATCACTTTGACAAATAATTTCTTTGAAGATAAGAAAAATGCATATGATAATCATGGTTATGGACAGGATTTAGATGCTTGGTTTGATCTAATGTCACACGAAGTAATACATCTAAACCATATTGGAGAAAAAGGAAATATTGCAATATATATATAGTTTTGCAGCAGACTATGCAGAAAATGGTCATGATGGTTCAAAACGAGAACAAGAAGCCGATAAAGGTACTGATAAGTATAGGAAATTTAGGGATTTTGTAAACGACAATTATGGAAAAAACGCATTAATAGACCTATTTAAATCAAACAAAAATGACAATTCACAAATTAATACTTTATATAGATGGTGGACAGAGTATCAACAAAGTCAGAAAAAGTAAGTTGATTTTTTCCCTCTGTATTATATTTTTAATGATTTCTTGTAAAAACAACAGTATTTATGTAAATAAAACTGACAAAATTATATATTCTGAACATGAAATTAAACGATTGTATATAGAAATACAAGGCGTTAGTTATTATTTGTATTGTGAACCTAATAAAAAAGGAGATAAGTGCCTTAAATTAGATTCTATACCTTCTTTTTATCGATTAGAAACTTATAAAGGAACTGTTCTTCCTAATAATGTCAATAAAGGATATTACAGTATTTTAAGAAAAAATGATTTGTATATAATAACTAATTGCTCCTTGGGTGATGCTGGAGTATGTCGCATTTCATTTAAAACAGATAATAATGGAAATCTCAATTAATTGTAAGTATTTATTGAACTTCGTGTTATAGTATTTGAGGTTTAGTTGTACCTTTTCATTCGCAATATTGCAACAGAACTATAACTGCTATTATTATGACCAAAAGAAGAATTTGTAGAATTATAGTATTGCCGTCAATCGAGTGCAAGCAGTCTGTAAATTGACCCTAAATAAGAATCACATTTGAACTGCACAGGAAGAAAAATCGCTGATCCTTTGCAAATGCATTTGTATTGTGGTTGCGTATGGAGAATTCGGCAAAGAAATTTGGAGGTGTGAGAAATTGTTCATATCTTTGCAAGCAGATAAAGCTCAATCTTTTATTCACCAGCCTATGAGCAAAGCATGTTATAGACCTTATCCCGCAAACAAGGGAAAATGGACTCGAATTTTTAGGAAATGGAAAAGAGACAATTAATTATGAAAATGAAAATATTAATAGCGACATTAATCATTACAACAATTGCATATGTTGGATTACCAGGTTCCAAGGAGAGAAGTCTGTTTTCAACTCGTTCAAATATTGTAAACACCCTTGGAGACCATGAGTTCAAAGGACATTTTAAAGCAGGTTTTCATCATAGAAAAGGTGTTCTTGATCCAATTTACAAAATGCAGATGAAAGCAGAATCTTGGAAAAAGACAACAAAAGAATATAAAGACTATATTATTTCAACCGCTAAAGAAAATGGATATATTTAGAATTTTTATTTGCATTATTGTATATACATGTATCTGTGGCTGTATTCCAGAATCAGTTCAGGAAGTACAAGCGGAATTTATTAGTGTAACAGATTCTAAACCTTGTACAGATTCATTATATATAGAGTGGACAAAAGAACGTGATTGTCCCAAAACTGTTAATCCTAGATTCATCGAATTGTTATATGTCATAAAAAATTTTTCAAGCGAAACCATATACGTTCCTCTTAAGGGATGGAATGATAGTGTTGTCGAGTCTTCTATTATTGTAGATTTAATCGATGAAAATAAAACAATAAAACCTATTGTCAATATAAAAAAGATACCATATGATTCAAATTATATTAATCCTGGAGATTCTATGATTGTATTTGTTGAACTCAATCATTTTGATAAATGGGCTTCAAAAAGAATAAATACAAATACTGATATTGATACTATATTATCTATAATGCGACTACAATATTCCAAAAGTATAATAGACAAAAAAGATTGTTATGAGATTCCAAACATAAAATTTGATAATAAGCCGCAATATAATTATGTTATACCTCGAGGGGCTTCAATAGATGCTTTATAGATTGATTTATTTGTAGAAATACCGTCTGCAAAAATTCGATATTCCCTCATTATAAAACCTCAAATTGCATTATGATGAAATATCTATTTTTCCATTTAAATTAGAAACAGCATAATCTATGAATTTCTTTCGCACTTACTCGGACTTTTCATTGTAGCATATGGAACTATATATAGGAAGAACAGTCGCTGTCCTTTAGCTATAACAAGGGAGCAAACTCGGTGAAACTTCGTTCCTGAAACAGATAGGAAACGAAGCTTCACAGAGTCCACCCTAAGCGTAATGAAGGTTTTTCCGACTTCCCTTTGGGAGGGACTGGGTGGGCTTCCCCCACCGCGAGAAATGGTAACTACTCCCCTGACACATACTCCGATATTATCAACATCGGACTTCCCTTTATGGGAGGGGGAAGGGGGTGGGTCTTCTACAGATCAAAATTGAACTTATACCCTATTGTGAGTAGGAACTGATGACGGTTATTGTTGACCTCAACACATGGAGCGATGTTTGTGTCACCATTTACCATGCGGTCAACGGTCTCGAATGGATAGAAATCACCCTTCTGAGATGAATGCTGATATGCTACGTCGATGTTGAAGTTGTCAAAGGTATAACCAGCACCGAGAGTGAAGCGATTGGTTGCCTTCCAGTTGACGTAGTTGGTTGTAGAACTGAAATAGCATCCGTCGGTGTCAAGACCTAAGTTACGCATTCCATTGTCCTCGTACATCTGTGATACGTAGTTGTAACCAGCACGGAGTGAGAGGTTTGCTGTAGGCTTGTATTCTGCACCGAGCTTCAAAGTTGATACACCGCGAAGAGTTCTTTCTGTGTGATTGTTCATTCTATTGTCAGACTCAGAATCTGTCTCATCGTAACCGTAGTAATCATTATATGTCCTGTTGGTGATGTAGCGGTTGTCGATTGATGAATAATCTGCAAACTCATAGCTTGCACCGAGAGCGATGTTCTTGCCGATGGTGTAGCCAAGACTTGCACCGAAACGCCATGGAGTGAATACCTTGTAGTCGTATTCGTCGCTTATATAGAAAGGTGCGTTTTCCTCGAGATAATTATGAGTGCCTACAGGATACTTCATACCATCATCAGGATCTATGGTGTATGCCTCATTTAAGATCTCAGTGTAGTTACTTGATGTCAATTCGTAGAATGTAGGTGTTGCGATTGAAAATCCGACACGCAATGGACTTGTCTCGATAGGGCGGAAGATGATACCAGCCTTTAAATCGAATCCCTGACCTGTTATCTTACGCTCATCTGAGAGGGTGACGATACCTGCTGGGGTAGGGCCACCAGTGGCGTATTCCACCAAGTCCTCACTATATACCTGATTGTGTGAATAGTTGACATCGTAAAGACCTAATGTGAAGCCCCAGAACACCCTGTCGTTGTGGTTTCCACTGACATTAATGTTGAAGTTGCTTATATATCCCTTGGTGTCTTGTGCGAAGTACATGTGCTCTGCATCATTGTAGTAGAGGTCTGTTGAACCGATCTCTGATGAGAGCGTATTCACGTAGAGATAGTCTGACTGGGTGTAATGCTGCTCTTTGTAGTTGGATAATAGTCCACCAGTCTTATGGTACAACACCTTATTCTGGGATGCTCCTCTGACGTCACTTTCTGCTGAAAGAATCTGGTTGAAGTTACGACTCTTATTGTAGTTGATGCCGATGTTGACATAGTCTCCTCTGTTGGTTTTGTTGGAAAGTACCAAACCGAATTGGTCGAAACTCATCGGAGTCTTGCTATTCTTGATATATAGCAGATCAGAAGCATTTGCACAGTCACCCTTTACAAAACTTGGTCCAAGTGACATACTGACGCTGCTTTTACGGAAAAGTCCGATACCAGCAGGGTTGGAGTTGATTGTAGAGATGTCGGCACCGAGTGCTTCCATTGCTCCGCCCATACCTACATAGCGTGCAGTACCGTTAAGGTCTTGTGTTGCTATGTTTGCGCTCTCGTAGGTCTCCTGTGCCATTGCTGGCATAGCGAGAGTGGTGAGAGCTACTGTATATAGAATATAGTGTTTCATTGTTATAGCTTTTTGTTAATAGTTGATTGATAGTCGTCGGTAGTCGTCGGTTATGTTTCAAAGGCACAGATTTATTATCTTCTGCCTCTGAAGCCACCACCGCCACCGCTGCTGTGACTTGCACCGCCACCACCGCCAGAGCTGCGTGAACCGCTGCTGTAGCTGCTGCTTGAACCGCTGCTTGAATTACTGTAACTGCTGCTGCGTGAAGTGCTATATTGACTACCGCTGTTGGTTACGGTACCTCTGCTGCTTGAACTGCTATAGTTGCTGTTGCTGTAACTGCTATTGCCACGAGAATCAATTGCTTGGTTTCTGTTGCTATTAGAATAGTCTATTGTAGAATTTCTTGAACCAAGGCCTGAGCGACGTGTGCCGTGACTTCTGTCGTAGTTGTTTATGTTGGAAGAGATTGTATGATGACCACCGCCAGAACCGCTGTGACCTCCACCTCCGTTATAGTGATGGTTTCCACCTCCGTGGTGGTGTCCGCCACCTATAAATATTGGATTGTAGTGGTTGTAGTAACCGCCGTAGTGGTGATGTCCCCAACCTCCCCAGCTATGATAGTAGAATGGTGACCATCCAAGATATCCGTAGCTATCGTAGTACCAAGGATCACTCCAGAACCATGGAGAGTATGCCCATGAGTCATACCAATACCAAGGGTCGTTCCACAGGAATGGGTCGTATGCCCAGTGTGAGTGCCAAGGGTTGTTGTAGAGCATCCATGCACGACGGGAACCGAAGAAATAGTCGAAGCGATTCATACGACGTGAATAGTAGTATTCCACATCATCGTCAAGATAGTCGATATGTCTCTTGTTCTTTTTGAAGTCAGGATCGATGGCGATGCTGTCGATTGAAGCTATGAGGCTATCAGGATATTCGCCATTGCCTGCGGTGAAGTCGATGATATCGCTTGCTACTGAATCAGGACTAACGACAGAAACCTTTGACTTGAACTTTCCGCGACGGTTGTATTCGTCATCGCTGACGTCACGACCAACGTGATAAACAAGCTGTCCGTCTTCTGTCTGTGACAGTCTATGTCTGTTCTTGCGAAGCCAGTCTTTCTTTAGTTCCAGAATCTCCTGCTCTTCCTTTTCCTTTTCTGCAAGATACTCTGCATATCTCCTTGCTTCTTCCTTTTCAGCCTCGACTCTTTTTCTTTCCTTTTCAGCCTTTATCTCAGCCTTTTCCTTTTCAATCTGAGCCTTTGACTTAGGGGTAAAGTACATGTCGTCCTGCGCGAAGAGTGAGCAGGAAGCCATTGCTGCTATGAATAGAAGAGATAGTGTTCTTTTCATTGTGATATCCTCCCTTAATATAAAAAGGTTGTTTTTTCTTGTTTATTATTGTTTATGGTGCAAAATTACCTTAACTTTTGCAACAAAGTTACGGAAAATCCCTATCAATTTAGGAGTTTTTCCCTAATTTTATTAATTTTGCACTCAAATTTATCTTGTTTATGAAATATTTAGTATCACATTTCAATATTCAGTGTGCTGACGAGGAACTTATGCAGCCAGCACGTGAGATTACCGCAGCCATAGCAGGCGAATGCGGATATGAGACATTCCTTGATACCGAGGAAGGTGTTGACGGATATGTTCAGGTGGATTTCTTCGATGAAACCATGCTTAAGGATGCACTTGCCGACTTCCCGATGGATGATGTCTCTGTTGCCTTTACCTCTGAAGAGGTGGAAGATCAGGACTGGAATGAGACTTGGGAAAAGGAAGAGGGCTTTGCACCTATTAATATTGATGACCGACTGGTGATCTATGATGTGCTGCATCCGGAGTTGGGTGATGGCGATTGGGTGTTGGGTGATGGCGTTTTGTCTGCTGAATCCCATGACGCTCAATACAATCCACCATCACCTACCACCCAACACCCATCACCCATCAAAATAGGAATCCACGCGCGTAATGCATTTGGAACAGGTACACATGAGACAACCCAGATGATTGTGGGCACACTCCTTGATTTGCCTCTTGAGGGCAAGCGTGTGCTTGATTGTGGTTGTGGTACTGGTATTCTTGCTATTACAGCCTTGAAATGCGGTGCAGCAGAGGCTGTGGCATATGACATTGATGAGTGGAGTGCAGACAACACCCGTCATAATTCAGAGATTAATGGTGTAGCTGATAAGATTGAGGTGTACGAGGGTGATGCCTCAGTCCTTTCACATGTCGAGGGTGTGTTTGATGTGGTGCTTGCCAATATCAACCGTAACATCCTCCTGAATGATATGCCTGCCTTCCGTGAAGTCATGGCATCAAATGGCACTCTTATCCTAAGTGGTTTCTACGAGGATGATGTCCCTCTTCTTGTTGAGAAAGCCGAGAGTTTGGGACTGACTCTGGAAGAGAAGAAGGAGAATGGGGAGTGGAGGCTTCTGATATTTAGATAACAGCCCCTCACCCGTCCTGCGGACACCCTCTCCCCGAAGGGCGAGGGGAAAGTTTGTATTTCTCGCGGTAAGGGTGATTTGCGAGCCCCTAAGCGGGCGACACCTAAAAGGGTAGTCTGCAAGGGCTGTTGTATTGAATGATGTTGGGGGCGAGGACAGAACCAAAGGTCGACGGCCGAAGGGATATTTGTCGCAGACCCACTGACCATCGGGAAGTAAAGTCAAAGTCCGACACCTAAAAACTGGATGATATGTTATTTTATACGTGAAGCCAGAAAGGCGCATAGTGATTTTATCTTGCTATGTCGTCTTTCTGGCTTTTCTTTTACTGTTCCCTTACTGCGAGAATTACTAACTTCTCCCTCGCCCTTCGGGGAGAGGGTGCCCGTAGGGCGGGTGAGGGGCTGTTATTTCATCTTTCCGCAAATCTCCTTATAGAAACACCTATCACAGTTCTTGGTGTCTGTGGTAGGGGTGAAAGGACGGGAGTAGTCGTAGATCTCCTTGAGGACGCGGATGAAGTTCTCGTTGTATTCATCGGCGTAGTCGAGAATGTTGTGAATCTTCTCCTTGTTAATAGATAATACAGGATTGTAGTTGTCTGCTGATGAGCGGTGAGGGTAGAGAAGGGCAGGGACTACTGGATAGGTGCCGTTCTGAGGTGTGCCACTCATAGGCTGAGAGAGAATACGGCAGTAGAGGAGAGTCTGGAGATAGTAGTCGCTGTGGACATTTGACTTACTTGCACCCTCTGGAGTGAATATCTCTGTTACCGAACTGATATTACCAGGCTCACGTGAACCAGTCTTGTAGTCAACGACACGCATCTGAAGGTGACCGTCCTCACCCTTTACAACATCGAGACGGTCGATGATACCCTTAATTCTGAGAGTGCGAGTACCACGGTCGGTATCAAATTTGATTGTGTCGTAGATGTTGCGTTCTACATCTATAATCTCTATCGGACAATGCTTCTTGTCGTACTGAAGCGTTTGTCTGAGCATCTTCCTTATTATTTCACGATGAATGAGCTGTGTACCGTCGAGTGTCGGCATCTTACGCTTCTTAGCCTCTGGAGTCTTCATGGCAAAGAGTTCCTCCATGAATGCCTCGTCGATGGCACGCTCTATGACAGACGGATCCTTGAGCATTCCTTCGATGATGGATTCAGTCACACTTTTGCCTTTGAATGGCGCGTAGAGAAGCTCTGCAGCCTTGTGGAAGACGAGTCCGAAGGTGCGGTTATCCATCTCCTCCTCATCGGTCTCTGCGTTGTCCTTGATACGGCACACATACTTGTAGAAGTACTGGAGTTGGCAGCGCAGGTATGAATTGATGGCTGTCGGTGAAATGGAGTTTTCTTGCTCCATTTTCTCGATGACTTCTGCGTTTTTGGGCACATCACAACGTTCTTTCTTGCTCACGAGTAATGATGATGTCAGTTCTGCAACCTTTATGTTGAGATCAGACTCAGCAATGAGTTGCATCATGAAACGCGACATCTCATTGGTCTTGGTGTCGTTTGTGGAGTTGTTGTATGTGATGGACACATCATTTGCCCTCTGCATCATGCGGTGGAAGTAGTAGGCATAGATAGCCACCTTATTCTCTATGGTAGTGAGTCCGTAGGCACGACGAATGACATGTGGGATGAATGATGAATCGTTGACAGCCTTCGGTATGTTACCCTCGTTGGCCGACAGGATGAGCATGTGGTCGAAGTCGAGGTTACGGGTCTCGAGTACTCCCATGATCTGTATGCCGATGATAGGCTCACCATGGAATGGAACCGTTGTAGAGCGTATAATCTGATTGAGAATGCCTTGAAGGGAAGAATCGCTGACTGTGAGCTCACCTGAGAGGATGAGCGTGTTGACGCGGTTCATTATCTGGTGCATACGGTAGAGCGACTCCTGCATGAGAGGGTCGGTATCGTTGCTGTTGGTGGCAATACGATGGATTGCCTTCATGATACACTCGATGATGTCGAGACAGCGCAGACGCTGAGCCTCAAGTGGAGTAGGAGCCTCGTCATGGTGAGGGATAGGTGTGAAGATATTGGCAAGGTGCTCGTCAATAGATAGTTCTTCTATGGTTGGGTAGAACACCTTTTTCTTCTCATCATTCAATTCTTGCTTAAGTGTGGCTGCATTCTCCGAGAGATACTTCATGTATGGATGATGCAGTATGGTGTTGACCTGATGCAGCCGGAGGGCACCCTTGATGCGTGAAGAGCCGCGCTGCTTAAGGGTGAATATCTGCTTTACGAGGGTTGCAATGAGTGTCTGCTGGAGAGGATAGCCAGAGGTGATGTTTATGTCCTTCACGTTGTCAGGAAGGGCATGTATGACGGTTGGGAGCAGTTTCTCGTCGCATAGTACGACGGCTGTTCTCTTACCCGCCTTAAGGCGTTCCTCGGTAAGCCATTGGCTGACATAGCGTGCCTGCACATCCTCTGTAGTGGCAGATATGAAGGTGATGTCAGGCTTCTTGGTGAAGTTGTCGAAAGCCTCAGGGAGGGTTATCTCGTTAGGGAAAGCTGAGAGGTACTGCTTGATATAGCGTCCAGCCTCGTTGCTTTCCTTCATATAGTAGTTGTCGTAATCCCAATAGAATGTAGCCTTACCCTCACGCTGGAGGTAGGCCATGAGTTCCTGTTCAACGGGTTGGATGAGATTGAAACCGATGAATAGGTAGTGGGTGGTAGGTGTTGGGTGTTGGGTGTTGGCTGATGGGTGTTTGAGTTCTTCTGCCACATCACGATAGAGCATACCCTCATAGGCTATGCCCTGTGCGCGGAGACTGTCACGGAATGATGTGTAGATATCGCCGAGGCAGTTCCACAGACTGGCGAAGTTCTGCTTGATTTGTGAGGTTTCATCGTTGAAATTGGCGAAGAAACGCTTGAGGGCAGCCTTCTGCTCATCGCTGAGGTAGTTGGCGTTGTCGTAGGCGTGAAGCTCGTCTGTATTCTCAAAGATATGCTCTGCATCACCCATGTTCTTGTCGAGGTCGTCGAAGTCGGAAAGCATTAGTTCTCCCCAACCATAGAAATCATCGAGAGACTCGGTGGTTCCGGTCTTTTCTGCATAATGGCGGTAGAGTTCGCATACGAGTTTTATCTGGTCGGCAACTACCAGTTGGCTATGTGCGCGGAACAGTTCGCTGATTGTCATGTACTGCGGACTCCATACAGGCTTACCGTTAGATTGGCGTATCAACTCCTCATTAAGGAAGAGGGATGCTCGCTTGTTTGGGAATACTACGACAATCTCAGAGAGGTTATTGCCGTATTTCTCAAGTATATCTTGTGCTACTATGTTAAGGAATGACTTCATTGTTCAATTTACATTACACTTTACTCTTTACACTATCTACTTTACAACTCCACACTTTCCACTTCGTCCAGATTAACGTACCAGAGGTAACCATGAACGTTAGGGTAGCCCATTTGTTGCATGAGTTCCATGTAGCGCTGTACCTGCTTGACGTAGGACGCGTTCTTATGGCCGAACTTATAGTCGATGACGATTGTCTCGTTGCCGTCGGTTATGACACGGTCAGGGCGGTCCTCTACTATTTTATCATTCAATAGACGCATAATGTTGCACTCGTTGAATACAGTCCATCTATCCGAAAACCAAGAAGATACAGTTGGATTACTAAACTTCTGCTTTAACTCCTTGCGAAGCTGTTCTGAGGTGAGAGTGTCGTCGTAAATCACACCGTCGAACTCGAACTGACGCAGTTCCTTGTCGATGTCGGCAATGGTGCGAATGCGTGAGAAGAGCATGTGCATGATAGAGCCCATTGTGGTGTATCGCTTGCTGTCTTCATCGTCGAGGGTGTCGTTGGCGAACTCACGACTCTTGTTACTCTGACGGAAAGATACGTTGGCAGAACTGAAGCTTTCGACACTTACAGGGATAGCCGTTGGGATGCGCTCAAATACATTGTCTTTTTCCTTCTCTTCTTGTTCCTCCAGATAATGTTCACCGAAGGTAAAGATGGATGGAGTGGTGGCTTCCTCGTCCTTGCTTTCTGGGGCGTTATCCTCGAAAGAAGCGCCTTCAAGTTCGTTGGAATCGGCGATTTTGTGCAATGCCTCTATAAGGGCATAGCTACGGTTGTCTTCCTTAGCCTGCTGATTGGCGAGGACGAAGAGAGAGCGCCCTGCACGTGTGAAGGCTACGTAGAGCAGGTTCAGGTTGTCAACAATGCCTTGCATCCATTCCTCGTTGCCAAATGAGTCGTAAATAGAGTTCTGGAGGCTATCACGGTTGGTGTAGTCAACAGGAATGAATGGAAGTTCAGAGAAAGGTTGCTCGTTGATTGTGCACCAAAGTGTCTCTGTATGGCGAGAAGCCATGTTCCAGTTGCAGAATGGCATTACGAGGTGCTTGAACTCAAGTCCCTTACTCTTATGGATAGTGATGACACGGATGCTATCACCACCCCCTGCAGCTATCGCCTTGTTGGATAATTCGCTATCCCAGTAGTCGAGGAACTCCTCGATGGTAGCCACGTTATCCTCCATGTATTTCTTCATTCCATCGAGGAAAGCGGTGGCGTATGGAGCCTGTCCTTCAAGTTTTGAGAGGCTTAGATTGCGATAGATGTGCTCTGTGAGTTCATAGAGAGACATGGTATGCATTATCTCCATAGCCTCAGGACTTGCTACCTCCGCAGGCAGGAAGGTCTCCAGTGGGTTTTCTACGGTCAGAAGACTGCCATCTGTTGTTTCTTCGCCTGTGATGTAGTTCATGTAGAGCTTCAGAAGCAATACCTCTGCCTGCTTGTCTTTGTTGTTGCGAAGGAGGCGCAGGGTTGAGATTATCATCATGACGAGTGGGGAAGCGGCAAGCGTGAATGCCTGTTCGGACACGATACTGAGTTCTGGAGCGTTCTCTGCAAAATATGTGGCTATATCAGATGCTTCGTAGTTGAAACGCACGAGGATAGCTATATCTGATGGCTTTACGTTCTGTGAGATAAGACTACGGACATATTCCAATGTACGTGCCTTGGCTGCCACATCGTACTCGTCCTTCTTGTCTTGTGGGAGGAGTTCGATGCGTACAAGTCCACGTGCAGGCTTGAAGTCTGGTATGTCCTGGGCCACATCATCATAGGCATGACGTAGAGCCTCTGCATAGGTGTTCATCTGATGGGCTGCTTCAGCCGAAAGGTTGTTCTCAGATATGAATACCTGTTGTGCCTGAGGATCGTTAGGCATGATACGATCAGCCTCTATCTCGCATACAGCCTTGAAAAAGGAATTGTTGAACGAAATGATGTTACGCTCTGAACGCCAGTTTGTTGCAAGTGTCTCAATGTTAAGCATCTCGTTTCCGAACTCACTATCGATATCATTGAGTAATCGCCAGTCGCCTGAGCGGAATCGGTAGATGCTCTGCTTGACATCACCCACGATAAGGTTGTTGATAGCACCCTGTTTCTGAGACTCCTCTTCGCCACCTGCCATACAGTTTTCAAGCAACACCTTGAAGTTGTCCCACTGCACGGTACTGGTGTCCTGGAACTCGTCAATCATGATGTGCTGAAGGTATGCACCAATCTTCTCGTAGATGAATGGGGCGATGTTGGTGTCGTCTTGTATCATGCGACTGAGCACCATTTGGGTGTTGGAGAGCATGAAGCGTGCATTCTCCTGATTCTGACGATCCATTTCCTCACGGATACTGAACAGCAGGCGCATCTTGTTGATGTTCTTAAGGGTGATGATGGCAGAGCGTATCTTAGGTATTTCTGCCTGACGCTCCTGCTCGATCTGCTTGAGGTAGGGGATTAAGCGTTCTTCTGCTAATGGTGCGATGGCACTTGCTGTTGCTTTTGAGCCCCATTTCATCGGATCATCCATAGCAGCCTGAACGCGTGCACCAAAGATGTTTTTCTTGATTCCAAGATCTCCATCCTTGAGTTTTAGGAAGTAACCAACTACACCATTCTTTCCATAAGCGAAATCAGAGACCGTGAAGCCGCTTTCAGCTATCATGGTGAGGAAATACTCACCACACTCCTTAAAATGCGCCTCTGCCCCCTTTGTTATGCCGATTATGGTCTCTTTATAGCGTTTGAAGAAGTTCTGATCCTTCTCTATGGCACTAAGCAGGTGCTCATTGCTCTTGAAGAACTCCTTGCTGAGATTCATTCCGAATGATTTCACCTCGCCTGTGATATCCCATGACTTCTGATCGTCCATGCGCTCGTTGACATAGTCGATAATCCATGACATGAGTGCCTTGTCTTGATCGAGTGTTTCCATGATGGAATCAACAGCCTCAGAGATAACCTGACTATCGTTGAGGGTGATGCGCAGGTTATTGCCAAGTCCGAGTTCCTTCACCATATTGCGTAGGATGCTTTGGAAGAAGGCATCGATGGTCTGGACACGGAACTGGTTATAGTTGTGCAGGAGGTTATGGAGTGCTATATCTGCGTTTTTGCGCACGAAATCCTCGGTTACATCGAGCTCAGAGCAGATCTTCTTCAGGTATGAGTTACTGCTCTTGAGTCCATGCGAAAGTCCGTACAGCTGTGAAACTATACGGTGCTTCATCTCTTCCGTAGCCTTGTTGGTAAAGGTCACGGCGAGTATGTTTTCGTATTTACGGGGATTCACTATGAGGAGTTTGATGAACTCCACAGCCAGTGTGAATGTCTTTCCGCTGCCAGCGCTGGCTTTGTAGACTGTTAAGGGATGCATAGGTTGATAGTGAATAGTGAAAAGTGAAGAGTGAAGAATTTAAGTTAGTACTGCCAATGACAAGTGAATCGTGAAGAATAAAGAGTGAAGAATTCGAGTTATTATTGCCAATAGTATTGCAAGCCCATGCGGGAACAATTGTAACTTAAATTCTTCACTCTTCACTTTTCACTCTTCACTCAAAGTGAACGGAGTTACTCGTTCATGAGGAATGCTTTGAATGACTCGAAGTCCTTAGTCATATCGACGCTCTGCTTTGTGCCCTTCATGAATTCCTGAAGGCGTGCAGGGATGTCGATGTCTTTGCCGAGGATAGCGTCAACCTTCTCCTTGAACTTAGCTGGGTGAGCTGTCTCGCAGAATACACCAACCTCACCTTCGAGAAGCTGCTCCTTGAGAGCCTGATAACCGCAAGCGCCGTGAGGGTCAAGGGTATAGTCGGTCTCATTAAAGCACTGCTTCATAGTCTCGGCAATCTGTTCGTCCTTATAAGTAGCACCGCTGATAAGACTTGTGATAGCCTCGTGATTGCCCTCGTAGAGGTCGTAGATACGAGCGAAGTTAGATGGATCACCTACGTCCATTGCGTTAGCCAATGTAGCGAGTGATGGCTTTGGCTCGTACTTGCCAGTCTGGAGATACTTGAAGAAGATATCGTTGGCATTATTTGCTGCTACGAAGCGCTTAACAGGGAGTCCCATCTTATGACCGAAGAGAGCAGCACAGATGTTTCCAAAGTTACCAGAAGGAACACATACTACCATCTGATCAGCCTTACCGAGAGCCTTAAGGCGAGCGTAGGCGTTGAAGTAGTAGAATGCCTGAGGAAGGAAACGAGCTACGTTGATTGAGTTAGCTGATGTGAGCTTCATGTGAGCGTTGAGGTCTGCATCCATGAAGGCAGACTTAACGAGAGCCTGACAGTCATCAAATACGCCGTCAACCTCTACTGCTGTGATGTTCTTACCGAGGGTAGTGAACTGGCACTCCTGAATAGGACTTACCTTACCCTTTGGGTAAAGCACGTAAACATGGATGCCGTCAACACCGAGGAATCCGTTGGCTACTGCACTACCTGTATCACCTGATGTAGCTACGAGTACGTTAACGCCAGCCTTTGCTGATGCAGAAGCAGAGCTTACATACTCACCGCCCTTCTTGAGGAAGTACTGGAGCAGACGAGCCATGAAACGAGCGCCTACGTCCTTGAATGCGAGTGTAGGACCATGGAAGAGTTCGAGGGTGTAGATGTTCTCTGTAACAGGAACTACAGGACAGTCGAACTGAAGTGTGTCATAGACGATCTGCTTGAGTGACTCTGCGTCAACGTCCTCTCCGAAGAATGCATCAGCAACGGTGTATGCAATCTCCTGGAATGACATCTTGTCGATGTTGTCAAAGAACTCCTTAGGGAGTGGCTTGATGCTTTCTGGCATGTAAAGACCGCGGTCTTCTGCCAAACCCTTTACAACTGCCTTTTCGAGGGTTGCAATAGGGGCTTTCTTATTGGTGCTGTAATATTTCATTATGTTTGATATTTTGTCTTGTTGGGGAGTATAAGGAGTACAAGGAGTAACGCTTCTGCGAAGCTTAAGGAGTACAAGACGATAGTATTTATCGCGGAGTGTTTATCCAGACATTCGTCTTGTACTCCTTGAACTTCTTGTACTCCTTATTACTCCTTAAATGTTAGAACTTCATTATTGTCTGCATGAACTCCTGAAGCTTGAGGATGCCGTAGCTACCTGTAACGCAAGATACCTCATCATAAACCTGAGTGTCATCTGGCTCGATGCCTGGGTAGTAGATGATGAAAGGAACAGGCTCACCTACGTGAACACGCATCTCAACTGGAGTGAAATGGTCAGGAAGGATAGCAATGCATACTGGCTCATCCCATGTCTTTGTCTCTTCGTAGATAGGACCGATCATACGTGAGTCAAGGTTCTCGATGGTTTGAACTTTAAGGTCAACCTCACCATCATGACCTGCCTCATCACTTGCCTCTACATGAAGGAATACGAAATCCTTCTTACGGAGCTCATCAAGGGCAGCCTTGGTCTTTCCCTCATAGTTGGTGTCCCAAAGGCCTGTAGCGCCTTCTACCTCGATAATATCGAGTCCTGCATAGTGACCGATACCACGGATGAGGTCAACGGCAGAAACAACGGCACCAGACTTTACTGATGGGTATATCTGACTGATTGTCTCCATAGCTGGACGATAGCCGCCACTCCAAGGCCAGATGATATTGGCAAGATCCTTGCCTTCAGCCTTACGCTGTACGTTGAGCGGTGCGTTGAGAAGTATCTCCTGTGACTTAAGGATGAGATCGTTGAGCAGATCTGCTGTCTCCTGAGCGGTCATACGACCTTCCTCACGCTTGTTCTCCCAACCTTTCTCTGGTTGTACGAGCAATGGGCGCCAAGGCTCATTTGGATGATCATGAGGTGGGGCACAAACAACGTGCTTTGAACCACCATTGATAACGAGAAGATGTCGATACTGGATGCCCTTAACCCATTTCACGCGGTCAGAACCGAGTTTTTCGTTGAGAAGGTCAACAAGCGGACCTGCATCCTCAGTAGAGAGATTACCGCCATTGTGAGTCTTGATAGTGCCATCCTCACGAACGCAGATGATGTTGCATCGGAGAGCGAGATCCATAGGATCCATCTCATAACCGATAGATGCAGCCTCAAGAGGACCACGACCTTCGTAAACCTTGTCGAGGTCGTAGCCGAGGATAGCTGTATTGGCAACCTCAGAACCTGGGTTGTAGCCTTCAGGAACCGTGATAAGACGACCTGTGCGGCCCATCTTTGCCAACATGTCCATGTATGGAGTCTTGGCGAACTGAAGTGGAGTCTTTCCACCGAGTTTCTCAATGGCTTTATCCGCCATTCCATCGCCTAAGATGATGATATGCTTCATTCTCTTTAGATATTTGCAATTGACATAATATTAGCGAATACACCGGCAGCTGTTACGCTTGCGCCAGCACCATAGCCCTGAATGAGCATAGGATACTCCTTATAGCGTGCTGTGGTGAGTGTGACGATGTTGTTACTACCTTCAAGCTCATAGAATGAGTGGTTTGAAGGAACGGTGGTAAGACCTACGCTTGCCTTCACGCTACCATCCTCAAGAGCCTCCATGCGAGCAACGAATCTCCAGCGGCTGCCTTCCGCCTCAAGTACCTTACGCTTCTCCTCGAAGCCTGCATCAAGTGCAGGGAGCTTCTTCCAGAAGTCTTCAACTGAGCCTTCGAAGTACTCGTCTGGCACGAAGAGATTCTTCTCAACATCTTCCTGCTCAATCTTATAACCAGCCTCACGAGTAAGGATAACGAGCTTACGGATAACGTCCTTACCACTCAAGTCGATACGTGGATCTGGTTCTGCATAACCGAGTTCCTTAGCCTGCAGAACAGTCTTAGAGAATGGCACATCTGCAGAGAGAGCGTTAAAGATATAGTTGAGCGTACCTGACAGAACTGCCTCAATCTTAAGGATTTTGTCGCCTGAGTTCTTGAGGTCGTTGATAGTTCCGATGATAGGAAGACCAGCACCTACGTTTGTTTCGAAGCGATACTTCACACCACGGGAGAGTGCAGTACGCTTGAGCTTCATGTAGTCGTCATAGTTACCAGAAGCAGCCACCTTATTAGCAGCAATCACGCTCACGTTATTCTCGAGAAGTGACTGGTAGAGACCTGCCACCTCGTATGAAGCTGTACAGTCAACGAATACAGCATTGAAGATATTCATGCCAATGATGCCCTCAAGGAGTTTTTGGGTATCTGATGGCTCAGAAGCCTTGAGCTTCTCCATGTAGTTGTCGAGGTCGATTCCATCGCGGTCGAAGATAGCGTTGCGTGAAGAAGCAATACCAACCACATTGAGCTTTAGGCGTGACTCCTTCATAAGTGTTGGCTGCTGAGAGCGAATCTGTTCTATAAGGTTAGCACCAACGGTACCTACACCACAGAGGAAGAGGTTGAGAACCTTATACTCTGAAAGGAAGAATGAGTCGTGGATTACGTTGAGTGACTTTCTGAGGAACTGGCTGTTCACAACGAATGAGATGTTTGTCTCAGAAGCACCCTGTGCACAAGCGATGATGCTGATACCTGAGCGACCGAGAGTGCCGAACAGCTTACCTGCGATACCTGGAGTATGCTTCATGTTCTCACCAACGATAGCCACGGTAGCAAGACCACGTTCTACTCTCATTGGATACATAGCGCCTGTCTCTATCTCCTTGGCAAACTCCTCGTTGAGCACCTGTGCAGCTCTATCTGCATCGTCTTCCTTGACACCAATAGATGTAGAGTTCTCTGAAGAAGCCTGAGAAACCATGAAAACGGAGATTCCATCGTTGGCAAGGGCTGTGAAGATACGGCGGTTCACACCGATCACACCGACCATAGAGAGGCCTGTAACGGTGATAAGTGCTGTTCCGTTGATTGAAGAGATACCCTTGATAGGCTTATGGTCGCCTTCAATCTTGTCCTTGATGAGAGTTCCCGGATGCTCTGGGTTGAAGGTGTTCTTCACCTTGATTTGGATATTCTTGATGCAGACAGGATAGATCGTAGGAGGGTAGATAACCTTTGCACCGAAGTTACAGAGCTCCATAGCCTCGATGTAAGAGAGCTCGTTGATGGTGTAAGCTGACTTGATGACACGTGGATCGGCTGTCATGAAGCCGTCAACGTCTGTCCAGATCTCGAGCACATCAGCATCGAGAGCCGCTGCGATGATAGCAGCGGTATAGTCAGAACCACCTCGACCGAGGTTTGTCACCTCGTTGGTGTCCTTGTCGCGTGAGATGAAACCTGGTACGAGGCTCACGCGTGGGAGGTCAGCGAAAGTCTGGCGAACGAGTTTGTTGGTGAGCTCGGCATCGAGAGCGTGCTTACCTTGCTTGCGTTCTGTCTTGATGAAATCGCGTGAATCAAACCACTTAGCCCCCTTGATAAGGGTAGCTACGATGTTTGAACTGAGGCGTTCGCCATAAGAAACGATAGCGTCCTGAGTCTTCTCACTCAGGTCGTGTATGAGGAAGACACCGAAATAGATGCTACGAAGCTGCTCGAGGAGCGCATCTACGGTGTTGAAAAGTTGTTCTCTGCTTTTAGTGTCCGTGATGATGGTGTCGATCATCTTATGGTGACGATCAACGATTTCATCGAATGAATCACGATAGCGCTCGTCACCTGCAAGGGCGAGCTTGGATGTAGCTATAAGTTTGTCGGTAATGCCACCTAAAGCGCTTACCACAACAACAACGGGTTGTGACTTAGCCTCTTTTGTTACAATCTGCTTTAGGCTGAGGATGCTTTCTACGGAACCAACGGATGTTCCGCCAAATTTCAGTACTTTCATTTGGTGTTTTGAAAAGTTTGTTAGATATAATTCCCCGAAACAACCGGGGCATGATTAATTCTCTTGCTTCTGTATGTTTCCATGGGTTTCTCTCTGCCACAAGAATCCGTGTCTCTATACAACTGAGTTCGCGTATTTTCTTGCTTTGGATTGTTGCCTATGGGCACTATACAAAATCGCATGCAAAATTACGTATTTTTCCTGATATCTGCAAGTTTTTCGGTTAAAATTATTGATAAGTCTTATTTTGTCTTTCGCTGGTCCTTTGTCGCTCTTCCGTAGTGAATAGGGGGTAAACTCAGTGAAGCTCCCATTATAGAGCAGACATAAAGCGAACCTTCACTGAGTTTACCCCCTATGATCAACGAAGGATGATACTTGCCATTTCCTTGTGTCTTTTCGGGAAAATGGTTACAGGTAGAAGTCCTTCATTATCTCCTGATACCATTCGGAGCGTGTGCCGTCTGGATGCTGCATGCAGAAAATGTGCTCCTGAGGCTCTACGATACGCCCTTTCTTGTAAACAAGGACGAAACGCTTTGGCTCTTTCCTTGGAACGGATTTGATCTTATAGGCAGTCATGAGGCAGAAACCTTTGATAAGACATTCTGCAGAGAATTTGCTTAATACTTCTGGTGGGATGCAGACGGAGAAAACACCCTCATCCTCAAGGAGTTCGTAAGCTCCTCCTACAAGGTCGCGGAAAGGAAGGCTTGAGGTGTGACGGGCTCTTGTTCGGCTCTCGTCCTTACTCTCAAGGCTCTCGTCGAAATATGGTGGGTTGCAGATGATGCAGTCGTATTTCTGCTGTTCTTCCTTTGCAAACTCCTGAAATGGCTTCTGGATAAGGGTTATCCTATTGCCAAAAGGAGAATCGGCAAAGTTGCGCTTCGCATCTATGATGGCATTATCGTCAACATCTATGGCTGTAATCTGCGCTTCAGGGCATCGCTGAGCCATCATCAAGGAGAGAAGTCCTGTGCCAGTACCGATGTCGAGGATTCTTTTTCCTGTTGCTGCAAGAGAACCGAGAAGTGCTCCATCGGTTCCAACCTTCATGGCTGCATGTTCCTGATGAACTGTGAATTGCTTAAACTCGAAATATTCTTTTCTTCGCATCTCGTTTTGCGTACTTAGTATTTGGGTAATTTGTAATTCGTAATTAGTAATTGTTGATTACTTAATCAATTCCACCATCACGGCATCGCTTATGAAAATTCCCTTTCGAGTGAGGTGAATGTGATTGTTTTCTATTATGAGATTTCCTTGCTTGATGCTCTTCTCGGAAGCCTTGAGAATATACTCTCGATATTCGTCTGAGAGTGTGGTAAGATTGATGCCTTCACAAGTGCGAAGTGCTGTGGTTACAAGATCGTTGTATTGCTCTGTACTATCAAGTAACTCGCTGTTTTCTATGATGCTATCTCCTTTGATGTAAAGTTTGACATCGGATACATTCCATTGTCTTGAAGTGAGATTATAGGAATGTGCTGCTGCTCCAATTCCGAGATAGGAAACTCTTTTCCAATAACTGCTATTATGCTTTGAACGATAACCAGGGAGAGCGAAATTTGATATCTCGTAATGCTCGTATCCAGCGTTGGTAAGGAGAGTTATGAGAGTTTCATACATCTCAAGACTTGTCTCTTCACTTATCTCCTTGATTTTGCCATCTTCTAATAATTTATAAAGAGGTGTACCTTCTTCATACATCAAGGAATAGGCAGAGATGTGCTGAACCTCAAGACTTAGCGCTTGCTCAATATCGCTTTTCCAATTTTCAACGGTTTCATCGGGGAAACCAAACATAAGATCCACACTAATGTTCTTAATTCCTGCGTTGCGGAGGTTTTCAACAGCCTCCTTAACTTGATGAGCCTTATGACGACGATGAATGAATGCGAGTCGTTCGTCAGAGAAAGTTTGAGCTCCCATGCTTACGCGATTCACTCCAACGGAAGCAAGGAGAGAAGCAAGTTGGGGAGTTACATCATCAGGATTACATTCTACGGTAAATTCCTCAACACTATCTCCAGAAAACTCCTTTAAGCGAATACAGAGGCGCGAAAGATTGTCTGGGGAAAGCATGGAAGGAGTTCCTCCACCTATATAAATTGTGGTAATAGGTTCGTTTCCGAGATAATCCTTCCTTTCATCCAACTCATGCAGCATTGCATCCACATATTCGTCCTGTAAGGGCAATAATGTGGTGGAATAGAATCCGCAATAGATGCAGCGGCTCTTGCAAAAAGGTATGTGAGCGTAAATTCCTGACATGGGTGTTGGGTGATAGGTGATGGGTGTTGGGTGTTGGGTGATGGGTGTTGGGTGATGGGTGTTGGGTGATGGTGGAAACCATGAAAATGCAAATTTACATATTTTTCTCTCAAAAAGCGAAGGAAATGTCAAAAAAATATAAAATTATTTACTTTTTTCGCGAAAAGTTTTGTTGTAACGATTGCATTTATTACTTTTGGAGTCGAATTCGGGACATAAACCATCCCGTACCATGAGTAAGAAATCCTAAATTTATTCTAACACCTTAACAACAAAAACTATGAAGGTATATCAAACAAACGAGATTAAGAACATTGCCCTCCTTGGCAATGATGGCTCTGGTAAGACAACCCTTACAGAGTCTCTCCTTTATGAGGCTGGCTCTATCCAGCGTCGCGGTCGTATAACGCAGAAGAACACTGTTTCTGACTATTTCCCAGTTGAGCAGGAATATGGATACTCAGTGTTCTCAACCGTATATAATGTAGAATGGAACAATAAGAAGCTCAACATCATTGACTGTCCTGGTTCTGATGACTTCGTTGGTGCTGCTCTTACAGCCCTTAATGTTACTGATACTGCAGTTCTGCTGATTAATGGTCAGTATGGTCCTGAGGTTGGTACACAGAACCATTTCCGTTATACAGAAAAACTCAAGAAGCCTGTTATCTTCCTTGTAAACCAGCTTGACTCTGAGAAGTGCGACTACAATAATTCTTTGGAGCGTCTTCAGGAGATTTATGGTAGCAAGGTAGTTCCTATCCAGTATCCTCTTAATGAAGGTCCTAACTTCAATGCTCTCATCGATGTGCTGCTGATGAAGAAGTATTCATGGGGACCAGAAGGTGGTGCTCCTACTATCGAGGAGATTCCTGCAGAGGAAATGGATAAGGCAATGGAGATGCATAAGGCTCTCGTAGAGGCTGCTGCCGAGAATGATGAAGGACTCATGGATAAGTTCTTCGAGACAGAGACTCTGACAGAGGACGAGATGCGTGAGGGTATCCGTAAGGGACTTGTTACTCGCTCTATTTTCCCTGTATTCTGCGTATGTGCAGGAAAGTGTATGGGTGTCCGCCGTCTGATGGAGTTCCTTGGCAATGTGGTTCCTTTCGTTGACGAGATGCCAAAGGTGCATAATACACGTGGTGAAGAGGTTCCTGTTGACGTAAATGGTCCTGAATCTGTTTACTTCTTCAAGACAGGTGTAGAGCCACATATCGGTGAAGTTCAGTACTTCAAGGTTATGAGTGGTAGCATCAAGCCTGGTGATGATCTTAGCAATGCAGATCGTGGTTCTAAGGAGCGTATCGGTCAGATTTATGTTTGCGCTGGTGCTACACGTGTGCCTGTTGATGAACTCAAGGCTGGTGATATCGGTTGTGCTGTTAAGCTCAAGGACGTTAAGACAGGTAATACCCTTAACGGTAAGGATGCAGAGAATAAGTTCGACTTTATCAAATATCCTAATCCTAAGTTCTCTCGTGCTATCAAGGCAAAGAATGAGGCAGAGACAGAGAAGTTGATGTCTGCTTTGACGAAGATGCGTCAGGAAGACCCTACATGGGTTGTTGAGCAGAGTAAGGAGTTGCGTCAGGTCATCGTTCATGGTCAGGGTGAGTTCCATCTCCGTACCTTGAAGTGGCGTCTTGAGAACAATGAGAAGATCATGATTGACTTCATCGAACCTAAGATTCCATATCGTGAGACAATCACCAAGAGCGCTCAGGCAGAGTATCGCCATAAGAAGCAGTCTGGTGGTGCAGGTCAGTTTGGTGAGGTTCATCTCATCGTTGAGCCATACGCAGACGGTATGCCTGATCCTACTACCTATAAGCTAAATGGTCAGGAGGTTAAGATCAACGTTAAGTCTCGTGAAGAGGTACAGTTGGAGTGGGGTGGTAAGCTTGTCTTCATTAATACTGTTGTAGGTGGTGCTATTGATATGCGCTTCATGCCTGCAATCCTCAAGGGTGTAATGGAGAAGATGGAACGTGGTCCGCTGACAGGTTCTTACGCTCGTGATGTACGTGTTATCGTTTATGACGGTAAGATGCACCCAGTGGATTCTAACGAACTTTCATTCATGCTTGCTGCTCGTAATGCATTCTCTGAGGCATTCAAGAACGCAGGTCCTAAGATTCTGGAGCCTATCTATGATCTTGAGGTTTATGTTCCTGCAGATTACATGGGTGATGTGATGTCAGACCTCCAGGGTCGTCGTGCTCTCATCATGGGTATGGATTCTGAGAATGGTTATCAGAAGCTTTCTGCTAAGATTCCTTTGAAGGAGCTTTCAAGCTATTCTATCGCTCTCAGCTCACTCACTGGTGGTCGTGCTTCATTCACAACAAAGTTCGCTTCTTACGAGCTTGTTCCTAACGATATCCAGCAGAAACTCATCGCAGAGCATGCAGCTGAGGAAGAGGAGTAATACGATAAGTGAAAAGGTGCAGAGTGAAAAGTGCAGTATTTAAGTTAGTACTTTTTTTCAATTATGTTCAAAACATGAATTTGTGTAATTCAAATTCTTGACTCTAGACTTTTCTCTCTTCACTAAATAATAATTTGCCGTCTGTTCATGAATTGTGAGCGGACGGCAATTTTTAGCTTACGGTTCCGTTATATTATTGAACCATGCATGGTTCAATAAAAAGAGAAAATGATGAAAGATATACTTTTACATTGCTGTTGTGCACCTTGTTCGAGCGCCATTCTTGAATGGATGCAGAATAATGATGTGCGTCCGACATTGTTCTATTGTAATCCCAATATCTACCCAGAGGAAGAGTATCTCATACGTAAGAATGAGATAACCCGTTATGCTGCCCAACTCGGTATTGACATCATTGAAGATGAGTATGACCATGAGTCGTGGAAGTGTAAGATTAATGGCTTAGAGAGTGAACCAGAGCGCGGAAAACGTTGTCTTGAATGCTTTAAGATTCGTCTTTTGCGAACGGCTCAGAAGTGTAAGGAACTTGGTATAGATGAGTTTACAACTACTCTTGCTTCAAGTAGATGGAAATCACTCGACCAGATAAATGAGGCTGGAATGTGGGCTGCAGAACAAGCTGGTGGTGTGACGTTCAATGACCGTAACTGGCGTAAGGGAGGTCTTCAGCAACGTCGCAACGAACTATTGAAGGAGAATGGATTCTATAACCAACTATATTGTGGTTGTGAGTTCAGTTTCCGTAAGGAGAAAGATAATAAACAATAATATTATAATAATGAGAAAAACATTAACTGTATTGTCTTTGGCTTTCCTTTCGCTAACTGGTTGGGCACAGGATTTCTATCTCGGTGCTGATATCAGTTGGGAAACGGAGCTCGAGAGCAAGAATCAGAAACTCTATAATTGGAAAGGTGAAGAGCGTGAGTGTACTGCCTTGATGAAGGAGATGGGTATGAATGCTGTTCGCCTTCGTGTGTGGGTAGATCCTTCCGAACATGAGAACTGGTGTAACAAGGAGGATCTTCTTGCAAAGGCTAAGCGTGCCAAAGAGTTAGGGATGGATGTGATGGTTGATTTCCACTATAGTGACTGGTGGGCAGATCCAGGTAAGCAGAACATTCCAAAGGCTTGGGAGAAACTATTGTTCAAGAAGATGTGTGCAGCTCTTGCTACCCATACCAATGAGGTTCTTTCACTTCTGAAAGATAATGGTATTAATCCTAAATGGGTTCAGGTGGGTAATGAGACATCGAACGGTTTCTTGTGGCCTATTGGCAAACTTGAACTTAATCCAAAGCAGTATGCAGGACTCTTTGCGGCAGGATATGATGCAGTGAAGGCTGTCTTCCCAAATGCGCAGGTGATTGTTCATCTTGATAATGGTTTTAATGATAATCTCTATAACCGTAATCTCGATGCACTCAAGGAGAATGGGGCTAAGTGGGATATTATTGGTATGTCTCTATATCCTTATTGGGCTATGAAGTCAGGTAAGGAATCTAATGCGGTTATTGCTCTTCATGACTGTTTGAAGAATGTACGTCGAGTAAGTGAGAAGTATGGTACTGACGTTATGATTGTTGAGACCGGATATGAAGTTGATGAGAAGAAACCTTGGGTGATGGAGCAGGGTAGAGAGCAGTATGCTGATCTTATTCGTAGGATGAAGACTGAGACCAAAGGACATTGTAAAGGAGTGTTCTATTGGGAACCAGAATGTCGTCCATCACAGTATAACTTAGGTGCTTTCACAGAGGAAGGAAAGCCTACTGCTATCATGCGTGCATTACTTGACGAGCAAATTCGTGAAGGCAAGATGGATGCTGCTGCTTCATACGACCGTAAGCTTGTGAGGCTACAGACAACGGAAGGCGATATCGTTGTTGAACTTTACAACGAGACTCCAATACATAGGGATAACTTCCTTCGCCTTGCAAAGAGTGGTGCTTTGGACTCAACTCTCTTTCATCGTGTGATTAAGGATTTTATGATACAAGGTGGTGATCCGGATTCAAAGACAGCTTCATATACTTCTGAGGATAATCCTACACCATTAGGAAATTCCGATGTTCCTACTGAGAGTGGCGAAACGAGTCTTAAGGCTGAGATTGTTTATCCTCAATTCTTCCATAAGCGTGGTGCATTATGTGCAGCACGAGAAGGAGACGATAAGAATCCTGAGTTTAGGAGTGCTACTTCACAATTCTATATTACTTGGGGAAAGTGGCCTGTTCAAAAGGGTAAGAACCCTTATAAGGAATGTCTTGATTATTACGAAGGTTATCAGCAATCAGGAACTCCTTGGCTTGATGGTGGATATACGGTTTTTGGCCAAGTTGTTAGTGGTCTTGATATCGTTGATAAGATTCAGCAGTCAGAAACTGATCCTTTTAATCGTCCGCTGATTGATGTGAGGATATTGAAGTTTGAGATACTCAACTGACACAAATAAAGCTCGGCAAATTACCGAGCTTTATTTATTCTATTTGTTATTTCTGTTATGTTGTGGTCTGTTGGGCCTAGAGAAACCACGCATCATGTTTCGGTTGAAGCGTTCCTCTGCATGTATCGCCTTGAGAACCTTTGTTGCAGGTATTACCTTGATGAATTGCTTGTGGTATTGCTGCTGAAGTTTCTTGATTGCTAATTCACGCTCATCGTATGCAAGAATAACATCTGTTGCAGCCTTATTGTCTGTGAATGCAGCCTTATCGAAAGCCTTCTGCTTCATGTAGATAGCACGCTGCTTCTGTTGCATCTCACGAAGTAGTGGAAAGAATGCTTTTGCCTCATTAGGACATAGGCATGCCTCTTTCGTTATGAATGCTTCCAATTCGCGTTGGTAGCGTTCTGGGTCAAATTTCTTTGGCTCATTCTGTGCTTCCTGTCTGTTGTCGGGATGTGGCCCGTTGTTCTGAGCTGGAAGATACAAGGTAAATGCCAATGAAATTATAAGTGTAAGTAAATATCTCATTGTTTGAAATTTTATTTTACTTATTCTTCGGCAAGCATCTGATACATGTCGTGATTATCGAGCATTGTATAGTCAGCTGCCTGATTGAAGGCATCATCGCTTACAGCAGCATACTGCTGTGTAGTTGCGACAACGTCTTGTGATTCGTTGTATTTGTTGGAGAAAATGAAGGCGCTGGTAGCTACTACCAATACACATGCACATGCTGCAGCCCAACGGAATGGACGCATGCTAATGTGTTTTGCTTTGATAGTCTCTTTCTTGCCATGGAGCTTTTCGTATTGTGCTACGTTGTCCATGATTCGTGAGTTGAGCGTCTCAAAATATCCGTTAGGCACCTTGAAAGGATTGCCTTCAAGTTGCTTCTTGTCGAATATGTCGTTAAGATCGTTATTCATAATATGATTCTTTTTATACTTTTTGGACGATAGATAGTTGCAATGGTTTAATTCCTGCGATGAAAAAAATCCTTAATTTTTTTTACGGCGAGATGATAGTTAGCTTTTAAACCGCCTTCTGATGTGCCTAATATCTTTGAAATCTCAGAATATGGCATATCATCGAAGTAGCGTAATGAGAATGTTGTTCGTTGGGCTTCTGGAAGAGTTTCCATTGCCTCGTAAAGCATTCTTTGGGTATCATTTCCGTCGAAATAGTCATCGGCAAACTGTTTGTCTGCCACTTGCATTTCTCCATCAGGTGAGACTTGTTCGTGTTTTCTCCTGAGAAAGTCAATAGCTTCATTTACCGTGATTCGATATATCCATGTGTAGAAATTGGAATCGCCACGGAAATCGTCAAATCTTGTCCATGCCTTGAGGAAAGCATTCTGAACCACATCATCTGCGTCCTCATGACGGCCAACTATCTGACGAGCCTTCCAGTATAGCTGTTCGCTATACTGACTGACTATCTGGGAGAATTTGGCTTCCTTTTCTGTCATATTATATTGCTCTGAGGGCTTGAGCTATCACACTATCGTATTCATAGATGTCAGGATAGTTTTGGAGATTTCCACCTGGCACTGGAAACAATGTGTAATAGACGATGAATATTGGTATTTGAGGGGTTACTTTTTGTGAGCCAACCATCTTTCTCCTGTCTAAGGTTGGTGACGCAAGGTCTGCCTCAATGGAGTATTTTATTTTCTCTGTGAGTTCCGTGTCATTCTGCCGGAGGGCAAAGCAAGCCAGTTCATAAGGCTTATCAACTCTTACACAACCGTGTGATACACTACGGACACTCCTTGAGAATACACCACGTGATGATGTGTCATGCAGATAGATGGAGAAATTGTTGTCAAATCGGAAGATGATACGTCCGAGTGAGTTTCCTTCTCCGCTTTCCTGTACTATAGACCATTCGGATGACATTATTATACTATTCGTAATGGCTGCACCTGACACCTTCTCGCCTGTTTTCTTATTGCGTGCGAAGTAATGGTTTCGTGCAAAGTATGCGGCATCTCCTCCTCGTCCATTGATCTCTTTCTTGCGAATGCTCCATGGGATAGTCCATTGTGGGTTGATGTCGATTCGCTTTATCTTGCTATGAAGCAGAGGTGTCTTTGTCTTTCTTGCTCCGCATCCAATCTTCATGTCAACGGCAAGTTTATTGTCGCGCATGCCCCACAGGTGAAATGCTGGGATGTTGACGATGATGTATTCGTCATTCAGGTGAGGAGCATCGTTAGGTTTCCAGCGTGCCCTCTCGAGATTGATCAGCACTTTCTGGCGGTCGAGAGAATCATCTTTGAGTCCATCCTTTATCTTGTTGTAGATAGGCGAATGTTTCATCGCCTGTGCAAGATAGATTCCTACGCTATCATGTTTTATCGCATTGATTGCGCCATAGTAAGTTTGTTTCCCAGACACGTGAACTGAGTCGTCGAAGAGTTGTCGGTAGGTCACTCGTACGGAATCAGAGTCATTCACATCAAGACGGTTGAACAGATCGTATGGATTCAGGAAACCGTATCTCTGTCCTACTGCATAACGAAGGAATGCTTTTGTTAGGTTGTATTCCAGTCGAGCTAACACCCAACTTGTACTGTTGTTTCCTTCTTTGTCGAAAGATAACGCACGAACTGTTTTCAGGTCTCTGCGTATTTCCTCTACACGAAACTGTTTCTTTTCAAATCCGTCACGCTCGCAGGAGTCGATACATGCAAGGAGTGTGTCTGCTTTTGATGAAACACCATAACGATTGATCCAGAGGAAAGCTGAAGGTGATTCCGAGAATGCTTTATAGTGAGCTCGGGTGTATTTGTCAGCTTTTAGGAGATCATAGTCTGTTTTTACTATCTTGAGAATGTTGCCAAGAATCTCCTGTGAATTGATCTTCATACTTTTGTCAGAGTATGAATCAAAGTATTCTGCGTTAAGTCCAGCGTACGGATGCTCGAATGCTTTTTCCTTTGTGCACGATACAATCATGAACAGGATGCAAAGATAGAACATTCCTATGTTTACTTTCCGTATATCTTTCACAATTCAGTTATGTTATTTCTCAAAAAAATGACCAGATAGCATCAAATTAAGGTGCTACTGGTCATAGATGTATTTTTAGTCTCTAAGGACTTGTTATTTCAATGAAATCTTACGTACGGTCTTGCCAACCTTTACGATGTAGCAGCCCTTTGTGAGATTGAGTTCGATACGTTTCTCTTGGCTGTCGATTTTTGTTGTAGAAACTTTGACACCAGCCACATTGTAGATTTCCAATACCAAACCTGCACCACCAGTGATGTGGAGCACATTCTCTCCAAATGAAATCTGTGGGCCTTGCTGCTCAACCTCGATAAGCTCCATAAGAGGGGCTGCATTGAGAACCTGTGAGGTACCAAAGAGCGAGAGAGCAATGAATGCTATGGAAAGTATCTTTTTGTTCATAAGCCTATGTCTTATTAATTTTGCTTACAAAGTTACATTTTTTTATTTAAAGTCGAATAAAACGTTTGATGATTTATTATGTAATTAACATTATTTAATACACGAGAAAAAAAGTTGGTCTATAATCTTGCAAAAAACAAATAAAAACACTACCTTTGTGGCGATAATATCCTGTATAACGCAAAACCTAAAAAATAATACAATGTTGACAGAAAAAGATTTACAGCAGTTGGCTGCCAAGGGCATCACTGCAGAGAAGCTCGAGCAACAGCTTGGCGAGTTTAAAACAGGTTTCCCATTCCTTAAGCTTGAAGGTCCAGCAGCCATTGGAAATGGTATTGTGGCTCCAACAGAAGAGGAAGTGAAAAAGTATGTTCAGATCTGGAACGACTATAAGGCTGAGGGGCGTAAGATCGTTAAGTTCGTGCCTGCTTCTGGTGCTGCATCACGTATGTTCAAGGATATGTTCTCGTTTGTTGATGCAGAATATGATGTGCCTACAACTGACTTTGAGAAGAAATATTTTGACAATATTGAGAAGTTCGCATTCTATGATGCTCTCGATGCTCTGCTCAAGCAGCAGAAGGGTAAGGGTGTCAAGGAACTTATTGCTGAAGGTGACTATAAGTCAGTAGCTAAGGGAATGCTTGATGCTGAAGGCCTTAACTATGGTCAGCTTCCTAAGGGCATGCTCTTGTTCCATCAGTATGAGGATGGAGCTCGTACTCCAATGGAAGAGCATCTTGTAGAAGGTGCTTTGTATGCAGCATCTGCTGGTGAGGCAAATGTTCATTTTACCGTTTCCCACGAGCATATGGGCTTCTTCAAGCAGAAGGTTGCAGAGAAAGCTGCTGGTTACGAGAAGAAGTTTGGTGTCAAGTATGACATTTCTTTCTCAGAGCAGAAGCCAAGTACAGATACCGTTGCTGCTAATCCTGACAACACACCATTCCGTAACTCTGATGGTAGTTTGTTGTTCCGTCCAGGTGGCCATGGTGCTTTGATTGAGAATCTCAATGAGATTTCTGCAGATATTATCTTCGTGAAGAATATTGATAATGTTGTTCCTGATCGTCTGAAGCCTGAAACCGTTGAGTGGAAGCAGGTTATCGCTGGTGTGCTTGTTTCTTTGCAGAAGAAAGCGTTTGAGTATCTTGAACTTCTTGATTCAGGAAATTACTCTCACGATCAGCTTGTTGAAATCGCTCGTTTCGTTAAACACGAGTTGTGCTGCGTAAAGGCTGATCTCAAGGAACTTGAGGATGCAGAACTCGTTATCTATTTGAAGAATAAGCTTAACCGTCCAATGCGTGTTGCTGGTGTTGTTAAGAATGTAGGTGAACCTGGTGGTGGTCCTTTCCTTGCTTATAATCAGGATGGAACTTACTCTCTCCAGATTCTTGAGTCTTCTCAGATTGATAAGAATAATGAGACTTACATGAAGTACTTTACAGAAGGTACTCATTTCAATCCTGTAGATCTCGTTTGTGCAGTTAAGGATTATAAGGGTAATGCCTTCAACCTTCCTGACTATGTAGATCGTACTACAGGCTTTATCTCAAGCAAGTCAAAGAGTGGTAAGGAACTTAAGGCTCTCGAACTTCCAGGTCTTTGGAATGGTGCTATGAGCGATTGGAACACAATCTTTGTTGAGGTTCCACTTGGCACATTCAATCCTGTTAAGACTGTTAATGATCTTCTTCGTGATCAGCATCAGTAGTCTTTTTTTTGAAAGTGTAAAGATGAAAGTTTAAAGAGTAATGTAGATAGTAAGGCTCACTTCGGTATTTGAGGTGAGCCTTTTTCGTTTGATTCTTAGATGATAAAACTCGCCTCAGACAATCTGAAGCGAGTTCTATTTACATTACTCTTTAATCTTTCTACTTTAATCTAAAAATTAGTAGTCATCATCATCTCCGACTTCTGCAGCCTCAAGACCGAGTTCGTCAGGATCTTCATCGTAAGTGGTACGATAACTCTCTTCTGTGAGCTTGTCATCATCGAAAGCGTCATCGTCCTCGTCAGCCTTGTAGTAATCGTCCTTGATATCTACATCCTCGTCGCTATCTGGATCATCATCATCGAATGTTGGATCCTCATCATCGAAGCGCATCTTAATCTTGATCATCTCAGGCTTTTCCTTGGCAAAGATAGCCTCTGTCCAGAGTCCCTTAGGAATCTCGAGAACGTCAAATCCATCCTCCATCTTCTTTTCATAAAGACCACCTGGCTTATGAAGACGATCCTTAGGAAGGGTAGTGGTAGAGATGTCGAAACCGCTTTCGATGATATCCTTGATGCTCTGTGAGAGAGAATCCCAACCGCCACCGAAGTTGCGGTCGATTACCTCAAGGAGCTTTGCTGCTGATATGTGACGAATATTTTCGTATGTGAGGTCTGTGACGCGAAGGATTGGACGCTTCTTGATAGCGTACTTAACCTTGCTTGTCTCGTCAACGCGAAGGAGTCCAACGCACATGCCACGAGCCTCATATTTCTTAATGATTTCTGGACGATCGACTTTCACCTCTTCAATCTCGAATGCTGAACGGAGAATTGTGATGTAGCGATTGATGTTTTCTGTCATGTCGGCATCTTTTTCCCCTGCGCTCCAAATTCTGAAGACGTCATTTTCCTGGAGCTCCCAGACATTACTCTTGTTGAGTGTCTTGAGTGTAATTAACTTCTTGTCTGTTGCCATATTAAATTTAATTGTTTTTGTAAATATCGTTCTTTTCGACTGCAAAAATACAACATATCATGGTAACATACAAATTTTTTAGCGATTATTTTTTGTTGGATTGATATATATTTCTTAAATTTGCATCCGAAATAACCAAATAAGGCTTATAATATAAATGAGTGAACCTTTAGCAGAGCGAATGCGACCTCGCACGCTTGATGACTATATCGGACAGAAACATCTCGTTGGTGAAGGGGCTGTTCTTCGCAGGATGATTGATTCCGGCCACATATCTTCTTTCATACTCTGGGGACCTCCTGGAGTGGGAAAGACTACTTTGGCGCAAATTATTGCTAACAAACTTGATACTCCGTTCTACACACTTTCTGCCGTTACTTCTGGTGTGAAAGATGTTCGCGATGTTATTGAGAAAGCTAAGAATAACAGATTCTTTGGAAATGCAAGTCCGATACTTTTCATAGACGAAATACATCGTTTCTCAAAGTCTCAGCAAGATTCTCTTCTTGGTGCTGTTGAACGAGGTGTTGTTACCTTGATTGGAGCCACAACCGAGAATCCTTCGTTTGAGGTTATTCGTCCGTTGTTGTCTCGTTGTCAACTGTATGTGCTCAAGTCTTTGGAGAAAGATGACCTCATGGAACTTGTAACTCGCGCCTTGAACGAAGATGTGGAACTTCGTGAGCGTGATGTCAAGCTTGAAGAGTGTGGCGCTTTGTTCCGCTATTCTGGTGGCGATGCTCGTAAGTTGCTGAATATATTGCAGTTGGTTGTTGATTCTGAAAGTTCAAAAGAGGTTGTAATAACCGATAAACTTGTAGAATCGCGCCTTCAGCAGAATCCACTTGCATACGACAAAGAAGGCGAAATGCATTATGACATCATTTCTGCTTTCATCAAGAGTATTCGTGGTTCAGATCCTGATGCGGCTCTCTATTGGATGGCAAGAATGATAGAGGGTGGTGAAGACCCTCAGTTTATAGCTCGTCGTCTTGTCATTTCAGCTTCAGAAGACATCGGCCTTGCTAATCCAAATGCACTTCTTCTGGCTAATGCAGCCTTTGATGCTGTAATGAAAATAGGATGGCCAGAAGGTAGAATAGCACTTGCCGAGGCTTGTGTCTATCTGGCTACAAGTCCAAAGTCGAATTCTGCATATTGTGGCATAAATGATGCTATTCAACTTGTGAAAAAGACTGGTAATCAGCCAGTTCCTTTGCATCTTCGTAATGCACCAACACAATTGATGGCAGATCTTGGCTATCATGATGGGTACAAGTATCCTCATGATTATCCAAATAACTTTACTCCGCAGCAGTATCTTCCTGATACTCTGAAAGATGAGCGTTTGTGGCATGCTCAGCATACTCCTTCCGAAGAAAAGCAATATCAGCAAATGCTGAAACTCTGGGGTAAAAGGTTTGAGAATTGATTTGCGAAGAAAAATTCTTTGTTCAAAGTCATTCTTGAATAATGGCTGATATGTGCCTTCGTTCTGCCTTCGCTATGCCTCCGTTGTAAGTCCGTTGTGACTCCCATGTAAGTCCCATTTTTTATTATGGAGAGAATGGGAGGCAAATGGGAACCGTATAGGAACCAAAAGGGAAGATAGATTTGAATGATAATATTTCTCGAATAATTTTGTAATAACGAAAAAATGTATTAACTTTGCAATCATTAATACGTTAAACCATAAATCATACTTAAAATGCAGAGTGATCCAAAGCAATGTTTGTATTGCATAAATAATTTCGGAGACTTGATGATTGAGATAGCTCATCTTCGTGTGTCTCGTGTTTTCCTTTTTAAGGAACAAACTTATCGTGGTCGTTGTCTCGTTAGTTATGACAAGCACGTTAGTGATCTTAATGAATTGACCGATGAGGAGCGTAATGACTTCATGGCTGATGTGGTGCAGACTACTCGTGCCATGCAGAAGGCATTCAATCCTGAGAAAATCAATTATGGTGCATATAGCGACAAACTGTCTCATTTGCATTTCCATCTCGCACCAAAGTATGTTGATGGGCCTGATTATGGTGGCACATTCCAGATGAATCCAGGAAAGGTTTATCTTTCTGATGCTGAATATCAGGAACTTATTGACAAGGTGAAGTCTAATTTATAATATCTTTTATACCACATCTTATAGATGATGTATCCACTTCTGTTCAAACCAAATATGCATGTCGTTGTATGGGGCGGAAATAATTTGCAACCATACAAGGGACTTCCTAAGACCTCGGATCCAATAGGCGAGAGTTGGGAAGTGAGTGCTGTTGATTCTAGTCCGAGCATCATTGCCAATGGTTCAATGGCAGGTCATACTCTTATTGAGGCTGTTGCTGAATATCCTAATGAGATACTTGGTGAACGAGTTGCTAAGAAGTATGGCGATAAGATGCCATTGCTTGTTAAGTTTATTGATGCCAAGACGGATCTCAGTATTCAGGTTCATCCAAATGATGAGATGGCTCAAAGAGTGCATGGGAAGTTTGG
>DCJC01000055.1:0-58473 GCA_002317355.1 Prevotellaceae bacterium UBA1710 | reverse complement strand
AAGGATGAGATTACACCATATGAGTATAAGAAACGAGTTGAGGATGGTACGATTTGTGATGTCCTTGCAAAGCACGAGGTTCATCCTGGTGATGTGTTCTATATTCCTGCAGGAAGAGTACATGCTATTTGTGGTGGAATAGTGCTGGCTGAAGTTCAGCAGTCAAGTGATGTTACCTATCGTATCTTTGACTATAATCGTTTGGGATTGGATGGAAATCCTCGTGAACTTCATACAGAACTTGCCGCTGAAGCCATAGACTTCCATGTGGAGAGTGATTATCGCACACATTATGAGAACTTGCAGGAAAGAGCTGTGCCTGTGATTGATACTCCATTCTTTGATGTGAGAATAATGGATGTGAAGAATTCTTTCCATCGTAATCTTATTAAGTATGACTCGTTCATAATTTCTATGTGCATCAAAGGTGCATTCAAGATAGTACTTCGAGATGGAGATGATGTGGATGAGGCGAATAGGGAAGTGGTTGTGAATGAAGGCAATTCGTGTCTTATTCCTGCTTGTGTTGCGGATTATGACATAATACCTTTGGGAGGTACGGCAAAGGTGCTTGAGGCTCATATAGACAACAAGGATCGAAGCCTTCCTGCGAAGTTCACACGTTTCTTGCATATAACGAAAAAGTAATAAAAAGTAAAAAGGACTCATCGTCACGATGAATCCTTTTTCATTTCTTTTTTTGTTTTCTAAAAGGTAATGTATTAGTCTGGTCTGTTTCTCGCGAATAATGACCAGAACTGTTGACTTTATCTGTAAGTGATTGCAAAAGTAAACATATTTTTTTGAATTTGCAAGAAAAGTTGGGAAAAAATTTTATATTCTCGGAAAAATGTGCTACCTTTGCATGCATATTCTATCATCTTGATAATTGGTTTTGATTTAACAAACATACGAATGATTATTCTTGTAACAGGTGCAAATGGTCAGCTCGGTAGCGAGATGCGTATTGTAAGCAAAAATAGCTCTGATAACTACATCTTTACCGATGTGATGGATATTGAAGGTGTCCAGACAACACATCTTGACATCACAAATGTTGATGCTGTTCGTTCAATGGTAAAGGACAATGGCGTTGAATGTATTATCAATTGTGCTGCTTACACCAATGTGGATAAGGCTGAAAGTGATGAAGACTTCTGTCGTGTGCTGAATGCTAAGGCTCCAGAAAATCTTGCAACAGTAATGGCTGAGGTTGATGGATTGTTGGTTCACGTAAGTACAGACTATGTGTTTGGTGCAGATCCATATAATGTACCTTGTAAGGAAGATCAGAAAGGAACTCCTACTGGTGTATATGGCAAGACAAAGCAGGAAGGTGAGCAGGCAATTATTGCAAGTGGTTGCAAGTACATCATTCTTAGAACTGCATGGCTCTACTCTGAGTTTGGTAAGAATTTTGTGAAGACTATGCTTAATCTTACGGCAACAAAACCACAGTTGAAGGTCGTATTTGATCAGACTGGTACACCTACATACGCACTTGATCTTGCAAATGTCATCTATGATATCGTAGATGGTAGAAAGTTTGAAGGGAATACAGGAATCTATCACTATTCAAACGAAGGTGTTTGCTCTTGGTATGACTTTACCAAGATGATAGCAATGTTGAGCGGACATAATGACTGTGATATTCAGCCATGTCATTCTGATGAGTTCCCAAGTCCTGTGACACGTCCTTCTTATTCTGTTTTTGATAAAACCAAGGTTAAGGAAACTTTCGGAGTGAAGGTGCCTTATTGGCTTGACTCCTTGAAGGTTTGTCTTGGAAATATGAACGAACTTAAATAAGCATACTATGAAAGGAATTGTTCTTGCAGGTGGAAGTGGTACAAGATTGTATCCTATCACAAAAGGTATCTCAAAGCAGTTGATGCCGATCTATGATAAACCGATGATATACTATCCAATAAGCGTTCTTATGCTTGCTGGAATTCGTGAGATCCTTATCATCTCAACTCCTTTTGATCTTCCTGGTTTCAAGCGCTTGCTTGGTGATGGAAGTGACTATGGAGTTCATTTTGAGTATGCAGAACAACCTTCACCAGATGGTCTTGCTCAGGCATTTACTATTGGTGCGGACTTTATTGGTGATGATAGTGCTTGTCTCGTACTTGGAGATAACATTTTCCAAGGAGCAGGTTTTACTAAGATGCTTACAGAGGCAGTTCGTACTGCAGAAGAAGATAGTAAAGCTACAGTATTTGGCTATTGGGTGAATGATCCTGAGAGATACGGTGTTGCTGAGTTTGATAAACAAGGTAACTGCCTTTCTATTGAGGAAAAACCAAAGGAACCAAAGTCCAACTATGCTGTAGTAGGTCTTTACTTCTATCCAAATAAGGTTGTGGAAGTTGCAAAGAATATTAAGCCTTCTGCACGAGGTGAATATGAGATTACAACCGTAAATCAGCAGTTCCTTAATGATGGTGAACTTAAGGTCCAGACTCTCGGTCGTGGATTTGCATGGCTTGATACTGGTACTCATGATTCACTTTCAGAGGCAAGTACATATATTGAAGTGTTGGAGAAGCGTCAGGGATTGAAGGTCGCTTGTCTTGAAGGAATTGCTTATCGCAAGGGTTGGATTGATGAGGCAAAGATGCGTGAACTTGCCCAGCCAATGCTAAAGAATCAATATGGTCAGTACTTGCTCAAAGTAATTGATGAGGTAAAAAGGTACGGAACCGTTTTGGATTAAAAAGACTCGATAATTCGAGATCTTGAAAAAAATAAGAAAAGTGGAAGTAATAAAAACTGATATAGAAGGTGTTCTTGTAATAGAGCCTAGAGTGTTTAAGGATTCACGTGGATATTTCTTTGAGAGTTTTTCACAAAGAGAATTTGATGAGAAGGTAGGTGCAATTCTTGGACACACAATTAATTTCGTGCAAGACAATGAGTCAATGTCTTCTTATGGTGTAATGCGTGGTTTGCATTTCCAACGCCCACCATTTACTCAGAGTAAACTTGTTCGTTGTGTTAAAGGTGCTGTACTTGATGTTGCTGTAGATATCCGTAAAGGTTCTCCAACTTATGGTAAGCATGTATCTTGCCTTCTGACAGAAGAAAACCATAAGCAGTTCTTCGTGCCAAGAGGTTTTGCTCATGGTTTTGCTGTCCTCTCAGATACCGCTATCTTCCAGTATAAGTGTGATGAATTCTATCATCCTGAGGCAGATGGAGGTATTTCTATAATTGATGAGTCTCTCGGCATAGATTGGCAGATTCCAACGGATAAGGCAATCCTGTCAGAGAAAGACACCAAACATCAGATGCTCAAGGATTTTGATAGTCCATTCGATATTAACATATGCCTTTATTAGGCCTCAAAAAAAATCAAACAGATATGAAGAATATTGTTATTACAGGTGGTGCAGGTTTTATTGGCAGTCATGTTGTGCGCCTCTTCGTAAATAAATACCCAGAGTATAATATCATTAATCTTGATAAGCTCACTTACGCAGGTAATCTCGCAAATCTCAAGGATATTGAGGATAAACCGAACTATAAGTTTGTCCGTATGGATATCTGTGACTTTGATGCTTTCTATAAGCTGATGCAGGATGAGAAGATTGATGGTATCATCCATCTTGCTGCAGAGAGTCATGTTGACCGTTCCATCAAGGATCCTTTCACCTTTGCCCGTACTAATGTGATGGGTACGCTCGCATTGCTTCAGGCTGCAAAGCTCTATTGGGAGTCTTTGCCTGAAAAATATGAGGGAAAGCGTTTCTATCATATCTCAACTGATGAGGTGTATGGCGCTCTTCAGATGACACATCCAGAGGGCATCGAACCACCATTCACAACAAAGGCTTCAAGTTCTCAGCATCATGAGGCTTATGGAGAGGATTTCTTCTATGAGACAACAAAGTATAATCCTCATTCTCCATATTCTGCATCAAAGGCAAGTTCTGACCATTTTGTTCGTGCTTTCCATGATACTTATGGAATGCCTACAATCGTGACTAACTGTTCTAACAACTATGGTCCTTATCAGTTCCCTGAGAAGCTGATACCTCTCTTTATCAATAATATACGTAATCGTAAGCCATTGCCTGTCTATGGCAAGGGTGAGAATGTACGTGACTGGCTTTTCGTTGAGGATCATGCTCGTGCCATTGACCTTATTTTCCATCAGGGAACTATCGCTGAGACTTATAACATTGGTGGTTTCAATGAGTGGAAGAATATTGATATCATCAAGGTAGTCATTAATACAGTGGATCGTCTTCTCGGCCGTAAGGAAGGTGAAGATATGGATCTTATCACATACGTAACTGACCGTCTTGGTCATGATGCACGCTATGCTATCGATTCTACTAAACTCCAGAAGGAACTTGGTTGGGAGCCAAGTCTGCAGTTTGAAGAGGGCATAGAGAAAACAGTTAAGTGGTATCTCGAGAATCAGGAGTGGATGGATAACATCACAAGTGGTGACTACGAGAAGTATTATGATGATATGTATAAGAATCGTTAATGGAGAATAACGAATCTTGGAAACATGAAGGGAAAAATTGGTATCTTTTAAGATATAGTCAAGTTTCCCTTAAACGAATGCTTGATCAACTTGAGCGTTCCGGGCTTGAGCATTTCTTGCCTTCATACACTGTCGTCGAAAATAGAAGACAGGGTACGCAAGTACGTGTGGAAAGATCGTTGATGTTCAATATGATGTTCATCCATTCTTCCCTCAATGAATGTGTACAGTTTGTTATCAATAATCCTGGTGTTAATTTCATGGTCAAGCCATCAGAGGATCATCCATCTGTTTCGCTCAATCAACTTTCTTCTGATGAGCAGAAAAATGACTTCTGCTATGATAAGGCTACTTTTCGATATGTAATAACTGTTCCTGATAGACAGATGGAAATGTTCATCAAGGCGGTATCCAATAGAAATACAAGAACTGTTCCTTTCATGAAGCCAACAGAAATTGACTTGGAGAAAGGAGATAAGGTTAAAATTGTTGGTGGTCCATACGATGGTATTGAAGGCATTCTTGAGAGTCAAAAGGGAAAGGATGGAGGTACTGTCTATGTGCATATTCTCAATTTCCTAGCGACACGTACAACCGAGATTCGTCCTGAGTTCATTCAGATTATCGAGTTTGCCAAGAGCGGCAAGCACATGTATAAGAAATTTGATTCTTTCATGACTCGTGGTCATCGTTGTGTGGTATCTCATATTAAAGGTGAGAAGATCTCTGCTCGTGACAATTCCTATCTGAATGTGTTCGTTCATAGATTCTCTGATTTGCAGACACCAACGGTTAACATGACTGCAAAGTTACATCTGTTCTTGTTTATTGCCTATACCTGTCTTGGTAGGAAAATAGATGCAGATGTTCATGAGAAATTCCTCCAAGATTATATGGAGAAAATAAACTCAGAGTCTATGCGCCTCAAGTGTTTGCTCTATCTCTATGGTTGTACTGGTTCTAAGGTTTATAGAAAGCAGATACAGTCACTTACAAAGTTATGGAGAAAGAATACGCTTGATAGCAAGAAGCAGGAAATCAAGGATATCTACCTTGAGTTTGAGTGGATTTGGAATGGCTCTGAGTCTGCAGAATAAGAAGTCTAAAGCAATGGGGTAGAAGCAATTCTTCTGAATTCTGCAACTGTTATAGCTGTAGCAATTGCTACATTTAGACTTTCTGCTGTTGGACGCTCTGGAGGATATGAAGGAATGAGCAGACGGTTATTGACTAACTCTCTTACGTCAGGAGAAATGCCATTACCTTCATTTCCCATAACAATAATACCATTAGTTGTGAGTTGCTTTGTGTAGATATTCTCACCATCAAGCAGAGTTCCATAGACAGGAATATTTTTGTCAAGTCCTTTGAGATACTCCACAAGGTTTGTATAGATAACCTTCACTCTTGAGATACTTCCCATAGTTGCCTGAACTACCTTAGGAGAATATGCATCTGCTGTCGTGTGACTGCAAATAATGGTATCAATCCCAAACCAATCTGCAATTCTTATAATAGTTCCGAGATTTCCTGGATCCTGCACGCCATCAAGAGCAATACAAAGATTATTTTTTACCCATTCTGTATCTGGAATGTCGGTACCACTTGGAATCTCAAAGACTCCAAGCACTTGTTGAGGATGCTGAAGAAAACTTGTCTTACGTAATTCTTCTTCAGTTACCGTGATGCAAGTGGTGTGATTTGGAAGGGTAGGGGCGTTGTTCATCCATTCTTCAGATCCTACAATAATCTTTGGATTGTAGCCTGCCTGAAGCAACTCTCCGACTATCTTGAAACCTTCTGCAACAAAGACGTTATCTTTCTTGCGGTTTTTCTTTTGTTCAAGACTACTGATATATTTCTGTTGGTTCTTGGAAATCATTGTTTCTGAAATTTGATGCAAAGTTACTGTAAAAATTGCTAAATCATTTCGTTTAAGCCGTATTTTTTTTGTTTCTTCCAAAAAAAATAGTAATTTTGCATATGATATGTACATCTCGCATAACATGGCTCGTTGCCTTCACAATATAATATCTCGTACATCGTACATCACATTGGTGTTCTTCCTGCTCATTTTAGTGGGATGTGATGGTACGCGCTATGTTGCAGATGGAGACTATCTTCTTACTTCAACTCGTGTTACTTGCGATAATCCTCGTATCAATCTTACAACGATGGATACCTATATCCGTCAACGCCCTAATTCCAAGTGGCTTTCTACTCTTAAAGTTCCTCTTGGATTTTATTCTATGTCCGGAGCTGATACTACAAAATGGATTAATCGTACACTTCGCAACTGGGGACAGGCTCCTGTTGTGTTTGATAGTCTTTTGACAAGTAAAACAGCTGAAGACCTTACTGCAGCCGTTCGTAATGAAGGTTATCTGAATGCGGTAGTTGCACCAAAACTTTCTTCTGAAGGCAAGAGAATAAAAGTGGACTATAATATTCAAACTGGTAGTCCTTATGTCGTAAAGAAGATAAACTATAACATAAAGGATGATGGTATTGCTGCCATGTTGACATCTGATAATCAGTTACTCGATTTACATGCAGGTCAGATTTTTAGCGTCAATCAGTTGGGTAAGAATCGTAATCGCATTACAGAATACCTTACCAATCACGGATATTACCAGTTTAATAAAGAGTTCATAACCTTTGATGTTGATAGTTCGCAGATAAACCGAACGGTGGATGTAACGATGAATATCGATTTATATCGTCGTAATAGTTATCAAGAACTTTCAAAGCATCCGTTGTACCAAATACGAAATGTGTATTTTGAAGGAGCTAACACTCCTGATTTTAGGTTACGTCAGTCTGTTCTTGAACAAAACTCTTTCATAGCTTCTGGAAAGCCATACAGTGCTGCAGACTTACAGTCTACCTATACACGCTTTTCCCGTCTTCAGGCTGTGAGATATACCAATATCCATTTTGACGAGAATCCAGATAGTCTATATCTTGATTGTCATATTCAGGTTTCGCCTCAGAAGACAAACTCAATACAGTTTCAGCCAGAAGGTACTAATACAGAAGGTGATTTTGGAGCAGCTGCATCTATTATTTATCAGAACCGTAACCTTTTCCATGGTAGCGAACTCCTCAATATCACAGCGCGAGGAGCATATGAGGCTAGAGAACTCAAAAAATATAAAGGACAGAATTATGAGGAATGGGGACTTGAGACTTCTTTGTCGTTCCCACGTTTTTTGTTTCCTTGGATGAAGAAATCGTTTCATAGGCGTAGTTCTGCTATGAGTGAGGTGGCAATCAACTTCAACCATCAGAATCGTCCTGAGTTCCAGCGTCGTGTATTTACAGCTGCATGGAGATATAAGTGGAGCAATCCTCAGAAGCACACTCAATACAAGTTGGATGTTATTGATGTAAACTTTATCTCAATGCCTTGGATTTCTGAGACATTTAAGCATGATTACCTTGATTCGGTTTCCAATCGTAATGCTATTCTTCGTTACAATTATGAGAATCTCATGATTATGAAGACTGGTATCGGATATACTTATAGTAATAAAGGAAAGAGTATCCGACTGAATTTTGAGTCTGCAGGTAATCTTCTTCATCTTCTTGCGAATACTATGACCTTCAAGAAAAATGAGGATGGTCAGAATATGGCTTTTGGTATTGCGTATGCCCAATATCTTAAGGGAGAGGCTGATTATACACAACTCTTTGGCCTTGGTACTAAAAGCAATCTTGCTGTTCATGCTCGATTTGGTATTGCATATCCTTATGGAAATTCAACCATTCTTCCTTTCGAGAAACGCTTTTTTGCCGGTGGTAATAATAGTGTGAGAGGATGGAGTGTAAGAAGTCTCGGTCCTGGTGGATATGTAGGAAAAGACGGACGTATTGATTTCATCAATCAGACTGGTGATATTAAACTTGAATTTAGTACAGAGTTACGCTCACAACTGTTCTGGCGCTTCCAGAGTGCCCTCTTTGTAGATGCAGGTAATATCTGGACAATACGCGAATATGCAGATCAGCCAGAAGGACAATTTAAATTCGATACTTTCTGGAAACAGATAGCCGTTGCCTATGGCGTCGGTCTTCGACTTAATTTCGATTATTTCGTAATACGATTTGATATGGGTATGAAGGCGGTAAATCCTGTCTATACCACATCACGCGAGCATTTCCCGCTCGTACATCCTAATTTCTCACGTGATCACGCTTTCCACTTTGCTGTGGGATTCCCGTTCTGATGATAAAAAACATCCACGTGACTTAAACATTTTTATTTTGGTGGACAAATTTTAGAATCCACCTTAAACCTAAATTAAAACAATGACAGAAAAGACAACCGAAGAAGTGGTAGTTTCCGAGGCAAATGAGAAACAGCCTCGTAGAAAGCCTGCAGCTCGTAAAGCTCCTGCCACCCGAAAGAAGGCTGCCAAGAAGGAAGAAGCAGTTGAGCCTGCAAAAGAAGTAGTTAATGAGGCTCCTGCAAAGAAGACCGCTCAACGTCGTGGTCGTAAAACAAAGGAAAAAGCCAATGAGGCAGCCACAAAAGTCGCTGAAACAAGTGACGTACAACCATCAGAAGTAATTATTGAAGAAACTTCTAATCAAAAGCCTGTTGTTGATGTCCAGCCTGAGGATAACAATCCAGAAGGCAAGGTAACACTCTTTAAAGTGGTAGCTGATGAGGCTGATACAGCTAGATTAGTGAAAGTTGACAGAATTGATGAGGCTGATGAGAAGAATCTTATGCCTGATGTAAAGAAAAAAGAACCTGAGGCAAAACCAGAAACTTCTCAGCCATCTGAACAAACCACTAACCCCCAGCATCCAACACCTAACACCCAGCAGAAGGTAAAGCCAATCCCACCATTCAATCCTGTTCGTATTGACTCTATCGTCGATATGGTTAATGCACCAAAGGGACAGCTTCTTCTCAATGATCAGCAAATACAGCAACTCACAGTTGATGAGGCTGTAAAGCGTTTCCGTTGGATAGAGGGAACACTTGCATGGGTACTCAATTATGATGTCGTTATTTCTGATACCAACATATGGCTTGAACTTCTTGTTGGACATACCTCAAGCCATAGTGATCCAAAGGTGAATGCTCGACTCATGTTTGAGCGTCAGCTTGAATTCATCTCAAAACTCGTGCGTTTCCGTGGAGGTCGCTTCATGATGATGAGTGAGACCTATGAGGAGATTGATCGTTTCGCTACACAACAGGCTCCTACCAATTATAAGGAGGCTGATTTTACGGATGAGGCTCTTTGCCGTAATGTGTCAGCTCGTCTTGCTAAGCGTCTAATTCTCTCTCAGTTGCGTGAGAATCGTCTGAAGATTGAAGGAATATGTGCTGAAAGCCATCATGCATCTTTTGCTGATCCTGCTATTATCCGCAAGACAGTTGAGTTGTTCTCTGTTGGTAAGCGTGTGCTTCTCCTTACTAATGACGCATCTGTTGCCATCCGTAGTATGGGTATGTGTGACGACCTCCAGCGTATCAATAATATTGACGATGATACTTGGGAGCATGTCTATGCACCACTTCGTCCTATGGTTATTACGATGGATGATCTCAAGGTCCTCGATCTCTATACACGCCAGTATCATTTCTTGCAGATGGCTGCAGGAAAGCAATGGATGGAGGATGTACCTCAGCGTATGGAAAAGCGTAATGTAGAGCCTCTTGATCTCTGGCTTGATGGTTTCCGTCCTGGTGATAAGCAATCAGAAATGCATAAGCAGCAGAAACAGCAGAATAACCAGCAGAAACAACAAAATCAGGCAAAGCAAGAGCAGCAAAAGAAGCAGCAGAATCAGAATCAACAAAAGCAGGCTAAGCAGCAGAAGCAGCAAGAAAAGGCTCAGGAGCAAGCTGAACAGAAGAAACAACAGCCACAACCAAAGCAGCAGCCTGATGTTGAACAACCTAAGGTTGAGCCAAAACAGGAGAAAGCAAAGGTTGAAGATGAGATTGTTGAGGTAAAGTTTGAGGATGCTCAGACTTCTGTAATTATTGAAGATGCACCTATTGCAGAACCAACTGCAGAGGAAGGAGTGGAGCAGCAACCAAAGCAGCAGCGTAGGCGTCCTCAGAGAAGACGTCCACAGCAACGTAAGCGACCACAACAGCCACAGGCTCCACAAGAATAAGATATAACAAAATGGAAAGGCGATAGTCGGATGACTATCGCCCTTTTTAATAATGAGTTGAAAACTAATTCTAAGCTTTGTTTGCCCCCTCTCTGTTCGGTTGGGAGGATTAACCTCTCATACCGTTAAGAGTCTTAACAACCATGTAAACGCTGAACAATGCTGCTACATAAACTGCGCTTGTCATTACCATAAATGTTGTCATAATGTGTTTCCTTTCTTTAATTTTAAAATGTTATCCTTTATATAAATACTAATACTCGTTTTCTACATTTCAGAACTCTTTGGAAGAGATTCTTTCTTGTTTGTAGGTCTTCAGAACTTGTTGTTTCTGATTTCCGAGTGCAAAGGTATAACAAATTGTGTGGGCACACAAATATTTTTCTCACTTTATGACAAAAAGTGGCAAATAACAAATATATGTCAAGAAAACACTTATTTTTGCCTTTTCTTGCTTTAAATCAGCCAAATCGGGCTAAAATCAGCTAAAATAGCTTACAAATTGACACATATCATGTAATATACCCCCTAAATTCTGTCTAATATAGTTTTTAGGAGATTTTCCATCGTGTTTTTGTATGTTGTGTTCATTTCCTTGTCATGACGGTTTGCTATGACCATACAACAGGTAGTTGCCTTATGTCCGAGCATAGCCGACATACCAGCAACAGCGGAAGACTCCATCTCAAAGTTGCATATTTTCAATGTCTCGCCTGTTTCCGGACAAGTATAGCTGAAAGCCTCCACCTTCTTATTCTGTTCAGGATCTTGTATCTTTAGACGAATCTGTCTTCCTTGAGGTCCATAGAAACCACCACAAGCTGCAGTAATGCCTCGATGCATATCTGATCCGCCAATTCGTCGGCTTAGTTCATCATCTGCTACGGCAACGTATGGAGCTCCTTTCTTCTCCGACCAATTCATATGCTCACGAAAAGCTGCCTCAAGTTTAAGGTCACAAACCTTATCACGATCTGCATAATAGTTAAGCAATCCATCAAAGCCTATGCTCTTTACAGATATAATAGGTGTACCAATTGGAGTATCTGGTTGCAAACCGCCACAAGTGCCTATACGCACAATCTCAAGAGTGCGATGCTGTGGATTATCCTCACGAGTAGAGTAGTTGATGTTGGCGAGTGAGTCAAGTTCGGTAAGCACAATGTCAATATTATCGCATCCAATGCCAGTTGACTGCACGGTAATGCGCTTGCCGTTGTAAGTTCCTGTTATAGTGTGAAACTCTCTATTGGAAACCTCATTCTCTATCTTATCGAAGAAATTACCAACCATGGTAACTCTTTCAGGGTCACCTACGAGGATTACTTTATCTGCCAAAAACTCTGGCTTGAGATGAAGATGGAAACAACTGCCATCCTCATTGATTATTAGTTCTGAAGGAGCGTACATATTTTTTAGTTGTTTAGTGTTAGGTATATTAGTTAAAAGTGAAGAGTTAAGAGTGAAGAATTTAAGTTAGATACTGTACGTCAAGTTTGCAATAGATGATGATTGATGATTACTAACTCAAATTCTTCACTCTTCGTTCTTCACTATTCACTTAGAAATCGCTTGTATCTCTGTATTCCTTATCTGCTTTTCGGTGAAGTTGAGCTTCTGACGTTCGTTGAACACCTCTACCTCCATCTGCGCTATGTTAGCAGCAAGGTTTTTGTTGCCGTTGTGATAGTTTTCACGTAAGGTGCTGAGCTGCTTTTCCCTTGCCTCCACGTTAGCCTTCATGGTGAGATAGGTAGGGAACTGATTCTGATTCACGCTGCTGCGGAAGTCTGAAAGCTTATGATAAACCAGATTGGCATTGATGATGAAGTCAAAGTCATTGGCAGTCTTTGTGCCATTTGACTTGCGGGCTTCTGAAAGACGGCTCTGGGCAGATGCGAGTAGGGTAGCATCCATCTGCGAATCCTTGATTGATCTCAAACGAGCCAAGCGGTCAAGTTCTGCCTCTGGAGTATTCTCTATGTCATACGTCTCACGCGTTTCTGTTGGCTGGAAGATATAAACACATGTCTTTCCCTCTGGCTGACGACGGTTTGACACCATATAACCAAGATCGTTAAACTCATCTATAATATAATAGGTCTCATCACCGAATGAGTTGAAAGGCAGGCCAAGGCTCTGTGGCTTATAGAAAGAATGACTGTCGCTATCATACACGGTGTAGTAGATGTCATACTTACCCATTGAGTCCTCACCATCCTTTGCTGCAAAATAGAGAGTCACGCCATCTGTCATAAGATAAGGGCAGATGATATCATTCACACCCTCAAGTTCGATTACCTGTGGAGCATCCCATTTTGTTCCAAGACGCTCCTGAACCGTAAGTTGATGAATGCCTGTTGGCTGAAGCTCTGACGAGAACTTCTTATTACCAAACTCATTAACGTAATAGTAGTCCATTCCCTCACCCTTGCTGCTCTTTTTCATGCTTATCTTTCCGCATGAGCTTGAGAGTGGCAGATTCTGGATGAAATCATTCTCATCCACAACCATAGAGTCGACAAACATCACTTTGGCTGTTGAAGTCAGAAGCTTGGCAAAGTTCAAATCCTCTGGTGTAGGAATCACAGCAGGTGCCTTTCCTGGCTTTGGTGTCTTTAGAGGACGTGCTATCTGAGCCTGAGTTGTCAACCCAAAGAAAAGAGAAAATAGGGCTATATGTAGTTTCGTATATTTCATCGTTATAATATTTTCGTGTGCAAAAATACTAAAAAGAAATGAGATTATCAAGTTTTTGCGCGTTTTTTTCTCACAGCAAGCACCATTCCCGCTATAAGAATCACCGCACCGGCAACTGCCATAGGTGTGATGCGCTCACCAAGAACTATCGCACCTGCAATCATTGTGATAAGGCTCTGCAGGTAGATGTAGTTGGTTGATTTAACGGCACCAAGCTCTCGCATCACCCAGTTCCAAAGCAGATATCCACCTGTGGAAGCAACAAAACCGAGGAACAATAGATTTCCCCATATCGTAACGCTTCCTGATGTCAAGAGACTTATATCCAATGGGTTAACGAATACAAAGTAGGGCAGAATCGTCATCACGCCATAGAAGAATACCTTTCTCGTTATGAAATCTGCTGAATACTTATTCATTATCCTTCGCATGAAGAGCGAGTACAATCCCCATGTAAGAGATGCTCCAAGTGCAAGGGTATCTCCAAGTGGATTGAGATGCAACACCAACTGACCGTTGAGCACAACAAGCACAACACCAATAAATGCTACAATAGATCCAATTATCTGCCTTGTGTTCAGTCGTTCGCTCTTATAGAAAATGGCAAGGAGCATAGCCGTTACCAAAGGTGTGGTGCTCACAAGTATGCTGACATTTGATGTGGTGGAGTAGAGTAGTGCCATATTCTCCGTGAGGAAATATAGCGAGCCTCCCATCATACCAAGTCCAAGAAGCGTAAGCTCATCAACCAACGAACTGGCAAACAGTCTCTTATGCGATATGCAAAGCATGCAGCAGTATGCTATCACAAAGCGCACAAAGAAGATATCGGCAGGCAGAAGTCCACTATTCAGCAGCACTTTACTACTGACGAATGTAGTGCCCCAGATAAGGACGACGAGGAGGGCGACTAAGTGAGAAGCCCCTTTCCCGCCCTTCGGGCACCCTTTCCCCGAAGTGGGGCAAGGGGAAGTATGTATTTCTTGCGATGAGTTCATGCAATGTTATGGTAAGCAAATTTATAGTCTTGAGTTTTATGATCCCTCTCCGTGAGAAATACTAACTAGCTCCCTCGCCCTCTGGGGAAGTCGGAGATTGAATATCTCCGAGTATGTGTCGGAGGGTGTCCGTAGGACGGGTGAGGAGCAACTCCTGAAATATCCTTGCCGCACTCTCCACCTTTCTCACGCAAGGTCTCTTCTTGTAGTATTCTGCATTACGGTCGTCAGGAATGTTTGTGTCCTTCACCACCTTACAGCCGTTCATAGCGAGAAGTTCTGCGCAAATTATGCTTCCGTTACGTTCCTTGAACTTAGCCAGCAGTTCCTGCACAAGCTTATAGCATTCTGCCTTACCCTCCTTGTCGCTACCCTCAGTTTGTCCTTTTTCAAGACCTGCAAGTATAACGAGGGCAGAAACCGCACCACACATCTGGCGAGTTCTGCCAACACCACCTCCAAAGCCGGCACTAATGCGCTTAGCCATCGTGTCGTCAAGGCCATATAGATCAGCGAATGCAGCCACTACAGCCTGCGAACAACCGTAACCCTGCATAAAGCATTCCACGGCATCTTGTACTCTGTCTTTATTCATACATGCAAAGGTACTCCAAATCCTTTAATTTAGCAAAAAAATGTCGTAAAAAAATAACAGATATATCATATTCGTTCGTAAATAGTAACAAATATAAACTTTTTTTAGTAGAAAAGTAAATTTTTTGCGAAAAAACTTTGTCGTTTCATCCAAAAAATGTATTTTTGCAACAGAATTTTAGAACATTATGTTCGAAAAATTGAGTGTGTTATCTATAACATAAATTGTCGAATCTCCGCAGATTAACTGCAAAATGAATTGAAATGTAAGAATAAAAAGGGAAAAATCATCACTCGCTTTCATTATCTTTTTTTGCAAATATAGTTAATCTGTTCCTGCTGATGCTATAGTCCTGCTATTGCATCAGCAGATGGAGATAAAACAAATGAGTGTAGATAACCAAGGTGAAAATTATCAATCATTAAAATAAACTAATTATGAAAACTTACAAAACACCAATTATGAAGCCGATTGAGTTGAAGACGGCAGGTGTTATGCAGCAACAATCGCAGTATAATACGTTGCAGTTGTCTTCTGAAGATCAAGGAACTAAAGTAGAAGATTTGGAAGTAGAAGAATTTAAATGGGGAAATTAAAAATGAAAATTATAACAAAATATGCATTTCTGCTATCAGTAGTAATGCTTTCTGCTTGTTCGGCAGATGATGAAACAACGAAGAACGAAAATACAATTATTACAAATCCAGTAGAAACCGAGATGTCATTCTCTGCTTCTATTGAAGATGGTAATATTACAAGGACAGCTTTTAGTGAGTATAATTCTGGGACTAAAAATTATCTAAAGACTGTTTGGACAGTTGCTGATGCTATCCGTATCTATAATATTGCAGCAACCAATAATAATAATGGTTCTTTTGCTATTAAAGAAGGTGGAATAGATGAAAATGATGGTAAACAGGCTGTCTTTACTGGTGAAAAAATTACCTCAAATGGATCAGATGATAAATTTTATGCAGTTTATCCGGATAAAAATACTAATACATCTTTTTCGCAAGAAGGAGATGTGGTTAAACTCAATGCGACTCTTCCTGCTGTACAAACTGCTATAACTAATAATATCAATCCTGATCTTCAGTTTATGACAGGTTATACAACAAAGAGAAATTTTGATTTTAAGAATGTAGTTTCTTTCATAAAGGTGACGATTGCCAATTCCACAACAGCTGGTAAATTTAAAATCCATGCCATTCGTTTTACCTCTAATAATAGTGAAAACAAAATTGCTGGTTCTTTTACTGCTACTGTAACTGAAGGTGCTAATCCTGATATTTCTAGTGTTAGTACAGGTGCAGCCTCTTCTGTCGTTGTTGAAAATGCAGATCAAAGTCAATTGGCTGATGGTGTGTATTATATTGCTGTTCTTCCTACAACTCTTACCAGCGGTTTTACTCTTCAGCTTGAAGATTTGACTTCTGGAAAAGAACGAATCTATCAGCGCAAATCAACAGCATCTTATACTATTGCACGAAGTAAAGTCATAGATTTGGGCTCTTACAATGCAGAAAGTGGTTTAGAAAATGGCACTATATATGATGGTGGCATTATCGACCTTGGTTTACCTGATGGTACACTTTGGGCTACAAGAAACGTTGCTGGTGCAAAGAAGTTGTTTGTTGATAATGTGTACGATTATGGTAATTTCTATGGTTGGGGTGAAGATTTCGGTTATAATGAAACTACCACAAAAGGAACGAATGATGAATCCCCTTATTGTGATCGAAAAGTCCAAGGATTAAATCTAGTATTTAATAAAGGAAAAACGAAGACAAAATACGAATGGGATACATATAGATTTAGTTCATACGGAACGCTTGATTTTTTAAATGCTATTCCAAATATGGGAAAATATAATAGTAGTGATGGAATAACAGTATTAGATGATGCAGATGATATTGCATATGAATACTCTAAAAATTTGGCCTATAAATTCCGTATGCCTACTAATGAACAAATGTCGAATTTATACACAAATGTAACAGTATCAGCAAAAGCAAAACATCCTAATTATACAGGTAATGAGAATGGTAAAGGACAAGGTTTTAAACTGACAAGTAAGATTCCTGGTTATACTTCAAGAAGTTTGTGGCTACCTGCGGCAGGTGCATGTTTTGGTCAGTTGCTGGATGGTGGTACTTTATTTGATCCACAAGAAGCTCATTTGAAAAATATTGGTATTACTGCTCAGTATTGGACAAAAACGTTATATACAGGCAACAGACAGTATGCTTATTGTCTTGATTTACCTTCTGTAAATCTTACTGACAGACGCTATGCAGGTCGTAGTATTCGTCCTGTCTTGGTAAAGTAAACAACCTCTTATAAAAAAATCTCCCTATTCTCTCGAAGGATAGGGAGATTTTTTTGTCCATTCCTCTTTCATCCGTCCTTCGATAATCCTTCGCTATACCTAGGGGGTAAACTCAGTGAACCTTCGCTTCTTGTTCGCTTATGGAACGGAGCTTCACTGAGTTTACCCCCTTGTCATCACGGAAGATGAGCGAGACATCTTCTTCTCTTCTTCCTCTTATGTGACTCTTACGTAACTCTTATGCAAACCCACTTGCTGTTAGAGATTTGTTGGGTTTGTAGCGAGGGCAGAGCGAAAGAAGAGCGAAGGAAGTTAAATGGATCGCTTTTGTAATAAAAACTCAGACTAAAAACCAAAGAAAGCAAAAGTTATTTAACGTGAGCTCGACGAATTAATAACATTCAATTTGAACGTGCACCTTCGATGCTTGAACTGAATATAATTAATTCGTCGAACTCAAGTTATTTATAACAATTATAGCAGATTTGTGCGTATTTTCTTGCTTATTAGCAAAATAATTCTTACTTTTATTGCCGAATTAACTTAATTCTTTTTCCTGATATGCTGACAGCTGCACAGATGGCGATGATACGCAAGAAGGAAGCTTCTCTTCCTGAAGGCCATAAGCGTGATCCCTTGACCAATTATTTTGAGGGATATTTCTTCGTGACTCTTAATGTTCGGGATGAAGCCCCAATCCTTGGAACTGTAGAAGGAAGGGTTGGTGTGCCTTATGGAGAGGCAGATGCTCCACATGTCCGCTATACGGAATTAGGGCAGAAAGTGCTTGAGGTGTGGAAAGGGATTCCTCAATACTGTCCGAATGTGACGGTTCTTGATGCAGAAGCTATGCCTGATCATTTTCATGGTTTGCTATACATGAAGAAAGTGGAGAAAGTGCATCTCGGTAGGGTGGTGAATGGTTTCATGATAGGCTGTACGCATGCTTATTGGGATACGATAGGGATAGCATGGAGAGAGATGAAGAATGAAGAGGGGACTGGTGCTAAAGCACGAGTATGGCAGGATAGATACCACACTCGCAGCTACCGTGGACCAGCGCTCTTTGTACGAGGCTATAATGATGTGGTGCCTATCACGCAGGAAGAGGTGCAGATAAAGATAGAATACATACACTCGCAAGCAGAAAGAAGACTGATAAAGAGAGACTTCCATGATCGCTTCCATGTCTTTCGCCATCAACATTCGCGCAACTGGACAGTGGATGTTGCGATGCGAGCTGTTGCTGCAGATCCTTTCTTTGCTAAAAATCCTGATAAACGGGAACTTGCACAAAAGAATGTACTTTCACGGCTTAATCCTGATGCCCTTTTGGATTACATTGGCAACAGGCAATGGATGATGAACGAAAGGAAATTACCTCTCATCTGCCATAGAGCTGATGCAAATCATTTTGATGAACAGGCTTCTGCTGTCATTTCTGCTGCAAGAGATGGGAATGTGATAGTCTCCGCTTTCATTAGTGCCCGTGAGAGAGAAATAAAGCAGCTACTCATGACTGAGCAACTGCCTTTTATAGAGATTATGGATAATGGTTTCTCTACCAAATATAAACCAGTTGGCAAGGCCTTCTATGCTTGTGGTGAGAATCGACTCGTGCAGATTACTCCGTGGAGCTATATCTACCAGAAAGAAATTCAGGTTACAAGAGAGATGTGCCTTGTGATGAATGAACTTGCAAGGGTGATCAGCAAGAATGATGATGATTGGTGGAAAGGGAGTTGATTTAACGTGAGTTTGACGAACTCATCAATCAAGCGACTAACAAATTCGTCGAACTCACGTTAACTTAAATTCTTCACTCTTCACTTGAAAAGGGACTTACACCCCTCTCAGTGAGAGCGCTATACGGTTACGCTTTCTGTCCACCTCTACAACACGCACTTTGACGTGCTGATGAAGATGAAGGACTTCTGATGGATCGCTGATGTACTTATCTGCCATCTGAGAGATGTGGATGAGACCGTCCTGATGAACACCAACGTCAACGAAGGCACCGAACTTGGTGAGGTTGGTGACAATACCAGGAAGAATCATGCCGGAGATGAGATCATCTGGAGTATGCACGTTAGGATCAAACTCGAAAGTCTCTATCTCAGCACGAGGGTCACGACCTGGTTTCTCCAACTCGTTCATGATATCCGTTAGGGTAGGGATGCCCACCTCTGCTGTCACATATTTCTTAATGTCGATAGCCTTGCGCTTCTCTGCAGAAGACATAAGTTCCTTAACCGTACAACCGCTATCCTTTGCCATCTGCTCAACGATAGCATAGCTCTCAGGATGAACAGCACTTGCATCAAGAGGGTTCTTGGCATCACGAATACGAAGGAATCCGGCACATTGCTGATAGGCAGAAGGTCCGAGACGAGGCACTTTCTTCAGTTGGGTGCGGGATGTAAATGCACCATTCTCCTTACGGTAATCCACGATGTTCTTGGCAAGGGTAGGGCCAAGTCCGCTGACATAGGTGAGAAGGTGAATGCTGGCTGTGTTGAGGTCAACGCCCACGGAGTTCACACAACTCTCCACGGTACGATCGAGAGAAGCCTTGAGTTGAGTCTGGTCCACATCATGCTGATACTGTCCTACGCCAATGCTCTTAGGGTCAATCTTCACGAGTTCGGCAAGTGGATCCATGAGACGACGACCGATGCTGACAGCACCACGAACCGTTACATCCTCATCAGGGAACTCATCGCGGGCAGCCTTTGATGCACTATAGACAGAAGCACCATCCTCACTAACAACATAAAGCCCCTTCCAACTTTCCCCAAGGGGAAGAGCCTTGATTGCTTCTTTCGCTAAGTGGGAAGCTTCACGAGATGCAGTTCCATTACCTACGGCAATAGCTTCAATATTGTATTTCTTTATTATTCTCTGATACTGTTCTATTGATTTTGTGTTGAGCGATACAAGACTATCCAAATCACTCACCCTTTGGGGGAGACGGAGGGGGCTTACATCATGATATAGCAAATTACCCTGTGCGTCAAGACAAACAACCTTACAACCAGTTCGGATGCCAGGGTCGATACCCATCACTCGCTTCTGACCGAGAGGAGCAGCAAGAAGAAGTTGGCGAAGGTTTTCTGCAAAGACACCAATAGCCTCCTCGTCAGCCTTAAGTTTTGAACTTGCAGCAAACTCATTCTCTATGCTTGGGCAGAGAAGTCGCTTGAAAGCATCCTCACAAGCCTCCTCAACGAGAGACTGACAACGACCACGACCATGAACGTACTGACGCTGTAAACGGCTGATAGCCTCTTCGTTATCCACGTTTATGCTGATGCGAAGAATGCCCTCTGCCTCACCTCTGCGCATAGCGAGAAGGCGGTTGCCTGAACAACGGCGAAGTGGTTCCTCGAAGTCGAAATAGTCAGAGTATTTTGCAGCCTCGTCAGAATCCTTCTTTGTCTTGATGACCTTGGAGGTGATGTAAGCCTCACGACGGAAGGTGTTACGAAGTCGGTTACGAGTATCTTCATCCTCGCTAATAGTCTCTGCGATGATGTCCTGAGCACCTTTTATTGCAGCCTCTGCATCCTTCACGCCTTCCTTGACGAAACGCTTTGCAAGTTGCTCTGGATTCTGCTCTCGCTGAAGAAGAATCGTTGTTGCGAGAGGCTCAAGACCAAGTTCACGAGCCACTTGTGCACGAGTACGGCGCTTAGGCTTGTAAGGCAGGTAGATGTCCTCAAGTTCGGTAGAATCCCAGCAGTCGTCAATACGCTGTTGAAGTTCCTTGGTCATCTTGCCTAACTCATTGATAGTCTTTGTGATTGTCTCCTTTCGCTTTGTGAGTTCCTTCATCTTGTCGTAAAGCTGAGAGATATTTCCGATCTGCACTTCGTCAAGTCCGCCGGTCTTCTCCTTACGGTAACGTGAGATGAAAGGAATGGTGCAACCCTCATCGAGTAGGGCGATGGTATTTTCCACAGCCTTTACAGCGAGTTGAAGTTGCTTAGCGATGATGTCTTTAATGTCTGTAATCATTGATGTATGTATGTTTTTTGATTTTTTTACAACTAAAATGCAAGAAATTCGTGAAAAAACTCTTTAATAAGAATTCTTTTCGTTAATTTTGCAAGCGAAGTAACTAAATGTCAGTTAGAAGTTAGGAGTGAGAAGTTCCTAACTAAAAATATGTCTGCCTTATGAGACTCTCATATTACGGCATGCAAAATTAGAAAAAATATCTGATAATTCAAAATTAAAGGCTATGAAAAGAATATTTTTCTTGTTGGTAAGTGTCTTCGCGTTTATGGCAATTTCTGCTCAAAATAAGAAAGATGTGCCATTCAACGGTATTGTGGAAGATGTTGTAGGTACTCCGATTAAGGGTGCCAAGATTTGGGTTGTCTCTCCGATGTATAGCACAACGTCAGATAAGCATGGAAAGTTTGGCTTGACAAACGTGCTGCCAACTGATACTATTCATGTTAAATACCAAAAAAAGGTGTTTGAGATTCCTGTAGATACCCTGAAGTCAATACGAGTACGTATTGCTGATGAGTTGATTGTAAAGGAAGAGGAGGAACTCGTTAATACAGGCTTTGGCTTTGTAAAGCGTCGTGAGTCTTGCTCGGCTACAAGTGGTATTCCTGGTGAAGTGCTTGTTCGTACTGGCAGAACGAATATTCTTGAGGCTATGCAAGGACTTGTTCCTGGACTTTCGGTCTCAAATGGAAGAGTTACAATTCGTAGTGTAGGAACTATCAACGGTGATCCAACTCCGTTGTTCCTTGTTGATAATGTAGAGGTGTCAAGTTTAGATTTTGTCAACATTTACACTGTGGATAGAGTTGATGTTCTGAAAGACGCTAATATGTATGGTGCAAAAGGAGGAAATGGTGCAATTCTTGTTACAACAAAGAGTGGTGCAAGAATGTCGAGAAGATAGTTTGTTGTAGGACTATTTTCTCATGGAGTAGGAGAATGTGATGATATTTTGTGCTTTAGGGTGAGAAATATAGGATAATCTTGTCATTGGTGAATATTTAATAGTACCTTTGCAGAGAGGTAATTATAATATTCAAGATAAAAAATGAAAAGATTATTTTATTCAGTTATGCTTCTTGCTGTTTGCTCTTCTGAGGCAATGGCAGGTGGTCTTGTGACAAATTCCAATCAAAGTGCATCTTTCCTTCGTAACCCAGCTCGTGATGCTGTCATTGATATTGACGGTGTCTATACAAACCCTGCTGGTGTCTGCTTCATGCCAAACGGTTTTCATCTCGGATTGACCATTCAGCACCCTGAGCAGCAGAGAAACATTACAACTACATTCCCTGCATTTGCTCTCAATCAGAATCATATTGGTGAGACAACACGTACTTTCAAGGGTAAGGCTTCTGCTCCTGTAGTTCCAAGTTTCCAGGCTGCATACGTAATGGATAAGTGGACCGTATCTGCTTCTTTCGCTATCACAGGTGGTGGTGGTAAGTGCACCTTCGATAATGGTATCGGTAGTCTTGAGGCTGTTGCTTCTATGATGCCTGTAACTGGTTTGGCACAGATGATGCAGAATACTGCTGATCCAATGCTTCCTGTTTATCAGGCTGTAATGCCAGTATTGCAGAAGGGGCAATATACTTATAATATGGATGCCTACATGAGAGGTCGTCAGTATTATTTTGGCTTGCAGGTAGGTGCAGGTTATAAGGTTAACGATAATCTTGCTGTCTTTGCAGGTGTAAGAAGTGTTATTGGTAGCTCAACCTATACTGGTTATCTGAAGAATATCAAGTATGCATCAATCGATCAGGGCCCTACAGCTCAATATACAGCTGCCGTTATCAATGGTATTAATGCAAAGGCTGGTGATATCGAGATGACAACAGATCAGTCATGCGTTGGTTTCACTCCAATCATTGGTGTTGACTACAAACTCAATGAACAGTGGAACTTCGCTGTAAAGTATGAGTTCCGCACAAAGATGAATCTCGAGAACTCTTCTGATATGAATGATATGGCTCGTGCTCAGTCTGCTCTCGATAAGTTCAACGACCAGAAGACAAAGTACGTACGTGACGATATCCCTGGCACATTCACATGTGGCGTTCAGTATTCTCCAATTGAGACAGTACGTCTTAATGCAGGTTTCCATCACTATGATGACTGCAATGCTGTGAAATATAATGATGAGCAGGAGCTTATCGATGGTGGTACTCGTGAGATTCTCTTCGGAGCAGAGTGGGATGTAACCAAGCTTCTTACAGTAAGTGCTGGTTGGCAGAACACACATTATGATCTCTCTGACAAGTACATGGCAGACATGAGTTATAACCTCAGCAGTAATATGATTGCTATGGGTGTTCGCCTCAATGTATCAGAGAAGGTAAACATCGACCTCGGCTACATGCATAACTTCTATGATGATCGTACGGTTGAAACTCCTGTTTCTGCTGGAATCACAAAGATTGATACCTACGAGCGCAAGAATGATGTTGTTGCTGTAGGTGTAAATATCAAATTCTAAAAATGACAAATAAACATACATCACTCAATAATTGCGGAAAATGTGACATCAATAAGGCTGATTGTCAGACTTGTAAGTTGGCTATGCTTAATCTTGATAAGAATGCCAAGCGTAAGTTTAGAATCGACGATGAGGATGAAGATCCTTCAATCAGTGAAAGACTGACAGAGAATAAAGGCGATCACTCAATTCTCTTTCTCGTCATTGTTGCTGCCGCTACCTTTGCTGCAGTTATAGGGTTTACGATGATGTTTAGGTAGAAGCCCCCCAGCCCCCGAAGGGGGAGTTTGTTAGATAGTTTTTCTCACTTAAGGGAATTACAATAAAGCCGCTTTGGTTAGTTCTTGACGAATCTCCATAAGCGGCATTACTATTTTAAAAACTCCCCCTTCGGGGGCTGGGGGGCTTGGCTTATATTTTCTTCAAAACCTCTTCTCTCCAATCAGTATGCACAGGAGCATTGTAGGTGTGAATGCCAAGAGCCTCTGCTGCTTTGCAGTTGTCGCTTGAGTCATCGATGAAGAGGCACTCGTCGGCTGGTGTGCCTATTCTGCGAAGCACTTCTGCGTAGATGTTAGGGTCTGGTTTTGCCAATCCCATTTCCTGTGAGAGGAAGAGCTGGTCGAAATAGTTCTCTGCAGGTTCTGGGAATGATGTCTCAAGGATGTATTTCCAATGGGCATCGTTAGTGTTGGATAGAAGATGTGTGACGTATCCCTCACTTCGCAGTTGCTTTACGAAATCGAGTTTGTACTTTGGTAATTCCTGAAGACATGAGTTCCATGCGTCAAGAACCTGCTGACGAGTAGTGCCAGGAGCACTCACTTTCAGAATCATAGACAGGAATTCTTCTGTTGGAATCTTACCTATCTGATAATCATTCAGAACGCCTGAGATTGTTATCCCTTCGCAAACAGTTGAAGCAGGAGCCGATGAAGGAGTCTTGGCAAGAGCTTCTACATCCACTCCAAGAGCCTTCATGTTTTGGAAGCAATGTGGCATATCTACATCGATAAGCACGCCTCCAAGGTCGAATATAATGGTCTTTATCATGAATCTTTAGTTTGTAACTGATTAAATCGTTGCAAAATTACTATAAAACTTTTGTTTTTCGGCTTTCTCTCTTGTTAAAAAAGGTATAAATGAATGGGAATCGCCTAAGTTTTAGTAACTTTGCAAGGAATTTTTGAAAATAACTAAACTAAATTATATTATGTTCAAATTAGATTTTAGGAAGTCTGCAAAGGCTTTACTTATGACAGCAATGTGCGCTACAGCCTCTGTGGCTAATGCGCAAAACCCATACATGCCTCTCTGGGAGTTTATTCCTGACGGAGAGCCATACGTTTTTGATGATCCTGATAATCCAGGTAAGAAGCGTGTGTATGTCTATGGTTCACATGATAATCTTATCAATTTCTATTGCGGTAGGGATCAGGTTGTATGGTCTGCTCCAGTAGAAGATCTTACCAACTGGCGATATGATGGTATCATCTTTGAGTCAAAGACAGATGCCAATGGCAAGAAACTGAATGCTGATGGAGTGGGGGATGTGCTCTATGCTCCAGATGTGACATTTACGACAGATGCCAATGGCAAGAAGACATATTACCTCTATCCAAACGTACAGCATGACAAGAGAAACGGTCTTGTGGCTAAGTCTGACAGACCTGATGGTCCTTTCGTGGTATGCAACTGGAATAAGGAAAAGGCTGATGAGACTGTAGGTCCTTTCGGTTTCGACCCTGCTTGTTTTGTGGATGATGATGGAAGAGTGTATGGCTACTGGGGTTTTGAACGCTCGTATGCAGCAGAGCTTGATCCAACGACAATGGCAACCGTAAAGCCTGGTGCAAAGATTATAGAGGATATGATTCCTGGACATAATCAGGATCATCTCTATCGTTTCTTCGAGGCATCTTCTATCCGTAAGATAAAGGATAAGTATGTGTTTATCTATAGCCGTTTCACTAACGATGGTGAGTTTGGCTTGCCTACAACAAACTATACACTTGCTTACTGCTATAGTAATAGTCCTTTAGGTCCTTGGACTTATGGCGGTACTATTATTGACGGTCGTGGTCGTGAGACTCTTGAGGATGGAACTGTTGTTGCAACTGCTTGTCCAAGTGGTAATACTCATGGCAGTATCTGTGAGATAAATGGTAAGTGGTGGGTGTTCTATCATCGTCAGGCTGGTACTTCTGAGTATTCACGTCAGGCAACTGTAGCTCCTATCACAGTTGAGGTACAGGAGGGTAAGGATGGTTATGTACGTATCTCTGAGGGTGAGTTTACCTCTGAGGGATTCTGTACCGAGGGACTTGACCCTTACAAGCAATATCCTGCTGGTATCGCATGCTATTTCATGGGACCTAAACCATCTGTTCAGGAATATCCAAATGTTGTGTATTATGGCTCACACACCAATATCAACCGCATCGAGTATGATGGCAAGACCAATCCATACGATCCTTCTATCAATAAGTGCGAGATGGTGAACAATACTGATGGTTCTGTTGTTGGTTATAAGTACTACAACTTTCGTAAGACCTACGGCAAGGATAATCTTCAGTTGATTCTGAATATCAACAAGGAAGGTGTTGCTGGTACTGTTGATGTCTATATTGATCGTCCAAATGATAAGGATGGCGTAAAGATTGGCTCTTTGGCTGTTGATGCTCAGGTGGATAAGAAGCCTGTCGATGTTTCAGTCGCAGTTCCAAATCTCAAGAACTACAATGGCAAGCATGCCCTTTTCTTCGTGTTTAAGTCAGATACTAAGGAAAAGTCAATCTGCACAGTTAATACGTTGAAGTTTAAATAGTTTTTTAGAGTAAAGGGTAAAGTTAAAAGTGTAATGTAGATAGTCTGGTTAACGTAAAAGCTCTCAAAATGCTAATACGAACTACACTATCCACATTACACTTTTAACTTTACTCTTTACTCTATTTATCCTCTGAAAGTAATCGTTCCTTTCTCATAATCCATTTCATCAAGAATGGCTATTGACTCAACGTGATAGCCTTCTTCACGAAGTTTCTTACCACCTTGCTGAACACCTTTCTCTATCGCTACACCACATCCTACTACTGTTGCACCAGCTTGGTGAACAATGTCGATAAGAGCACTCATAGCCTGACCGTCAGCAAGGAAATCATCAACGATGAGGACTTTATCGTCTTTTAGCATGTAAGGCTTTGAGACAAAGACTGAGTTCATCTTCTTATGGGTGAATGAGTATGCCTGGGAGATGTATTTGTCATCAGTGCTATTAGCAGTCTCGCCTTTCTTCGCAAATACTACAGGCACATCATAGAGGTCTGCAAGAAGAGTGGCAATAGCAATACCACTTGCTTCAATGGTCAGAATCTTTGTTACTTCTTTACCCTTGAACCTACGTTTGAATTCATAGGCTATCTGACGCATAATGTCGATGTCAATCTGATGGTTGAGGAAATTATCAACCTTTAATATGTTACCTTGCTTGATACATCCGTCAGCAAGGATTTTTTCTTCAAGGAAATTCATATCTTTTACTTTACACTTTACACTTTATACTTTACACTTTACACTTTATACTTTACACTTTCTACTTTTCACTTTCCTCCTCTTCTTTTGGAAGGATGAGATTCAACAATACAGCAAGAAGGAATACGATAGCAACACAGTTGTTTGCAAATACAGTCTTAATGATTTCAGGGAAGATGTTGAACATCTCAGCTGCCTGAGTGAAACCTAAGCCGATGCTGAGTGAAAGACTGACTATCACCATGTTACGCTGTGAGAAACCACTTCTCGCCATCATACCGAAACCTGCAAAAAGGATAGAACCGAACATCATGATTGTGCAGCCTCCCAATACTGCCTGAGGAATCGTTGTGAGGGCATAACCGATAGCAGGGAAGATACCACCAAGAATCATGATTACAGCTCCTGTAGCGATGGTGAAACGGTTTATTACTCCCGACATTGTTGCAAGTCCAACATTCTGACTGAATGATGTGATAGGGGTACATCCGAAGATACCTGCTATTGAACTGACAAATCCGTCACAACTGACAGATGCACCAAGTTCGGTCTCGTGTGGATTACGCTTCAAGGCACCATTACAAAGAGCACTTGTGTCGCCAATTGTTTCTGTAGCAGATACAAGGAAGATGGCAACTACTGATAGAATTGCTCCAACATTGAATTCTGGTGTGAATGGCAATAGCTTTGGTAATGCCACAATAGGCTGGTCCATGATGCCTGCAAGGTTTACCATACCCATGCAGAGAGCAAGGATGTAACCGATGATAAGTCCTACAAGAACCGATAATGAGCGAAGGAACCCCTTGGCACATACCTGACAGATAAGGCATGAAAGTAATGTTACGCTACCTACGATCCAGTTGTTTGCGCTACCGAAATCAGCAGCCCCCTGACCACCTGCGAATGAGTTTGCACCAATAGGTAATAATGAGAAGCCGATAGCTGTTACCACGGTTGCTGCTACAACGTGAGGAATGAGTTTTACCCAATATTTCGCGAAAAGACCAAGTGTACCTTCTACCAAACCACCAATGATAACAGCACCCATCAATGTGCCCATGCCGTAGGTGCTTGCGATACCGATGCTTAGTGAGAGGAATGTAAATGAGATACCCATGACGATAGGCAGTCGTGAGCCAATACGCCAGATAGGGTAGAGCTGGATGAGTGTTCCGATTCCGGCAATCACCATACAGTTCTGTATCAATGCGCTACTGATGCCTTGCTCAAGTCCGATGGCATTAGCAAGAATCATCAGAGGCGTGATGTTGCTGACAAACATTGCAAGCACATGCTGCAAACCGAATGGTACAGCCTTAGCAATAGGCAGACGACCATCCAGAGAATACAAATTGTTTAGATTTTGTTCCATACTTTTCACTTTATACTTAATGCTTTACACTTTTCACTTTATACTTTTCACTTTTCACTTTACACTTTACACTTTCTCCCCGTACATCAAGTCGCCAGCATCTCCAAGTCCAGGAACGATGTACTTATGTTCGTTGAGTATAGGGTCGATAGCTCCACAGATAAGAATGGTATCATCCTCAGGGAATATCTCCTTGAGATGTTCAACACCTTGTTTACTCGCAATTACACAAGCTATGATAATGCGCTTTGGTATACCCTTTGTGCATAATGCCTTGTATGCCAGTTCTATACTGTCACCAGTTGCAAGCATTGGATCAACGAGCATGAGAGTCTTGTCAGTAAGGTTTGGAGTTGCAAGATACTCAATCTTCACACCAATCTTTGTACATTCCTTATCCGTATAATAACGATAGGCGGAAACAAATCCATTGTCAGCTTCATCGAATATGTCGAGAAAAGCCTCATGCAAAGGCAACCCAGCTCGAAAGACTGTTGCAATCACCACATCATCGTCATAGGTGCTCATCTCGCAGGGAGCAAGAGGAGTGGTAGTGGTCTTTGGGCTGTAATCCAATAGTTTGCTTGCTTCGTATGCCTCAATATGACCGATCCGCTTGATATTCTCGCGAAAGCGCATACGGTCTTTCTGAATCTTTTCGTCACGGATTTCTGCCATGAACTTATTGAGTACGGAGTTTTGAGCTCCAAGATTGATGACTTTCATATTCGTTCAGTTTCCTGTTGGGTAAAGATCTTTATATTGTTGTTTAGATTTTCCCACAAAAGTATATAAAATTCTTTATATTTGATAAACAATAGCATAAAAAATGCAAATCTGATGCTTTATTTTTGCGAAAAGAAGAATTTATTCCCAAAAATTGCTTATCTTTGCCAATATTTCGCATATTATCAATAATGAATAAAGAGACAAAAGACTTCTATCTTCAGTCGCTTTTGGCAGGTGTGCTGATAGGTATGGGCGACCTTGTGTATGTTGTGAGTGAAAGTCACATCGTTGGTTCATTCCTCTTTTCACTTGGTCTGCTCAGTATTCTCATCAAAGGATATCCACTCTATACGGGTAGGATAGGGTATGTAGAGAGCGTTCATGATCTCTGGAAACCTGTCGGTGGGATGCTGCCAATTATTCTGATGAATTTTATTGGCATAGCTTTTGTATGTGCATTAGCAAATGCCTCAAGACTCGACCTGTCAGTTGTTGACGCAATGGTCAAGACCAAAGTGGAGCAGACTTGGTTTAGTGCCTTGTTCCTTTCTTGGGGATGTGGAGCGATGATGTATCTGGCAGTAAATGGCTGGCGCAAGACGAATAATCCGATACTTGTCATCCTGCCTATTATGTTCTTCATACTCTGTGGGTTTGAACATTGCATAGCCAATTTCGGGTACTTCTGGATGTGGATAGCACGAGAAGGGGTTGCACATATTGCAGAACGTGCCATAGAGCTTCCGCTTGGCTTCTCGCTCAATCTTCTGATAATGATAGTCGGAAATGCATTAGGCAGCCTGACTTTCTCAAAAATATAGAAAACAATAACAAATTTAAAACAATACAATTATGGATTACAAAGATTTCGACCGTATGGTCAATGAGGCAGAGAGCAACTACACTCGCTCTTATCGTCCTGCAACTTCTTTTCCTGTTCTGATGCGTAAGGTCTATACATGGATGACTCTTGCCATGGTTATTACAGGTATTACAGCTTTTGGCGTTGCTACAACACCATCACTTATTTACGCTATCATTACAAATAAGATCTTGTTCTATGGTCTTTTTGCTGCTGAAATTGGTATCGTATGGTATCTTTCAAGCAGAATCAACTCATTGAGTCTTGCAACTGCAACTCTCATGTTTATTGCGTATAGTGTGATAAATGGTGCTACTCTTTCCGTTATCTTCCTTGCTTATACGATGGAATCTATAGGAATGGTGTTCTTCATCACGGCTGCAACGTTTGGTGTTATGTCATTGATTGGATATTTCACAAAGACTGACCTCACAAAGATTGGTGGCATTCTCTTCATGGCTCTTATCGGACTTATCATTGCAAGTGTAGTGAATATGTTTATGCACTCTTCTGGTTTGCAGATGGTTATCAGCTATGTAGGTGTACTGATTTTCGTTGGCCTTACAGCTTATGACTCACAGAAGATCAAGCAGATGCTCCTTACTCAGGATACTGCTGACGAGGGTGCTCAGAAACTCGCTCTTCTCGGTGCTCTTAGCCTTTATCTTGATTTCATCAACCTCTTCCTCTATCTGTTGAGAATTCTTGGAAATAGAAAGTAAATGATTGGTTGTCTGCTGATTAATACAGACTGGCTAAGTTTATAGATTCGCACTTTTTTGTCGGTGTTTTATCCTGACAAGAAAGTGCGATTTTTTGTGTAATGTGAGTTCTACGAATTGAGGGGAAAATAAATTAGCTTTCGTCCTTTTGAAAAGAAGAAAACCATTTAGAATAAAGAAAAGCAGTTGAATCTTGGAAAGTAAATTAGGAGTAAATTAATTCAGAAAATTATTCTGATAGTATTTATTTTCCAGCGGCAGATGCCGCTTAATGAATTTACTGACCAAATTTACTCCTAATTTACTTTCTCCAAGCCACACATCATGCAAGAGGAATCCTGGATTATTATCTTTAGAAAATGGCGGCATTAAATTATTTGTTGTTTTTTCGAATTTACATCGTTTTGTGCAGAAAACAACATAAAAAAATACTCCACTGGTCATCGCGACTTGTGGAGCATTCAAAAATATGTTTAACTAAATCCTTTTTCAAATTGAAAGAATAACCTTGCGGTTGTTCTTCGTTATCCAAGAGTCAAACAATCTTTAACCTAATAACTAAAACCTAAATCTATTATTCTACTAACCTAAACAATCATTTCAATATGTCTTCAAGGAATGTTTCCAGAAGTTTTTGCTTCTTTTTTCCTTTTGACGATGCAACGTGCAAAGCATCCTCGCACGAAAGAAATAAAGCAAGTTGACTGAAAGTCGGCGCTTGTCTCTGATTTCTGAGTGCAAAGGTACGACTATTTTTCTGTGTACGCAAACAATTTTGTGACTTTTTTGTATAAATGCCCAAAGAGTTGATTTATGTCAACTGTTTGTGTGCGCACACAACGGAATTCCCTGTTTTAAATAGTTTTCCTATTGTTTTTGATATATGTATTTTGAACCGTTTATGTGGCTTGGGAAATTCTTATATTCTGAAACCTACAATAGCCTGTAATGTGTTCATGTCACTAACCCCAATGCCTCTTAACTCGATGTTGAAGTTTAGTGCATGTTTCTGGATTGGCAGTTCCAGACCACATCCTACGTATGGTACACATAATAGGAATTCATTTCCTTTATATTTGGTTCCTTCCATAGAATATGAAATGTTATATGATCTTGTTGATACTCCGAAATTTGCTGTGAAATGGAGCTTGTTCTTTATTGGGAAACGATACATTGGACCTAAAGCTATTGCAAACTCGTCCATCGTATAGGTTTCTATGTCTGGATAATTATTATGTCTTGATGAAGTGTATAGTCTTGAGTATGTGATATATAATTGAAATAACTTTCCCCTTGCAGATCTTGATCTGTCAAAATCTACGCCTGCTCCAATGACAAAGCCGTAAGAGTTTTTAACGTCAAGCATTATTGAATTCTTCTTACAAAACAGGTTGCTTTCACCAACATATATCGTTGGTGACCATTTTGTTTTATCAGATTTTGGCTCGTGCTCAAACTGGATGCACTCTGTGTTTGATGTGCAGACGTCTTCATGGTAGTCGCGTACCATCTTTATCATTCTTTTGACATTCATTTCCCCGATTTTTATGTCGTTTACGGCATTTTGGGATTTCTCAACTTGCCTGAAGAGGGTCTGGGCATTTGCCTTTGCCATACGCATATCATAATCGCTGTCCATTTTCTTCTCCTCGTATGATACTACATTACCATCCTGATTCTCAAGGTAATAGATTCTTCGGGAATCTATTTCTTTACGATAAAGATTTAGCATGCCTTTGACGAGAAACTCAGCAAAAAAAGTTTCTTCATTGTTGAATTTCTTACTGACATAATACTTTCCTGATTCCTTGAATCTGTAAGCTGTAATATCTGTCGGACCATATTTTACAAATTCCTGGGCATCGTTTGCCTTAAAATAGCATTGTTTGCTGTTAATTTCGTTGGTTCGGAAATCAACCAATCCGTAGATTGTATCTTGCTGATTTGTTACGATATATCCTTCTTTGGGATTTACCTGAGCATAGGATGTCAATGCGTTAAATAGCATTGCGAAAAGTGAGATTCCTTTAAAAATTTTCATTGTTCCGTCTTTATTTTAAATTCCTGAAATGTTGTGATGTTATAGTTCCATCTTTGTCTGAAAATACAGCCTTAGCATTTCGGTGTGCAAAATTAACATATTTTTTTCATATTCCGTTAGTTTTATGTAGATAATTTTATGATTAAAGCGAATTGTGTAATATAAGCCAAAGACAATAGCATTTCTACTATTCGTTTTTGCAAACTTGATTGTCTGAAATCGAGTGGTAGAAAGTAAACTTATACTCCTATGTTCCTTCGCTCTTCCTAGGGAGATACTCCATCGATACTCCATCGATACTCCATCGTTAGTCCATCGTTTCGATGGAGCAGCGATGGAGATGCGATGGACATGCGATGGAGATGCTTAGGAACTAAAGCGGTATCATGACATAGTTTTTTGCTTGTCAATTTGAATACTCGTGCAGGAAAATTTGAATACATTAGAAGATTGTTCTTGAAATGCTATTCGAGTAAATTATTTGTGTCGGAGAGTTTTTGATGGAATAATTTGCGTGTTTGGATTTTTTTCAGTAATTTTGAACCCTAAAAATACATTTTTACGTAAATGGAACAGACGCTAATAGACTATTTAGATAAATTTGAGGAGAAGTTGAGAAAGAATCTCCTGAAACTTGCAACTGACCGTAAAGCACTTGATGGTAAGCTACTTGAGAGTGATGACTTAAAGGAATTCTGGCATCGTATTGAACCTAATTATATGGCAGATGCAGTACCTCAGATTGCTTCCTACCCAACCGTTTCCGTGGCTTGGGCTTTGTATCTCGGACTTGGGGCTGCCTATTATTGGGATAGCGATTGGACAACATATTCAAGTACTGCATACGAGACATTCTATGGCGATCAGGGATTTGATAACATGGATGACCATATCGTTCGTGATATTCTCGGACTTCCACTTGAGAGTGAGGAAGCCAAGAAACTGGTTACTTTGATACAGACTCTGGCACAGGAGGCTGTCGATATGATTCGTCATGAGCAGATAGAGCCTCAGTCAAAGATGGCATTCTATGCATTTGCTCGTGCCTGTGATGCTATGTTTGCTATCGGAACAGCCATTCAGTTGAAGAGGATGGGGTATAAGTTTGAGAAAATGCAGTAGAGATGACAAAGGTAAAAGCGATATTCTTTGATATTGACGGAACATTGGTTTCGTTCAAAACCCACACCATACCTCAATCAACAATTGATGCCATTCATGAAGTTCGTAAGAAAGGCATTAAGGTGTTTATAGCAACAGGTCGTCCGATGCCGTTCATCAAGAACCTCGGTGGATTGGAGTATGACGGTATCATGTCGGTTAATGGTGCATCTGCTATAACAGCTGATGGTAAGGTGATTACCCACAAGCCAGTTCCAAAGGCAGATATACTTCGTGTGATAGAAGATTCCAAACTGCATCCTATGCCTATAGCTTTTGCGAGCAACGAGAAGGCGATAGTGTGCAATATTGATTCTGCAATAGATAGATTCAAGGAAGTGTTTGAACTTCTTGACATACCACTTCCAAAGTCATCTCCATTGACCGATGCACTCGAAATGGATGTGATGCAGATGGTGGCTTTCTTCGATAAAGATGAAGAGCCTCGTATCATGAAGGAAGTAATGAAGGAATGTGATGCAAACCGCTGGCATCCATACTTTGCCGACTGCATAGCAAAGGGAATAAACAAGGCTACTGGCATTGATGATATCTGTGCCTATTATGGAATTGACATTACGGAAACCATGGCGTTTGGAGATGGAGGTAATGATGTCGCTATGCTTCAGCACGCAGGAATCGGAGTTGCCATGGGTAACGCTTCTGATGAGGTGAAAGCTTATGCCGATATGGTTACAACGTCGGTAGATGACAATGGCATTGCCAATGTTCTAAATAAATTATAGATGGATTTTCGTAAATGTGTATTTTTACACTTAAAAAGCGCACAAAATGCCATAAACCTATAGGAAAATGATGTTTTTTAAGGGTATTTACCTTATTTTTAATAAAAAAACTTCACTTTTCTTGGGAGAAAGCGAAAATTGTTGTACCTTTACAACCAATTAAGACTAAACAACAAACAATTTTAAAAAATGAAGAACCTAAAAACTATTCTTTTCTGTGCTGGAGCGGCAGTAGCTATGTTCTCAGCATGTAAGTCAGGCGAAGCACCTTCGCAGTTGACACAGTCAGGACTTGACGCAGCTAAGTTTGACACCATCATTGGTGGCAAGAAGGTTGCTCTCTATACCCTCAAGAATGCCAATGGCATGGAGGTTTGTATCACAAACTACGGTGGTCGCGTGGTTTCACTCGTTGTTCCTGATAAGGATGGCAAGGCAACTGATGTTGTACTCGGTTTCGACAATATACAGCAGTATGCTGATACTCTCAATTCACCAAGTGACTACGGTTCATCTGTAGGTCGCTATGCAAACCGTATCAAGAATGGTAAGTTCTCTCTTAATGGTGAGGATTATCAGCTTACTCTCAATGATGGCCCTAACAGCCTTCATGGTGGTGGCACAACAGGTTGGATGCATCAGGTGTATGAGGCTGAGCAGGTAGGTGATTCTATCCTCAAGCTCACAATCGTTGCTCAGGATGGTGAGAACGGTTACCCTGGTACAATTACTGCAACAACTACTTACAAGGTAACTGCAGACAATACTCTCGATATGACTTGGGAGGCAACAACAGATAAGGAGACAATCATCAATCAGACAAACCACAACTATTACAACCTCAATGGTGACTTCAATAGTGTAGGTACTGATATGGTTCTCTATCTCAATGCAGACAACTTCACTCCTTCTGACTCACTCTACATTCCAACAGGTGAGATCAAGCCAGTTAAGGATACTCCATTCGACTTCACTACTCCTCATGCTCTTAGCGATGCTGTAGGTACAGGTCTTGATTTCGACCAGCTTAAGAATGCTAATGGTGGTATTGACCATAACTTCTGCTTGAATACATACAAGGATGGTAAGGGTGATGATACTCAGGTTTGTGCTTCTCTTTACTCTCCAAAGACTGGTATCTTCATGGAGATGTTCACAAACGAGCCAGGTGTTCAGTGCTATACTGGTAACTTCCAGGGTATCGGTAACGAGCCAAACATCGCTCACAAGGGTGGTAAGTATCCACAGTACGTAAGCGTATGTCTTGAGAGCCAGAAGTATCCAAACTCTCCAAACCAGAAGGAATGGGTTCAGGCTATCCTCAAGCCAGGTGAGAAATATTACAGCCACGCTGCATATAAGTTCTCTATTAAATAAGGTGTAGTTACAAATTACTAATTACAAATTACTTGGTTACTATTATTTAAATAAGTAATTCGTAATTTGTAATTAGTAATTTAATTCAACACTCGTTTAGTAAATTGATTATTCAAAAATTAATTATAACTAAAACATCTAAACAAACAAATGAGCGTAATTGAAGCTTTAAAAAACAATGGCTTTGAAACCATTGACTATGTAGTCTTCGCGGCGTACATAGTACTTCTTGTAGGTTTGGGATTGTTCCTTAGCCGTGGCAAGAAAGGTGAGGAGAAGTCTTCTACAGACTACTTCCTCGCAGGTAACACTCTTACATGGTGGGCAGTAGGTGCATCACTTATTGCTGCCAACATCTCAGCTGAGCAGTTCATCGGTATGTCTGGTTCTGCTTTCGCATCAGGTATTGCACAGGCTGCTTATGAGATCATGGCTGCTGCAACACTCTTGGTAGTAGGTAAGTTCCTCCTTCCTCTGATGATTGAGAAGAAGATTTTCACAATCCCACAGTTCCTTCGTGAGCGTTACAACTGGGGTGTAGGTCTTGCATTCTCTTTGCTGTGGTTGTTCCTTTATGTATTCGTAAACCTTACATCTGTAGCTTGGCTCGGTGCTCTCGCTATCCAGCAGATTCTTGGTCTTCCAACTGACATGGTTGTTCAGTTCGCTGGTATGGAGATCGACCAGGTTCGTATGGTTATCATCCTCATTCTCTTCGTAGTTGCTGGTGTTTACTCTATCTACGGTGGTCTTGCATCAGTTGCTTGGACTGACGTAATGCAGGTAACATTCCTCGTTGGTGGTGGTCTTATCACTGCTTATGCAGCACTTTCAGTTATTGGTGCTGAGGTATGGGGCTGTGGCGCTATCGAGGCATTAGGAAATATCTTTAACTGGTGTGTTGATCAGCCAGGTGATAAGCACTTCAACCTTGTCGTAACACGTCAGGCAGATCTCTATCCTGTAGTAAATGGTGTAACTGATGCTTCTGGTGCTGTTATCCAGAAGGAGGACCCATTCTTCACAAACCCTGGTATCGTTCTTATCTTCGGTGCTCTCTGGCTTACAAACCTCGGTTACTGGGGCTTCAACCAGTACATCATCCAGAAGGGTCTTGCTGCTAAGTCACTTGCAGAGGCTAAGAAGGGTATGATCTTCGCTGCATTCCTTAAGATTCTTATCCCATTCATCGTATGTATCCCAGGTGTATGTGCATTCTACATCATGAATGGTGATGGTGAGGCTCTCGAGTCACTCCGTCAGACACTTGCTGGTAGCATTGCTCGTTCAGACGATGCTTATCCATTCCTTATCCGTAACTTCACTCCTACATTCGTTAAGGGGCTCTCATTCGCAGCTCTTGCTGCTGCTGTAATTTCTTCATTGGCTTCAATGTTCAACTCAACTTCTACATTGTTCACAATGGATATCTACAAGCAGTTCATCAATAAGGACGCTAGTGAGACAAAGCTCGTGAACGTAGGTCGTATGACATCTATCAGCGCTCTCATCATCGCACTTCTCGCAGTTTACCCACTCATGGGTGGTATCGATCAGGCATTCCAGTTCATTCAGGAGTACTCTGCATTCGTTTACCCAGGTGTAGTTGTAATCTTCGGTCTCGGTCTTCTTTGGAAGCGTGCTTCTGGTGCTGCTGCTGTTGTATGTGCTATCGGTACATTCGCATTCTCAATCCTCTTCAAGTTCACATTGCCTGAGGTACCATTCCTCGTTCGTTCAGGTTATGTATTCATCTGCCTCGTAATCCTCTTCGTAGGTATCTCTCTCAAGAGCAGCAAGGCAGTTGCAGCTGATGAGCTTGATGAGCACACAGTTAAGACACAGCTCTTCTGGAGTAATGTCCTCTTCGTAATTGCTGCTGTTTCTATCGCACTCTTCGCAGGTTCATTCTTCAATGAGACTCTTGAGGTACATGGTGTAGCTGGAGCTATGATCTTCTTTGCTGCTATCACAGCAACAATCGGATTCTATCTCCGCTCTAATGCTCTTGATCAGGTTCAGGATCCTAAGCTCGTTGCTATCGATCTCAACATCTTCAAGACTGACAACGCATTCAATATCGGTGCATTTGGTGTGATTGCAATTATCACATTCCTTTACATCGTACTTTGGTAATACATTAATGAAGTCTTTCTCAAGGAAGCGATTCCTTGGGGAAGACTTTCATTGATTACTATAATCTTCACACTTCATTTCTAACTATAAAATAAAAAACTACTTGTAAAAGTAATTCCAACTTTTGAATATGGCCAATTATTATTTTGATACCACCCCGTTGCTGATTTCTGTTGACTGTATAGTCTTCGGTTTTGAAGAAGGAAAATTGAAATTACTCATCGGTAAGCGAAAGATGAATCCAGGAATGGGAGAATGGTCACTTTACGGTGGCTTTGTAAAAGAAAACGAAAGTTTGGAACAGGCCGCAACAAGGACTCTTGGAAGTCTTACCGGTCTTGACAATATCTACATGACTCAGGTAGGTGCCTATGGTGCTGTTGACCGTGACCCAGGTGAGCGTGTAATCTCGATTGCATATTGTTCGCTGATTAACGTAAGCGACTATAACGAGGCACAACAAAATGAATATGGAGTAGAGTGGGTGAGTCTCGATGAACTCCCAGACCTTTATTCCGACCATAAGATGATGGTTACTGAGGCCATCGAAAAGCTTAGAAGACATCTGTCAACTGAGCCTCTTTGCTTCAATCTCCTGCCAGAGCATTTCACGCTCACTCAACTTCAGAAGGTTTATGAGGCTATCCTCGGTGAAGAAATAGACAAACGAAACTTCCGTAAGCGCATTAAGACTATGGAGTGCATTCAGAAGACAAAGTTTGTTGACAAACTGACAAGTAAGAGAGGTGCTGCTCTCTATCGTTTCAGCGAGTCAAGATTCCAAAAAGAAGAAAAGTTTAAGCTGTAAGGCTTACATTATATATAATAATAGATAAACTTAAGTATAAACTATAAAAAACAGATTAATATGCTGGAAGAACTTAAAGAGAAAGTTTTCAAGGCGAACCTTGATCTTGTAAAGCAGGGACTTGTGATCTTTACATGGGGTAATGTCTCTGGTATTGACCGTGAAAAAGGTCTTGTTGTTATCAAACCATCAGGTGTCAGCTATGACGATATGAAAGCTGAGGACATGGTTGTTGTTGATCTTCAGACAGGTAAGGTTGTAGAAGGTGATCTCAATCCTTCAAGTGATACTCCAACTCACCTTGTATTATATAGAGCATTCCCTAATATTCAGGGTGTTGTTCATACTCACTCTACCTATGCTACTGCATTTGCACAGGCAGGTCAGGATATTCCTAACATCGGCACGACACATGCTGATTACTTCTACAAGGCTATCCCTTGCACACGCGATATGACTAAGGAAGAGGTAGAAGGTGCTTACGAGCTTGAGACTGGTAATGTTATCGTTGACGAGATTCTCAACATCCGTAAGATTAATCCAGATCATACTCCTGCTGTTCTTGTCAAGAATCATGGTCCTTTCTCATGGGGTACTTCTCCTGACAATGCCGTTTACAACGCAAAGGTAATGGAGCAGTGTGCTAAGATGGCTTTCATCAGTTTCAGCGTAAACCCAATGACAACTATGAATCCTCTCCTTGTGGAGAAGCACTACAACCGTAAGCACGGTCCTAATGCTTACTATGGTCAAAAAGGACAAAAACACTAAAGCAAGCTAATTGATAATTTATAATTGAAAATTGATAATTGTATGTATAAGCAGAATAATGTGATACGTGACAAGAGTTTCGAATTTTCAGTTAGAATTGTCAATCTGTATAAGTATCTGGCATTCGAGAAAAAGGAAACTGTTTTATCAAAGCAGGTTCTTCGTTCTGGTACAAGTATTGGTGCCAATGTTTGTGAGGCTTTGCAAGGATTCAGTACCGCTGATTTCATTGCAAAACTTAATATCTCTCTAAAAGAGGCATTTGAAACAGATTATTGGCTTAGGCTTTTGTATCGTACTGATTATATTGAAAAGAAGCAGTTTGATAGTATAATTGCCGATTGTCAGGAACTTATAAAAATATTAACGAGTATAATAAAATCAACAAAGAATAATAGCTAACCATGATGTTGGCAGGCGATATTTGTAATACTATCAATTATTAATTATCAATTGTCAATTATCAATTAATTTTAAAACAGATGTTTGAAAATTTAGAGCTCTGGTGGGTAACAGGTGCCCAGCTTCTTTACGGAGGTGAGACAGTTCAGATAGTAGATGGTCACTCAAAGGAAATGGTTGAGGGCCTTAACAATAGTGGTATTATCCCAATCAAGGTGGTTTATAAGGGTACAGCAAACTCTTCTAACGAGGTTGAGGATGTGATGAAGGCAGCAAACAATGACGCTAAGTGTGTTGGTGTTATCACTTGGATGCATACCTTCTCTCCTGCTAAGATGTGGATCAAGGGTCTTCAGGCTCTTCAGAAGCCATTGCTTCACTTCCACACTCAGTATAATGCTGAGCTTCCTTGGGATTCTATCGACATGGACTTCATGAACCTCAACCAGTCGGCTCATGGTGATATCGAGTTCGGTCATATCTGCACTCGTATGCGTGTAGCTCGTAAGGTAGTTGTAGGTTACTGGAAGAGCGAAGAGGCTCAGAAGCAGATTGCTGTTTGGGCACGTGTTGCTGCTGCAGTTGCTGATGCTCACAATGTTCGTTGTCTTATGTTCGGTATGAATATGAACAATGTTGCAGTTACTGATGGCGACCGTGTTGAGTTCGAGCAGCGTCTTGGCTATCACGTAGATTACTATCCAGTATCTTCTCTGATGGATTACTTCAAGAAGGTAACTGATGCAGAGGCTGATGCTCTTGTAGAGGAGTATAAGAAGGCTTATACAATCAAGATTGACGAGTCAGGCGAGGAGGTTTACTGGCAGAAGGTTAAGAATGCTGCCAAGGCTGAGATAGCTATGCGTCGTGTATTGAAGGATGAGGGTGCTACTGCATTCACAACAAACTTCGATGATCTTGGTGATGCTGATATCGATGATCCAAACTTCGTAGGCTTCGACCAGATCCCTGGTCTCGCTTCACAGCGTCTTATGGCTGAGGGTATCGGTTTCGGTGCAGAGGGTGACTGGAAGACAGCATGTCTCTATCGTTCACTCTGGGTAATGAACCAGGGGCTTGAGAAGGGATGTTCATTCCTTGAAGATTACACTCTCAACTTCGCATCTGACTGCACATCTTCACTCCAGAGCCACATGCTCGAGGTAACACCTCTCATTGCTGTTGACAAGCCAACACTTGAGGTTCACTTCCTCGGTATCGGTATCCGTAAGCAGCAGACAGCTCGTCTTGTGTTCACTTCTAAGACAGGTGCTGGTTGTAAGGCTACTATCGTTGACCTCGGCAACCGTTTCCGTCTCATCACAAGCGATGTAGAGTGTATCGAGCCAAAGCCAATGCCTAAGCTTCCTGTTGCTTCTGCTCTCTGGGTTCCACAGCCAACATTCGAGATTGGTGCTGGTGCATGGATTCTCGCTGGTGGTACTCACCACAGCGCATTCTCTTACGAGATCACAGCAGAGTACTGGGAAGATTTCGCTGAGATGACAGGAATCGAGTTCATTGGTATCAACAAGGATACAACAATCAGCAACTTCAAGCAGCAGCTTCGCAACAATGAGCTTTATTACATGCTCAATAAGGCGTTACACTAAAAAATAGGGCCTCTCCCCCCGCCCTCCCCCGTAGGGAGGGAGCCGGTTCAATCAAAAGAATTCAGTTTTGAATCGACAACGGGATGGTTAGGCATTTAAAATTACAAATATAAAAACGGATTCCCCCATCAGCAATCCGGCTCCCTCCCTACGGGGGAGGGCGGGGGGAGAGGCTATGACAGCAAAAGAAACTATTACATCAGGTAAAGCCATTCTCGGTATTGAGTTTGGCTCAACCAGAATCAAGGCAGTTCTCATTGATGAAGAGAACAAGCCTATAGCACAGGGTAGTCACGAGTGGGAAAATCAGCTCGAAGATGGTCTTTGGACTTATAGCACAGAGGCTATCTGGTTCGGTCTTGAGGACTGTTACGCTGATCTTCGTAGAAATGTACGTGCTGAGTTCGACTGTGAGATCGAGCATCTCGCATCTATCGGTATCTCTGCAATGATGCACGGTTATATGGCATTCGGTCCTACTGGCACTGCAAGCCGCTATGGTGATCCATCAGAGGCAGAGAAGATTCTTGCTAACTTCCGTACATGGCGTAACACCAATACTGGTCCTGCAGCAGCAGAGCTCTCTAAGCTCTTCAACTACAACATTCCTCTCCGTTGGTCTATCTCTCATCTCTATCAGGCAATCCTGAATAATGAGGAGCACGTAAAGGATATCACTTACCTCACAACACTTGCTGGTTACATCCACTGGCGTCTTACTGGTAAGAAGGTTCTTGGTATCGGTGATGCTTCAGGTATGATTCCTGTTGATCCAGAGACAAAGAACTATAACGCAGAGATGGTTCGTAAGTTCAATGATCTCATCGCTCCTAAGGGCTACTCTTGGAAGCTCGAGGATATTCTCCCAGAGTGTATCCTTGCAGGTGCTGATGCTGGTGTGCTTTCTGATCACGGTGCACGTCGTCTTGATATCTCTGGTCACTTGAAGGGTGGTTGTCCAGTATGTCCTCCAGAAGGTGATGCAGGTACAGGTATGGTTGCTACAAATGCTGTTAAGCAGCGCACTGGTAACGTATCTGCAGGTACTTCATCTTTCTCTATGATCGTTCTTGAGAAGGATCTCAGCAAGCCATCTGAGATGATCGATATGGTTACAACTCCTGATGGTAGCCTCGTTGCTATGGTACACTGTAACAACTGTACTTCTGACCTCAACGCTTGGGTAGGTCTTTTCAAGGAGTATCAGCAGTTGCTCGGTATCCCAGTAGATATGAATGAGGTATTCGGAAAACTCTACAACAATGCTCTCACAGGCAATCCTGATTGCGGTGGTCTTGTTGCATACAACTATATCTCAGGTGAGCCTGTAACTGGTCTTGCAGAAGGTCGTCCTATGTTCGTTCGTTCTGCTAATGACAAGTTCAACCTCGCTAACTTCATGCGTTCACATCTATATGCTTCTGTAGCTGTATTGAAGCTTGGTAACGACGTACTCTTCAATGAGGAGAACGTAAAGGTTGATCGTATCACTGGTCATGGTGGTCTCTTCAAGACTAAGGGTGTTGGTCAGCGTGTGCTTGCTGCTGCTCTCAACTCCCCAATCTCTGTAATGGAGACTGCTGGTGAGGGTGGTGCATGGGGTATCGCTCTTCTCGCTGCTTATAGCGTTCGCAACCCTAAGAACCTTAACCTCGCAGATTGGCTTGAGGAAGTGGTATTCGCTGGTAACACAGGTGTGGAAATCGCACCAACACCAGAGGATGTAGAGGGCTTCAACAAGTACATCGAGAACTACAAGGCTGATCTCGCTGTAGAGATGAAGGCTACAGAGGTTCACAAGTTGTAAACTTTTTGATAATTACAAATTACAAGTTACGAATTACTTAGATACCTTGGTTAAGCCAAGACATCAGATGCCTGATTGCATTCAATTGTATATGGGTAATTTGTAATTTGTAATTGAATAATATTCGATTTATCACATATTTTTTATTTAATAATAACAAAAATGGCAAACGACATCAAAGTTTTAAATCATGCAGCGGATAACATTCGTATCCTTGCTGCTGCTGCAGTTGAAAAGGCAAAGTCTGGTCACCCAGGTGGTGCTATGGGCGGTGCTGACTTCATCAACGTACTTTATTCAGAGTATCTCCAGTATGACCCAAAGAACCCTGAGTGGGTAGGTCGCGACCGTTTCTTCCTTGATCCAGGTCACATGGCTCCAATGCTCTATTCACAGCTTTGCCTCGCAGGTAAGTTCTCTCTCGACGAGCTCGCACAGCTCCGTCAGTGGGGTTCTGCTACAACAGGTCACCCAGAGTATGAGGTAGCTCGTGGTATCGAGAATACATCAGGTCCTCTCGGTCAGGGTCACGCTTATGCTATTGGTGCTGCTATCGCTGCTAAGTTCCTTGCTGAGCACACAGGCAACCCAACATTCGCTAAGGAGACTATCTACGCATACATCTCTGACGGTGGTGTTCAGGAGGAGGTTTCTCAGGGTGCTGCTCGTATCGCTGGTAACCTCGGTCTTGACAACCTCATCATGTTCTATGACTGCAATGACATCCAGCTCTCTACTGAGACTAAGGAAGTTATGAATGAGGATACAGCTGCTAAGTATCGCGCTCAGAACTGGGAGGTTATCGAAATCAACGGTAACGACGCTACTCAGATCCGTGCTGCTATCGAGAAGGCTCAGGCTGTTAAGGGCAAGCCAACTCTCATCATCGGTAAGTGTATCATGGGTAAGGGTGCCCTCAAGGCTGACGGTACTTCTTACGAGGCTAACTGCAAGACTCACGGTGCTCCTCTCGGTGGTGACGCATTCGTTAACACTGTTAAGAACCTCGGTGGTGATCCTGAGAACCCATTCCAGATCTTCGAGGATGTTAAGGAACTTTATGCTAACCGTGCTAAGGAACTCGAGGCTATCTGCGCTGCTCGTTATGCAGAGGAGAAGGCTTGGGCTGACGCTAACCCAGAGAAGGCTGCACAGCAGGCTGACTGGTTCTCTGGCAAGGCTCCAAAGATTGACTGGAGCAAGTGCGTACAGAAGGACAACGACGCTACACGTAGCGCTTCTGCTGCTTGTCTCTCAGTTCTCGCTGAGCAGGTTCCAAATATGATCTGTGCTTCTGCAGACCTTTCTAACTCAGATAAGACTGACGGCTTCCTCAAGAAGACTCACGCTCTTACTGCTGACGATTTCTCAGGTGCATTCTTCCAGGCAGGTGTTGCTGAGTTCACAATGGCATGCTGCTGCGTAGGTATGGCACTCCACGGTGGTGTTATCCCAGCTTGTGGTACATTCTTCGTATTCTCTCAGTACATGCTCCCTGTAGTTCGTATGGCAGCTCTCATGCAGCTCCCAGTTAAGTTCATCTGGACACACGACGCATTCCGTGTAGGTGAGGATGGACCTACTCACGAGCCAGTTGAGCACGAGGCACAGATTCGTCTCATGGAGAAGCTCAAGCGTCACGATGGCAAGAACTCTACACTCGTTCTTCGTCCTGCTGATGCTAAGGAGACAACAACTGCATGGGCTATGGCTATGGAGAACATGGAGAGCCCTACAGCGCTCATCCTTTCTCGTCAGAACATCAACAACCTCCCAGAGGGTAACGACTATGAGCAGGCTCGTAAGGGTGGCTACATCGTAGCTGGTTCAGACGAGAACCCAGACGTAGTAATGGTTGCTACAGGTTCTGAGGTTTCTACACTCGTTTCTGGTGCTGAGCTCCTCCGTAAGGATGGTGTCAAGGTTCGTATCGTATCTGTACCTTCTGAGGGTCTCTTCCGTTGCCAGAGCGCTGAGTACCAGCAGAGCGTTGTTCCAACAGGTGCTAAGGTATTCGGTATGACAGCTGGTCTCCCAGTTAACCTCCAGGCATTCCTCATCGGTGCTGATCCTAAGTCAAAGGTATGGGGTCTTGAGACATTCGGTTTCTCTGCTCCTTACAAGGTTCTCGACGAGAAGCTCGGTTACACAGCTGAGAACGTTTACAACCAGGTTAAGTCAATGCTTTAAGGCTATAAGACCCACCCATAACCCCTCCCTTAAGGGGAGGGGAATGGTTAGTATTGAATGCTAATCGTTTTTAGATATGGGTATAGGTCTTGGTACGTCTTAATATTAATAATCTTAAAGCTCCTACCCATCCGGGAGAAATACAATCTACTCCCCTCCCTTTATGGGAGGGGCTGGGGGTGGGTCTTTTATGGAAAAGAAAGTAATTGGTGTTGCCACCGATCACGCTGGCTTCCCTCTCAAGCAGTTTGTTCTCCAGTATCTTGAGGAGAAGGGCTATGAGGTTAAGGATTACGGTACATGGAGCGATGCTTCTGTTGACTATCCTGACTTCGGTCATGCTCTTGCAAATGCTATTGAGTCAGGAGAAGTTGAATGTGGTATTGCTATGTGTGGTTCAGGCGAGGGTATCTCTATGACTCTCAACAAGCATCAGGGCGTTCGCGCTGGTCTTTGCTGGAATGTAGAGGTTGCTCACCTTATCCGTCAGCACAACAATGCTAACTGCCTCGTAATGCCAGGTCGCTTCATTAGCAACCGTGAGGCTCAGGTAATCATGGATGAATACCTTAAGACTCCATTCGAGGGCGGTCGTCATCAGACACGTATCGATAAGATCGCAATCAAGTAAAAATACAGAAATCGCAAGCCTCAGGGTTTGCGATTTCTTTTTATCTGCTGTTTCTGAACATGAAAAACACATGTGGTTAGCTCGCATCCTTCCGAAAATGACTAAAAACTATGAATTATTACTATTTTTGATGATAAACCTCAATTTTATAAGAAAATAATGGTGAAAAACGTAAAATATATCACGAATTATTTGTTTTTGTCGGGAAAATGTATTAATTTTGCATCGTTTTTCAAAGATTAGATAAATATGACAAATAACATCACACTATCTGCCCTTATTATTAACATCCTTCTTCGATACGAAGCGGGAAGTGATAAGGTGTGCTGGTAATTATGATGCAAAAAATATTATGAGCCTTTTTCACTTCTCGCTGGGATGTGAAGAAGGCTTTTTTCTTTGACTAAACGTAGGTTATAGTAGTAAAAGTTAAAAAATAAACAAAATATGAGCGACAGATTATATATTTTTGATACCACACTCCGTGATGGTGAGCAGGTACCAGGATGTCAGTTGAATACCGTTGAGAAGATTCAGGTGGCTAAGCAGCTCGAGGCTCTCGGTGTAGATGTCATCGAGGCTGGTTTCCCTGTTTCATCTCCAGGCGACTTCAATTCAGTTGTTGAGATCAGTAAGGCAGTTACATGGCCTACTATCTGTGCACTTACACGTGCCGTAGAGAAGGATATTGATGTTGCTGCCGAGGCACTTAAGTATGCTAAGCGCGGTCGTATCCATACTGGTATTGGCACAAGCCCTTCACATATCAAGTTCAAGTTTAATAGCACTCCAGAGGAGATTATCGAGCGTGCCGTTCGTGCCGTTAAGTATGCAAAGCGCTATGTAGAGGACGTTGAGTTCTATGCAGAGGATGCTGGTCGTACTGATAACGAGTATCTTGCTCGTGTTATTGATGCCGTAACAAAGGCTGGTGCTACTGTATGTAATATCCCTGACACAACAGGATTCCGTGTGCCAAACGAGTATCAGGAGAAGATTAAGTACCTCTATGAGCATGTAGATGCTTTCGCTGCAGGTAAGTCAATCCTTTCTACCCACTGCCACAATGACCTCGGTATGGCTACAGCTAATACCGTAGCTGGTGTTCTTGGTGGTGCTCGTCAGGTAGAGGTTACTATCAACGGTATTGGTGAGCGTGCTGGTAACACATCACTTGAGGAGGTTGCAATGATCTTCAAGACTCACCCAGATCTTGGTATCGATACAAACATCAATACAACAAAGATCTACCCAACAAGCCGTATGGTAAGTTCTCTTATGAACATGCCAGTTCAGCCAAACAAGGCTATCGTTGGTAAGAATGCCTTCGCTCATTCATCAGGTATCCATCAGGATGGTGTGCTGAAGAATGCTTCAACATACGAGATCATGGATCCTAAGGAGGTTGGTATCGACGAGGCAAGCATCGTACTCACAGCTCGCTCTGGTCGTGCAGCCCTCAAGCATCGTCTCCATATCAATGGTGTTGATGTAGAAGGTGAGAAGCTCGATAAGATCTATTCAGAGTTCCTCGTTCTTGCTGATAAGAAGAAGGAGGTTACTGATGATGATATCCTCGTACTTGCAGGTGCTGAGCGCAATGAGATGAACAACGTGAAGCTCGACTACCTCCAGGTAACAGCTGGTAAGGGAACACGTTCAGTAGCAAGCATTGGTCTTCAGATTGCTAACGAGCACTTCGAGGCTGCTGCATCAGGAAATGGTCCTGTAGATGCAGCCATCAACGCTCTCAAGTCAATCATTAAGCGTGAGATGACACTCAAGGACTTCACAATCCAGGCTATCTCTAAAGGCTCTGACGACCTCGCTAAGGTACATCAGAGTGTAGAGTTCGATGGTCATATCTACTATGGCTTCGCAGCAAATACAGATATCGTAACCGCTTCAGTAGAAGCATATATTGACGCAATTAATAAATTTAGATAAGAAAATGGCAAAAACATTATTTGACAAGATCTGGGACGCACACGTAGTTCAGAACGTGGAAGACGGTCCTACACAACTGTATATCGATCGCCTCTATGCACATGAGGTGACATCACCACAGGCATTCGACACACTTCGCGATAAGGGTATCAAGGCTTTCCGTCCTGACCACGTAATCGCTATGCCTGACCACAACACTCCTTCTGATCAGCAGGAGGTAATCAACGACCCTGTAGGTCGCAAGCAGGTTGAGACATTGAAGGCTAACTGTGAAGAGTTTGGTATCAAGCACTTCGCAATGGGCACAAAGGATAACGGTATCATCCACGTTGTAGGTCCTGAGAAGGCTCTCTCACTCCCTGGTATGACTATCGTATGTGGTGACTCACACACATCTACTCATGGTGCTGTAGGTGCTATCGCTATGGGTATCGGTACTTCTGAGGTTGCTCAGGTACTCGCTTCTCAGTGTATCCTCCAGTCAAAGCCAAAGACAATGCGTATCAACGTTGAGGGTGAACTTCCAAAGGGTACAACAGCTAAGGATGTGGCTCTCTATATCATGGCTCAGATGACAACATCTGGTGCTACTGGTTATGCTGTAGAGTATGCTGGTAGCGCTATCCGCAACATGTCTATGGAAGGTCGTCTCACACTCTCTAACCTCTCTATCGAGATGGGTTCACGTGCTGGTCTTATTGCTCCTGACGAGACAACATTCGCTTACCTCAAGGGTCGTGAGTACGCTCCTAAGGGTGCTGACTGGGATAAGGCTGTTGAGGAGTGGAAGAAGCTCTACAGCGATGAGGGTGCTAAGTTTGACATGGAGGTAACATATCGTGCAGAGGACATCGTTCCACGTATCACTTACGGAACAAACCCAGGTGCTGGTATCGCTATCGATGAGTGCATCCCTACACTCGAGCAGATTGGTGAGGCAGACAAGACTCAGTTCCTCGATATGCTCGACTACATGCAGTTCAAGCCAGGTCAGAAGCTCGAGGGCACACCAGTTGACTACTGCTTCCTCGGTGCTTGTACAAATGGTCGTATTGAGGATTTCCGTGCATTCGCATCTGTTGTTAAGGGTAAGAAGAAGGCAGAGAACGTAGTAGCATGGCTCGTACCAGGTTCATGGCTCGTTCGTCAGCAGATTATCGATGAGGGTATCGACAAGATCCTTGAAGAGGCAGGTTTTGAGCTCCGTCTCCCTTCATGCTCTTCATGTCTTGCTATGAACCCAGATAAGGTTCCTGCAGGCAAGCTTTCTATCTCTACAAGTAACCGTAACTTCGTTGGTCGTCAGGGACCTGGTGCTCGTACCGTTCTTGCTTCTCCACTCGTAGTTGCTGCGTCTGCTATCACAGGTGTAATCACAGATCCAAGAAAACTCTAGAAATCCTAGAAGTACTAGATATTCTAGATTTTCTAGATATACTAGATAATCTAGAAATACTAGACAAACTAGACAAATTAGAAATAAAATGGCTAAAGAAAAATTCGATATAATCCAGTCAACTTGTATTCCAATCGAGATTGACAACAACAATACAGATAACATCATCCCAGCACGTTATCTCGCTTTCACTACACGTGATCCTAAGTTCTATGGCGATGCTTTCATGCACGACCTTCGTTACGATGCTAACAATCAGCCAATTGCTGACTTCGTAATGAACAAGCCTGAGTTCTCAGAGGAGCCTAAGAAGGGTATCCACGAGATTATCGTTGGTGGTCAGAACTGGGGTTCAGGTTCTTCACGTGAGCACGCTGCATGGGCTATCGCTGGTTATGGCGTTCGTGTGGTTATCTCTAACTCATTTGCTGATATCCACCGCAACAACCTCCTCAACTGCTTCGTTCTCCCTGTAATCGTAAGCCGTGAGTTCCAGCTCGAGCTCTTCGCTACTATCGCAGAGAATCCACAGGCAGAGGTAAAGGTTGACGTTCCAAATCAGGTTGTTACCAACGTTACAACAGGTAAGTCAGAGCACTTCGAGATCAACTCTTACAAGAAGTACTGTCTGATGAATGCCTATGACGATATCGACTTCCTTCTGTCTAACACAGACAAGATCGAGGCGTTCGAGAATAAGTAATGCATAAGAAGATTGAAATAATGGACTCCACCCTTCGCGATGGAGAACAGACCAACGGTGTATCATTCCTTCCTCACGAGAAGCTCGTAATAGCTCGTATGCTGTTGCGTGATGTAAATGTTGATCGTATCGAGATTGCATCTGCACGTGTAAGTGAGGGTGAGAAGGAGGCCGTGAAGATGATCTGTCGCTACGCGAAGGGTGCGGGTATGCTTGATAGGGTAGAGGTGCTCGGATTCTGTGATGGTGGACGCTCAGTCAACTGGATTACAGAGTGCGGCGGCTCTGTCATAAATCTTCTTACCAAAGGCTCTGAGAAACATTGCACCAAGCAACTCAAGCGTACTCCTGATGAGCATATCGCAGATATCAAGGAGGCTATATCTTACGCTCATGAGCAGGGACTCAAGGTGAACATCTATCTCGAGGACTGGAGCAACGGCATGAAGGATGGTCCTGAGTATGTCTATCACATGATTGACTCTCTCAAGGATTGTGGCATCATGCGCTTCATGTTGCCTGACACTCTCGGTGTGCTTACTCCTATGCAGACAGGTGAGTTCTTCCGTGAGATGGTGAGCCGATTCCCTGACCTTCATTTCGAGTTCCATGGTCATAATGACTACGACCTCGCTGTCAGCAATACTATGGCTGCCGTTGCGGAAGGTGCTGCAGGTGTTCATGTAACTGTCAACGGACTTGGAGAACGTTGTGGTAATGCTCCTCTCGCATCTGTTCAGGCTATCCTCAATGATCACCTTGGTGTTGAGACATCAATCAAGGAGGATGTGCTTAATGATATCAGCAGATTGGTTGAGAGCTATTCTGGTGTTGTCGTTGCACCTAATCAGCCTATCGTTGGTGAGAACGTATTCACTCAGGTTGCTGGTGTTCATGCTGATGGTGATAACAAGGATAAACTCTACTGCAATGAGCTCGTTCCTGAGCGATTCGGCAGAAAGCGTGAGTATGCTCTTGGTAAGTCATCAGGTAAGGCAAACATCGAGATGAACCTTCAGGAACTCGGTCTTGAACTGACTCCTGAGCAGGTAAAGAAGATAACACAGCGTATCACGGAACTCGGTGACCGTAAGTCTGTTGTTACTCCAGAGGATCTCCCATTCATCGTTTCTGATGTACTCAAGCATGACACACCTGATGAGAATGTGAAGCTTCTCGGCTATATGGTCAGCCTCTCATACGGCATCAAGCCACTTGCATCTATCAAGGTTAGCATTAACGGTAAGGAGTTCTATGGCGATGCTACTGGTGATGGTCAGTATGATGCTTTCGTGAAGGCTCTCCGTCGTATCTATCGCGACAACCTCGATCGTAAGTTGCCTGATCTTCTCAACTATGCTGTTACCATTCCTCCTGGTGGTCGTACAGATGCTCTTGTGCAGACGGTTATCACATGGCGTATGCTCGATGGAAAGGTAATCCGTACCCGTGCTCTCGATGCCGACCAGACGGAAGCTGCTATTAAGGCGACATTCAAGATGCTCAATCAGCTGGAGAACTGAATTCAGTTAGGAGTTACGAGTTTGCAGTGAGGAGTTGTCCCATGCGGAAGAAGTCCTAACTTCTCATTCCTAACTCATAACTATTTATCATCTTTCATTGAAGTTCGAAAAAAAAAGTCTAAGACAAGCTCTTAGGCTTTTTTTGTTTGTTATAAATAGCTAAAGTTTCTTACTAACGTTATTTTAGATTACTTGCCGATTATAACGCAATGAACAAGGTTGCTGATGGCTCCTAATGTAGTCTTTTACTATCTTTAGTTATATATAGGGACTTTATGCAGTGCCTGAGCTATGCGAAGAATTTAGACTCAACTGGAACTTGCGAAAAGTGGAATAATACTATTTTTGCAATTTTTTTGTGTTTATTTAAAATATTATCATCTTCTATTTGTCTATAATAGTAAGAACTAATTAATTTACAATTATGACAATACTTCAGAAACATCTCGTTTTCGTGCCAATCTTCTTTGTGGTGTTCTTCGCATCGTTTGGTTGGGTTGTAATGTTGCTATGGAATTGGTTGATGCCTTGCATCTTCAGCTTGCCGGAATTAGAGTTCTGTCAGGCTGTTGGATTACTTGTGCTATGCAAGATTCTATTCGGTGGTATTGGTGGTGGTCATCATGGTCATCACGGACACGGCCATTGTCATGGAGGTAAGAACAAACTGCGTGAGCGCTGGGAAAACATGACACCAGAAGAGCATCAGCGTATAGTGGAAATGCATAAGGGATTGGATAATCTCTCTCCGAATTATAAACTAGATAAATCTATGGCAAATACAGAAAAAACATGCGCAAACTGCAAGTTGCGTGCTAATTATGAGAAGAACCCAAAGTCATTGCTTGGTCGCTTCTGGCGATGGCATATCAATTTCTGTCCGGGATGGAAAGGTTATTTCACATCGCTTGATGAAGAAACCAAGCAGGTTCTTAGGGAAAGGTATAACTTCAAGAAGTATTAAGCATAAGGTCTCTCCTCTGTGAGAGGCCTTTTCTTTTTGTCTTAAAAATTCCTAACAAATTATTGTATTCATGAATTTATTTGTACTTTTGCATTGCGATAACAAATAACTAAAACAATACAATGAATTCGAAATTTAAACTGATGATGGCATTGGCTCTTGGAGTTGCTACAAGTAGTTTTGCGCAATTCCCAATGAGACAATACAAATCCACGGTAGTTAATGAAGACGGTACCGTTACATTCCTGTATCGTAACAACAAGGCAAAGAGCGTTAGTGTAGATGTTCAGTTTGCTGGTAAGAACGAAATGCAGAAGGATCAGACAGGCATGTGGAAAGTTACTCTCGGTCCTGCTGCTGCAGACATGTATCCTTATAACTTTGTTGTGGATGGCGTGAGCATCATGGACCCACAATGTGAACAGTATTTCCCTAATGAGGGCTTCAAGAACAGTCTGCTTGAGATTCCAGGCAAGTCAGCTCTTCCTCATGACATCAAGAACGTGCCTCATGGCTGCATGGAGTATGTTAACTACTTCTCAAAGAGTCTTAACTACACCAACAACGCTATTGTCTATCTTCCACCTTCATATTATAAGGAACCAAACAAGAAATACCCTGTATTCTATCTCATCAGCGGTACAACAGATACTGAGGAGGTGTATTACAAGGTAGGTCGTGTGAACTATATCCTCGACAACCTTATTGCAGAGGGTAAGGCAAAAGAGATGATCGTTGTATTGCCTTATGGTAATCCATATAAGCTTCTCCCTGTTATGCCTGCTAACCAGATGCCAATGACAGGATTCGGTCAGGATGTGTTCAGCAACGACTTCGTTAATGACCTCATGCCATATATTGAGTCAACCTACAGAACTATCAATGACCGTGAGAATCGTGCTATAGGTGGCTTCTCACGTGGTGGCAACCAAGGCTTGTCAAATGGTCTTCATAACCTCGACAAGTTCTCTTATCTCTGCTCATACAGTTCATTCACTTCTATGGATATCCCTGGTGTCTATGACAATGCAGAGGAGACAAACAAGAAGATTAACCTCTTCTGGCTTGGTGTAGGAACTGATGACTTCCTCTATGGCAATGCACGCGACTATACAGAGTTCCTTGACCAGAAGGGAATCCGTAGCGTGAAGGAATATACACATGACAAGTTCGGTCACACTTGGATGAATGCCAAGTACTTCCTCGACCATACACTCCAGTTGCTCTTCAATCCTGAGGCTTCAAAGAAGGCAATGGATGCTGCTCAGCCAACACTTGCCAAGACAGGTAAGGAGCAGCAGTTCACTCCAGGAGTGATGGCACGTCTCTTCCCAAAGCAGATTGTTTCTCCTGAATATGGTGCAAATGATGTTACCTATAGCTTCAAGGCACCAGAGGCAACAAGTGTTCTTCTTGAGAGTGAACTTCTCCGTGAGCCACTCGCTATGCAGAAGGATAATGAAGGTGTATGGAGCGTGAAGGTTGAGAATGTTGCTAATACCACATTCAAGTATTGCTTCGTGGTAGATGGCACTAAGGTGGCAGACCCTAACAATATGTATCTTTCACCTGACAAGGGCTTCAAGTATAGCATCTCAAAGGCTCAGACAAAGGATCTTGGCGATGTAAAGCATGGTATTATCACCTATAACTATGGAGATGGAACTGCTGTTTATCACTCTGCTGGATGCCAGTCTGCTCCTACTATCTCACTTGTTATCGGTATGAACGACACATACGAGAGCTGGTTCAAGGTAGGTGGTGTAGATGATATTGCTGACCGTCTTGTAGCAGAAGGTAAGGTGCAGTCATGTGCTGTCTATGTAGGTGAGAATCCACTTCCAGGCACTAAGATTCTTCGTGCAGATGATTTCTCTACATGGGCAAAGCGCAGTAAGGCATTCGAGGAACTTCTTCTTGGTAAGACAGTAAAGCCTATGGCTGATGCTGCTGACTTCAAGACAACAATCGATGGTAAGGCTGTGGATCTCTATACCTTGTCTAATGATAAGGTAACGGTTCAGATTACCAACTTCGGTGGCTTTGTTGTTTCAATGCTTGCACCTGACCGTGATGGTAACTACACCAACATCGTGACCCACTATGATAATATTGAGGGATATAAGAAGTTCAATCTCGGTATGGTAGGCCCTTCACTTGGACGCTTTGCCAACCGTATTGCAAATGCTAAGTTCACTCTCGATGGTAAGGAGTACAATCTTACAAAGAACAGCGGTCAGCACATCCTTCATGGAGGTAGTAAGGGCTTCGACCATGTGGTTTGGGATGTAGTGAGCTGTGATGGCAAGAAACTCGTCATGAAGTGTGTTCTTCCTGATGGTGAGGATGGTTTCCCAGGAAATCTCACAACAACTCTCACTTACTCTCTCACTGATGATAACGGACTTTCTATCGCCTATGAGGCAACAACAGATAAGCCAACCGTTGTTAATCTCTCTAACCACTCATACTTCAACCTCAATGGTACTGGAGTAGGGGACATCATGAACCACACCCTCAATGTGAATGCTGCAAGAATTACTGAGACAACTCAGGACGGTATTCCTACAGGTAAGTTCCTTGATGTTACAGGAACTGCCTACGACTTCAGAAATGACTGCCGTATTGGTGACAGACAGATGCAGTTCAAGGGTGGTTTCTTCCCATTTGGTCAGAAGATTGAGATTCCTGAAGGCAAGGTAGTGCAGTATGACAATAACTTCTGTGTTATTCATAAGGGCAAGAAGGTTGAAAAGGTTGCTACACTCTATTCTCCAGAGTCAGGTCGTGTTCTTGAGGTATGGAATGATCATCCTGGTCTTCAGGTATATACAGGCGCTCGTACAGCTATTGCTCTTGAGTCTCAGATGTATCCTGATTCACCAAACCATAAGGAGTTCCCTTCAACGGTTCTTCGTCCAGGAAAGAAATATACACATACTTGCATCTATAAGATGTTGACCCTCTAAATCTCCCTTAAAGGGAGACTTGTTTACCCCCTCTTATCCCTCTTAAATGGAGGGTAGGCCTCAGTGAGGAGAAGTCCCCCTTTAAGGGGGATTTAGAGGGTCTTCAAGAAGAACTCATGAATCCTTGTGTCTTCGTTGAGCTCTGGGTGGAATGATGTTACGAGTTGCTTGCCTTGCTTTGCTGCTACGATGTTACCATCAACTATGGCAAGAACCTCAGCACCTTCGCCTACCTCTGTGATATAAGGAGCACGAATAAAGGTCATAGGAACGCTTCCTACACCCTTCATCTCGCCTGTGGTAGAGAAACTTCCGAGCTGTCTGCCATAGGCGTTTCTCTTTACCTTTATGTTCATTGTGTCAAGATGCTCTGAGTCGAGCATGATGAGTCCTGCACAAGTACCGAATACTGGCATGCCATCAACGATAGCCTTCCTGATAGGCTCAAGAAGATTCTCATCTCTGATGATACGCATCATAGCTGTGCTTTCTCCACCAGGAATGATGAGAGCAGGCTTCTTGTTCTCGTTGAGATAAGAAGACCAGTCATCAAGGTTGCGGATAAGCACGCTGTCTTCTCCTAAAATATGGAGCATCTGCTGGTGTTCAGCAAATGCTCCCTGTAATGCTAATATTGCAATCATTTTTGTCTTTTCAAGGAGTTCAAGGAGTACAAGGAGTAACGCTGACACATACTCCGATGTTATCAACATCGGACTTCCTAAAGTCGCTTAAGGAAAGCAGACGATAGTATTTGTCGTGGAGAAGTACATCCATGACGAACTGTTATATCCAGACATTCGTCTTGTACTCCTTGTACTTCTTGTACTCCTTATTACTCCTTCAATTATTTTACTTTCCTCTCTCAGCCATCAAGAGTTCGATTTCACTCTCGTTGATACCAACCATAGCCTCACCAAGATCCTCACTGAGCTCTGCGATGATCTTTGGGTTGTTGTAGTTAGTAACAGCCTTAACGATAGCCTGAGCACGCTTAACTGGGTCACCACTCTTGAAGATACCACTACCTACGAATACACCTTCAGCACCCAACTGCATCATCAATGCAGCATCAGCAGGAGTAGCTACACCACCAGCAGCAAAGTTTACTACAGGAAGCTTACCATTCTCATGAACGAACTGAACAAGGTCGAATGGTACACGAAGCTGCTTTGCTGCCTCATAGAGTTCATCCTCGCTCATTGATGTGAGACGACGAATCTCGCTCTGCATCATTCTCATGTGACGAACAGCCTGGATAACATCACCTGTTCCTGGCTCACCCTTGGTACGAATCATTGTAGCACCCTCGTTGATACGGCGAAGAGCCTCACCAAGATCCTTTGCACCACAAACGAATGGTACGTTGAACTCACGCTTGTTGATGTGATATACATCATCAGCAGGGCTGAGTACCTCACTCTCGTCAATATAGTCAATCTCGATAGCCTCAAGAATCTGTGCCTCAACGAAATGACCGATACGAACCTTAGCCATAACAGGGATAGAAACAGCCTCCTGAATGCCCTTGATCATCTTAGGGTCGCTCATACGAGATACACCACCAGCTGCACGAATGTCAGCAGGGATTCGCTCTAATGCCATTACTGCACATGCACCAGCAGCCTCAGCGATACGAGCCTGCTCAGGAGTTGTTACGTCCATGATTACACCGCCCTTAAGCATCTGGGCAAGGTTGCGGTTGAGAATAGTTCTATTTTCCATACTTATTTATTGTTTTGTTTGTTATTCCTTGAATTTCGATGCAAAAGTATGCACAAATACGGAAAATAACAAATGGGAGTTCCGAAAAGGTGGAATCTTGTTCCCAAATAATTGCAGAACTGCCACATTCTGTCAGATTCTAATTACCTACTGGGGGTATCTACCAAAATTTTTGGTAGGTAGATAGGTAGATTGGTAGATGCCACATTCTGTCTGATTCTAATTACCTACTGGGGGTATCTACCATAATTTTTGGTAGGTAGATAGGTAGATTGGTAGATGCCTTACATTTATATACCTACCATTATATTTAGTAGTTATTCCGTCACTTCCTACCATCTACCTATCTACCTACCATTTTTTGTGGTAGATAGGGTAGAGCGGTAGTGAGATTATATCTTGCAATTATTATATCTATGTTATTGTATTATAGTAATTTACGTTATTACTATAATATTATAATCTATAATATACTATACAATCACCATTCATCTATTAGAATGTTATGTAGTATCTACCATGATTTCCTACCATCTACCTATCTACCTACCATATTTTATGGTAGATGGGGTAGA
>DCJC01000057.1:45313-47412 GCA_002317355.1 Prevotellaceae bacterium UBA1710 | reverse complement strand
ATATATTATATTATTATATTTTGGCATTAGGAGACAGATACAGGGGGGTGTGTCTATAAACTATCTGATAGTATGATAGTTTTGTTGGCTCGAAAAGTCCTCGTCCGAATTTTACACACTGTGTATCAGGCAGTTACATCACAAAACGCAACTTTTTTCAAAACTATCATAACATTTTTGTGAATTTGTTTGATTTTCTCGGATTTTTTTCGTACCTTTGCAGTGTGATTCAGTGAGGAATTAGGAATGAGGAATGAGGAGTTAATCCTTCGGCAACCGGGCCCACCGCCGCAAGAAACTCCTCGCTCGGCCTTCAGGACGCTTGCCAGAGCAAGAACTGCTCACTTCTAACTTCTAACTGAATATCACTCCTAACCAACTCCGCATTTACTCCGCATCTACTCCCATTTATAGAACGGACACAGACGGAGCAAGAAGTGAAGAGTGAATGGCAGCAAGCCAAACATAGTGATTAATCAAAACTCTTAATCAGTTCAACCCAGAACGTCATGTTTTCAATAGACAAAAGAAAAAACTCAAGTTAGCAAAAAAATCAGAAAAAGCGAAACTGCAAAGTCTGCTGACACCTTTAGTTAATTAATGTTACAGAAACGAAGATTTTGCACAAATCGTTAATTCTCTTTAAGATTTTTTCATACCTTTGCAACCGTAATAACCTGAATAAAAGAATTAAAAGAATTATAACCTAAACAACAGAGAGACTATGGGAAAAAAGGTAATGATAACATCGATACTGGTGCTGATTGCTATCTGCTGCAGTGCCCAGAAGGCTAAGGCTAGCAAGCCTGATCCTACAATCGTCAGAATAGAAGGATATCTTCCTTCGCTGCCAGATGGAACAACAATAAATTGCTGTAAGGCATATCGTCACGCTTATTGCTACACACCGATTTCAGACATAACAATACAGAATGGCAGGTTCTGCATTGATATTGATGCCAAAGAGAATAACGGCACAGAAGAGTATCTGCTGCACTGCAATGGCAATGCTAAGGCCATTCATATCTACGCAAGTCCTGGTACCGTCACTCGCATCAAGGCAAACAAGAAAGACAGAAGCGTGTGGGAAATAGAGAGCAAGAACCCTCTGCAGATAGAAGAGAATAAGTATCAAGCTTTGTGGCGCGAGCTCGATGCAGCCAAGAAAGACCACGACACAAGAGTTGAGGCTATAGAAGACAGATATCGCGAAGCGAAAGCAAGCGAGAAGGCTGACATAACAAAGGAGAAATGGGCTGAAAGAAGAAAATGGAAGAGCATTGACTCTGCCTTTGTGGAGAAGGCTTTTGCCTTCATGTCAACAAAGGAATACTCACCTGTCTATGCCCGTTACCTCTACGACCTCACAAGGTGCTCTTCATTTGCACGTATCAACAAGCCTCTGCTTGCCAAAGTACGTCCGCTACTCAATAAGGTGCCTCTTGAGGAATTCAGAAATGAGTTCAACTATATCGGCAGGGCAAAGAAGACCCTCTGCCCTAACGAGGACTATATGAAGGTAGGCGACTACATGAAGGATTTCGCATTCTTCGACCATGACGGCAACGAGCATCATCTCTATGACTACAACGACAATGGTAAGTTCCTGATGGTAGAGTTCAATTCACGCACCTCAGAGGCTTGTATGGACAGGCGTCCTACCGAACTTCTCAACATGCTCCACAGTCAGTATGGTGATAAGATTGACCTCGTATTCGTGAATCTCGATACTCCAAGCGACTGGGCTAACGAAGGCAAGAATCCTGAGAAGTGGGGACATGACCAATGGCCTGAGTGGAATGCCACCAAGAACAACATCGACATCATCCACAACTATGATGTCATGGGACCTACCTACGCATTCTTCACTCCTGACGGCCGATTGATGAGGTCTGCCAATTATTCCGGATTACAACCTACTATCAAGGAGATACTTCCTTTCGTAAAGATTAGCGGTTTTTGACCACTATACAAACGATAGTTCGAAGCACCCCGACGAATGCCAATCAAGACTGATTGCTTCCGAGAAATTGGAATAACTAAGTGATGGTAAAATAATAACTTCCTACGTTTTTTTGTTTTTCTTTGAGCCGCTTTTA
>DCJC01000057.1:20878-45209 GCA_002317355.1 Prevotellaceae bacterium UBA1710 | reverse complement strand
AGTTATTATTTCACCATCACTAAAGAAAACCAAGTAAAACAATAAGACTACTGTTTTGCTTGGTTTTCATTCATTTTATTCCGTTTTTTCTGAAGCAGAATAAATCAGCCGAACTCAATATCAATAATGGTATTTACGATCTTCTCTTCTTAGTTTATCCAGAAGTCTCTGGAGACTATCAATGCCTATTGCCTTAGCTTTTGTTGATCTTGAGGTTCTACGCATACGCCTTAACTCCTTAAGAATCTTCTGGCGCTCCTGCATATTTGAATCTCTCAATGCATGGATTTTAGCACGATCCTCCATCGTCTTATTATGAAACTCCATTTCGTCCATATCAGTGATAGGATATCCCAAAGCGCCTCTGGATATTGGCATCTTGACGCTCTCGGCATGACGACCTTTTTCATATAAGCGTTTGGTTATATCAAAGGTTTTAACTTCTCTACCTGTCTCCTTTGAGCAAAGAGTAAGATGATAGGAAGTAGAAGGCGGACGACGACGATGATGACGACCAGATCCACTACCTGGGTGATACACACTATAACAACGCCTCACCCTATACTCCATCATTACAGTCTTTGACTTATCAACTCCATAATAATTGTAGGCAAGGGCTGCCACATACAGAATAGCCCCGAGAAAAGGACTTATGAAAACACAGATGATGAAAGGAACGGAGAATGTATCACGAAGAGAGAGGCTAAGACATATGCCGATAATGCCTATCTGGAACCATAGGCTATTAGGCATAAAGGCATTTCCCAAGAATCCCAAGAGTGTAAACGAAACACCTAATACGATAGCAGATAAGGCCATAGAGATAATACCTACTATCATATTCTCCCTAAACTTACTTACTTTCACCTCTGGTTGCTGCGAATAGCGGATGTTATTATCAAGAAGCAGTCGGTGAACCTCTGATGTCTTTACAGCAATACTCAGCAAGGGGTATGTATGCCATTTGTCATCAGATAGGTGAAGTTTGAGTTTCGTTCCATAGGAAAACAATCCAGCGACCTCTTCATCTATGGTTCTGAACTCCTTGATCTCGTTGACATTCACTTTGATATGCTTTCTGCTCAGCAAGAAGAATGTGTTCTTGTGTGCAACAATCTCAAGCACCCCATCAGAAACGACGATATAATCCTTGAAACGAAGCAGACATACAATGAGATAGTTTACAAAGCAGGCAAGTACCACACAATCCAACAGGATTTCGAACCCTGTGGAATAATCATCAGGAGCAAGGAGTTCGGTACTGATATACGATGTGGACGCTTGCAGGGTGCATTTGACGAAGTAGGCAATACCTGCAAGAATTACTATAATCTTTAGCCAAAGAAATTTACTGTATGAATACATGTTGCTATGAATAAGAGCCCCCTCCCAGTCTGGCAGGGAGGGGGACTCTGAGAGATATGTTTCTACTGTGGGAAATCGTACACAATATACTGAGTATTTGGCTCAGTTGGATAGTTGGTGAGGGTACCAGAGCGAGAAACGATTGAAACGATACCCTTATAGATACCACCACCAAAGGTGAATCGTCCTTCATATTCATTAATGAATTGAATACGGCGGGCATCATACTTCAAGAGTCTGTCAACATCGATAACAGGCATGCCGTCAATAAATACAAGTGCTGGCCATGAACTCAAGCCTTCGTTCGCATCATACAGAACAAGGCTGTTCACACCATTAACCTTGGAACTTCTGACATTACTAATATATTCCGTAATCACCTCACCTATTGTATAGAACTGGCGATACTCATCGAGATTGTATGATCTAACAGGACTCAATCCGAATACCTTATCATCATAGTTGAGTGGCACACCCTTCTCGATTGTTCCATCATCAACCTGACCACCAATGACAAGTTCCTCCTTCTCTGGAGCTATGGCAATCTGGTGCAACTGCATATCCTTGGAACGCTGCTCTACCTCTGAACGATTATAACAGAAAATGAGATGAGGAACTTTCTCTGGGATGAGCTGTGCAAACGGACTAATCATCTCTATAGGCAAACTCTTGCCTGTAGCGCTTGCAGCCGAAAGTACGAGAGGCTGTTTGCCCTGTACACCAAAGGTAAAGAATATGGCTGTCGTATCATTAAGCATCTTTCCCTCGAAATAGTGAACCTGCTTGCCCACAATACTTATTGACGGAACAATCTGCAAAGCTTCGAAAGTGGTGATTCCATGAATTTTCCTTAGAGGGGAATCTGGTGGCAAGAATTGGCCACAGGTCGGGCAAACAGATATAGTAGAGTCCACAAGCACATTCTTCACTCGAGCCATGACAATATGTCCCTCCGTCTCACGAATACCAACATCCTTCTTGTCGGCAAGTGAGGCTACAGAAACGGGTTCATCCTCGAGAATTGTGGCAAAACTCAAAGTATCGTCAGACAGTTTCACCCATTCAATATCATCATTTTCGCTCTTGATGAGCGGATTGACGATAGCAACAAATTGGCGTGACACGTTGGCATTGTCACGAGTATAGGCCGACAGGACATAATAGCCGCTATGGATACCAGCAGGGATTTCCAATGCACCTGTTCCTTTACCATCTACGAGATTAACAGCCACGCCGTTTACAAGACCGCGAGTATCACACAATTCGGCATAGGCGATATTGGCACCATCAGCAGTGATAGTGACAGACATCTTCTCACCTGCAAGATACCATTGGCGATCGATCTCTATGTTGGCAGCAAAGGTGCTGAATGTGAGCACCATTGCTGCTATGATTGATATAATTCTTTTCATTTTCTTTTAAATTAATCATCAAAAACGCCATCGAAAGGTGGCATATACCATGGTCTTTCAATGGTTGCGCCTTCAAGTCGGATGTCAACCTCATAAACGGGCACCCACCATACATATATATTTGTACCAGGACCATTTGCATCTTGTAACTTTAGAAAATCAAGAACCGCCCAACCGTTTCTAACTCTGGCTAAGTACTCCTCTCTTAAGGGATTAATGACTTTATCGGCAGGAGCATGTTCCTTCACTTTCCTGCTTATCGTTTTACCATCAAGATACCCTCTGAGTGTAACCGTATTCATCGCGCAACCTATATAGCCGATAGCCTTCCTGCTTGATGTGGTGCAGTGGATATTCGATGGCAGAGCAGAAGGCTGGGGAGTGAACAAGCCACCCATTTCCCATCCAGCCTGATGAGTAGCCTGATGATACTCATATTCAGCTTTGCTAATAGCTCGCTGAGTGAGGTTGCTACAATAGTTCCAGAATATACGCTCGTCAGTACGTGGGATATCGTATAATTTATATTTGTGGAATCTCCCATCAGGGTAATGAACGGTAGAGCCAATGAGAATATCTCTATTTCTACCAAATTTCCATCCATGTTCAGGATATATTGGATCTGGCGACCATTTAAGTTCAACACGCAAGGTATCAAAATAACTCCTTGTATGGGCACGCGGACGAACCTCCCACGTTTCGTCATAATCCCAAATAAAGTAATTCACTTGATCAGGATCATCAGGAGCTCCAGTTGTCACCAAAAAATCAATATCCGACAGGGAATCCTCCTGCACATAGGTGAAATCAAGTTCAGGAGTGCGTATAGGTTTCTCCGGAGTAGATTCATAGGCAGAATTCCCAATCTTAATATCCAAATGGTATCCAACGTCCTCTTTGAGTTTCGGGAGAATACATTGATATACTCCATCCGCAATTTCTTTACAACTATATTCTGATCCATCAGAACCACGGACATACACATTCGCAGACATGACAGGATCAATGTTTGTTATAGTGTAGGAATTGTTAAACTTATCTGTATATGTTTGAACCATAGAGCTATTAAGTGATGTTGACCATGTAAGCAGGAACGTATTCTGTGTGTCAGAAGTTATGGTACCACTGACAACCAGTAACTTCGTACCATTATCTGGCAGTTCAGGCTCAAATTCTTCCACGCATCCTGTCAGCATGAAGACACTCACCATTAGCGTGAAGAAGGTTTTAAGGGTAAAGGGGGTTAAGGGTAAAAGGTTTAAGGGTAAAAGGTTATAACCTAAAGACCTAAGAACCTTAGAACCATTCAATGATATCTTATTCATTTTTAATTGATTCGTATGTTGAGTGAGATATATGGGATTATTGAACCGAACACAGAAAGCTTGTAGCCTTGTGGCTTCTGACCTTCTGAGATAAAATACACGTTGTAGGCATTCCTTCGTGAAGTGGCATTGTAAGCACCTATAGAGAAGGATGTATGCAACAAGGAGGTCAGCTTATGTGTTGGCTCTATGTTGAATGCGAAGTCAAATCGCATATAGTCAGGTATGCGATATGAGTTACGATCTGTATAGTAAGGCAGATAGACGCCTAACATATCGTGATAGTATCTGCCGGCAGGTATGGTTGTAGGACGACCTGTGGCATAGTTGAAGTTACCAGAGATACTATAGCGCTCGGTAAACTTATAGTTAAGTACAGCCTTAATCTCGTGAGGTCTGTCATACTCAGAAGGGAACCACTCACCATCGTTGACAGGAGAAATGACACGTTCATCATCCTGACGAAGGAATGTGCGTGAGAATGTATAGCTCACCCATCCATTCAACTTACCAGTCGGTTTCTTTACCTGCAACTCTACACCATACGCCTTACCGATAGTAGAAATGACATCAGTCTCCAGATGGTGGTTCATCAGAAGCACGGCAGAGTTACGGTAGCTGAGATAGTCAGTCATACGCTTGAGATATCCCTCAATAGAGAACTCATACTGCTTATCCAATGTTTCGTAATAGCCACCCAATGACAACTGCCATCCATGCTGTGGCTTGATGTTGTAGTCAGACAGCTTCCAGATATCGGTAGGCGACATGATAGTGGAGTTCGACACCTTATGAATGTTCTGTGTCATGGTGTTGATTCCTGCCTTTACCGATAAATTATCCATGAATGCATAGCGTGTAGAGAATCGGAACTCCGGAGCATGATAAGTCTTGATGACACCAGTCTCATGCTTGGTTTCGATAAGCGTATTCAATGAAGGCAGCAATGCAGATTCATAGTAGTTCACATCACGAGGGCCAAGAGCATTGAACACAGAGTAGCGCATGCCAGCCGACAAAGAGAACTTATCCGAGAACTTATGTTCGGCATCCACATAGACAGCACTCTCAAGAGCCTTTTCGTTATCCAGTTTGTCTGGTTGCACCAAAGACTCTCCGATAGGCTCATACTTTCCTGCCATTACATCATAGCTCTGGACGTTAAGTCCATAAGTGAGATTTGTCATCTCGCTAAGACGATGGCGGAAATTGAGCTTTGCCCAAAGCATATCGATGGCAAAGCTCAATCGGGCTGCTTGATACATGCCCGAGAGGTCATCGTAATAATAGTCGTAGTGATCAGCGCCCAGAGAGAGGTTTCCCGTCAGTTTCTCCGAGAGGATAGAACGCCATTCTCCTGAGATGTTACGATTGACATAACGGTACTTATCGTCAGCAGTGAATGAGAAATTATCACAGCTCTGATAGCCGTTAATCTTGAGCTTATGAATATTATTGAACTTCACGGTAAGAACACCGCCAACATCATAGAAGTTGGCAGAACCATTGCGATAGCCACTCTTCTCAGGCAGTTGCTTCAATATCCAGTCGCTATATGTGGTACGACCACTGAGAAGAAGCGACACATGATCCTCGAGAATCGGGATCTCAATATTAGCCTTACTTGTAAACGAGCCGAGACTTACAGCACCCGTAAACTTCTTCATATTAGCCTCCTTCGATGTAACGGTCATCACACTACTGATACGACCGCCATACTGAGCAGGGATACTTGCCTTGAAGAGTTCCACCTCCTCCACCATATCCGCATTGAAGGCAGTGAAGAGTCCGAACAGGTGAGTTGGGTTATACACCGTGCCACCATTGAAGAGGATTAGGTTCTGGTCGGTTGCACCACCACGCACATTGATACCACTCGAAGCCTCACCAACTGAAGTAACACCAGGAAGTGTGAGCGCAATCTTCATGATATCGACTTCACCAAAGGCGGATGGAATGTTCTTGAGCAATTCAGGCTTGAACTTCTCAGAGCCCATGACCGTACTTTTTACTGTTGACTGTCGTCCACCTACAACAAGAATCTCATCAAGCTCGTGATCGTCTGCAATGCTCACCTTTGCCTTCTTAACTCCAGGCACGATGTATATCCTTGCACCAGAAGACTTTGTCACCGTCATGGAATCAGAGTCAATTACAGGAATGCCCGCTATTAACTCTTGGGTATCGGATGTTGGATGTTGGCTGTTAGAAGGGAGGGCTTTAGCAGACGTGCTAAATGCAGAGGAATTAGGAGTTAGGCTCGCAGCGAGAGAAGTGTGTCTTTTCAACTCCTCCCCTCGGGGAGGTTGGGAGGGGGCCCCCTTTACAGCATCAGCCAACATAGCAAGACTTGTCTCACGCACGTCATCATTATACTTCAGACGGTTCTCCTTTGAGAAAGCAGTCAGCGTTTCCTTCTGGCCAGGGAAAATCTTCACAACATCAGATAGTTCCTTCACCTGAAAACTCTTACCATCTGCATTCACAATGGTGTATTGATCATAATTGCTAAGAATCTTGAGAAATTTCCTTTCAACAGGAATCTCACCCTTGTATTCCTTCCACATACTATGATACAATCTCACACCATTCTTGCTGCCATCCAAAATGACAGCAGCATAGCGATTTTCATTAGAAGGATCATGAACGTATCTGTATCCGTCGAGTTCAAACCAGTCAACGAATTGCTGTTCTGGAATACAGAAAATATTGGTAGTAGGCGCTTGCACTATAACATTCTGCGTCAGCATATCATAGCGCAACCTTACATTATCATACACCACACCATGGTAGCAAATACGCCCCATGTGCACATCCAGATTATCCCCATAATAAGGATTGTCACGCCAAGCAGTCAATTGATATTGGGGCTCTACACGTCCCACATACAATCGAGCATGGTCGCCAGCAACGTCAAGATAGTCTTGCGCTGTAAGATTCTGTATCCCCACAGCAAATAAGCAAGTAGCTATTAATAATCTTTTTTTCACTTTTAGTAATTGGTTATTAGGACTCCACGCAGAGCGAAAGCAATGCGAAGAATGGTTGTTTTTTACATCGAACAGTTTTTACACAGTTATGTTTGTTTGAATCTGCGAGCAAAACTACACATTTTTTTCCATAGTTCCAAATTTTTGTGAAATTTTATTACATTTTTCTAATTCATTCCAGAATTTGACAATGGTAATAAGGTTACATCTTAGCAGGGTATAAATAGGGGGATACTCCATCGATACTCCATCGATACTCCATCGATAGTCCATCGAAACGATGGAGCAGCGATGGAGATGCGATGGACATGCGATGGAGATGCTTCGGAGGATCAACGGAATTTCAAGGGAGAAGAATTGACGTTAATATCGAGATTCCTGGGCGTTTTTCAGGCGTATAAGTCAAAAATTACAAGAAATAATTATTTAACCATTATGGCAATAATAATGTTTTTTGGGACACTTATTGCATTTTTATCAGAAATCCGTCTTTATTTCATTTTAATTTTGTACATTTGTACTCGAATAATGAGAAATGACTATGTCTAACAAGCGCATCAAGATACAATTGATATCTGCATGGGGATGCCTGCTGATGGGAACTGGCATCTATCTGCTTTTCAGAAGCAGGGAGCATCTCGGATTCGTGCTGTTGGACTCTGTAGGACTGACATCAGCAGTTGATGCACTACGCACCTTGACAGAAGGCATCACTGTACCTGAGTTTGTGAGGTTCTGTCTGCCAGATGCCTTGTGGACATCGTCCTACATCCTCTTCTCTGACTACCTCAACAGGAATGAGAGGACTGCAATAAGGGTTCTGTGGGTGAGCATCATCCCGTTGTTGGGTGTCATATCAGAACTGTTTCAGTTCATTGGCATGATTTCCGGCACCTTTGACCCTCTCGACCTTGCATGCTACACCCTACCGCTTCTGATTTATGTAGGTTTTTGTCAACGTCAACATTAACGTTAACGTCAACTAACCTATCAACCTCACAAAAAACTACCAACTTAGACAATGAAAAAAAACACTCGTAATGCCATACTTATAGGCGGTTTCATATTCATGGGTATGATGACTGTCGCCATTGGTGAAAGTGATGACAGTACTGACGGTTCAAAAAATGGAACTGACAGCACTGCCTACAACAACATGGAGCAGGTCTTCAACGAAGAGAGACGAAGCCTGTCACAGAGCGAGAACTCACTCAACAAGGAACTTGACAAGATTATGGTCTCTGAACCTATTCAGGGAGACCCATACAAAGAACTTGATGAACTTGTCGGTCTGGAATCAGTAAAGAAGGAAGTCACCTCACTTGCCAACTTTGTCCGCATACAGAAGCAGCGCAAGGAAAAGGGTCTCAAGACTTCCCAGATATCCTATCATTGTGTCTTCACAGGAAATCCTGGTACAGGTAAGACAACAGTGGCACGTATCCTTGCAAGGATATACAAGGACTTGGGAATAGTGAAGAGAGGACATCTGGTAGAGACAGACCGCTCAGGACTCATAGCAGAATATGTGGGCCAGACAGCAGTAAAGACAAATGCTGTGGTGGATTCTGCACTTAACGGAATTCTCTTCATTGATGAAGCCTATGCTCTTCTCGACAAGAATGGCGGTGGTTATGGAGATGAAGCCATTGCTACATTGCTGAAGCGCATGGAGGATGATCGTGACAGTCTTGTGGTCATTGTGGCAGGCTACACCAATGAGATGAAGTCTTTCATTGATGCCAATCCAGGTCTTCAGTCACGCTTCACAAGGTATATCAACTTCCAGGACTACTCATCAGATGACCTCTACGCCATATTCATGAGCAGAATGAAGAAATATGCATATAAACTGGATAATGATGCAGACAAATACCTGAGGAAGAGTCTGGCAGAGACTGTTGCCCACAAGTCACGCAACTTTGGTAATGGCCGTTATGTCCGTAATCTTTTCGAACAGACTATCACCAATCAGGCTAACCGCCTTGGTGCAAGAAAGAATCTCACTACCGAGGAACTGTCACAGATTACCCTCTCAGATATTTCAGATGCCTGCAAGACGGTGAAGAAGTGATTGCTGTTGGATTAAGGAATAGGGATTAATGATTAAGGTTTGATAGTCTTGCTGTAAAAACGCAAACAAACTCTATTCTTTATTCCATCAACCTTATTCCTGACATATACATTCGTCTTGTACTCCTTGAACTCCTTATTACTCCTTATACTCCTTTTATAAAAATTATGCCTTACACAGAAACAAAGACCACAGGTTATGGCTCACGCCTGTCAAGTTCATTCAAGAGCATTGGTTTCGGCTTTATACTCATCATCATTGCTACTGTACTTCTATGGCGCAATGAAGGCAATGCCGTTCGTACAGCACATGACATTAAGGAAGTGGGCAATAATGCCACTCATGTGGAAAACATACAGACTATTGCACCAGAAGGCCAACTCATCCATGCCAATGGTATTGCCAAGACAGGTGATATGCTCACTGACCCAGAATTCAAACTGTCGGTAAACGCCCTCTGCCTTGAGCGTGAGGTGAAATACTACCAATGGGTGGAGCATGCAAAAGTTACTACAAGAGACAAGATGGGAGGTTCACAGGAAGAGGAAACAACCTACACCTACCAATGTGAGTGGGTCAACAATCCTGTTGAATCAAAAGATTTCCATGACCCTCAGTACAGATACATCAACAACAACATTGCAACACCAAGAATTCATGAGCACTCTGTATATGCCAGCAATATCTCATTCGGTGCATACAGGATTCCTGAGTCCTTCATAAAGAGCGTGGCTCACTGTGCCTCAAAGGAATATCCACAACTGAATATCGATCCTGAGATACTCAAGTCACTCAACAAGTCAATGGGTGAGGCACAGTCTACTGGTTCACGTATCAAGAGCAACATCAGCAAGATGTTCGGCAGTGGCAATGACAGCACCTCCTATGAATGGGTACATGTATCAGGCAATGAGATATACCTCGGACAGAGTGCAAGTTCACCAAATGCAGGTGATATGCGCATAATATTCACTGCCTATCAGCCATCAGCAGAGATATCCTTAGTGGCTGTGGTCAAGGGGAACTCATTCACAGAATACCAGACAAAGAACAACAACAAGACAAACTACATAATGAGCGGAACAAAGACTCTGGAGGAGATGATGCAGTCAGCAGAAGAGTCGAATGAAATGTGGACATGGGGATTCCGCATCCTTGGTGTCATACTCGTCTGCTTAGCCTTCAAGATGCTCTTTGGCTTCCTCGTCACATTGCTCAAGGTTGTGCCTTTCCTTGCCTCAATACTAAACTGGGGTATCAGTATCATCTGCACCATCCTCGGTCTGGTGTATTCCATCATCATCATTGCAGTGGCATGGATTTTCTACCGTCCTCTGCTTGGTGCTTGCCTCATTGCCCTCGCAGCAGGCATTGCAGGTGGATTGATATACTGGGGAGCGACAAGGAAAAAGAAGGATACAGCAACTGAGTCTATTTAAGAAGTACAAGGAGTAATAAGGAGTCCAAGTAATACAAGACGATAGTATTTATCGTGGAAGGTTGTACGCGAGCCGTTATATCCAGACATTCATCTTGTACTCCTTGAACTCCTTGTACTCCTTATTACTCCTTTAAATTTTTCTATAATGGCATTAATTTCAAAAGAAAGACCCCTATCCTATTTATTGATTATCGTCATAGAGATAGTCTTGGGCATATTGGCGACATTAGGCGGATTGGTCATTGACCTTGCTATCTATGACCCACCAAAGGATCAGCCATCATTTGCATTTCCACTCTTCATGGGGATATTCATGCTCTTATCTGCTGCGGTGATATTCATATCGATGATTATTGTAATCATAAGGATTATCTATCTTTACATCAAGAAATAATAAATGAAAAGAGTAATTTCTGCCCTCATAATCATTGTGGTATCTTATTGCATAAACATTGCGTATGCAGCAGGACCAGATGATTTTGTCATTATCCAGACAAAGGCGTTTCTGGATGATTATGGCATTCATGACAAGGGATATGGCAATAAAGCCATACTCACCAAAGCATTTGCTGAATCAGCAGAGGGAAAGGCTCTGGTAGAGATTTTTAGTCAGTCCTCTAAATCCCTATTAGAAGGAAACTTAACTCACGGCAAGGCAGAGGAACTCATTGAATCATTACGCAAGCATTCACTTGCACAGACTCTATGGTGAGACGTGAAATTCATAGAAGGCAACAGATACATTGCCGTGACAAAGAGCCTGGACACAACTGCCGAATCTGATGTCATCTGGGGAGGTTGGGGATGCATCGACTATAAAGGCAATACAGTCATCCCAATGGAATTAGGGTATATTATTGAAGGAAATACCAATATCAATGCCATAGTCTTTGCAGAGTCAATGGGTAATGACAGGATGCCAGGAGCAACACGCAGGATTGGAGTAATGAGGAATGATGGCACAATAGCCCTGAAGCCGAATTATGATGAGGTACATCTGGTAGTCAACCGCTGGATCATCACACATGAATGCAATAACATCAATGGTGGCTATTTCATCTTCGACAAGAACTATAATGTGAAGATGTCAAACATGGGATATATTGAATATCAGGAACCAACAAAAAAGAATTCAGGTTTCTTCATCATATCTGACATAAAAGGAATGAAGGCTCTTTTTAATGATTCCTTACGCCAGATTACAGATTTTAAGTGATGGAAAATTAACATGCTTGAAAGTGAAATCGCCAACACCCATCACCTAACACCCATCTCCTAACAAAGCACCCTCGCAATTTCCTTTAACAGCGCAGAGACATCAATTGGTTTGGCTACATGACCATTCATGCCTACCTCCATAGCATGACGTTTGTCTTCTTCAAAGGCATTGGCGGTCATTGCGAGGATTGGGATGCCCGATTTCGCGCTATCGGTGAGTTCACGAATTGCCATAGTTGCCTCATATCCATCCATATTTGGCATCTGGATATCCATAAGCACCAAGTCAAAATAGTTTGGCTCTGACGCTATGATACGATCTACGCAAACAATTCCATCCTCTGCACGCTCAACAAGGAATCCTGCGGATGTGAGTATCTCTTCTGCTATCTCGGCATTGAGATCGTTATCCTCTGCAAGGAGGATGCGGTGGTCGTGGCCTCTCCCCCCGCCCTCTCCCGTAGAGAGGGAAGTCGGAGATTGAGTATCTCCGAGTATGTGCCAGCCGGTACGCTGCGAGCCTTCAGCCATCAGCCATTCGTCATTCGTCATTCGCCTTTCGTCATTCGCCTCTTCTTTATCGGCAATACGATGAGGAATTGTTATTGTGAATACCGAACCTTCACCCTTCTTACTATCCACATGGATAGTGCCGTTCATGAGTTCAACAAGGCGTTTCACGATAGGCATGCCGAGGCCTGTACCCTCAATCTTATTCGCCGTGGTATTGTTCTCGCGACTAAACTCCTCGAATAGTATAGGGAGGAAGTCTTCTGACATTCCCATTCCTGTGTCGGAGATAGTGGTTTCGAAAATTGTCCATCCTTCACGTTCAGAAGGAAGTTCACGAAGACACGTATGCACCTTTCCACCTGAATTAGTATATTTATATGCGTTTGAGATAACATTGATAAACACCTCACGCAACTTGGTTGGATCACCATAGATGTAATTATGAGTTATGTATGTCTCATGTGTAAACTCAAGCTCTTTCTCAGCCATCATCTCCGCGAAGACATCATAAATAACATCCAGGAAATTTGTCACGTTAAGCGGAACACTCTCCACGATGACAGTTCCCTTCTCAATACGTGCCATCTCAAGCACATTATTAATAATAGAAAGAAGCACCTTGCTGGAATCCTGTATCTTATGCAGATAATCGACACGACGTTCCTTGTCATCTATATGCTTTTCCAAGAGATCACGGAATCCCATGATAGCATTCATCGGTGTTCGGATATCGTGCGACATATTGAAGAGGAAAGAGGTCTTGGCACTACTTGCTGCCTCTGCCTGTGTCTTTGCCCATTCCAATTCGGCATTGAGGGCTGAAATCTCCTCAAGATGATCTTTCTGTTCCTCATAGGCATTAGATAGTCGGGTTTGGTGAGCCTTGAGCTCATTGTTCAGGAGTTTTGTCTTTCGCATTGATGACAAACTCTTAACGAACAGGACGCTTATAATAGCAATGATTACGGTGAGGAAGAGGAACACAATGCCCCAATTTGCCCTGATGAAATCGTTCAGGGTTACCTTTGTGTCAATTTGGGTATGCTTTGTCAGCGAAGAGTGAATCTCTGCATTTGATACCATACTTGTCAGACGACCAAGGATGGAATAGAGCTGATAGTTATCTGGCAGAACCGCAAACGTATGATTCATCGATGCACCTGTTGCCATGGTGACAAGTCCGTGATCTTCAAAGATTCGCAGCATCACACCATAGCGGTAGTTGCTGACCAGCATACAGTCTGCTTCTCCATTCTCCACAGCGACAATACATTCCTCTGGTGAATTGAGAAATACCAGTTCCCAGTTAGGATACTGTTCCTTCACTATTGAGCCATGACTTGGATTGCTTGCATTGATGGCTATACGCTTCGGCTCGTGCATATCGAACCCATCGGCATCAGCCTTTCGTATAACCAACTGCTCTTCTATCTCTACAACAGGATCGGTGAGAAGCACTCCCATTTCCTCTGCATCATAGATAGTGAGGCAAATAGGGAAGATACAATCAACCTCCTTATTCTTTAAGGCATTAACAAGAGCTTCTGTAGTAGGATATGGTGTTGCCTCATATCGAATATCTGCATTCTTCACTATATTTGACGTGGTAGAGATAAAATCCTTTATCAAGCCATCCATCTCGCCTGTTCCCTTCTTTGTTCCGCTGAAAGGAAGATAGTTGTCGCGATAACCCACACGGATTGCTCCATGCTTGCGAATCCAATCAGCCTCACTTGCAGAAAGATACTGGAAATTGGCAGCATTTGCCATATATTTCTCATTGAGGTAGCGATTGTAGTAGATGTTGCTATGGAGGATTTGGTTCATAGCAGCATCAAGTTCGTTCTTGATGTCTAAACGCTTCGGATTGATTGCAAAAAAGAAATCAGAAGAACCAATAATCGTGACAGGCATACAATTTTGCAGATTCTTGTCAACAGCTGAAACGCTAACAACTGCATCTATCGAATCATTGAGGATATATTCTGCAAAGTCCCTCTCCTGACCATTAATCCTCAGGAGTTTTGCCTTAATATGATTATGGACTGCCCACTTTTCATATATTTTCTCCTGAATACTACCAGCATGAACACCAATTCTCTTACCATTGAGCGATAATATATTCTCTGGATTTATCGTGGTACTGGCATTATCTGCAAGTATATAGTATTCCTCACTACCCATTGGATGTGCAGAAAACAGAACACTATTAGCACGCTCTGAGGTATATGAAACATCTGAGAGCAGATCAATCTCACCTTTCTTAAGCATGGCAAGAAGCTCTGCCCAGTTTCCTTCTACATATTCGTATGTCCACCCCGTGTAAGCAGCAATCTTAAGTTGGTATTCGTATGCATACCCCGAACGACGTCCATCTCTGTCGGTACTGTTAAAGGCAGACTCAAACCATCCGACACGAATGACCTTCTTCGACTTTGCAAATACGCTTACACCAATGATAAGGAATACAAGTGTAAAAATGGTACGTTTCATATTATGATATATATATAAATAGGACACAAAGAGCAAGCAGCCCCTTTCCCCAACCCTTTCCCCGAAACGGGGCAAGGGAGCAATAATGCAGCCCTTCCACCAGAAAGACTAATTACTCCCTTGCCCCGTTTCGGGGAAAGGGTTGGGGAAAGGGGCTGTTTGCAAAATTAAGTTTTTTTCCTGAAACGACCAAACTTTCTTGAGCGTTTTTCGCAAAAAACATGAATAGAAAGAGTGAAGATATTTTTTTTTTGTACTTTTTTCATAAAAAATCCCTAAAAGTTTTGTTATTTCACGGGAATTATGTACTTTTGCATCAAACCTCGGTTTAGCCTATTATTAAACATTAACGACTTATAACAAACAAAATTTCAACAAACAGTATGATTAATCAACCAGTAGTAAAGCTTGGTATCGTTGGCGTTAGCCGCGACTGCTTCCCTATTACATTGACTCAGGCTCGTCTTGCTGCCCTCATGGATGAGGTTAAGAAGGCTGGTCTTCCTGAAGTTTATGCATGTCCTGTAACAATCGAGAACGATGTTGACACTTACAAGGCTCTTGACTGGGCTAAGGAGAATGGCATCAACGCAGTATGTATGTTCCTCGGTAACTTCGGTCCAGAGGGTCCAACAACTCTCTTCGTTCAGAAGTTCGGTGGTCCTGCAATGGTTCTCGCTGCTAAGGAGGAAGGCAAGGCTAACCTCGCTAACGATCGTGGTGACGCTCTCTGCGGTGTCCTCAACTTCTCTTACAGCGTAGGTCTCCGTCGCCTCAAGGTTTACATTCCAGAATATCCAAACGTAACTCCAGCTGAGGGTGCTAAGGAAATCGCTGACTTCCGTAACATCGCTCGCGTTGTTATCGGCGTTAAGAACCTCAAGGTTATCGGCTTCGGTCCACGTCCTTGGGACTTCCTCGCTTGTAACGCTCCTATCCAGCCAATGTATGATCTCGGTATCGAGGTTCAGGAGAACTCAGAGCTCGACCTTAAGAAGGCATTCGACGAGCACAATGGCGATTCACGCATTGCTGCTGTTGCTAAGGACATGGAGGCTGAGCTTGGTAAGGGTAACAAGTATCCTGAGGTTATCGAGAAGATGGCTCAGCTCGAGGTTACTCTCATGGATTGGTACGAGAGCGGCAAGGGCGGTTCTAAGTACGCTGTATTCGCTAACAAGTGCTGGCCAGCATGGCAGCCAATCTTCGAGTTCGAGCCTTGCTACGTTAACTCACGTCTCACAGGTCGTGGTATTCCAGTAGCATGTGAGGTTGACCTCTACGGTGCTCTCTCTGAGTACATGGCTGAGTGTGCAACTGAGAAGCCAGCTACTCTCCTCGATATCAACAACTCAGTTCCTGCTGACGTTATCCCTGCAGGTGCAAGCCTCGCTGGTGCAGACCTCAAGGACCTTTACATGGGCTTCCACTGCGGTAACACATGCTCACAGTGCATGAAGAGCTGCGAGATCAAGTATCAGCTCATCCAGGCTCGTCTCATGAGTCCAGATATCACAAAGGGTACTCTCGAAGGTCAGATCCTCCCAGGTAAGTCAACAATGTTCCGTATCCAGTCTAACTCTGACTCTAAGCTCGTTTCTTACATCGCTCAGGGTGAGTTCCTTGACGTTGATCCATGCTCATTCGGTGGCATCGGTATCCACGCTATCCCTGGATTCGCACGCTTCTATCGTCACGTCCTCGTTGGCAAGCGCTTCCCACACCACGGTGCTTACGCATTCGATCATTGTGGCAAGGTTCTCTTCGAGGCTCTCAAGATGCTCGGCGTTGAGGATATCAACACTCCTCTCCCAGCAGGTCAGCTCTACCCAGGCGAGAACCCATTCGCAATCTAAGAATCACAATTTCTCAGATAATAACAAAGTCACCGCAGCATCTCGTTGCGGTGATTTTTTTATCCTCATTTATGATGAGATGACATGATTCCATGATTATTTCTGATGGTTTTTTGATATTTTTTTCATACCTTTGCATTCGAATCAGAAAGAATTATGTCGCAAGTATTGATAGCATCGCTGCTCTGTGCAGCATTGAATATTCAGGATACCCCAACAGATACACTCAAGCAGGTAGATCTCAATGATGTAGAAATTGTGTCCTCATTCAAAGAGAATGGATTGTTGCGTCAGCAGGCTTCATCAGTCTCGCTGATCAACCATCAGATGATGGAAGCCAACCATATCACATCAATTAAAGGTACCAGTACATTGGTACCTAATCTCTTCATGCCTGACTATGGAAGCCGTCTTACAAGCGCCGTATATATAAGAGGCATCGGCAGCAGAATCAACACACCTGCCATCGGCCTATACGTTGATGATATTCCTTACATCGACAAATCAGCCTTCGACTTCAACTTCTTCGATGTAGAGCGTATGGACATTCTTCGTGGGCCTCAAGGCACTCTATACGGAAGAAACACCATGGGCGGTTTAATGCGTATCTACACCAAGAATCCTATAAACCATGAGGGAACTGACCTTCATCTCGGAGCAAGCAGTCGTAACTCACAGTTCTCGGCTTCGCTTACCCATTACCAGAAGGTTTGTGACAAATTCGCTTTCTCTGCAGGCGGTTACTTCGATAAATCAAACGGATTCTTCCGTAATGACCTCACAGGCAAGAAGGCTGACGGAATGAAATCCGGTGGCGGCAGGATAAGAGGCATATACTCCCCTACCGAGCGCCTCACGTTCGATATGAACGTCAACTACGACTACTCAGACGAAGGAGCATATCCTTACTACTATACGGGCACGATAACCGGTGACGAAAACTACAAGGATTTGATTGGCAAAATCACCAACAACCGTGAGAGCAGATACCGTCGTGGTCTGCTTAATGCTGGCATAAATATCTGCTATAAGACAGAAAAATGGCAGATGAATGCCATCACGGGCTACCAGAACATCAACGACAGAATGTTCATGGATCAGGATTTTATCTCTGCTGACATCTATACTCTTGAGCAGAAACAGCGTATCAACACACTTACCGAAGAGATTACCTTCAAGAACCTTGGAGAGGGTAAGTGGAAATGGCTTACAGGCATCAATTTCATGCACCAGTCGCTTCATACTGTTGCTCCTGTTGTCTTCTATCAGGACGGACTCAGATGGCTAGAGAGCAACATCAACACGGTACTTCCAGACATGAATAAGATTCAGATGCTCAAGATGATGGGATTCAGCGGCATGTCTCTCAACTTCCGTGGCAATAATCTCTCATTCAGCGGAACATACGATACTCCAATCACAGGTTTGGCCTTCTTTCATCAGTCTTCTTTGCAGTTGAATGACAACCTCACAGCATCTCTCGGAGTTCGTTTCGACTACGAGCATCAGTCCATGGACTATGCAGCACCTGCAGATGTGCTTTACGGATTCTCTATGCCTAATGCTGCCAACGACAAGATGGGAGTTGACCTTCAAGAACTTGAGTCGCACACAGGCTATTACGGTAGTATCAGTAATGACAATTTCAGAATATTTCCTAAGCTATCCATGAAATACGATTTCAATGAGAGCAACAACATCTACACATCATTTGCTATGGGACAGCGCTCTGGTGGCTATAATCTTCAGATGTTCAACGATTTGCTACAGGGTACCATGCGCGTTGATATGATGAATGGTGTGAAGGAAGGTGTAGGCAACTACCTCGATTATCTTGCAGAAAACAACCCTAATATGCCTAAGATAATCCCTGATCCTGATGCACCAGGTCAGATGGTAGCATTACCAGAGTTTGTACGCCGCGTAATGGGTCAGAGCATGCCTCAGTTTGATGTTCCGACAACACAGCAGGTGGTTTATAAGCCAGAATACTCATGGAATTTCGAGTTTGGAACCCACCTCACACTTGCAGACAAACGCCTTATCTTAGATGCAGCCGTCTTCTATAACCGCATCTATAACCAACAGATAGCACGCTTCGCACCTTCTGGTCTTGGAAGAATGATGGTGAATGCAGGCAAGAGCCAAAGCTGTGGCGGTGAGATAAGCGCAATATGGCGACCTATCAGCCAACTCGCGCTCACAACCAACTACGGCTTCACTCATTCTGAATTCCTTGAGTACAACGATGGTAGCGGAAACGATTACTCTGGTAATAATGTACCATACGTTCCTGCACACACTATCAACCTCGATGGAGCATACACATGGAGGATTAAAGACAACTCAAGTATTACGTTCGGCGTAGGCTATAATGGTGCAGGCAAGATTTATTGGACAGAAGACAATAGAGCGTATCAGGCTTTCTATTCTCAATTCAACACGAGAGTTTCTTTCCGTTCAAATAAATTCGAAATCATAGTATGGGGTAAGAACCTCACTAACAAGAAGTTTAATACATTCTACTTCATCAGCGCAGGCAGAGGCTACGAACAGCATTGCAAGCCTATGCAGATAGGAGCAGACTTAAATATCAATTTTTAAATGAAGAAAATACTTACTCTTTTCGCAGTTGTTTTAATCAGCGTTGCAGCAATGGCTCAGCCAGCTGCTATGAAGTTTGCAGGTCCAGCTAAATTCGGTGTTGAAGCTATGGACGCATGGCAAGATAACGAAAGTGACACAATCGTATTCAAGATGAATGATGCCACAAACGGTGACGTAACCCTCCCAGCCTTCACCTACAACGCAATGAAACTCACTATTCCAAGTTTCACAATCCACGGACTCAAATTCGATTTTGAAGCCACTACACGCAATGCAACTTTCCCTGAGCAGGAATTTAAGGAGACAATTACCGTTGACGGCGTGGAAAAGACCATCACAGGCTATAGCTTCAGCGGCAGCTACAACGCCAAGGAGAATACTTTCACACTCACTGCCAAACTCTCATACGGTAAGATGCCGGTACAGGTAACTTACACTATCAATGCTGTTTACGTCAAGGAGGCAACAGCCATCGAGAGCATACAGGCAACCATCAGCAACGAACGTTCATCTGCTGTATATGATCTCTCCGGCCGTAAGGTTTCAGAGCCAAAACGCGGAGGTATTTATATCATAAACGGCAAGAAAACAACGAAATAATATCCACAGTTTTACGACCATCAAAAACACCATTACAATAAATCGCCTTTGGGTGCGTTATATATCTATATATAAAATTTCAAAAAAAGAGAAAATGCAATATAGATTATATGCCCCAGAGGCGATTAATTGTACCATAGACCTTCCTGCATCCAAAAGCATAAGCAACCGTGCACTTGTCATCAATGCTCTTTCTGGCAGTAAGCAAGTACCAGAAAACCTCAGCGACTGCGACGATACTGACGTCATGGTAGCTGCTCTGCGCGATATGCCTTATGAGATCAACATCAAGGCTGCAGGCACAGCTATGCGCTTCACCACAGCACTACTCTCTGTTACAGAAGGTGAAGAGCACGTCATCACAGGTACAGAGCGCATGAAGCACCGTCCTATCGAGGTTCTCGTCAATGCACTTCGTAATCTCGGTGCCGATATCGAATACGCTGGTGAAGAAGGTTTCCCACCACTTAAGATTCACGGAAAGCAGTTGGTTGGTGGCAGACTTGAGATTCCAGGCAACGTTTCATCACAGTATATCTCAGCACTTCTGATGATTGGTCCAAGACTCACAGAAGGCCTTACCCTACATCTCACAGGCGATGTCATCTCACGTCCTTACATCGAGCTCACCATCTGCACTATGCAGGAGTTTGGTGCTAATGTTGAATGGATTGACGGCTCTACCATTCGCGTAAAAGCAGGTGGTTACAAAGAGCGTCCTTTCTTCATCGAGAACGACTGGAGTGCATCAAGCTATTGGTATGAGTTGGCAGCCTTGATGAACGTAGCAGACAAGAACACTCAGATTTCCCTCACAGGACTTATGGACGGCTCTCGCCAAGGTGATTCTGCAATCAGATACATGTTTAGCGTCCTTGGTGTAAAGACAGCATTCGAGACAAAGGAGAAGCTCGTTCCAACCAAGGTTGCACTCAAGGCTCAGCAGTGCACAATGCCTCGTTTCGACTTCGACTTCATCAATCAGCCCGACCTCGCACAAACTCTCGTGGTATGCACAGCATTGATGGGTATTCCATTCCGTTTCTCAGGACTCCAGACTCTCCGCATCAAAGAGACAGACCGCATTGCAGCCCTCAAGACGGAGATGCGCAAGCTTGGTTATCTGCTCGATGACTCTGTTGAAGGCATCCTCTCATGGGATGGTTCACGTTGTGAGCCTGATGCAGAACCTGCTATCGACACCTACGAGGATCACCGCATGGCTATGGCATTTGCACCTGCAGCAATCCTCTTCCCAGGTCTCATCATCAATAATCCAGAGGTAGTGAGCAAGAGCTATCCACACTTCTGGGAAGACCTCAAGAAGGCTGGCTTCGAAATCAAGTAAATGAAGCGAGTCTGCCACATACAACTATTACTCATCGCAATTTTCGCGGTAATAACGGTTACGTCGTGTTCCAATAAGAAGAACACGGCGCAAACGCGTTGGTGGCAGGCTTTCACAGCCAAATACAACACCTATTACAACGGTACTCTGGCGTATATCGATGCCTCTATTGAGAAGGAAAACTCCAACAAAGATAACTACACAGAGTTAATCCCGCTATACACGGTAGGCAACAAAGCGAGTCGTGAAATTGGCAAGAGCAACTACGAAACTGCTATTGAGAAGTGCCAAAAGACTATCAAACTGCATAGTATCACCGCTCGTCCCGAATGGAAAAAGTCGCGCAAGAAGACTGAAAGAGACATAGAATGGCTTAACCGTAAGGAGTACAACCCATTCCTGTGGCGCGCATGGATGCTTATGGGCAGATCGCAGTTCTACAAAGGCGATTTCGATGGAGCCGCATCTACATTCACTTATATGTCACGCCTATATAAAACCCAACCAGCCATCTACGGCAAGGCTCGTGCATGGTTGGCTAAGTGTTATATCGAGCAAGACTGGCTCTATGATGCAGAGGACGTAATCCGCAATATGCAGCGCGACTCTATCGACTGGCGTGCACAAAAAGAATGGGATTACACCTATGCCGACTACTACCTTCACATCAAGGATATGGAGAATGCGGCAAAGTATCTCCGTAAGGTGGTGAAGCACGAGATGCGCTCTAAGCAGCGTGCCCGTGAGTATTATCTCCTCGGTCAGGTAGAGGCTGCTCTCGGTCATAAGGATTTGGCCTACAAGGCATTCAAGAAGGTTATCAGTCAGAACCCACCATACGAAGTGCAGTTTAATGCCCGTATTGCCATGAGTGAGGTGCTTGCCAATGACGGACAGGCTCGAAAGATGATTTCCCAGCTCAAGCGCATGGCTTCTGATGAAAACAACAAAGATTACCTCGATCAGGTGTATTACGCCATCGGTAACATTTACCTCACCCAGAAAGATACCACACGTGCCATCTATGCCTACGAGGCTGGTAATGAGAAGGCAACACGCTCTGGTATAGAGAAGGGCGTGCTGTTGCTTCATCTTGGTGACCTCTATTGGGCTAAGGAAAAATATGGTGACGCGCGTCGTTGTTACGGTGAAGCTATCGGACTACTTGACAAAGACCGCGATGACTATCAGCAGCTTTCTGACCGTAGCAAGGTGCTCGACGAACTCGTGACCTACACTGATGCCGTTGAACTCCAAGACTCTCTCCAACTCCTCGCTAAGATGAACGTGAGAGATCGAAATGCTGCCATAGACCGTGTTATCAATGCCCTCAAGAAGAAGGAGAAAGAAGAACGCGATAAAGCTGCTCAGGAAAATGTCGCTGCAGTTCAGGCAAGAAACAATACCGGTCAGACCAACAGGACACAGAACACCCAAAGAAACACTCAGTCCAACAACGGCAAGTCAACATGGTATTTCTACAACCCAACTGCTGTTCAACAGGGTAAGCAAACCTTTGCTCGCACTTGGGGCAAACGCGATAACGTAGATAACTGGCAACGTGCTAACAAGTCTGTTGTTGGCAACTTCTCTAATGAAGATGATAATGAAGCGCAGTTGACTGAGGCTCAGCGCGATCCCATTGCCGCTGTTGAGGCAAAGGCAGAAAAGGAGAAAGCACGTCTTGACACCGCAGCCAACGACCCTCACAAACGTGAATACTATCTGGCACAGATTCCATTCACCCCAGAGCAACTCGAAGAGAGTAATGCCCAGATAGAGGATGGTCTCTTCCATTCAGGAATTATCTTCAAGGATAAGCTCAACAACCTCCCCCTCTCTGAAAAGGCATTCCTCAGACTTCTCAAGGACTTCCCTAACACTGAGACGAAGGATGAGGTATATTATCACATGTTCCTGCTCTATTCACGTCAGGACAACCATCTTAGGGCAAAGACATGTCTCAAGAAAATGAAGGATGAGTGCAAGGACTCCAAATGGACAGCTATTCTCACCGACCCATATTTCTTCGAGAATGCTAAGTACGGAACCCACATCGAAGACTCTCTCTATGCTGCCACATATGATGCATTCCAGAATGACCGCTTTGACGAGGTTAAGACCAATGCAGCCATTTCTGACAAGCGATTCCCTATGGGTGACAACAGAGATAAATTCTTGTTTATCGCTGGTCTCAGCCAACTTAATGAGGGTGATGCAAATGGATGCCTTGAGCGTCTCGACACCCTCGTCAAGTCATTTCCACAGAGTAAGGTCAGCGAACTTGCCGGCATGATCATCAACGGTGTTCGCCAGGGACGCACTCTTCAGGGTGGCAACTTCAGCATGAATGATGTATGGGATCGCAGAACTGCCGTTATGGCTGATAAAGACACCACGAATGCGAAAGGTTTCTCTAATGAGAGAAATACGGAATTCACCTTCATGTTCGTGTACAACCCTGACTCTATCAGCGAGAACAAACTGCTATTCCAGTTGGCAAGATTCAACTTCACTAATTTCGTGGTTCGCAACTTCAACATTGAGATTGCTGATGCAGCAGGACTCCACCACATGATGGTGACGGGCTTCCGTTCATTCGACGAGGCACGTCAATATGCCCGTGTACTCTATAAGAATGACGCTGTGATGAATGTAGCCAAAGGCACACATTCTGTTGTCATAAGCAACGAGAACCTCCCTCTGCTTGGCACTCAGTACAGCTATAACGACTACGATGCTTTCTACACAGAGCATTTCCAGCCTCTCACGGTTGATAATCCTTACATGCTCTATGAACCTGATTTCGATGAGACACGTAAGATAGAAGAAAAGAAGATTGACAGGGTTAATGCCGCATTACCTTCTGAGACTGCAGCTCCAAATGGTGCCGCTCCAGTTTCTGCTACCCCAGAAAGCGAAGACGAAACCGACAGCAATAGCTCATTCGGTCTGGATATGCCTAAGGACGAGCCTATCAACACCGTGGTTGAAGAAATCACCGTTACCGAGGCTGCCGAAGCTACCACCGTTTCTGAGGCATCAGCATCAGAAGAGGCAATCGCCATCCCTGAGGAAACCACCGTTTC
>DCJC01000057.1:0-20737 GCA_002317355.1 Prevotellaceae bacterium UBA1710 | reverse complement strand
TTCTGAGGCATCAGCATCAGAAGAGACAATCACCATCCTCGAGCAAACCACAACCGAGCAGAACAACGGCACCACCGAGGACACCCTCATCCTCGAAGCCAACACACAAGAGGAAAGCAGCACCCAGCCCGAGGACCTCATCCTCATCGAAGAAGAGAAGAACGAACCTCAGCAAGAGGAAACCATCATACTCGAAGAGAACAAGAAGGAAGACTCCAAACTCCTGGAGGACGAATACTACGAGCTCGATGGCTTCTAATCTTTAATCCTTAATCACTAATCCTTATACAAAATATGACCAACGGACTATTACTCTGGGTTGACGACGAGATAGAGCATCTCCGCGCCCATATCATCTTCCTTGAGAAGAAAGGCTACGAAGTAGTGACTGTGAGCAACGGACTCGATGCCATCGAGCAATGCCAGCAGCAAACCTTCGACCTTGTCTTCCTCGACGAGATGATGCCTGGCATGTCAGGACTCGAAACCCTGCAGCGCATCAAGGACATACAACCACAGACACCTGTCGTTATGGTGACCAAGAGCGAGGAGGAAGACATCATGGATCAGGCCATAGGCAAGAAGATTGCCGACTACCTCATCAAGCCTGTCAATCCCATGCAGATACTTCTATCCCTGAAGAAGAACATACACAGCCGTGAGATAGTCACCGAGGTCACACAGACTGGCTATCAGCAGAACTTCCAGAATATCTCCATGAAGATATCCGACTGCCGTAGCATTGACGACTGGAAGGAGGTGTACAAGCTCCTCGTAAGATGGGAACTCGAGCTCTCTGCCACCCAGTCCTCTATGACCGAGATGCTGAAGATGCAGAAGGAAGAGGCTAACCTCGGATTCTGCAAGTTCATCAAGAAGAACTATATGGATTGGGTTGCCCCTAATGGCGATAGCGGCTCCCTCCCTACGGGGGAGGGCGAGGGGAGAGGCATCATGTCCCCCGACATATTCAAGCGAAAGGTATTCCCGCTTCTCGACAAGGGTGAGAAGGTGTACCTCATCGTCATCGACAACTTCCGCTTTGACCAGTGGCGCGTACTTGCCGAAGAGATTGGTGATATGTTCGACATCGAGGAGGATCTCTACACCAGCATCCTGCCTACTGCCACTCAGTATGCCCGCAACGCCATCTTCAGCGGACTCATGCCTCAGCAGATAGCAAAGATGTTCCCTGAGCTATGGGTTGACGAGGATGAGGACGAGGGCAAGAACCTCAACGAGGCACCGCTTATACAGACTCAGATTGAGCGCTACCGCCGTCACGACACGTTCTCCTATCATAAGATCAACGACTCCAACGGTGGCGACAAACTCATGCAGCAGTTCAAGTCCCTCCAGCAGTATGACCTCAACGTGGTCGTCATCAACTTCATCGACATGCTCTCTCATGCACGCACAGAGTCGAAGATGGTACGCGAACTTGCCAACGACGAAAGCGCCTACCGCAGCATCTCGCTCAGCTGGTTCAAGCACTCGGTACTCTCCGAGCTGTTTACCGCTCTCGCCCAGACCGACTACCGCGTCATCCTCACCACCGACCACGGCAGCATACGTGCCGACCGTCCGGTGAAGATCGTAGGTGACCGCAACACCAATACCAATCTGCGATACAAACTCGGCAAGAACCTATCCTATAACAGCAAGGACATCTTCGTGATCAAGGAACCGCAGAAAGCACAGCTGCCTGCGCCTAACCTCTCCACAAGCTATGTCTTCGCCACAGGCAACGACTTCTTCGCCTACCCAAACAACTACAACTACTACGTGCAGTACTATAAGGACACGTTCCAGCACGGCGGTATCTCCATGGAGGAAATGCTCATCCCTCTCATCACCATGAAGGGAAGGAAGAAGTAGAGATGCCTCTCCCCCCGCCCTCCCCCGTAGGGAGGGAGCCGGTGCGCGGAGGTGGTATCCCCACAGTCATGTTGTCCCCGTTCCCTGTCGTTTTCGGCAGGGCATCATCATCATCTTCAAAAGAAAACTTATGCAAATAACAATCTCATCCCTTGCCCAGATCAACGAGGCTGCCAAGCAATTCGTGGCAGCCATGGGCGACAACACCATCTTTGCCTTCTACGGCCACATGGGCGCAGGCAAGACAACATTCATCAAGGCCATCTGCGAGGAATTAGGCGTGGAAGACGTCATCACCTCCCCTACCTTCGCCATCGTCAACGAATACACCGACGACAAGGGCGAGCCTGTCTATCACTTCGACTTCTACCGCATCAAGAAGCAGGAAGAGGTCTATGACATGGGCTTCGAGGACTACATGGAGTCTGGCTGTGTCTGCCTCATGGAGTGGCCTGAGCTCATCGAGGACATCCTTCCTTCCGACACCATCAAGGTCACCATCGCCGAGCAACCTGACGGCACCCGTAAGGTGGAGATGTAAAGCGCATCTCGCATTCTTCCTATATGAAAGCAAGAACCCTCACATCTCTTCTCTGCCTTCTTACCCTGACACTAACTGGATGCAGAGAGGCAACCAAAAGAAACGGAGACACCCCTCCTGCTACAGCAGCCCCCGTCTCTGATGCGCCAGCATCAGAAGAATCCCCAATCCCCCTTTCCGATACAGCCTCCACCGTCTCTGATGCGTCAGCATCAGAAACCACCCCCGCTGCAGCCACCAATCCCCTCCTCGCCCAGTTAGCCAATGACATGGTCTATGTGGAATCTGACACCAGCAGCTTCTACATCTGCAAGTACGAGGTCACCCAGAAATTATGGAAAGCGGTAATGGGTTCCAACCCTTCACAAATGCAGGGCGACGACCTTCCTGTCGAACAAGTCAGCTGGAACGACTGCCAAACATTCATCAGCAAGCTGAACACCATGACAGGCAAAAACTACCGCCTCCCCAAAGAAAAGGAATGGGAATATGCCTGCAGAGGTGGCAAATACTCCAAAGGCTACGAATACTCTGGCAGCAACGACCTTGACGCTGTGGCATGGTATAGCGAGAACAGCGCGGGCAAGTCGCATCCTGTTGGTCAGAAACAGCCCAACGAACTCGGTCTCTACGATATGAATGGTAATGTATGGGAATGGTGTCAGGACATGAATGACGGCACTGGCTCATGCCGTGGCGGCAGTTGGATACACAATGCCCGCAACTGCCAGCCATCACTCCCAAATGATACCCCCCAGTCATTCTATATCAACTGCCTCGGCTTACGTCTTGCAATATAAATAAAAGAAAAATGACAAACAACGAAACAGCACTTATCTCACTCATGCAAGACATGGGCTATTCCCCTGGTCTTTGCATGACCGCCCTTCATATCCTCTCTCAATCCAAGGATGCCGTAAGCGATATGCTGGCCTACCTCTACGATGAGCAACCTACCGAGGAGGAGTTCATAGAAGAAATGGCGAGGATTTGCGAGGGATAATGTTAAAAAATAAAAGGTAAGAAATAAAAAGTATGATTAGTATTTGTTTGGTGAAAACTCACCACAAAGAATACTAATCATACTTTTCACTTTACCCTTTATACTTTTTAATAAGTCTCCTCCTCCGCCTCCATTCTCTTTATAGCGAGATGATGCCCTACTGCCACGGCTTTATCGTAGTATTCATACGCCTTCTTCATGTCTGACTCGCATATCCAACCCTCTTCGTATGCCTGACCGATGCGATACCATGCATACGGATCTATTGAGATAGCATAAGCCTCGAAAGCCAAACGAAGGTTGGGTGTGCCGTCCTCATCGCCTCTGCGATAGATATCACCAAGACTCGTAGGCGCGTAAAGGTTATCACCATTCTCTATGGCTTCCTTAAACCATCTTATAGCCATGCTGATATCTTTCTCTACACCTATCCCATATTCATAGATAGTTCCGATATCATTGAGCACCACTCCCTCCACGTGCTTCCCTTCCTCATAATTCTGAGCCACAGAAAGAAGCTGTGCAATATCCTCCTTTGAATAGGTTTCATAGGTATCCGAGCCGTCTGTCTGCCATGAACGCACCCTACCTATCGCTATATGCTGCGGCACATCAAACTCCGCATCTTCGCTAATATCTGGTATCTCCTGCTCTGCATCTGAAGGGATGAGACCGTTTCTCATCAGATACTGAATATACCCATAAATCCTTGGTGTAGAAGAATATATCGTCACTCCATATTCATTGAGAACATCCGTAGACACATAAGGACAATCACCTTCTATCGGCAGACTGATATAGTATTTCGAACCTATGCTTAATATGCACTTCAGATAGGCTATCTCCTCCCCTATCTCATATTCTATCCAATCCTCATTAAAAATAGCATAAGCCGACTGCCCATCGCTTTCGTAATGCTCGTCATTCAGGCACAACGACAACGTATCTATAAGATACGGAAATAGCTTATAGTCATCATACGAAGCCAAGCCATCCATAGATAGCGCAAAACCATCTGCTTGCTGTTCTATGGAAAAGAGAGTCGTTGACTTTCCCTTTCGATAGAATCCCCATACCCCAAGAATCTCTTCTGGTGTTATAGAAAGTACAATATCATCCATTGCGAGAACCTTCATATAGTCCTCAAAACAGAATGGATTTTCAGAGATTATTGTTGCTTGTAGCATAATTATTACGGAATTCTATAGGCAAAAGCCCTGTTTGACGCTTGAAAAACTTGACGAAATACGATGAATCCTCAAAACCTAACATATACCCGATCTCCTTTACCATAAGATTGGAATACCGAAGCATTCGCTTTGCCTCTATGGTTATCCTACTGTTTATTATCTCCAAAGGCGACAGCGTGGAGCACTCCGTGATATATGATGTGAGGGTCTTGGTAGAAATATTCAGCTTCATAGCATAATCCTTTACGGTATGAAGACAATGGTAATTATCTTCCAGCAGATGCCTGAACGCTATAAACATCTTGTGTGATGTCTTACTTACATGAAGCACCTGCTGCCCAGCTTCCTTACAACCACGTTCTATAGTGATCACAAGCACTCGCAGAAGCGCCTTCATATAATCCGTGTGACCTACTTCTTCATCCAGTTCAATCTCTTCCTTCAGGGCCGTGATAAACATTGCCATCTTGCCTGCATTCACCTCATCAATAAGACGAAAAGGAACACCATTCCCCCTAAAGAGATTGAACATACGGAATGAGGCCTCTTCCAAAGTAGCCTCATCAAGCAGTTGGGGGCAGACCTTCAATACTATACCCTCCTGATCGCGTTTCTTGTCGAAAGCATGAATCTGTCCAGGCGTAATGAAGAAGATTGTATTTGGAGTAATTGGATATTCGTTGAAATCCACATAATGAGCACCATTTCCTTTCTGGAACCAAATAATCTCATAATGATTATGCGCATGCACATGCTCAAGCTCAACGTCCTTCTTTTTCTCAAAGTACGTTGACAAAGATATAATGTCGATTCCGCTTCCTGAAGAAACTTCATCTACCCTATCATAAAGAGTATATGTTTTACGTAAGTCTGACATAATGTTATTACAATTTACCAAGTGCAAATATACTACAAAATAATCTTTTACAATGGTAATTTCAAGAAAATTTATAGACAAAACATGAAACACTCTCAAATTTACCATTGTGTGTAATATTTTTCTTTTTCATTTGAAGCATTACTTCATACATTTGCACTCGAAAATCAGAGACGTGCGCCAGCATTGAGAAATCTAGGCTTACGCCGCTCTTTTATCAAAAGACGCTCAAACATGCGAGCCTGAGTTTGCACTCGAAAATCAGAATTTAATCGTTTACAACTATGGATAATTTCAAAGAAAAAATCAACTCCAACAAATTAGTCCTGGTAGACTTCTTTGCTAACTGGTGCGGTCCTTGCAAGGCTATGCACCCTATCATCGAAAATGTAACGAAAGAGATGGGCGACAGTATCCATGTCATCAAGATTGACATAGATAAATATGAGTCACTCGCATCGCTGTACAACGTACAGTCCGTTCCCACATTCATGCTCATCAAAGAAGGCAAGGTGATATGGCGACAGAGCGGCACCCTTTCTCAGTCTGCTTTACTCCAACTCATCAGACAACATCTATAATTAATGACAAATTACAAATTACGATTTACCAAGATAGAATTCGGACACTATCCTCGAGGTAATCAGTAATTGATAATTAGTAATTAACACAATGGACAGCAAAGCGATGTTCAATATCTCATACGGTTTGTTTGTTGTTACAGCCAACGAGAAAGAAAAAGACAACGGATGCATCAGCAATACGGTGATTCAGGTTACAGACATCCCACTACGCATCTCTGTCACCATCAATAAGAACAGCTACACCCACGGCATGATTATGCGCACAGGACTCATGAATGTCTCAATCCTATCGCAGGAGGCTCAATTCGAGATATTCAGGCATTGGGGATTCCAGACAGGCAATCTTGTTGACAAGGCTGTCGGCATCAAGTTCTCACGTGCTGAAAACGGTATCATTTACCTTACGGAAGGCACTAATGCTGTGCTCTGCGGAAAGGTATATAATTCTATAGATCTCGGCTCTCACACCATGTTTATTGCCGATGTCACAGACGCATTCTGCATGAACGACACACCTTCTGCCACATACGCCTACTACAGCAGCAACATAAAGCCGAAACCAGCTCCAAGCAAGAAAGGATGGATATGCACCATTTGCGGCTACATATACGAAGGGGAAACATTACCACAATACTTCGTATGCCCTATTTGCCAGCATCCTGGTACATATTTCAAGAAGATAGCAATCATGTAATTATCCCATTTTCGTAATTTTAAAACTTATTTTTTTATGAGAAGTATCACAACAATTAACCTCCAGTATGCACACAGGTTCTACGAATTCTGCGGTGAAGCCCAGTATCTTCATGGGCACACAGGCATACTGACAATCGAAGTAAAGGATTCCGTAAGTATCAATCCTGGTGTCAACATGGTTTTCCCTTGTAACGAAATCAAGAAGACAGCATGGGACATACTACAGAATTTCGACCATGCCCTCATTCTGCGTGAAGACGACCCTCTACTCCCTGCCATCCTCGATGTTTACGAGAAACAAGGCATCAAGAACGGTCATGCCCAGAACACGATGAAGGGGCCTGCATTTAAGACTGAACTCGCTACTGCCTACCCTGATTGCCGCCTTGTTGTCACCAAGGAAACTATGACAGTTGAAGGTATGATAAAGATTGTATACGACCTTTTGAAGGATAAACTGAACATTACTAAACTCACGTTCTCCAGCGGAGCAAATTCCGCAAGTCAAGAGTATGAAGTTACCAAAACAATTGATAGATGTCCATTCTGTGGTATCGCTCTTGACAAGAAAGGAAAATGTCACAAGTGTGGTTATCAGAAGAAATAATCTCTTATCCCGACTAACACAAACAGCGTCTCTCACTTAGAGGCGCTGTTTTTTTTGCCCCTTTTCAAAATATTTGCCATTACATTACCGATTTCCCATTATTTTTCTATAATTTTGCAGAATAAAAATATATTTTTGCAAAAAAGAAAAAAAATATGACATTCAAAAGATTATTCATCTCAATACTGATAGCAAGTTTCTACTTCCCTTTATGGGCACAAGTAAACATCGAAGAATATGTCGTCGATACAGCCTACACAGAATGGGTCGATACAGCCTATACAGAAGAAGATTACGAGGCATTCAACGAACAACTCGATTCTGCTACTATGCGATTTGCAATTATACAATCAATAACAGAATTACTTGGCAATGACATCGACACATCCCTGCTCTTCAACGACATTGAAAATTTCTATCAGAATAGCATAAAAAGACATGATCTGAAAGCATCTGTGCCAATAACAATGTATGTAACAAAGATGCAACTAACTGGTGAAAAAGGGCCACAAAATGCGAATCCTGAACTTTGGCGTGCACTATACTCTTCTATATTAGAGCATACATTACTCAAACAAATGGGAGGTACAGACAATGATACAGGTATAATGCTCCAAGCATTCAAGGCAGTCATGGGAGAGTTATTCAGTCACAATATCCCAAAGGAACCTGAGGCATATTGCGCACAGGCAGACTCCGTCGCAGAATACATCAGGCAATTAGATTACATCGGCTCTATCTATCCAGAACAGAAAGGATTGAAACCTGCAAAGGAACAAGAAATAGAAGTAAAGGGGATTATTGAAATCATAGAGAAATTAAAGGCCAAAATACGTGAACATACTATCATTGCTACTACTTTCCGAAAACTCATTAAGGAACTGTATAGCAATCCTTCAACCGCAAATCTGGCAGCATATTTCACCCCAGAACTTCTTGACAAGGTAAAGAAGGACTCCCTCGATATGAAAATCATCACCCCACCATCCGACTGGAAAGACTGGGATGCTGATAATATCGACCTCTGCAATTTCTCCGCTTACGAAGGCACCACCTACACAGTTTTTCTAACAAGAAAGAAATTTGAAGAATTAACAGAAAACATATCTGAAAACGATAAAGAAGAAGAATTCAAGGAAAAGCACCTACGACTCTTCAATATCACTTTCGAAAAAATAGGTGACACATGGCTCATCAACAATTTCGCTCCATCCGAATTTCCATCTTCCCCATTCATCGAACCAGAAAAATAAAATATGGATACACATAGAGTGTCCCCATGATTAAAAGAGACTAACACAAAGTGCGGTGAAAATCCGTACCGAACTCCCCCCACCGTGAAAAAACAATCTACTCCCCCTGTGGGGGCGAGGGGACAGTCCCCTTCCTTCGGGGGAAGTCCGATGTTGATAATATCGGAGTATGTGTCAGGGCGGAGGGAGAGGCCGTAAGGGGACTTATTCCTTTTCCTTCTTCCCCCCAAATATCCAATCCAGCACCGCCCTACCGATTTTCCTCTCGATACCAGCCTTAGTAGTAGGTTTACAGTCTCCATGATGTCATCCACTCTTACCGTTTCATCAGTAATGCCAATGGTGTTTGTCTCCAAGATGAAGCGCGTCTGATCGTGAGTGAGCCGTGATCCTTCTATATGGTTGGAGTTGTAGGTGAGGTCAATCTGGGTATGATAGTAGATGCCCTCTTTCAACCCCATCTCCATCTGCTCTCGAAGTGATTTCAAGAGATGGTTGGATGTCGAAGCTCTTTTCTTTGCCATCACAACAGCATCTGCAGGGATGCTCCATGTCTTTCCGACGAGTATAGCTCCCTCAATACGACCTACCGCACAATAGTTACGTACGGTGCGCTCGCTAAGTCCATTCCTGTTAGCATATTCTTTTACTGAAATATATTCTATCGGCATACTTTTCACATCATTTTTATTGTTTTTTTCTAATTTCTTGCCGGTATCGGCAAGCTTTCGGATGCAAAGACAATAAATATTGGTGAAAGTTGCAAAAAATAGAAGTGAAAAAAAACAAAACACAGACCTACCTGCCACTCACAGCCCCACCCCCTTCCCCCCTCCCATAAAGGGAGGGGAGTAGATACACTTTTTCAATCATGGCCTTTCAGATAAAAGCAAACATATCAAGCTTTCACGTATAGAATAAGCCCTCTCACGATTTACTATCGCGAGAGGGCTTCATCGTTTATCTTACTGTCTTTCTTCTCCCTCCCTCGGGAGGGCTGGGGAGGGGTCTTAATCTCTTGGCTCAATATTTGTAGCTGAGAGCTGCTCTGCAACCTCGTCGTTGATGCGCTGAGCGAACTCCTGCATTGACATTACAGCCTGCTCGCCACCGCCCTGCTGACGCATTGCTACGTTGCCACAAGCTGCCTCCTGCTCACCTACGATAACCATGTAAGGTACGCGCTTCATCTCGTTGTCGCGAATCTTACGGCCGATCTTCTCGTTACGGTTATCAACGGTAGCACGAACACCCTTTGTATCGAGGAAACGACGTACCTGTTCAGCATAGTCGTTGTACTTCTCAGAGATAGGGAGGATAGCAACCTGATCTGGTGTGAGCCAGAGTGGGAAGTGACCTGCTGTGTGCTCGATGAGAACGGCTGTGAAGCGCTCCATAGAACCGAATGGTGCACGGTGAATCATCACAGGACGCTGCTTTGAATTGTCCTCTGCTGTGTATTCGAGGTCGAAACGTACTGGGAGGTTGTAGTCCACCTGGATAGTACCCAACTGCCAGCGACGACCGATGGCATCCTTAACCATACAGTCGAGCTTTGGACCATAGAATGCAGCCTCGCCCTCTTCCTGACGTGCATTGAGACCACGCTCCTTGCATGCCTCGATGATAGCGTTCTGAGCTGATGCCCACATCTCGTCGGTACCGATGTACTTCTCCTTGTCGTTAGGGTCACGGAGAGAGATCTGGAACTCTACCTGATCGTCCTTGAAGCCGAAGATAGAGAATACAGCCTGGATGATGTCGAGCACGCGGAGGAACTCGCTCTTCACCTGATCAGGACGGCAGAAGATGTGTGCATCGTCCTGTGTGAATGAACGTACACGAGTGAGACCGTGAAGCTCACCTGACTTCTCATAGCGATATACTGTGCCGAACTCTGCGCAACGGAATGGGAGGTCCTTGTATGAACGTGGCTTCCAAGCGAACACCTCACAATGGTGAGGGCAGTTCATTGGCTTGAGCATGTACTCCTCGTCCTCTTCTGGTGTGTGGATAGGCTGGAATGAGTCCTTGCCGTAGTGTGCATAGTGACCAGAGGTAACGTAGAGGTTCTTTGAACCGATATGTGGAGTGATAACCTCCTGATAGCCGAAACGCTTCTGGATGGCACGGAGCATATCCTGAAGACGGAGACGGAGGTCAGTACCCTTTGGCAACCAGATAGGGAGTCCCTTACCTACGCGGTCAGAGAACATGAAGAGTTCCATCTCCTTACCGATCTTACGGTGGTCGCGCTTCTTAGCCTCCTCAAGCATAACGAGGTACTCGTCGAGCATCTTCTTCTTAGGGAAAGAGATACCGTAGAGACGCTGCATCTGCTCGCGCTTAGCATCACCACGCCAGAAAGCACCAGCGATGGATGTGAGCTTGACAGCCTTGATAGCACCTGTAGAAACGAGGTGTGGCCCCTTACAGAGGTCGGTGAAGTTGCCCTGTGTGTATGTAGTGATAGAGCCATCCTCGAGATCCTGCTCGATGTGCTCGCACTTGTATGTCTGACCGTCAGCACCGAATGATGCCATTGCGTCAGCCTTAGAAACTTCCTTACGAACGAGTGGCTCATCCTTCTTGGCAAGCTCGAGCATCTTCTTCTCGATGTTGGCGAAGTCGCCCTCCTTGATCTGCTCTCCGTTAGGAAGGAGCACGTCATAGAAGAAACCTGCCTCGATAGCAGGACCGAAACCGAACTGGATGCCAGGATAAAGCTCCTTGAGAGCCTCAGCAAGCAAGTGGGCACTTGTGTGCCAGAAGCTATGCTTACCTTCTTCGTCCTCAAACTTATAGAGCGCAATCTTTGCGTCTTCGTTGATAGGACGGTTGAGTTCCACTGTCTCACCATTTACTCCGCAGCTTACAATGCTACGTGCGAGAGCAGGTGAGATGCTCTCAGCGATCTGAAGTCCAGTGATGCCCTGCTCATACGAACGAACAGATCCATCAGGGAAAGTAATGTTAATCATTTTTATTTACTATTTTGACTATTTACGATTTACTATTTGAAATGTCTGCAAAATTACTTATTTTTTGCGAGATAAGCGAATTTTTGCACTACTTTTTATTATTTGTCTTGATAATGCTATAAGCAGAATACAAACCGAGCTCACCAGCCTTACTCAAATCTGCAGTTCCCTTCACTTTATCTCCCTTGTACAAATAGACCATTCCACGATTGAAATATGCCTCTGCAAATCGGCTGTCAAGTTCGATGGCACGTGTGAAATACACTATCGCCTTGTCATAGTTCTGCTGATGTGCAAGGAATGTGCCATGACTGTAAAGGATATACGCATTGTCATTGTCGAGTGACTCTGCCTTCTCGAAATCGGCATTCACACTCTTGAAGCGGAGCTGTGCAGTCTGCGGATCTGCCCCATTCTCGTAATCTGCCATACGAGCATTGCACACGGCTCTCTGCCACCAGCCAAGTGCCGAATTAGGATTCTGCTGCAGATAGATATCAACATCCTTCAATGCATCACCATAGTTCTGACCTATGCAATAAGCCACGCTTCGCGCGAGATAGGTGGCTGCTGATGGATGCTGGGTGTTAGCGGATAGCATATTCGACAGAGTATCGGCAACGGCAAACTGACGCTTGATCTCTTCATTTGAGAGATGTGTGGAAAGCGTTGACACTGTGAGTTTCAATCCACTAAGCAACTTATTGACCACATCCACCTCGACAACGAATGGGTGATAGTTGGTCATGGCATTGCTATACTCAAACAGAGAAAGAGCCATATAAGGCTGATACTGCGACTCCACACGGCGATTCTGAACCTTGCCACGATATTCACTCTTGTACTCGTGCTCACCGCTCGTCTCATCCTCAACCACAATCTGGTCATATTTATTCGGGTCTATCTCACTCTTCTTACGCATAGCGGCAAGTTTGTTTCTGCTCCAACGAGGCTGCTTGCCCAAATGCTTTTCATTCTGCGCCTTGAGGATTCGGAACTCATCCAACTCAGCCTTTGCCGTCATACCTAAACGACGATAGCAGGCTGCACGATGATGAAGTCCTGTCCAGAAATTAGGGAACTCCTCAATAACCTGGGTATAGTCACGAATGGCAGCCTTCAAATCACCTGTCTGCTCGAGCAGCGTAGCACGATTGAACAGCGCCATCATATTGTTTGGTTCAAGCGAGAGAACATAGTTGAAGTCCTCAATCGCATTATTATCATCACCTACCTGCTGACGAAGCAGACCACGGTTATAGTGCGCAAGGAAATTGTTTGGCTCAAGGTCAAGTGCAAGGTTGTAGTCAGACATCGAACCACGAAGATTATTCAAGCGCAAGCGAGCCAATGCACGATTCACATAGTTGCCTGCTTTCTTTGGCTTCAGATGGATTGCCTTTGAGAAGTATTCATCAGCATCTTTCCACTCGTCTCTCGACATACTGATGCAAGCTCTAACCCTCCATGCCTCAGCATTATACGGATCAACATCAAGTGCCTTGTTTAGCCACTCGGTTCCCTTCAGCGTGTCTTTCTGCTGAAGATACGCCTCCGACTTCAGAAGATAAGGCGAAGCATATTTTTTCCATCTGCCTATGATGGTGTCGAGTTCGAGATGTGCACGCTCATAGTCTTTCATCTCCACACGGCATGCCGCACGATTGTACCAGAAGTTCTGATTGCTCGGATCAAAAGACAGCGCTTTGGTATAATCGGCTATAGCACCCTCATAGTTCTCCTGACGAATGCGGGAAATACCACGAAGGTCATAAAGCAATGTGATATAGGGATTAAGATTAATAGCTTCTGAAGCATCAGCCTCTGCACCACGATAGTCATCGAGATGAAACTTAGCCACGGCTCTCATCTGCCAAGCCTCATAGAGTTGGGGCTTTAGCGCAATAGCCTGATTGAAATATTGTATGCCGAGGATATAGTCTTCATAATACACAGCCACACGTCCCGACATAATGAGTCGCTCAACGTTATACTGCGCCGTAGCCCTCGTACAGAAAAAAGAAAGAAGAACAAGGAATGCAAAGGCTAATCTGGAGAAGCCCATGCCATGCATTGTTCTCCTTATTATATTAGCTTTACATTCCTTATTCTTCATAATTATTTCGAAAACAAATTATCTATGGAAGTTGTTTCCTTGAAAGTATATTCTTATGAAAAGTAAATTCTCAGTAAATTATATTTTTAGGAAAATTATTCTCACCAAGCAAATTTCCATCAACGCTTGTTGTAGAAATAATTTACTGACTTAAATTTCTCCTAATTTGCTTTCCAAAGAAAAAATTTACTTTCCACGAGGAATTCTCACCTTGTAGTTGCAGCGGAATCTTCCCTGAAGCAAAGCACGGAGCTTTGACTTGATGAGCTGTTTGCGAAGTGGAGAGATGCGATCGATGAACATCTTACCGTCAAGATGGTCAAACTCATGCTGCATTACGCGAGCGAGATAACCCTCAATCCACTCGTCATGCTCCTGGAAGTCCTCATCCATATATTTTACGCGTATGCGCGTAGGACGAACCACCTTCTCGTGAATAGCTGGCAGAGAGAGACATCCTTCCTCTGAAGAATCCTTCTCTGTATCATCATATTCTTCAATATGGGCATTGATATACACTTTGCGGAAATCCTTGTACTCAGGGAGATCCTCTGAAAGCACATCAAGATCAATGCACACTACACGAACGTCACGGCCCACCTGAGGAGCTGCAAGTCCGATACCCTCGCTCTCAGCAAGGGTTTCCCACATATCTTCAATAAACTTCTTAAGTTCTGGATAGTCAGGTGTTATATCCTGTGCCTCCTTGCGGAGAACAGGCTGACCATAAGTATAAATTGGTAATATCATATAGACTGCATGTAACTTTGCAAAATAATCGTAGCACTAATCTCATCAACGAGAGCTTTATCCTGACGCGCCTTCTTCTTCAGTCCGCCGTCAATCATAGCCTGATGAGCCAGCACCGATGTGAATCTCTCATCCACATATTCTATCGGAAGTTCCGGATGGTTCTTCCTCCATCTGTTCACGAAAGCCTCTACTCTGGCAAGGTTTTCGCTTGGCTGTCCGTTGGTTTGCATCGGCTTTCCAATAACAATTCTCTCTACCTGTTCGCGAGAGATATAGTCATTGAGATAGTCCCATAACAAATGAGTACTGACAGTGGTCAACCCGTTAGCTATAATCTTAAGCGGGTCGGTCACTGCCAGTCCTGTACGTTTACGGCCGTAATCAATCGAAAGGATGCGGCCCATTAATTGTTGTTATAGAGCAACCATGCACCTGGGTAGTTTGCGCTCAGGTTATCACGGCTCATAATAGCGTCCTGCTTGTTATCGTATGTAGAAGCGATTACACGATACATGTTACGTTCCTGATTGAATGCAACCTGTGCAGAATAGCCAGAGTTCATGAGAGTGCGCTGAAGTCCCTCTGCATTAGCCTTTACACCGAAAGAACCTACAACTACAGAGAAAGCCTTAAGGCCTGCACCATTTACAACTGTAAGACGCTCCTGACGAACTGGAACATTGTCATTAGCTGGCTGAACATACTGCTGCTGTGGCTGCTGCTGAACAACCTGCTGCTGAACGTACTGCTGCTGTGGCTGTTGCTGAACATACTGCTGCTGTGGCTGCTGCTGAACGTACTGTGGCTGCTGCTGAACATACTGTGGCTGCTGCTGTACGTACTGTGGCTGCTGCTGATACTGTGGCTGCTGATAAACAGGCTGAGCCATATTCTGCTGTGGCTGCTGCTCAACGATTTCCTCCTGAGCCTTAGCCTTCTCATAAGCTTTACGATAAGCATTCTGTTGGTTAGCTGCACCACAACTTGCTAAAAATGCTACAGCCAACAAAGCTGCGCCATTGATAACTATCTTCTTCATGTCTCTATAATTATTATAGTTTTTATTAATTCAATATTGAAATCTGTGCACAAAATTACGAAAAAACACTTATATAAAAAAGAAAAAGCACATAAAGTTTGTTAAATAAGTAGGAAAAAAGTCATTTACACGCATAAGAACGGGATATTTAAGGTTTTTAACACTAAAACTTTTGCATTTTAAGAAAAGATTTCATATCTTTGCACTTGAAAGAAATCAAGGCGGCAATAAGAATTACCGCATCCAACTTGAATAACATCTAAACAAAAGACAACAATTTAATAATCATTTTTTAAATAATCAAATTATGAAAGCATTAGGTTACATTGGCGCATTTCTCGGCGGAGCCGTTGCAGGCGCAGCCCTCGGTATTCTTCTTGCTCCTGAAGCAGGTAAAGACACACGCAACAAACTTACTGACGCAGTAAAGGATTTCTGCGACAAGCACGATATCAAGCTCACTCGCAAGCAGGTTGAGGAACTCGTAGAAGAAGTACAGGACGCAGAGCTCGCTTAATTAGATGTTTTCCAGCGACAATAACATAGAGACAATTGCGCAGCTCGTTGAGCAACTCAAGCAGTATGGAGGCTTGAAGCTGGAGATGCTCAAGCTCGATGCCACAGAGAAGACGGTAAAGATCATTTCCGCTCTTATCCTCGGCTTCGTGCTCTTGCTTTTCGTATGCGCAATCGCCATCTGTCTATCATTTGCCGTAGCATATTCGCTGGGAGGACTTCTTGGCTCTACCCCACTTGGATTCCTTTGTGTAGCAGGCATTTACCTGCTGCTACTCATCATTGTTTACGTTCGCAAGAAAGCTTGGATTGAGCGTCCACTCGTCAAACTCCTTGCTGAGATTTTATTAGAAGAGGTATGACAGAAGAATCACAAAAATATCAGTCACTCTTGACAATCCGCGCACGTAAGCTTGAACTGAACAAAGAGATTCAGCGCAGCGAGCACGAAATCAAGACTACATGGAATGCCCTCTTCCACCCGAAGAAACAAGCAACTCCAAAAACTCCTACCCAGCGCATCCTTGCAATGGCTTCATCAAGTATGGGCCTTATCGATGGTGCACTACTTGGTTGGAAACTCTACAAGAAATTCATTCAAAAATAACTCTTTAAATGTATCAGATTCACCGTCTCTGACCTCTATCAGGGACGGTGTTTTAGGCTAATCCCCAAAGACTCTAAAGACGCCAAAGACTTTAAAGTCATTAAAATCCTAAAGACTCTAAAGTCCCTAAAGTCCTTAAAACCTAAAATGAACAAGAAAATAGCAACAATGCTCCTAACCGCAACAGCCTTAGCTGGTTGCAACAACCCAGCAACAGTAGAAAATTACGACCAACAGGTTGACGAACTCTACAACAAGATGTCGCAGGAAGAGCGTCTGGCACAGCTCCAGAGCCGCTTCATGGACGACCTCTTCGATGAGTCAGGCAAGCTCGATACCGCACAGTGCCGTAAGCTCATACCTAATGGCATGGGACACTTCTCTCAGTATGCAAGTCAGAAGCCAATGCCAGCCAACCAGCTCCGTGACCGCGTGGCTCAGCTTCAGGATTGGCTCATCAACAATACACCTAACGGAATTCCTGCCCTCTTCCATGAGGAGGTGCTCACAGGTATCAACACTCAGGATGCCACCATCTACCCACAGCAGATTGGACAGGCATGCTCATTCAACACCGAACTCGCTGAGCTCAAGACCAAGCAGACTGGCATCGAGATGCGTAAGATGGGTGGTTTGCAGTCACTCTCACCTATGGTGGATGTTTGCCGCACACCATCATTCAACCGTCTTGAGGAATCATATGGTGAGGACGCATACCTTTCTGCTGCCTTCGGAACAGCCTTCGTTAGAGGCTTGCAGGATGGCGGTCTGAAGAAAGGTGTCAGCACCTGCTCTAAGCACTATCTTGGCTATGGCGGTGGCGGTGATGCCGATGAGAAGGAGATGATGGAGGAAATCCTCATGCCACACGAGGCTATGATCCGTCTGACAGAAAACCGCATGGTGATGCCTGGCTATCACGCTGTTCATGGCACCAACTGCGTGGCTAACGCAGAAATCCTCACCGACATCCTTCGTGGCTATGTAGGCTTCGACGGCGTTATCGTGAGCGACTATACAGCCATCGACCAGATTCCTGACCTCGAAGACAATATGCAGCGTGCTGCTGCCGCTATCAACGCAGGCAACGACGTTGACTTCCCTAACGGCTCTAACTACGCCCTTCTTCCTGAGGCTATGAAGAAAGGTCTTGTAAAGCCTGAGACATTCGAGCGTGCTGTGAAGAACGTACTCAAGCATAAGTTCCGTCTCGGCATGTTCGATAAGGATGCTTATCTCTATAGCAAGGATGACATCACACTCGATTCACCAGAGGATCGCCAGACTGCGTTCGACATTGCTTCACAGTCTATCGTTCTTCTTGAGAATAACGGCATTCTTCCTCTTCAGACCAAGACACCTAACATTCTCCTCACTGGCCCTAACGCAAACTCTATGTGGGCTATGTGTGGCGACTACAGCTATCCTTCAATGGCTTATTTCTGGAAGAAGACTGACGTAGGCAGCGAGAATCCTCATATCGCTACTCTCAACGAGGGAATGACCAAGCGCATGCCTCAGGGCTTCAACCTCAAGTATTCACGCGGTTGCGACTGGACTGAGGAGATTGAGACAAAGTATGATGTAGTAGGTGCAGGCGACGAGCGTGCATGGGAGTATGAGATTCTTCATCGTAAGGTGGAGTCTGGCGAGAAGGCTAACGCAGCAGAGGCTCTCAATATGGCAAAGGAAAGTGATGTCATCATTGCTGCTATGGGTGAGAACGTAATGCTTTGCGGTGAGAACCGTGACCGCAAGGGCATCCGTCTTCCTGGCAAGCAGGAACAGTATGTTGAGTCACTCATCGCTACCGGCAAGCCTGTCGTACTCGTTCTCTTTGGTGGTCGCGCAATGCCTCTTTCTGAGAAAATCATAAAAGGCTGTGCTGCTATCATTGAGGCTTGGTATCCGGGCGAGGAAGGCGGCAACGCACTTGCAGATATCCTCTACGGCAAGATTTCTCCATCTGCTAAGCTCAGTGTCAGCTACCCTAACGTAGAGCTCAATGAGCCTATCTGCTACAACTATTCCGACACTAAGGATTCACGCATCCAGTGGCCATTCGGACATGGTCTCAGCTACAGCACATTCGAGTATAGCGACCTGAAGATCGCCAACGAGGCAAAGACATCCGACGAGGCTGTAACCCTCACATTCAATGTAAAGAATACCGGCAACGTAGCAGCAGACGAGATTGCACAGCTCTATCTCTCTCCTACCTCAAAGGATCAGAACATCCGTCCAATACAGCTTCAGGGCTTTGCACGCGTTCATCTTGAGAAGGGCGAGACAAAGACCGTTTCCATCAAGATGTACACCGAGCAGTTCGGCTTCTACACCAACACCGATGGCAACCGCCAGTGGAACATCGCTCCAGGTAAGTTCACTATCAAGATTGGTGCTTCATCACAGAACATCAAACTTAGTCAGGACATCACCCTCACAGGCGACAAGACCAACAAGCCACTCCGCGAGTTCTACTTCTCAGAGACAACGGTGAAATAAATGAAAAATGAAAAATGAAAAATTAATAATTAACAATTAACAATTAATAATTAACATTCAACAATCAAAAACAAAGATTAAGCAGAAATATTCATAAATAAAAAAGTGAAGGATTAAAAATACGAGCCTGCCTCATTGTATTTTTAATTCTTCACTTTCCATTATCCATTATTAATTATTAATTATTAATTAGTACTGATGCGATAATTTGTTGTTTGCCTGCGGCGCACGTAAATGTCCGTAAATGACCCGCAAATTTATTCGTAAATTATTCTTGTAACGCCCTGATTTTCAATTTTCGATAAAATTTACGGGCAATTTTCGGTAATTCACGTTCCCGCGAAGCGAAATCAAATCAAAAAATGAATAATATGCTGTAATGTCCTTATTCTCAGTAAAATAACACTATTTTAGCAAAAATTATCGCAACAGCAGTTATTTTTCATTATAAATTACCCTCGCATCACCATCAAAACTGCATATCTCCTCCACAAGGTGATTGAGGTTATGGAAAATCGAGTAATCAGTTTCTGCAGGCACACCATTCACCATGCCAATCGTTTCCGGCTTCCATGGAGCAAGGATGAGCAGCGCACCATTGGCACAAGCCTCAAAGCGTTTCAGCTCAGGTTTCCAGTATCTGCCTATCGGCTCTTTCTGCAGATGTATGAGCGGATACCCGCGCTCTATGCACCTATCCTTTATCATTCGCTCACCCATACTGATTCCCGGTGTCACTATCACTGTGGCGCCCTGCATCATCTGGCGTTTCCATTCAGCACACTCACGGCGATAGGCTTCCGTTTTCTCGTATGGAGTGCGGCGGTCAGGCGCCATCCGATGACAGAACACCTGCACCTTCCTCGCCCATCGCAACAAGAATAGATTACCGAAGGCTGCATAGTCGCGATTCCCGATTCTGATATGCAAGCATCGCTTCATAAACTCGGGGCGTGCATACCTTATTACCGCCCTTCGCGGATTATCCGCCACATAGCGCACCATAGCATCGAAATGCCGCTTATCAATAGCACCTGCCGCATCAGTAAGGCATATAGTATCGTCATAGTCATCGTCCCAGAGAGGTTGATCACCACCTTCCCCACCTCCGTATTCACCACCGCTGGTGCCTTCACATCACCATTCAGCCTGCCGAGCAATTCATGGTTACGCTCTCTGTTCCTCACCACAAGAGTGATGAGATATACACCAGGCGCATAATAGTCATGCCCCGGATTATGTGGACGATATGAAGATTTACTATTCATGGAAATAACTGTATTACTGGCACCCTAACCTAACGTCAGTTCGACCAATTTGTACTCCTCAATATTAATACGCACCTTTGGTGCTGAACTGACAAAAATTACCAATCTTCACAATCTTTACAATCTTAAATTTGTGAAATTTTGGTTCTGCACTCCAATGTTTATTGGAAAAAGATTGGTAAGATTGGGACTCCACGAAGTGCCTGAGCCAAAGCGAAGAATTATTGTCAGTTAAAAGCAGCTTGCTGCCAACAGATTTAATTTTTCGAATTCACGTTAATTACCTATCTACTTTGTGCGCAAAAGGTAACCAAGTAATTTGT
>DCJC01000064.1 GCA_002317355.1 Prevotellaceae bacterium UBA1710 | reverse complement strand
GCTTCGGGGCTCATCAATCAAGCGATTAACAAATTCGTCGAACTGACGTTAAATATATAGTTAGGAGTTAGAAATTAGCAGTTGGTAGTTGTGTACTCCTAACTTCTAATTCCTAACTCCTAACTAAAAAACGCCTAACTGTTTTTTACTTCTTCTTTATCTCGTAACCGATCTTCTTGAAGGCAGTCACGAAGTCGGTGTATTTCGCTTTCTGACCATCATAGACGATGGTGACCGTCTGTTTTGGAACGGAAGTAACGATCTTCTTTGTGCCCTTCACAAAGCGGATGTTCTTCTTTATCTTATTCTCGCAACCGCTACAATGCATAGCAGGAGTTGGAGTAACTATAAGAGTGTCAGACTTTTGCTGAGCAAAAGTGCTGAGGGAAAGCATTGCGATGAATGCTGTAGCTAATAGTTTTTTCATATTTATATTTCTGATGTTTAATTTTTAAGGAGTTCAAGAAGTACAAGTAGTTTTATAACTTTTCAAATTTTATGCGTATTCCAATATATGCCATAGCTCCAGTTACAGGACCCCATATCTGGGTAGTGTCAAAGGTATCCGACCATGGATTATGAGCATCAATAATCGGATTCTTCATCTTGTAGTTTGTGAGATTCTCTCCACCGAGATATACGCTGAAGTACTGAAACTCACGTGTCACTTGTGCCTGAAGCTGGAAGTATGAAGGGTACTTACTATGGTCGTAGAGCTCTCCACCGCCATTAAGCTGACCTGTGACATCGAATTGCCATAGTTCCATAGGCGTCTTATAGGAAAGCGTAAGCAAACCCTTATAGCGTGATGTGAGAGGTTTCTGACGAAGAATGCCATCGTATGTGCACTTCACATCGTTGAGTCGATAGGCAGCCGTTGCGGAGAATCCTTCGAAGAAAGGATAAGTGGCATCAACCTGCAAGGTGTGGCTATAGCTCTTGCCGTTGAGATTCTCGAATGATAAGGCACTTTGACCGTCATGGAAGTTTATCACCATCTGATTGATGAAATCCGTATAGTAATACTCCGCATTTATTTCGAGATTCTTTTCCATAACGGGAATATTAAGTCCCGCAGAGAATCCCGTATTCCATGCCTCTTCCTGCTTAAGATGAGTTGTGAGATAGCTTTGGAGGTCTATTCCTCTGCCTCTTGACAATAAGTGATTATTCTCTGCCAAAGCATGAGGCGAACGATAGCCCTTACCTACAGAAGCACGTAGGGTAAGGAATTCGTAAGGAGAATATTTCACGTGCAGACGAGGAGTGAAGAATGTGCCATACTCGTTGGAATGGTCAAGTCTTACTCCAGGCATTACCGTTAGCAAATCACATAGTTTATATGTATATTGTGCATAGATGCCCGCTGTCGTTTCTGATGTCTTGTCTCTATAATCAGAAGCAATTGACAAGCGAGTGCTATAATAGTCGTGATTAATGGATGCTCCAACGCTGAGGTTGTGATTGTCGCTAAGGTCTGTTTCAAACATAAGTTGGGCATAGCCATTCTTCTGCAATACATCATAGATGTTGTTTCCGAAAGAATTCCACGCATCATGCCAAGAGCCATGAAGCATAAGTGCTACAGATGTGTTGTGGTCGGCATTAAGCGTAAAACCATTCTTCCATTGAATTTCATATCTGTCAGTCTCAACAGATGTGGTGTATGGGGTATTGGGTGATGGGTGTTGGGTGTTAGGTGATAGGTGTTGATGAGCACTCTGACCTCCGTTTCGCTCATCTCTCAAGGCACGTAGGTACAACTGACTAATCCATACAGGCGATACGTATGCCCATCGATGCATAGCGTTGAATTGTCTAACCTTTGGCATATCCATAAAGCCATCATCATTGCCGTCATGCTCTGTCTGGCGATTCTCGAAGTGAAGAAGAAGGCTTGTTGATAGTCGGTCATTGAGATGGATGCTACCATCAAGATTCATCTCCCGCTTGAGGTCGGAATCGAGATAGGCATTGGCACGAAAGCCGTCAACTGCCTGAGGTTTAGCGTATTCGATGTTTATCTGTCCAGTAATACTTTCATATCCATTCTTAACGCTCGAAGCGCCCTTGCTCACCTGAATAGATTGCATCCAAGGTCCTGGCACATAGCCGAGAGAGTAGGGGATAGAAGCACCACGAAGATTAGGCACATTCTCTGTCATCATCTGAACGTATGTGCCAGAAAGGCCGAGTAACTTGATTTGTCGGGCACCAGTTGCAGCATCGCTATAGCTCACATCAACCGAAGGATTGGCAGAGAATGATTCTCCAAGATTACAACAGGCAGCACGAATGAGCTGATCCTTACCGATTATATCCACGCTCTCCACTCTCGAGAGCGAGCGACTGTTTTTTGCGGCTTTCACCACCACATCATTCAGTTTATGCTCAGCATCAATGCTATCAGAAGCCTCTACCATAGCAGCCTTAGCTTCAAATGGTAGTAATAAGCAACCTGAGAGTATGATATGAGATATAATCTTATTCATTTAATTGTCTTTGGTAAGAAGTGTATTCTTAAGAATAAGTGCAAAGTTACTATATTTTTTACAAATCGGGAAAGTTTTTAACTGATTTTGTGTTTTTTACCTCGTTTTAGTGATATACAATAACTTTATTCAAGTGTGTTTTCCCTACTTTTTGATGACAAATCCATAGTGTTTTTCAAGCAAAAAACAAGCATAATCTACCGTTCTTCCTCCGAAGATACTCCATCGCTACTCCATCGTTACTCCATCGCTAGTCCATCGAAACGATGGAGCAGCGATGGAGATGCGATGGACATGCGATGGAGATGGTACGGAGTCAGAGCCTACTTTCTGCTAAACCTTAGGCCATACTGGTTCGAGGATTTCCTCATCACCGAAATGCCTTTCAAAAAAGATAGGATAACCAAGGCCTCCTGGACCTTCACTATCTATTCGTCGTATCTGGTCAAGGTCAGGTAGTCCGTAGTCGAATGAACGACCGTAAAGAATGATGCAAGAGCGTGTGTGGTCAATCTTCCAAAGACCACCACCATAGCATGTGGTGTGGCCTTTGGGTATAAGTTCCTTGTGCAGATTCACATTACCGAACTTCAATACGCCATCAAGGGTAATAATAAATTTTGGATACATAACTGTTGCTTAATTTATGCAAAGATACTAATTTTTCATCTTTTTCTCACTTTACAACACAAAAAATGCAGAGAAATTTGTAGTTTCAGCTGATTTTTCATATCTTTGCGTTTGATAAAGAGTCTAAAGAAGACGAACCTGAATTATTAACAAATACTAGATCTAAATGAAGAGAATAATCGTTATTTGCTTAGCAATCCTTTCGGTCATAATGACCAATGCACAAAGTGTTGAAGTTGGACCTTATACGGTTGATATCGTAAGAAAAGGCATCTATCATATTCAAGACTTCAATAAGTCAAATCCTGCTGGTGAGACATTCGATGAGCATGGCGTGAAGACACACTTCAATAACTGTTCGGACATGTATTTGCTTGTTGGCACAAATAGGGCGTTGCTTATTGATTTGTCAAACAATGTCAAGTGGGATAATTCTGCCGTGGAGTCATTACGTAAAATTGTGGCAGATCGTATCAATGGAAAGACTCTCGTCATTACCTTTACTCATAATCATGGAGACCACACAGGTATGTTGCCAGCATTCCTATATGATAAGTCAGTTTTCTTCGCCTTGCCTCGCATAGATTTTGAGACGATGCAGAACAGATTTCCACAAGGACAGTACTCTATCTATGACGAAGGCAAGAGCTTCGACCTTGGTGGAATGAAGGTAAATACATTACTCGTTCCTGGACATACTCATGGCTCTATGGTGTTCTTTCTTGAAAGGCAGAATATAGTGTTTACGGGCGATGCAATTGGCTCAGGCCATGGCGTTTGGATATTCAACGCTGAAGGATTTGATGAATACGCAAAGGCATTACCTCGCTTCATAAAATACATTCAGAATCCAGCTCATGGCATCAATCCTGCAAAGCTCATGATCTTGGGCGGTCATTATTGGCAGAAGGATTGGTTTGTTAAGAGCCGCAGCAAGGTAATCGACTGGCAGTATGTCAAAGATATGCAGACTCTCATCAATCAGATTGGAAAGGGAACTGCTAAGAGCGAGCCTTCAAATCTCGATCACAAAACACTTGACACATACTTCCGTCTCAATAATGCCACTATCGTATGGAATAAGTCTCAGGCAGAAGAGTGGGCTAAAAAGGCGAAGTGATTTTTGCATATTATGATATAATTTTGTATCTTTGTAGCCAAAAATAAAATATATCAATGAAGAAAAATTATCTACCTGCTATTTATTTGGCGCTTATTATACTGTCATTTTTCGTGTCTTTTTATGGTATCAAATTCTATGGTGATACAATCCTTCCGCCTGAATATACTGGTTCAGATGATTATTTTACATACTTCGCCTTAAGTATAGGATTATTGGTTAGCTTGATAGTAGCATATAAGATGAAAAAAATGAAAAAGTATTGCTTCCGTGAAATGTTTTGGGGGATGTTCTTGTCTTTTTCATGTTTTACATCAGGGGTATTTCTACTTTCCGGAATTTTGTTTTTCCTTGTGTTTGGCGTAAACATTTTTTGGGGTGATGAAGTTCATGAATTTACTAATGGTAAGGTTCTAATGGTTAAGACACACAAAAGTGGAAGATATGGAGAGGCGACTAAAGCCGATATCTATATTCCTAAATTCAATCGTCATTATGAAAGAACTTTAGATAGTAATCATAAGTTTACATTTGGTCAGGCATGCGTTGTGGAGTATCACAAAGGCGCATTAGGACTATATTACATAGATGATGTGCAATAGGTAACTCTTGTTAAAAAACTTAATTTAAGCAATATTTTTCCTGAATATTGCATTAATATAAGAAAAAAGTGTATCTTTGCAGCCAGAACACTTTTCTAATATAATTGCTATGATAAACGACATTATAAATCAGATATGTTCTCCCGAGGTTAACGTCCTTGGTTCATTATACAAACTCTTCCTGAGCTTGATTCTCGGTGCTGTTATTGGTATAGAGCGTCGTCAGAAAGGTCAGGTGGCAGGTATGCGTACATTTGCCCTCATTTCTATGGGAGCAACACTTGCTATGCTTGTGTCTATCTATATCCCTCAGGAGTATATGGGCTTGAAGAATGGTGACCCTGGGCGTATTGCAGCTCAGGTAATCTCTGGTGTAGGTTTCCTTGGTGCTGGTGCTATAATACAGATGAAAGGCTCGGTACGAGGACTCACAACGGCTGCTGGCATCTGGATGACTGCCTGTATCGGTTTGGCAGTAGGTTCAGGAATGTACCTTATATCTTCTGCGGCTTGTGTACTTATCATCGTTATCCTCAAGGCGTTTGAGATATTCGAGAAGATGCTTCTGAAGAATACTGAGCAGAATGTTATCCGACTAAAAGTCGGTCGTATCGTTACTGATTCTGAGACTTACAGAATGTGTTTCGCTAAATATGGTGTTCATATCTCTGATGAATATCTTCGCTATGACTATACACAGAACTTCACTACGTTCAATTATGTCGTTCGTACACAGGATGATACCGACTTTGTGAATCTCTTTGAGGAGATTCACTCATTAGGCGATGTCTTGTCGCTGACACTTACTAATGAAGTGAATAATTAATACCAACCAATAAATAATTATGCTAATGAAAAAGAATGTATTTGCGATGGCAGTATCCTCACTTGCCTTGGTGGGATGCTCAGTACAGAGTACTTCAGAACCTATTGACATCGTTGGAAAATGGAACATTGAAAAGGCAATGAACGTTACAACCGAGAAGGCTACAAATCCAACCTTCATTAATTTTGATAAGGATGGTAGCGTTAATGGTAATGCAAGTGTCAATCTTTTCAAGGGAACCTATAAGCTTAATGGCGATAGTCTCAAGATTGCAGACATAGGTATGACCATGATGATGGGCCCAAGTATGGATGTGGAAGATGCTATCACGAAGGCACTCAACACCACCACTTTGGTAAAGGCAGAAAATGGTAAGGTGTATGTCTTTAACGAAGCTAACGATACCATTATGGTGCTTTCTAAGTAAAAAAGATTCATCAGAACCTGTTTATCCATACATCAGGAGTAGTTCCTTCGTAATGGCTCCGTTATGATACCATAGAAAAATCGCCATAATCACGACATATATGTGCGTTTTGGGGTTTTGTGGCGAAGGCACAGAGAAGGTATTTCGGAGCTATGACGAAGGATTTTAGAGGCACTTTTACCTATAAATACCTATTTTTACTATATATGAAAAATGAAAATATAGGTATATAGATTCATCCCAATCGGTTGGTGAATGTGAGGCATAAAGTGGAGTTCCTAAAATCCGGCCATGGCTTCCATCTCTCGAAGTTTCGGAAGAACATAAAAAATCAGCCGAAGGATGACGCTTCATTCTTGGCTGATTGTTTAGTCTTTTAGGTTTATTAAAACCTTGATGTGTCCTGAATTTTAATCTTTCGTAGAATTTGTAGTGTAGATAACGTTGTAGATAACTTAACAAACTTATTGGTTTATTTTTGTCTTGAAAAGATTGCTGTTAATGAGTTAGGATAGATGTAAGAACTGCTCCTGCAACTGCACCTGCTACAACTGCTCCAGCCTTGCTGTGGTGGCAGTGGTGGTGGTGATGACGGTGGCAGCGATCTCTTACAACTACAGGGCGCTCTACGATAACTGGCTCTGTGTAAACAACCGGACGCTCTACAACTACTGGAGCGTGATGGTGATGTCTATGATGAACAGGTGCTACGTGATGAGCGTGGTGATGAACAGGAGCAACATGATGATCATGGTGATGATGACGTACTTCAACACGGTGATGATGGCGACCTCCGTCATGATGACGATTATGCTGAGCTGTTGCTGTACCTGTGAACATTACTATCATTGCGATGAGGGTGAAAATATACTTTTTCATATTTGTGGGTTTTTAATTGTTTATATTCTTGTTTCTTATTTATGAGTGCAAAAGTAATGGAAAAATACAAGTTTTACAACTGATATTCCCTATGCGTGTGGGGGAAATTCCTAAAGCTTGGTAGGAAATTCCCCTAAACGGTTTGATTTTTGTCCCATTTTTCTTGAAAATGCTTAAACCTTTCAACTTCTGTTTCGTCTCTATATATAAATAAAAAAGTTTAAACTGACCAATTATATATAAACATCTTTATGAGGAAATCTTTGTTGACAATTGCGCTCTCTATGGCGCTCTCTCTTTCTTCTTATACTGCAATGGCACAGACTTGGGTTGGTACTTGGACTACAGCCCAGCAGATTGTTGAACCACATAACCTCGCACCAGAGCCAGGTCTTTCTGGTAATTCTCTTCGTGAGATAGTACAGATTTCTGTCGGTGGAAAGAAGGTTAGGTTCAAGTTTTCTAACGAATACGGTAAATCACCTCTCGTGATAAACTCCGTAGAGGTGGCAATAGCTCAGAATAGTGGTTCGTCAGCAGATATCAAGCCTGCAACAACCAAGAAACTGTCTTTCTTCGGAAAGCGTGGTGTAACTATTGAGCCAGGTAAGATGGTAACATCTGATATTGTTTCGTTCAAGCTCAAGGATCGTGAGAACATCGCCATCACAATTCACTATGGCGAGTGCGACAATAAAGTGGTGACTGGACATCCTGGAAGCCGTACAACAAGTTATCTTGCATCTGGTAATACTTCTGATTTCAGCGACGCAAAGAAAACAGACCATTGGTACACTATATGTGGTATTGATGTGAAGGGAAATAAGAATACACGTGCTGTGGCTATCCTCGGTAACTCTATTACTGACGGACGTGGTTCTACTACTAATCAGCAGAATCGTTGGCCTGACAATCTCTCTCGTGCACTTCTTGCCAACGAAAGTACAAAGGATGTGGCAGTTCTCAATCTCGGTATTGGTGGTAACTGCATTCTTCGTGGCGGATTAGGTCCTACGGGAGCAACTCGTTACAATAGGGATATCCTGCAGCAGGAAGGCGTTAAGTATGTTGTTGTCTTCGAGGGAATCAACGACCTTGGCAGTAGTCGTAATGGTGACGAAACTGCAAATGCTCTCATTGAGGCATACAAGAAGATGATAGAAGAGGCGCATGCCAAAGGTATCAAGGTGTATGGTGGTACGATAACTCCTTTCAAGGGAAATAACTATTATACAGAGGATCACGAAAAGGCTCGTAACAAAGTTAATACTTGGATTCGTACAAGTGGTGCTTTTGATGCAGTTATAGATTTCGACAAGATTATGCGTGATCCTGCTAATACGGAAGCGCTCCAGAGTAAGTTCTTGTATGAGAATGACTGGTTGCATCCAAATGCAGAGGGCTATAAGACAATGGGCTCCAGCGTTGATCTAAAATTGTTTGAATGATTCAAAGTTAGTACTATAATAAATCTGGTAGTCTGTAAAATACCCTGAAACAGAGTGCGGTGTAATATATGGTGGGTTTTGGTTTATGATTTTACACCACATTTACACCACACTCTTTTATTTTTGTTAGGAGTATTCAATAAATAGTAAAAAGTAGAAGTTTTCTGATACTGCATCAGGGATGAAACTCCTCACTCCTAACTCCTCACTCCTAATTGTTTTCTTCGTATATTTGTTCTATTATATAATCGTTCTCACCTTTGGAATGATTAATTACGAAGCAATGGCTTCTTTCATCCTTGTAATTCTTTATGAAGAAGAACAGAACTTTGTTTTCGTTTATGAGTTTCAGGAATTGTTTTGAATCTTTGATCTTAGCAACTCCTTTGTTTGAGTCTGGTTTTGTTTCAAATTGATGTATAGTTCCGCTCTCATCTATTACATTGAGATTGAGAGTGAAATATTGCTCTGGGTAAGGATATGTATTTGACGCTAAGAATCTGTTTCGGAAATTGTAATTCGGATACTTTGTAAGCGTTACGTAGGTACTCTTTGAATTATCTACCTCCTGAATTATAGTGAGATGGTAGTAACCTTGATTGTCAAAACCTAATTTCTCTGTACTTGACAATGTATAGCAATTCATTCTCGGACTTCCGTAGTCGTTCATCATAAGAACCTGTTCACGCCACTCATATCTGTTTTTCTGTGCATATGGATTTTCGCTTATTACATTCTCAGGATTCGGAACTTTATATATCTGATTGTTGTATGTTACCCAGATTTCTTTATCATTGATTGTGATGTCTTTATGACTAAGGGAATTGAATACCTGCATAACAAAGTATCCGAAAGTCAATATAATGGCCACAACAATAATTCCTATCACCATCGATGCTATTTTGAATACCTTGATGATAGGTGATGGGTGATGAGTGGTAGGTGTTGGGCGATGGGTGTTAGGAGATGGATGATGGGGAGCTGGCTTGATAGTGTCAGGCTTGATGGTATTTGGCTTGACAGTAGTTCTTCTTTGTGGTTGTGGTTGTGGCTTAGGCTTTGGTTGTTCTGATGTTGTTGGCTTTGGAAGTACAATTTTAGATCTGCATTGCAGAGAGAGGATGATTGATGAAATCATCTGTTTCTTATACTCGTTGAGCAATGGTCTTTTGGGATCCAACCAATCGCTTTTGGTTGTTTCCTTCTCTGAAGCTGATTTCGTGTCGTTAGGAAAAACACCCGTCTTGTGATAATATATAATATCCTCAATGCTTGTCCCGCAGAACATACATTGAGAAGCTTCCGACCAAACTTTCTTGCCACATTTTGGGCAAACATACATACTCATAGTTTAATATCAGTTTTCTACAAAATTATAATATATATTGAAAAACTTTTCGATTTTTCCGTATCTTAAATGCAAAATTTCTTAATAATCCTTTCAAGTCCAAAAAATATGCTTTTTATTGGAAAATAATTTGGATTTTTCATTTTTTTTCCTTAACTTTGCATCGTGTTTTTCATGGTATTAGATTATTAAGGTTATAGACCCTCACCACCTGAGAAGGCAGTGAGGGATTTTTGTGCCCTTATTGATCAGGGTTTTCTACGAAGCCCTGATACTGTGGTTCGAGAGAACTCTGTATTGCCGCATAACTTTCTTCCATCAGTGCCTTTACATTTTCATCTCCACTGCCTTTTGGATAGATAGGCTTGTGAATTGTGAGCTTTAATGGATGACGAACGGCGAAGTGCATATCACTGGTTCTTGGCATTACATCAAAGCTACCATTGATGGTGAGAGGAACGACTGGTAATTGCAATTCATCAGCAAGGAGGAAACCGCCTCGCTTGAAGCGTGCCATGTGACCTGTGAATGAACGTGCACCTTCTGGGAAAAGAACTACAGACATTCCATCCTTGAGAAAGTCACGTGCCTTATCATATGTCTCCTTAATCTTACGTGGTGAGCGCTTATCAACTGGTATATGACGAGCAGCACGACAAGTAGCTCCTACGAATGGAATTTTGAAGAGTTGATATTTCATCAGCCACTTGAAGTTCTTGTTCAGATAACCATAGATAAGGAAAATATCAAATGCTCCCTGATGATTGCTCACGAAGACGTAGCTCGCATTAGGATCTATGTTCTCACGTCCCTCTACTTCTATTGGAAGGAAAAGAACTCTGACAATTACCTTACTCCACATCCTTCCTGGATGGTATGCCCAGAAATTTGCATTCCCGAGGCGAGTGCCTATAACCGTGGCAGCCGTGAAGAACATCAATGATATTACTATCACGGGAGCACAGAATAGTAGTTGGTATATGTGATATAGGAATTTAATCATTTGCTATGGTTAAAACGAATCTGTTCGCCTTTATTGTTTTCTGATAACTTACCATCACGAAGCACAAAGCTTCCGTTACAGATGGTATCACGTACCTGCCAGTTGTATGTTCTGCCTTCCATAGGGCTCCATCCACACTTACTCTGTATGCACTCCTTTGTAACTGTCCATGGTGACTGAGGCTTTACGATAGTGATATCTGCCTTATAGCCCTCACGAATGAATCCACGCTCTCCCACATCGAATAGTTTTGCAGGATTATGAGCCATGAGCTGAACGAGCTTTTCTATGCTGAGCACTCCCTCATCCACAAGACTAAGCATTGTTGGAAGAGAGAACTGAATCATTGGCATTCCTGACATTGCCTTTGCCGCACCTCCTTGCTTTTCTTCTATGCAATGTGGAGCATGATCTGTGCCGATTGTAGAAATCTGACCGTTCATCAATCCTTTACGAAGTGCTTCCTTGTCAGATGGCTTCTTGATTGCAGGATTACATTTGATACGTGCTCCGATGGTGCGGTAGTCATTATTGTCAAACATAAGATGCGCAACTGTTGCCTCTGATGTTATCTGAGGAAGTTCGTCGCTTGTAGTAGGGGAGTAGATGGCATTCAACTCTGCCTCTGTACTGATATGGGCAATATGCAGTTTTGCACCTGTCTGGCGAGCAAGATTAGCCGCAAGACATGAAGACTCCATACATGCTTCCTCTGAACGAATGATAGGATGGAACATAACGTCAGGATCTTCTCCCATCTGTTCCTTTGTCTTCTTCATGTTCGCATTTATGATTTCTGTATCCTCACAATGCGCCATTATTACAAGTCCACTCTTTGCTGCCGATTGGAAAATCTTAATCAAGGAACCATATTTATCTACGAGCATATTGCCGGTAGAAGAACCCATGAAGAGCTTGATACCTGGAATCTCAGAAGCATCAATCTTTTCAATCTCCTCAATATTGTCATTCGTAGCACCAGGGAAGAAAGTCCAGTTCACAAGACTCTTTTCCTTTGCCAATGCCTGTTTCTCACGCAAAGCCTCAAGTGTTGTTGTTTGAGGATTTGTGTTTGGCATATCGAAGTATGATGTGATGCCGCCAAATGCAGCTGCACGAGATTCAGAAGCGATGTCAGCCTTATGTGTAAGACCTGGTTCACGGAAATGAACGTGAGTGTCAATGATGCCAGGAAGTACATAGCAATCCTTTGCATCAATGATTTCATGGTCGGTGTACTTGTTGAGGTTAGCATTGGCTTCTGTTATTACCTCAGCTATTCTGCCGTCAGTAATGACAAGAGAGCCGACTGCCTGCCGACCCTCATTGACTATAGTTCCATTATATATTATGAAGTTTCTCATAATTCAATTATTTATTGTCGGTATAGTTCATTGAAAATAAAACGCAGAGATGCAAGTTTTATTATTTAGAAGTATCATTGATACCTTAAACTTTGCATCTCTGCGCCTTGTGTTGGATTTATTTAATCTTTCTTTGAATTGGTGTTTGCCATTTCGTTAGGTGTTGGTGGTGCACTTTCTGCAGTTTCTGCTGGAACTTCCGGCACCTGAGGTGTTCCCTCATCCATACCTGTCATCACAGCCTGATTGTGATTGGCTGCTTCCATGAATTCCTTTACGTATTTATCATTCTTGAAGGTTGATGAAGCTTTGACCATCAGTGCTTCAATCCATGCATTTGTCATTGGAACTTCCATGTTGCTTGTTGCCATCTGGAAGACGAATGGACCAAGTACGTTGTCGAAATTCTGCTCGATGAATGTAGTGATGTGCTTATCAGACTCTTCATTGAGTGCAACTGATTTCTGCTGAAGTTCACGATAAACAACGCTCATATCCTTGCCATCCATCATAGCTTGTGCTTCCTGATGTGAAAGGTCTGCAATCTGACTTGTCAGCTGATTGTATTTCTCAATGAAATCGGTGAGCTTATCGTTGAGAGGAGTACCTGTGCAAGTCTGCTTGGTGGTGTTGAACTTAATTGTTATCTCACCTTCCTCGAGAACTACAGGTAATACGCTTTCATCATTAATTACTAGTGCTCCGACTTTTACGGTATCGATATTTCCTCTGAATGCAAACTGTCCGTGAACAACATCACATGAGTCGATGTTCTTCACTTGATCTTTTTGTAGGGCTCTGAGATACATCATATGTCCGTCAAGATTCTGGACATCAGATGTGCCCTGGATATCGTACGAACTTGAGCATGATGCCAGAGCGGCAGCTGCAAAGAGAAGGTATAATATATTCTTCATATTTACGTGTATAAAGTCAATAATGCTTTCTTTTCAATACAAAGTTAGTTATTATTATGGAAAAACTGAAATATTTTCAAGCAATTTAAAACAAATACGATATAATTAGGATTTATTTAGAAAGTAATACCTTATTATATTGGATAAGCGTACATATTGAGCACGAATAATCATTTTTTAACTATTTTGCTCTTCTTCCTTCTTCATCACATAACCAATGCGATGTGTGGTGTATATTTCAAGCACGGCACCTACGAGAAGAGCCACCACCCAATTGTTGTGTACGACGTGGACATAATTATTGTATCCTTCCATAGTGTTGGCAACGAATGGGAAGAAGAAATGATACACGTTCTCTATCATGAGCAAGCCTGATATGATAAATGCGATATTTGCAAAAATCATAATTCGGCGAAGGCGTTTGAGGGTTATGTTGTTACCATCGTAAACCTGGCACATCTGCATGAGTGCAAATGAAATCGTTCCGATGGCAAATACTATTGACATTACCTTTGGCATGATGCCGAATACGATACATCCTACACCGGCAACCATCATTATTGCGCCAATGAGAAGTATGTAATTCTGTATAGTTGTAAGTTGTTTCAAAATAAATGTAAATGTGATTAGTTCTTATCTTCAAACTTTGGGTCGGTACTCATGATGAAGATGTCCTCGTTAGGACGCTTCATAAGGTAACGCTCGCGTGCAATTCGCTCAGCACCCTTAGGGTCATTCAGAAGAATACTGAGGCGGATGGAATCGCCATCAAACTGCTTCTGGTAGTCGTCTATCTGAGCCTGAAGTTCCTGCACACGAATCTGATAGACAGCAAGGCTACGGAAACTATTCTCATCGATGATACCGACGAGAAGAATTCCCACTATCAGCGTGATAAGGTATTTATGACGGCCAAGATAAGCCCAAATGGTGTTGATTTTTCCCATTGTTTGCTAAATTTTCTGCAAAGATAATTTATTTCATCCATTAATGCAAATATCGACTAAACATTTTTATCTTATTAACGTGAAATGCGTGTCACGTTAAATTTCCTTTCTTAAATGTAAATAATATCGAAAAAGATTGAGTATTTGGCTGGATTTTTTGTATCTTTGCATGCGTAATTTTGCCAATCAAATATGGAATACATAGTTTCAGCAAGAAAATATCGTCCTTCGTCCTTTGATGCGGTCGTTGGACAGCAGGCGCTCACCACTACGCTGAAGAATGCTGTTGCAACAGGAAAGCTTGCTCATGCATATCTCTTCTGCGGTCCTCGTGGTGTGGGAAAGACCACTTGTGCGCGTATCTTTGCCAAGGTAATCAATTGCACCAATCCAAAATCGGATGGTGATGCCTGTGGTGAGTGTGAAAGTTGTAAGGCTTTTGCTGAGCAGCGTTCTCTCAATATCTTCGAACTTGATGCTGCCAGCAACAATGGCGTTGAGCATATCAAGTCGTTGATGGATCAGACGAGAGTGCCACCTCAGGTGGGTAAGTATAAGGTTTTCATCATCGATGAGGTGCACATGTTGTCGGCTGCTGCATTCAATGCATTCCTGAAGACCTTGGAAGAACCACCAGCTCACGTTGTGTTTATTCTTGCTACAACCGAGAAGCATAAGATATTGCCTACTATTTTGTCTCGTTGTCAGGTGTATGACTTCGAGCGAATGAGTGTGCCTAACATCATCAACCATCTCAAGCGAGTTGCTGACGATCAGGGTGTTACCTATGACGAACAGGGTCTGAATCTTATTGCAGAAAAGGCAGATGGTGGTATGCGTGATGCTCTTTCCATCTTTGATCAGGCAGCAAGTTTCTGTCAGGGAAACATCACCTACGAGAAGGTGCTCGAAGACCTCAACGTCCTTGATGTGGATAACTACTTCAAAGCCATCGATCTTGCTCTTGAGTGCAAGGTTACCGAGGAGATGCTTCTTCTGAATAGCGTAATGGAAAAGGGATTCGATGGTGGTCATTTCGTCAACGGACTTGCTACTCATGTGCGTAATGTCCTGATGGCTGCTGATGAATCAACCTTGAAGCTTATCGAAACAAGTGATGCCCTTCGTACCCGTTATGCTGAGCAGGCAAAGAAATGCCCTGCAAAGTTCCTTTATTCAGCACTCCGTATTCTCAATGACTGTGATGTGAAGTATCGTCAGAGTTCAAATAAGCGTTTGCTGGTTGAGCTTTCACTTATTGAAGTGGCACAGATTCAGCAGCAAGATGAAGATGGAGTGGGGCGTGGCCCCAAGACGAAGTTAAAATCCCTGTTTAAGAATATTATGGCTGAAATCCAGTCAAGACCTGCTTCTCAGGGTGCAGGGACTGGACGTACTGTTCTCTCTGGTACTGGACAACAGAATCAGGGCGCTAATGCTGTGTCAGGCAATATCCAATCCTCATCACCCGTTACTCCACCCCCAGCACCTAAGATCAGTATCTCAGGCGTTGGTATGTCATTCGCCTCAATAGTGAATGGTCCGAAGGGCGAAACGAAGACGGAGGTGCTGGATAAGAAGGCCACAGAGACGAATGATTTTACACTCAGCGATTTACGCATGCAATGGTTGGCAATGTGTAATCGTATGGAAGCGACAAAAATGGGAGGTATGGCAAAGCGACTAAAGAATATCGTGCCATCCATTACCGTATATCCTAATATCGAACTTGTCGTTGAGAATGAGATGTTCAAGAATGAGCTCATAGAGATCAAGAAACGTCTCGAGGTCACTATGTCAAAATATCTTCGCAATGGCAATCTTACTCTCAGTATTCGTCTGGCGGAGCAAGCAGAAAAGCGTAAGATACTTACTCCGAAGGAGAACTTTGAGGAAATGCTGGAATATAGTGAAGCTCTGAAGTTCCTTGCAGAGAAATTACAGTTGGAGTTGGAATAAGGTTGATGAATGAAAGAACAAGGTTTGTTTTGATACTGCACACCAATCAAACATTAATCCCTAATCCTATTATTTAATAATCACGGAATTAACTTAATAACATTATGATCAATAACAAATATCCACATCTTACAAGTCCTATCCAGTTGGGTAGGGTAACATTTCGTAATCGTATCTTCTCAGCACCTATGGGTGCTACCGACATAACAGCTGACTGCTGTCCTGGTCCTCGCACACAGGGCTTCTATGAGCTTCGTGCCAAGGGCGGTGCTGCTTCTGTTACCGTCAGCGAACTTGTTGTTCATCCTGAGACAGATGGTAGCCACATGCTCCATCTCAACCTCGAGACAGTAGGATGCCTCGCTGCTCATACATTCGTTGCCGATGCTATCCGTCGTCATGGCTCTGTACCAAGCATCGAACTCTCACACTCTGGTCAGTATGCAGGTACATATATGTCAGATAAGAATAAGAAGGCAAGTCTCAACCAGTGGGGACCAAGTGACGGTACCCGTCCTGATGGTCGTCCTGTAAAGGCTCTTTCAAAGGAGCAGATTAAGGACATCGTTAAGGCTTATGGAGAGAATGCTGCTCTCTGTAAGCGTGCTGGCTATGAGATGATTATGGTACATGCTGGTCATGGTTGGCTTATTCAGCAGTTCCTCTCTCCTTATCAAAACTTCCGTACTGATGAATATGGTGGTTCTCTCGAGAATCGTGTTCGTTTCTGCCGTGAGGTGCTTACTGCCGTTCGTGACGCTGTTGGCCCTGGATTCCCTATCGAGGTACGTCTTAGCGGTAGCGAACTCTTCGATGGCGGCTATGGCATTGAGGATGGCATCAAGATTGCGCAAGCTGTAGAAGACCTCGTTGACCTCATTCATGTCTCTGCCGGCTCTTATCAGTTCGGTTTCTTCAACACCACACCTCCTATGTTCGATGAGCATGGAGTTAACGTATGGCTTGCTGCAGAGATTAAAAAGCACGTGAAGAAGCCTGTAGCAACAATCGGTGCGCTTAGCGATCCTGAGCAGATGGAGCGTATCATTGCTGAAGGAAAGGCTGACGTGGTTTATATGGGACGCCAGTTGCTTGCCGACCCATTCCATCCTCAGAAGGTAATGGCTAATCAGGCAGATCGTATCGTGAAGTGTCTCCGTTGCTATACATGTATGGCTGAGCGCCCAGTCACTTTCACTCGCCGTTGTGCCGTAAACCCACTCATCGGTCGTGAGATTGAGGGTATGGAGGTTACTCCTGCTGCTCGTAGCAAGAAGGTTATGGTTGTTGGTGCAGGTGTTGCAGGACTTAAGGCTGCCGTTACTGCTGCACAGCGTGGTCATAAGGTTATTCTCTGCGAGAAGACAGATAAGGTAGGCGGTATCCTGAAGTCAGAACAGGCTATCCCATTCAAGCGTGAGATGTACGAACTTGGTCTTGTTCTCGAGCGTCAGGCACAGGATGAGGGCGTGGAAATCCGTCTCAACACTACCGTTACACCAGAATATGTAGAAAAGGAAGGCGTTGATGCACTTATCCTTGCCGTTGGTTCTACACCAGTTGTTCCACCAATTCCAGGCATCGATTCAGATAATGTCATCATCGTAAACGACTATTACTTAAATAAGGAGAAGGTTGGTGATAGCGTTGTTGTACTTGGTGGCGGACTTGCTGGTTGTGAGTGTGCTGTTCATCTGGGTATGGAGGGCAAGAAGGTTGAGCTCGTTGAGATGCGTGACACCCTCGCTCCTGATTGCAACATCCGTCATCGTCCAATCCTCATGCGCAAGGTTGCAGAGTTCACCACAGCTCACACCGAGTATGCAGGTCAGAAGATTACCTCAGAGGGTGTTATCTGTAAGGACAAGGACGGCAATGAGGTGCTTGTACCAGGTAAGACCGTAGTATGTGCTGTTGGTCAGCGTGCAAATCGTGCCGATGTTGACGCTTTACGTTATTGCGCTCCATTCGTACGCGAGATTGGCGACTGCATCCGCCCTGCCAATATCACCAAGGCTATCTACGAGGCATATCACGCTGCGCTGGATATTTAAATTCCCTCTAATCCCCTTTTTTTTTGATGAAGTAAAACTGAAGGCTCGCCGCGAGTACTCCCCTCCCTCGGGAGGGGTAGGGGTGGGGCTTTCTATTAAAATTATAAATAATCATGAGAAAAATCTACTCTTTAGGTATGGCCATGATGATGGCTGTTGTGTTTAATGTGAACGCTTTGGCTCAATCCACCAAGTATGTAAAGGTAAAAGATGCACCAGAGGATTGGTCAGGCACTTACCTCATCGTCTATGAAGATGACGCAAACAATCAGGGAATCGTGTTTGACGGCTCATTGGAAGACCTCGATGTAGTCAATAACTTCTTTGCTGTTAGCAACGACTATCAGAAGATCAATGGCGAGGATGTCCGTACTATAGACTCTTCAGAAAAGGTTGACGGTGCTACTTTCACTATCTCAAAGTCTGAGACTGAAGGCATCTACAACATCGTGTCTGCTTCTGGATGTGGCATCGGCTATAACAAGTTTGATACTGACGAGCAGGGCAATAACATTGAGGAGGCTGACATGAGCTGCAAGAATGGCAAGACCTATGACAATACTATTGCAATGCAGGAAGGCAAGACCAATGTTGTCATAACAGCTAAGGTTGGCTATGAGCTCCGATATAACACTGACGAGGGTAAGACTCGTTTCCGTTACTATGCTCCTGGCAAGAAGAAGGCTATCAAGCTTTATCGCAAGACTGTCATCGAGGACGAGGCAACTGCCATCAAGACTCTTACAAAGGCTGAGACTTCTGCAAGCTACACCATTCAGGGTATGCCAGTAAACAAGGCTGTCAAGGGGCAGATTATGATTAGCAACGGCAAGAAGAAAGTAGTTAAATAACCCAAATATCTACTTTTAGTTATTTATCCCGAGGTTTTGTCTATGACGAATCTCGGGATATTTCGTATGCATCGTCTTAGACGAAAACCCTTTGATCTTTCCGCGTGCTTTGTTGTTTGCATAGATGTATTTAGTGGTATGACTTGTTACCTTCGCTCTTGGCCTTCGAGCTATCGGTTTATGTCATTTGTGTTGTTGTTTGTGCTCCGTTTATCTTCCTCCCTAATGGGAGGGACACGGGGGGCTGCCGACCGCCCATAAATGGGAATCATAGCGAGCGGAATCATAGCGGAATCATAGCGGAACCATAGTGGAACCATGAGGGAGGTGTTTGGGTGATAGGTGCTTGTGGTTAGTCTCGCCGCGCTCATTAGTATCTACTCCCCCTGTGGGGGTGAGGGGGGCAGTCCCCTCTCTCTTGGAGAGGGCGGAGGGAGAGGCTGCCCTTCTTCTTCCGAATCACAATGCAAAGGTACTAATTTTTTCTGAGGTATGAAAGGAAAATGAGAAAAAATTTGCAAAATAACAAAAAATAATTATTTTGAAAGCTGTAACCTGCTGATAGTCAATTAGTAAAAATTCGAGAAAGGAAATTGGAGATATACCTATCTAACATATAACTGTTAGATACAACAGAGAGGAGGGGATATGTCTTCTATCCCCATTATATATAATTTTAATATAATATATTATATTATATAATGACGTTAAAAGGCATAGTATAGGTGTGTGTGTTACCTAACAGTTATATGTTAGATGGGGTGGAAAGAGAGGGGAAGAAAGTCTTGGGAAAGCGAGAGAAAATTATATTGCGCTTCGCTTACTCATTTCTTCCTTGTATTTCTCTTCATCGAATGTGTAGAGACTGCCTGGGCGACCGTAAGCTGTGTGTTTTTCGCCCGTAGGAATGATGTATCCAAGTACTGTCATCTTCTTGTGGAAGTTGCGACGATCGTATTTCTGACCAAGGACAGCCTCATAAATGCTTTGTACTTGTGTCATGGTGAACGTTGGGTTGAGCAAGTGGAAGGCTATTGGCTCTAACTTTATCTTACTGCGAAGACGCTCTAAGGCAGTGTCGAGGATTTCCTTGTGATCGAAAGCGAGTAGGGGAAGGTCGTTGACAGAAAACCATTTCGCTTCTTTTGCATCATCGCCGCCCTTGATGTAGCCGTAGTCTTGCTGACGAACCAATGCTGTGAATGCAATCGTAATAACTCGCTCACGTGGGTCGCGATCTACTTTCGTGAAGGCTTGTAGTTGCTCTACATAGATATCTTCTATGCCAGTCTCTTCACGCAGTTCACGATATGCACCTTCCTCTGCTGTCTCATCTATGTGGATGAAACCGCCCGGTAATGCCCATTGATCTGTGAAAGGTTCAATGCCTCTTTTGATTAATAAGACACTAAGTCCTGTGCCGTCGAAGCCAAAGACAACGCAGTCAGTTGTAACTGCTGGATGTGGATATTCGTATGTGTATGACATATTGTTTTTGTTTTTTGACTGCAAAATTACAAAAAAATATGCATAAAACAAGATTTTTGTGTACGAAATACACAAATAATTGTTAAAACTATAGCCTTTTACGTGAAATATATGCATATTATTTGGTTGTTATTCGAGAAATGCGTACCTTTGTGTTAGATTTACACAATAATATAAAAACTAAAGAATATGAATACATTATTTTTATACATCGTAATATCTTTTGCAAACGTATTCCTACACATAACTCGTAGTATATTCGTTATCAAGTCAGGTAAGTTTATTGCTTCATTGATGAACTGTATCTGCTATACTTTTAGTGCTGTAGTGATAAAGTTTATTGCTGATACTGACATTTATACTGCAATTGCTGTTCAGGCAACGACCAATTTCTTCGGTTGTTATCTCGCAATGCTTGTGTGCGAGAAAGTGCTGGAGAAAAAATAACAGCATTTTTTCTGCTTCCAGAGTAGGATAGAGACTACAATTTGTTGTCATCTGGCAAGAACAATTGATAAACTATAATCATATTCTAACAATGGTAAAAATGCCGAAAAAGTGCCATTTCATCGGAAAAATGGAACAAAAATAGATGAGTAATCGGTTACATTGGCTAAAATTATGTTTCAGAAATGTTTTCATTTCGTGATGAACATAATTGCTTGAATGATGCGTATCTAACTTGTTGTTAATGAGGTAGATTGCAAATATGCAATAGTTATGCAAATTGTTGCACAAGTGTAAAAAGTACAATATGTTATAAATCATGAACTTTATGAAACACGAAATTTTGCATAACCCATATATTATTTCTACCTTTGCACTCGGAAATAAGTGTAAGATTTATGAAATGTGACACATTGAAGATGTCACTTTTGGGGAATATAAAACGGTATATTTGACGAAAACTGGGGAAAATACAAAAGGTCAAGTTTAAGCAGAATTGCTGAACTTGACCTTAAATATTTTTATGGCTCAGCGGAAATTTAGTGGGGATAATTAAATAGCAATCATCGTTTCAAATATCGTTAGGGGCATGTAAATCCTAAAATAACGTCAATTCGTCGAATTTGCTTACGCGATTTAAAAAAACAAAAGAAAACCTTGGAATACAAAAGAAAACAAATGTTTTATTTGGTTTTTATCTGTTTTATTCTGTTTTTTTAGATGGCGAAAGCAACTTATCTTACTCTAACATAAGCAGATCTTAATTCGTCGAACTCACGTTGTTTACTGATAAATGCTTGGTTTTCCAGATGAAAAAGTAGAGTGATCATTTGCAAATGTCGGTGATATTTTGTATCTTTGCAACCAAGAATGTGTAGTAACTATTTATAGAACCTAAATTACTATAAACCGAATAATATGAAAATGAAATCTACCTTGTTTGGTATGCTGGCGTTGTTTATGACAAGTACAACAACGTTGGCACAAAACAATGCTATCAGCAAGACTATCCAGATTGATAGTAGCAAACCAAGTGGAATGATTGACCCTATGCTTTACGGTCAGTTGTTCGAGCATATCTATTTCTCTGCCAATAATGGAGTATGGCAGGAACTGCTTTTCGAGCGTTCTTTTGAACCAGAGCATTACCCTGGCATACCACCTCGTGATGGCTATTTTGACGGTTGGTTTGCTGATGATAATAACGTGCTTCATTCACCTACACGCTATGAGCAGCCGATTAAGATAACAACCGTTGAAACCGACGATTATGACATTACGATGGATGTGAATTGGCGCTCATATCGCTTGGCAAGACGTGCTTGGAGTGGTGGTTTGATGGACATACGCTTTGCCTTTGGAAATCAGGCAAATGGAGATCCTTACTTCATGCGAATGCATAACCCTTATTATGAGGTTCGCTCACTATCTGTTGCGCAGACAGAGGAGATGCGCAAGAATGAGGAACTTGCCAAAGCTCGCGAGGCTATGATGAAGAAAGAAAACTCTCCAAATTTCTCAATATCTACACAGGTAGAGAAAGAGGTTGAGATGTGGGGAAGAAAGCGCACAATGAAGGTCTTTGAGCCTCTTGTAAAGAAGATTGCGACCGATAATCAGATTAACGAGCGTCAGGATTGGCATAAGCTCCGCATCTCTTGTCGTGGAAACGTAGCTAAGGTCTATTATGATGGCAAGCAGATTCTCTCATACAACAAAATAGACAAGACAGGCAAGAATGACATTACATTCTGGGTGAACTATACAGAGGCAACTTACCGTAACATCAAGGTGACTTCTGCCGATGGAATGGCGGTTTTCTTTGAGGGAATGCCAAAGGATGTGCAGATTCCTGCTGTAGCTCCTCAATGGAAATCATTCGGCAATGGTGAGTTTAAGATGGTTAAAGGCGATGCCGTCAATATGAACTATTCTCAGCAGATCAGTAGCAAGAATGGAGAGACTGGCTTGATACAAGGTCCTCAGAATGTCGTTGCTGGCGAGAAATACATTGGTTATATTCACGCAAAAGGTCAGGGAACGCTCTCTGTAGCCCTTCGTAATGGTAATAGTGTTGTTGCTCGTCAGATATTGGGAACTCCTGGCAGCGAGTGGAAGAAATACGAATTTGAGCTCTCTGCACCATCATATTCAGGAGATGCAGACTTTGCCATCTGTGTGGAGAACGGAACCGTACAGGTGGATGAAGCGAGCATGACAACAGCTTCTGGTAAGGCTCTCGGTGGTTTCCGTCCTGATATCTTCAAGACCGTTCAGCAACTCCACCCAACATGTATGCGTTGGCCAGGAGGTGGTTATGTGGCTCAGTATGACTGGAGATGGGGTGTAGGTCCTCAGGAGAAGCGTCGTCGTTGGGATCACTGGATGTGGATGGATTACGATCAGAACTGCTTCGGTACCGATGAATTCATACGTTTTTGTCGTGAAGTGAACTCAGAACCGATCCTTGTGGTAAGTGTTGGCTTTGAGCGTCCTGACTCTGAGGCCGATGAAATCATGGAAAATGCGCTTAATTGGCTTCGCTACTGTAATGAGCCGTCAACAGGCGAGTGGGGTGCAAAACGTGCTGCAAACGGTCATCCTGAACCTTATAATATAAAGTATTGGGAGATAGACAATGAGATGTGGGAGATGGGTGTTGATAAGTATGAGGCATGCGTGCGTCGTTATTCAGAGGCAATGCGTAAGATAGATCCAACAATAAAGATCATTGCTTGTGGTGGATTCCAAGAGGATTCTGCATTCGTAGCACGCTCTGGCAACTACTTCGACTATCTCAGTCTTCATCATTATGAACCACAGGATGGCTATGCAACAGGTCCTCTGAAGCTTGGTAAGATGTATGACGACTATGCAGAGATGATTGCGAAGAGTCCTAATCCAAATATCAAGCTCTTCATCTCTGAGTGGAATCTGAACAGTCAGGATTGGCGTACAGGCCTCTTTGCTGGTGGTTTCCTCAATATGTGCGAGTCAAAGGATGTTGTGGCAATGGGTGCTGCAGCATTGTTTATCCGCAGAACAGATTCACCAGATTGGGATAATGCCTTCATTAACTTCGACTATAAGGATGTGTATGTAGCACCAAACTATCAGGTGACCGACCTTTGGTATAATCATTTCTCTCGCTATCTGCTTTCTTATACAGGTGATACTGGTGAGATGAATGTGGTTACAACTATGTCAGAAGATGGTAAGAGTGTCATTGTGAAGGTTGTGAATCCAACAGATATGGCATATAATCTCGTTCTTAACAATAATAGATGGGCTGCTCAGACAGATGCAAGTTATGAATATTATGCTCCTGGTAACCTTAAGATAGGAAATACGATGGAGAATAAGAATGCAGTTGCATTGAAGACAATGTCTGTTAAGCCATCAGATAAGTCATATACCCTTGCAGTAGAACCATATTCTGCAGGTGTATTGACGATTGAAAGATAAACAAATACAATATACAATATTTAAAAGGTCAAGTATTGGTGTGAAACCATACTTGACTTTTTTGTTTGTTATAAAAGATAGTTCTTGATATTTTGTCAAAACACATGTTTAAAATTGGTTAATATTTGTGCGGATTATTTATCATTTTTAATCAAAATACTTGTAAAAAGGCTCGATTTTAACGAATAAGTCACATTCATTGCCCTAAATTTTCTATTATTAACATTTTGTGCTATTTTTCTCTGTTAAACTGATTTGATAATAGTTCGTCATAATAATGATTTCAAACTATTAAAACCAAAATTTTACAATGAAAAAACTATTATTATCTCTATTCGCTGTTTTCATGATGACTACAGCAATGGCACAGAGCCCATTTGGCGGTATGAACTTTGACCCTAAGGAGATTGCTGCAAGACGTACAGAGGAAATGACTGAGAAGTTCAAGCTCTCTAAGGAGCAGGCAGAGAAGGTTGCAGTCCTCAACGTTGATTTCTTTACAAACCTCTTCAAGGACGGTTTCCCACCAATGACTCCACCTCAGACTTCACAGGATGGTAAGCCATCTTTTGGTCCAGATATGACTAATTACAACAAGGAACTCAAGACTATTCTCTCAAAGGAGCAGTTCAAGGCTTACGAGGAAGATCATGCTAAGAGAATGGCAGAGATGGAGAAGAGAATGAAGGAGTTTATGCCACAGTAATATCTCGATAAATTCTATATAATAATATAAAGGTCAATATTAAGTTTTTCACTTGATATTGACCTTATTTTATTGTATTAAGAAGATTATTCCTATTCAACATATTTAATCATGTCTTCCTTTCGTGGCTTTGCATCAGGTGACTCGTTAGGATATCCCAGAGCAATGCTGTAGAGAAGGTTGTATCCAGCGCTGAAACCGAGCTTCTGGATATATGGAGCACATGACTCGCTCTCCTTCATGAGTCGTACAGGATGAGCCATGCAGCAAGAACCGATTCCCTTTGACCATGCAGAAAGGATGATATTCTCACCAAGAAGTCCGCAATCTACCTGAGACATGTCATAGTTAGTGTCATTACCGATAAACACAACAGCTCTTGCACCAAAGAAGATGTTATCAGCTCCTGGTTTTAAACTCATTTCTGGATTATCCTTCAGAACTGCATCAGAAATCTCCTTGAGCAACTTAGGATCATTTACCACACGCAATTCGTATGCCTGACGCGCTTGTCCATTAGGAGCATTGATACCACACTTGATAATCTGGTCGAGAGTATCGCGACTGATAGTTTGAGTGGTGTATTGACGAATACTACGTCTTGCCATTATAACTTTTTCTACTGACTCTGAATCATTATTCACATTCTGAGTATTTTCATTGTTAGAGCATGAAGCCAAAGCAAGCATGCCAGCGATGATGAATGATAACTTTTTCATGTAAAATGTTTTATTTATTTCAATTGTTTGGATTTCCAATTATTTCTTAGTACCTTTGCAAAAACATCTAAAGATATTATGGTAATATACATAGTTAGGCACGGTCAGACGGAGGAGAACAATCAGAAGATACTTCAAGGTCATATGCCAGGAAGATTGACAGAGCAGGGTAGGGAACAGGTACGTTCTACTGCCGAAGAACTCTCTGCACTTAATGTTAACTTCAAATGCATTATTTCAAGCGATTTGAAGCGAGCAATGGATTCTGCCGATATCATAAGTGAGCGCCTCAAGCTACCTGTAATACCAATGGAGATGCTTCGTGAGCGTGATTGGGGAGAATATACAGGCCTTACCGTAACTGAAGGAAAAGAAAAGTACTATCATGATGGTCATTGGGATTTCCCTGGCAAAGCCGAATCGGATGATGGTATATTCGAACGTGCGAAGAAAGCTCTTGAAACACTTGCAGAACAATATCCTGACGATAATATCATCATTGTGACTCATGGACAATTCGCTCGCAACCTTCTGGCTGTTGATAGGAATTGCTCATATCATGATATCCCTTCGTTTGTCAATGCTGAGGTAAGGATTCTTGAAAGATAATATGTGGAGTTATTTCTTCCACAATCTTTCAAGAGCATCAAGAGCATCCTGATAGCCTTGGTCGGCAGATTTACGATACCACTCCTTGGCTTTCTCCATATCCTTTTCTGTGCCTTGAGCTGTTTCGTAGCAGTTACCTATTTTATATTGAGTCTCAGGATTCCCCTTCTTTGCTGAAGTGAGATAGTATTCGAAAGCCTTTTTGCGATCTTCCTTGACACCATCTCCCCAATAATATGCGCTTCCAAGGAAATTCAGCACATACATATCTTCTTGAGATGCGAGTTTTGTGAGTTCCTCAACCGATTTTGCATACAAGCTATCAGAGATATGATGATTCTCCTCAATGGCAATTCCATGCTGATAGCAATGAGCGAGCATATAGAGACCTATAGGACTTCCTGCATCAGCACTCTTTCTATACCATTCAATGGCCTTAGCTGAATCCTGAGTCATGTGATTAGCAAATTCATACAAGGCTCCTAATTCCCATTCTGCATCGTGGTTGCCCTTTTCTGCTGAAAGCTGAATCATTTCAACTGCTTTCTTCCAATCTTGCTCCACGCCATTGCCGCTTGTTTTTAAGAGGCGTGCATACTCAAGTTGAGCATCAGCATCACCTTGCTCAGCTTTCTTAATCAATTCAGAAACATTACCAGAGCATGCAGCCAAGGCAATGATTCCACTAAGTGCAAATAATCTAAAGATTTTCATTTAAACAATTTATTTGGTTCTTGAGTGCAAATATACACAATTTATTTGAGATAACAAAGAACTTTCTATGTGAAAGACTGTTAAACGTTTGCGAGAATCAGAAATTATGCTTATATTTGTGCCCGTATTTGTGTAGTAACTGTTTTAAGAACCTAAATTTAATTATTAATATATACTTTTAAGCATTATGAAAAAAATCTTTCTTATGGTAGCAATGTTGTCAATGACATTGTTCTCAATGGGTCAGAATCCTGTATTGACTATCGAAGGTGGTCAGGTTCAGGGTGTAACAGCTGATGATCATCCAGACGTTTATGTCTATCGTGGAATCCCTTATGCAGCAGCACCAATTGGTGATTTGCGTTGGAAGGCACCACAGCCAGTAGTTCCATGGAAGGGCGTGAAGGTTTGTGACACTTTCGGTCATCCATCATATCAGGCAGTTCACTATCCAGGTGGCTACACAACAGAGTGGGGCTATGGCAAGGAAGCACCATATAGCGAGGATTGTCTCTATCTCAATGTATGGACAAAGGCTCCTGGTGATGTAAACAAGAAACTCCCTGTAGCTCTCTGGATTCATGGCGGTGGCTATCGTGAAGGATGGGGTACCGAGCCAGAATTCGATGGTCAGGAGTGGGGTAACAAGGACGTAGTTCTCGTTTCTATCAACTATCGTCTTGGTGTATTCGGATTCCTCTGCCATCCAGAGCTATCTAAGGAGAATCCAAAGGGAGTATCTGGTAACTATGGTATTCTCGACCAGATTGAGTCACTCAAGTGGATCAAGAAGAATATCGCTAAGTTTGGTGGCGACCCAGATAACGTAACAATCTTCGGTCAGAGTGCTGGTGCTGGTAGCGTACGTACTATCTGCGAATCACCACTTGCACGTGGCCTCTTCCACAAGGCAGTCATCATGAGTGGTAATGGTATCTCTCTTCCTACAAAGGATGGTGCAAAGCCACGTCCAGCAGGTCCTTTTGCACCTGTAACATTTAATCAGGCAGAGGAGATTTCTAAGAAGATGATGGATTGGGCAGGTCTTACAGATCTCTCAAAGATGCGTAAGGCTTCAACAGAGACAATCCATGCTCTCAGCACAATCTATGCAGGAGCTACTGGTGAGCGTGCATATCTTCCACTCATGCCTATCGTTGAGGGATATGTATGTACAAAGAGCTTCGATGATGCTGTACGTGAAGGAACTGTTGCTGATGTACCTTATATGATTGGTTACACAATGGATGATATGGGTGATATGCAGGAAGGTATTGCTGAATTCTGTCGTGTACGCGAAAGCAAGGGCGGAACATCATGGGCATATCAGTTTGCTCGTCCTCTTCCAGATGATGGTTCACATCCAGAGGTAACACAGCGTCTTAAGGGTGCTTTCCACTCATCTGACCTTTGGTTTGTTTTCAAGTCACTTAAGCATTGCTGGCGTCCTTGGACAAAGGGTGATTGGGATCTTTCAGAGAAGATGCTCACAGCTTGGACAAACTTCGCTAAGTATAGCAATCCAAATGGTGCACAGGATGGTGCTTGGAAGCCACTTACAAAGAAGCAGCCATCATTCATGGTATTCAAGCTTGATCAGAATGATGCAGAGGCATCTGAGCTTGGTACACCTCTCAAGAAGCAGCAAAAATAATTACTATTCATCAACAAAAGTGCCTGTCTTACATATCGTGAGACAGGCATTTTTTTGAATTATGAATTTTGAATTAAGAATTCACGTTTTACATAGCTGGCTTGATGTTCAGATTCACACCAAGTGATTGTTCGCTATCAATAATTGTCCAACTACCACTTGGGTAGATATGCTCAACGCGCTTTGGATATCCACGCTCAACAAGCTCATTTACAACAGCATCACGACGATCGCCTACAGCAAAACCAAGATGATGAACACCATAGCCATGCTCCTTGATAAACTCATTGTAAGTGCTTGGATTATCGTCAAGAATCTGATGCAACTCGATGATGAAACCTTGAGGTGCCATGATAGAAGCAAGTTTCAAACCATACTTATAGTTCTTACCATAATACATAAGGTTAGGATCTGTTGTATCAACTGTCTGATGTACCTTAATCTCTGGCATTGGCACATTGAGAAGCTGTGACCATTCGCGAGCAGCAGCTTCAATATCCTCTACGATAATGGCAATCTGAATGAACTTGTTAAGGTCAAGAGGATTTGCCATAACACCACGATTAGGATTCAACTCCAACTTATGGTTCTGAGCTGCTACTAATTCAGGATCAGCTACTTGTGCAGTATCCTTTGCAACTTCTTCTGTCTTAGGTGTGCCATTATTACATGATGTCATCATTAATGCACCCATCATGCAAGCAAAAAATGTTATCTTTTTCATTTTATATTTGTCCAATTGTAAATTGTACATGGTAAATGGTAAATGAATTTATGCTTTTGCTTGAGGAGAGTCAGGATCAATCATCATCAATTCTACCTTATTACCATCAGGATCATGAATCCAAGCCTGCCAGTTCTTATCAGAAGATGTCTTTGGCTCCTGATCAATCTCTACACCCAAACCACGAAGACGCTCTACATCCTCAATAAGATTATCTGTCTCGAGACAAAGATGCTGGAAACCACGTGAATTCCAGCCAGTATTAGGATTCTCACCTTCACCATTTGGAATAAGCTCAAGATAAACACCATCAGCCATACGAACATAATGCAACCAAGGCTCACCTTCGTCATTGTTCTGAATGCCTACCAACTTCATTCCCAATTTATTACAATAGAAATCGAGTGAAGCCTCAATATCCTTACATACGAAACAAGCATGACCAATACCTACATATCCCTCACGACCAAACTCGTAAGGTGCCTCATTGCTCTGCATCTGTACAGAAGCAGGGGTATATTCCTGAAGTTCAATACCATTGCCATCTGGATCATAAAGCCAGAGATTCTTACATCCACTTGGCTCAAGTTCTGGTTCTGGAGAATCAATATAACCTTTCTCGTAGATTTCCTGAAGTGTCTTGCGAATATCTCCTACGGTTACACAAAGGTGGTTGTAACCCGTTTTCTTGAAATTGAAGGCATAGTCACGATCATTCTCTCCACCATAGAAAAGTTCAAGGAAATGTCCCTTGCAAATCTTAAGATAAATAATCCAAGGTTCACCGTTATCTTTGTGAAGTTCAAACACTTTCTTCCAACCGAAAACCTTGTCGAAATACGCAACTGTCTTGTCCATATCCAAAGGATTCAAGGCAATATGAGCAATGTCTTTAATCATACTTTAGGTTTTTAATTATTATGTTTTTTACTTAGTTATTACATTACTCAACTTTCCCACCCCTATTATTTATTTTATCAAGAATTAGAGAGTTAGAGAATTTTCTTCTCAAATGATTGATTTTCTTGAATTTATAAGAATTTGAGAGATCGCTTCGCTCTTGTCGCGGAAAGCTACGTAAGTAGCAATTCTCTACATTCGTATTAATTCCATCGTGGTGCGATAGCTTTCTCTAATTCTCAAATTCTTGATAATAAATAAAATAACAAATCGAAAGTGTATTTTAAACTGTGGGAAACTTCAGTTACATTAAAATTTGCCTCAAAGTTAGGCATTTATTTCCACATAAATTATATCTCCCTCAACATTTAACATATTTAACTATTCGCTGTCAATTCAATTAAGCAAATCATACCACTTCTTTTTTCATTTTTGGCAGAAAAACAGCAATAACACCAAGTAGAGGAAGTAATGTGCTAACCTCAAATACGAAATGAATACTTGTCTGATCCGCTAACCATCCAAAGAAACTGCTTCCAATACCTGCTACTCCAAAGCTTAATCCATAGAAAATACCAGCTATCACACCAGTATTATTTGGCATAAGGTCAGAAGCAAACACAAGAATTGACGAGAATGCTGATGCCATAATAATGGCAATGACGATACTTAGAATTACAACTCCTGTAAAGCTGTCAATATAGGGTAGGGCGATAGTGAATGGAGAAACACCAAGAATAGAGAACCAGATAACCCATTTTCTGCCGTATTTATCACCAAGCATACCTCCAACAATTGTTCCAATTGCTTGTGCTAAATCCTTTTCTACCTCCAGATGCTGCCTGAGCTATCTGAGCAGCTTGTGGATGGAATACAGCAGAACCTACTCCCATGAGTCCTACGGCAAGCAGAATCATCCAATAGCTTGTGGCAAGAGCCAGCATCACGACACCACACATAGAGAATACCATCGCAACAGAAAGCTGCCATGAATGTCTGTGCTTGTCGGCATAAAGTCCTACCCATGGCTGTATAAGAGATGATGTGAGCTGAATAACCAAAGATATGGCTCCTACCTGTACGAAACTAAGGTGGAAAGTGTCTTTTATCATTGGGAATACCGCTGGCAGAATCGACTGCATACTGTCATTAAGCAAATGGCAGATGCAAATAGCCATAAGAACTTTGAAAACTGTTCTTTCCTGATCAATCGTATTATTCTGTGTTGCCATATCTATTTGATTTTCAATTCGATTATCCTTTAAATTTCATCATTTAAACGTGATGCCTGTAAAATTTGGATGCAAAGTTATTGAAAATATCTGTATTAACCAAATTTAATCACAAATTCCGAATCATTATTCATGCAAACATTCATTATTTTCTATCGTCATGCCTTCGCTATGCCTCTGCTATTACTCCTATTCTACTCCCATGTAATTCCCTTATGATTCCCATGTAATTCCCATTTTATAGTGGATATAGAGCATAGGCATAATCAGACAACATGATCTCTACCCCCAAATGGCCAAGGTTAATTGTTTTTACTTTCTTGCCGCTCCAGTCAAAAACTTCCACTACATTTCCATATCCTCCAGATTCATTTCCCTCTTTTTCTTATGAAAAGTCATTCTTTATCCTTCGGAAATCCTTCGCTGAAATTCCGTTCTTCCTCCGAAGCATCTCCATCGCATGTCCATCGCTTCTCCATCGCTTCTCCATCGAATCGATGGACTAACGATGGAGTATCGATGGAGTATCGATGGAGTATCTCCCTAGTTTTAGCCTTGGATAATGCTGTTTTCTTGCTATGTGAATCGGAAAGTGATAAGGCTTGGTGTTGCCTTCTGACGCATTGGAATCAAATAATCGGTTTGTATGATAGAAAAATAATTGTTGTTCTTAAATATTTAGCATCAAATTAACATAAAAAAGTGTCAGTTTCTTGCAAAAGTGAAAATAAAAGAGTAATTTTGCAGCCATTATGACAAAAAAAGTACTTAACGTTGTACTCTGCGGTACAGGAACCGTAGGTGGTACACTACTGCAACAGATCGCTCAGCAGCAGGAAATGCTTAGCAAGCGTAAGCTCAACCTCCAGGTTGTGGGCGTTGTTGATATCTTCAATATTCTTATGAATAAGGATGGCATTGACCTCTCTAACTTCGACTTCGGCAAGTTCCGTGAGATGTTTGCCAGCTGTCCTAAGAGTTCATTGGAGACAATTCATGATGAAGTCCTCAAGATGCGTGAGGCAATAAGTGGCGATATGGTATTTGTAGATTGTACAGCAAGTTACGACATCGCTGACCTCTATCTTGATTTCGTTTCTGCTGGTATCTCTATCGTATGTGCTAACAAGGTTGCAGCATCTGGTGATATTGAGCGTTACCGTAAGCTCAAGGCTCTTGCTATTGAGAAGGACGTGAAATACAACTTTGAGACAAACGTAGGTGCTGGTCTTCCTGTCATCCATACAATCGATGACCTTGTGAAGAGTGGCGATAAGATAACAAAGATTGAGGCTGTACTCTCAGGTACACTCAACTATATTTTCAACACAATCAGTAGCGAAGTGTCTTTCTCTGAGGCTGTTAAGCGTGCCAAGGAAGAGCGTTTCTCTGAGCCAGATCCACGTATCGACCTTTCTGGTGTGGATGTTATCCGTAAGCTTGTAATCCTTGCTCGTGAGTCAGGTTATGAGATTAGTCAGGAGGATGTAGAGAAGCATCTTTTCGTGCCACAGGAGTATTTTGATGGTTCGCTTGAGGATTTTTGGCAGAACCTTCCAAAGCTCGATGAGCACTTTGAGAATCTCCGTAAGGAAGTAGAGGAGGCTGGTCAATGTCTTCGCTTTATTGCTAAGTTTGATAATGGTAAGGCAAGCGTTTCACTTGAGAGATGTGGCCTTGATACACCATTCGCAAAGCTCGAGGGATCAAACAATATCGTAATCCTTCATACAGAGCGTTATAATCCACATCCAATGCTCATTCAGGGATATGGAGCAGGAGCTGGTGTTACAGCTGCTGGAGTGTTTGCAGACATACTTGATATTGCGAACGTATAAGATTGATTTTGAGGTAAATATAATACGAGGCATCACGAACTACTTTAAGTTCATGATGCCTTTGTTATTTTCTTGAGGATTTAGTGTCTTTAGCTCGTTTTTGTACCTAAGCAGCTCCAATTCAGTTCCAATTCAACTCCAATACAATTCCAATTCAACACCAATTCGCGATTGGCTCTCTATTTGTTAATTATAGCATTCCTTTGATTAATTAATCGGCATAAATATTTTTTTTTTCGTTTTTATGCTCTTTTTTATTTATAAATAAAAATATTTTTGTAAATTTGTAGCGAAATAACATCTATTATCTACAAGAATAGTAATGTTCAGAACATGAATAAGGATTCAAAAATCACTATATGTGCTTGTGCGTCTCGTACATTCATCGACAAAGAAAAAGTTGCTTTGCTTGCTACAGCTGCAAGTGAGGCAGGTTATGATGTTGAGGTGGTAAGCGATCTTTGTGAACTTTGTCAGGATAAGGACGAGAAAGTTCATGAGATTGCAAAGACAACAATCGTAGCTTGCTATAAGAAGGCTGTAAAGAGCTTGATGGCATTTGTTGATGAAGAGGATTGCAAATCACTCGACTTGCGTTCTGGAAACTTCGAGAGCATTCTTGAGAAACTTGACATTAAGTTGGTTCCAACTTCTGCTGATAGCAAATGGGTAAATAAGATTGCTTCATTCAAGAAGAAACTTGGTGAAGATGCTTGGTATCCTGCTATTGATAAGGATTTGTGTGCAGAATGTGGCAAGTGCTATGAGTTCTGTCCATTCGGAGTGTATGAGATGGTTGAGGATAGGGTGAGGGTGGTAAATCCTCGCAACTGCAAGAACAACTGTCCTGCTTGTGCACGTTCTTGTCCTTCTGGTGCAATTGTCTTTGCGAAGTACGATAGAAGTCCTATTAACGGAGGTGAGGAAATTCAGGAACTTGCCGTTAAGCAGGGCACAAAGGAAGTTTATGGTGCCTCTCTTCGCGAGAAATTGGCTCAGAGAAGAGAAGGAGTAAAGTTGAGGAAGTAGGGGTCTCTCCCCCCGCCCTCCCCCGTAGGGAGGGAGCCGGTGCGCGGAAGGCGTTTCAAAATTCGTAATTCAAAATTAATATGCTGAACCCCTATTGCCGAATGGGGCTCCCTCCCTCGGGAGGGTTGGGGTGGGGCCGCAATTTAATATGTCACTAACAGATTGGACATCACTTGCCGGAATCGGCTGTAGAGTAGTTAAGCAAACTCCTGTTCGTTTGTTATGGAAGTTTGCATGGAACTTCGGTTGGCATAGTTTCTGGAACATGCGTTCCTTCGAGAAACGTTCTGCCAAGGGTAAGAAGTTCTTTCCTGCTTTCGTGATGATAAGCGTAACCGAAACCTGTAACCTCAGATGTAGCGGTTGTTGGGTGAGTGCTGGTGGAAGAGCATCACTTACCAACGAGCAACTTGATGGTATCGTCACTTCTTGCAAGAAGGAGGGGAGTTATTTCTTCGGCATACTTGGTGGTGAGCCTCTTATGTACAAGGGCTTGCTTGATGTGATGAAGAAGCATAGCGACTGCTATTTCCAACTCTTCACCAACGGAACACTCATGACAGAGGAATTGGCTATGCAGCTTCGTGCTCTTGGAAATGTAACTCCTCTTGTAAGCGTTGAAGGACTTAAGGACGAGAGTGACCGCAGACGAGGAGCCAATGAGGTGTATGAAAGAACACTCAGGGGCATACGTGCTTGTAGAAAGGCAGGACTTATCTTCGGTGTGGCTACAAGTGTCTGCAAGAGTAACTTCGATGAACTCGTGAGTCGTGAGCAGATAGAACGTGTGGCTAAGGAAGGTGCTGCTTACATGTGGTATTACATCTACCGACCAGTAGGTGCAAATCCTAATCCAGAGGTTGCTCTCGATAAGGAGCAGATACGACAGTTGAGGGAATTTCTTGTAGAAGAACGTCGAACAGCACCAGTTGCACTTATAGATACCTATTGGGATGACAAGGGAGTGGCTATGTGTCCTGGAGCTACAGGAATGAGTCATCATGTAGGACCTTCTGGAGCAGTTGAGTTCTGTCCTCCTTTGCAGATGGCATGTGAATTTGTCAACGAGAAAGGAACGGATGTGGCAGAGTTGTTCAAGAACTCTCAACTCATGGCAGATCTTCGAGTTATGACAGCAGAGCAGAGTAGGGGATGTATCCTGATGGAGAATCCAAAGCTACTCGCTAACTTCCTTGCAGAGCATGGGGCAATCGACACCACAAGCAGAAAAACGGTACTTGCCGAATATTCGCAGATGAATACCGTATCTGGTCACGATATGGGTGAGGATGCCATTCCTGAAAGAAGTACTCCATACAAATGGTTGAAGAAGAATTATTTCTTCGGATTCGGAGCGTATGGCTAATGCCAAAGCCAATTGATAATTGAAAATTGATAATTGATAATTTTCGAGAAATCGATAATTCGAAATTTCGGGAACTCGATAATTCGAAATCTCGATAAAATTTTAAATCACAAAGCCGATTAATATGATTCCAACAACATTATATGAACGAATGGCGTTGCGCAAAGAACTCAAAGTCTTTGTGCAAGGTAAGGCTTTGTATCCACCAGTATCTTTAAAGCAACTTGAGACTCTTGCTACTGAGTTTGTCAGTCAGAAAGGATTATCTTCCGACCTTATTTCATGGTTGATGGTGGAGATAAATAATCAGTTGTGGGTTGACATCATCGCTACAATCCCACATGAGCGTAGGTTGCTCATGCTTCCAAAGTGCCTTAGTAAGCATGGAGGTTGCAAGGGCGAGTATGACGAATACGGATTGTTGTGTCATAGATGCGGTTCGTGTCTCATACCTTCGCTTCAGGATAAGGCAGAAGAACTTGGAGCACTTAGTATTGTTGCAGAAGGCTTTACTCAGGTCATCGAATTGATTGAGAATAATGTAGTGGATGCTGTTATCGGAGTTAGTTGTCTTGACTCATTGGAGAAGGCATTCCCATTGTTGGTAAGTCATGCTGTTCCTGGATTGGCTGTCGCTCTTAATGATGCAGGATGCATTGACACTCATGTAGATAATGACTATGTTGTAGAGTTGCTTTCGATGATAAATCCAGAGGTGCATACTCTTCTCGATCATCAGGCAGTAAGAGATAGAATCGACAATTGGTTCAAGCGTGAGGAACTGGAATGTATGTTCGGTTCACGTGATGACAGAACCATGAATGTCTGTCTCGACTGGATGATAAAGGGAGGCAAGCGCTGGCGACCTTATCTGCTTTGTGCTGTCTATCAAGCTATTACAGGTGATGTGAACATGAATGAGGATGTCCATCGTTCTGCTGTAGCTGTAGAGTGTTTCCATAAGGCTTCGCTCATACATGATGATATTGAGGATAAGGATATGGAGCGCTATGGACTCCCTACCGTTAATGCTCTCTATGGTGATGCCTATGCCATAAATGCAGGAGATGCCCTTCTTGGTGAGGGCTACAGGATTCTTGCGCAAAGTAATAATGTAGAGCTCGTCCGACTCATAGCCGATGCTCATTCTGCCTTGTGCAAAGGACAAGGAGCAGAACTTCAATGGTGTGCAGATCCACATCCTATAGACCTTGACTTCTCGCTTGATGTGTTCAGAAACAAGACTGTACCAGCCTTCGAGGTGTCGTTGCTTCTCGGACTTGCCTGTACGGGAAACAACCTTCATCTTCGTCCGATGCTGAAGGAATACTCTGAGGCTCTCGGCATAGCTTATCAGTTGAAGGATGATCTTGAAGACTTCACTCAGGACAATGAACTTGCCGTTCGTCCATCTGCCGTTTATGCCTTACGTTGTATGCATCCACAATGGAATGATGAAGAGGTAAGGACAGAGATTGAAACAATGGTTGGTGACTACAAGCAGAAGGCACTTGACGCGCTTAATGACTTGGATTGCCTCGAACTAAAACGCCTGCTTTATCAGGTAACGGAGAAAATATTGAAATGAAGAATAATAAAATAACGTCAGTTCGACGAATTTCTAATCATCAATGTGAATGTGCACCTTTGGTGCTTGAACTGACAATAATTACCAATCTTACCAGTCTTTTTCCAATAAATTGGAATATTCTAAGATATAAAGTTTATAAATAAAGATTGTAA
>DCJC01000043.1 GCA_002317355.1 Prevotellaceae bacterium UBA1710 | reverse complement strand
ATTCATCGAATTCACGTTATTATATGTTTTACCTGGAAGGTGTAGTGGGAGGCAATGTAAAATGAAAAATAGTAAATGATAAATATGAGTCAAGAATTTAAAGATAAAGTTGCTGCTCTTCGTGCACGTCATGAGGAGCTCCTTTCGCGTCCAAACGTGAAGAAGGAATGGGGCAATGGTATCTACGATAGATATGAGAATCCGATTGTGACCGCAGAGCATACACCACTTGAATGGCGCTACGACTTCAATGAGAAGGATAATCCTTATCTGATGCAGCGTATTATGATGAATGCTACATTCAATAGTGGTGCGATGAAATGGAACGGCAAGTATCTTCTCGTAGTTCGTGTTGAAGGTGCTGACCGAAAGAGTTTTTTCGCTATAGCTGAGTCTCCAAACGGAATAGATAACTTCCGTTTTTGGGAAGAACCAATTACGCTTCCAGAGGATGTCGTTCCTGCTACCAACGTATATGATATGCGATTGACAGCCCATGAGGATGGCTGGATCTATGGTGTGTTCTGTGCAGAGCGTCATGATGATTCCAATCCTGGCGACTTGAGTGCTGCAACGGCAACAGCGGGTATAGCTCGTACAAAGGATTTGAAGACATGGTATCGTCTGCCTGATCTCAAAACGAAGTCACAGCAGCGTAATGTGGTGCTTCATCCTGAGTTCGTGGATGGTAAATACGCTTTCTACACACGTCCACAGGATGGCTTCATCGAGACTGGTTCTGGTGGTGGCATCGGTTGGGCACTTATCGACGACATCGAGCATGCAGAGATAAAGGAAGAGAAGATAATAAACGCCCGTCACTATCACACAATCACGGAGGTGAAGAATGGTGAAGGTCCTCATCCTATCAAGACATCGGAAGGTTGGTTGCATCTTGCTCATGGTGTTCGTGCCTGTGCCTCAGGCTTGAGATATGTGCTCTACCTGTACATGACAAGTCTTGAAGACCCAACTAAGGTGATTGCTCAGCCGGGAGGATATTTCCTCGTTCCTCAGGGAGAGGAGTATATTGGTGATGTGATGAACGTGACATTTGCCAATGGTTGGATAGCTGATGAAGATGGTAAGGTGTTCATCTACTATGCTTCTTCTGACACTCGTATGCACGTTGCTACCTCAACAATCGATAAGCTCATCGACTACTGCAAGAACACTCCAGAAGATGGATTGACTACAGCAAGTTCGGTTGAGGCGATAAAGGCACTTATTGCAAAGAATAAACAAAACTAAAACAATAATAAACTAAAACTTAAATATAAAAATGGCTACACTTAAAGAAAAAATCGGATATGCCCTTGGTGATGCGGCTGCCGGTGGTATTACATGGAAGATAATGTCAATTGCCTTCCCATTGTTCTTCACAAACGTGTTCGGACTTACATTTGCTGATACAGCAGCATTGATGCTTATCGCACGTATGTTTGATGTTGTTACCGACCCTCTCATGGGTTCTCTTGCCGACCGTACTCAATCTCGCTGGGGGACATATCGTCCTTGGCTTATCTTCGGATCTATCCCTTATGGATTGGTATTCGCTCTCTTGCTCTTCACACCAGACTTTGACGTTACTACAAAGCGTGTCTGGGCATACGGCTTCTATATCCTTATGATGGCAATGTACACTCTCGTTAATGTGCCTTACGGTTCATTGCTTGGAGTGATGACTGATGATGATAACGAGCGTAACCAGTTCTCTTCATTCCGTATGGTGGGAGCTTACGCAATGGGATTCATCACATTGTTCATCTTCCCTTATGTTCAGAAGTGGATTGGTGGTACAGAGCAGCATCAGTATGCTGTGATAGGTGCTTTCTTCGGACTCATCGCTTGCCTTATGACAATGGCCTGCGGACTTCTCACCAAGGAGCGCATCCAGCCAAAGCGTGCAGAGAGCTTCTCATTCAGACAGTTTGGTGATCTCTTCAAGAACAAGCCTTGGGTGTATATCACTCTTGTTGCTGTCTGCACCAACTTCTTCAACGGCTTCCGCTATGCTGTAGCAGGTTATATGTTCACATATTGCCTTGGTGGAGATATCACAATGGGAAGTCTTATCATCAACTTCACCGTATTCATGGGTATTGGTGAGGCTACATGTATGATCTTCGGAGGCCTCTCTCCTGCATTCACAAAGTGGGTTGGTTCAAAGCGTATGGCATTCGTATGGGCTGCCGTTATCTGCTTCGTGACATCAGTACTCTACTTCTTCATACCAATGGATAAGGCATATATCTGGCTTCTTATCGTTGTCTCTGTACTCACATCAGTAGGTGCTGGTATCTACTCACCATTGCTTTGGTCAATGTATGCTGATGTTGCTGACTTCGCAACAGAGAAGTTCGGTGCTTCTTCTACAGGTCTTATCTTCTCTTCTGGTACAATGGCGCAGAAGTTTGGTGGCGCTATCTCTGGCTCGCTCATCGCTATGCTTCTCGGTATGGCAGGACTTGTATCTACCACCAACGAGGCTACAGGTGAGACAATCGTGACAATCACCGATGAGGAATCTGTAAAGACTATGGTATGGGCTCTCTTCTCTATCTTCCCAGCTATCATGGCATGTTTGATGGGTGTTCTTGCTTATAAGTTCCCTTTGAAGAAGTAAGTTGGGTGATAGATTCCTAAAATAATGTGAGTTCGACGAATTTATAACATTCAATTTTAATGTGCACCTTTGGTGTTTGAACTGACAATAATTACCAATCTTACCAATCTTTTTCCAATAAATTGGAATTTTAAGATACAAAGTTTATAAATAAAGATTGTAAAGATTGTGAAGATTGGGACTCCACGAAGTGCCTGAGCCTTAGCGAAGAATTATTGTCAGTAAAAAGCAGCTTGCTGCAAATCATTTAGAATTCGTCTAACTCACGTTTAAAAAACTCAAAAGATGAAAAAAGCGTTTTTGGCAATGGGCTTTGCCCTGTTTACTACATGTGCATCTGCACAGCTAACCACAAACAACGGACAACAATATCTGCTCAACCAGGCACTGGATATGAGCCAGCAGTTCTTTGATATGTCCAACACTTATTTTACAGCAGATAGCCTTGCTGCTTTCGACAAGCAGACGGGTATAGGTAAGATAAAGTGGGCACGTCAGCAGCTTCATGCCCGTCAGGCATTCAATGCCAACGGACAATGGATTATCCCTTTGGAGAACCTCGACTTCCCCGGACCTGCCTATGACCAGAGTCCGGAGTTGCAGTTTACTATCGAGCCTGTCAATAGCCGTACTGTTCGTGTTCGTCTCTACACATCGCCAATCATCCCTAAGGACAACTATGATGATGAGGTGATGCTCGTGAAGAAACCTGCTGATGGTCGCTCACTGTGGAATGTATCTGAGACAGACAAGGCTATCGTCTATAAGAGTTCAGAGGGCACAATAGAGATACAGAAGTACCCGTGGCGACTTGTCATTAAGGATAAGAACGGCAGGGAACTGACGCATACACGTGCACTTTCTGATAATGACTCCACACAGGTAAAGACTCATCCGCTTATGTGGATGAAGCGTGGTGTGGATAATAGTCGTGCCATCGAACCTGTTTTCTCTCTTGCTCCGGGCGAGAAGATATATGGTTGTGGCGAGGCTCCAAGTGGACTTAACCATGCTGGTCAGAAACTTAATCTCTTCGTTACTGATACACAAGGCCCTGAGACTCCTGATATGTATAAGCCAATACCATTCTTCTTCTCAAATCGAGGATATGGCATCTTCATGCATACGGCAGCACCTGTGACTGCAGATTTCGGTTGCTCATACATTGGTTCTACCCAACTCTTCATGGGTGATGAGAATGCCGATCTCTTCATCATGCTTGGCTCGCCAAAGGAAATTCTCAATGAATATACCGAACTCGTAGGCAAGCCTTCACTTCCACCACTCTGGTCATTTGGCACATGGATGTCACGTATCTCTTATTTCACTGAGGCAGAAGGTCGTAGTGTGGCAAAGAAACTTCGTGACAATAAGATTCCGTCAGATGTCATCCACTTTGATACAGGTTGGTTTGAGGTTGACTGGCAGTGCGACTATGAGTTCTCCAAGAAGAACTTCAAAGACCCAGTCAAGATGCTCAAGGATCTCAAGGCTGACGGCTTCCACACATGTCTCTGGCAGTTGCCTTACTTCACACCAAAGAACCGTTACTTCAACGAACTTGTAGAGAAGGGTATGGCTGTGAAGAGTCCTAACGGTCAGTTGCCTTTTGAAGATGCTATTCTTGACTTCACCAATCCGCAGACATGTCAATGGTACACGGAGAAGCTTCAAGGACTTATCAAGCAGGGTGTATCAGTCATCAAGGTTGACTTTGGTGAAGGCGCACCTCTCAACAATGGTATCTACAGCAACGGCCGTACAGGTTTCTATGAGCATAACCTCTATCCTGTTCGCTATAACAAGACTGCATGGGAGGCTATAGATGGTGCAAACAGCGAAGGTATCATCTGGGCACGTTCTGCATGGGCAGGTTCACAGCGCTATCCTCTCCATTGGGGAGGTGATGCCTGCACCACCAATACAGGTCTTCTTGGAACAGTTCGTGCCGGACTTTCATTCGGTCTTTCAGGCTTCTCTTTCTGGAGCAATGACATAGGCGGTTTCGTGACAAAGTCACCAGAGGAACTCTATCGTCGCTGGCTTCCATACGGCTTCTTCACATCCCACTCACGCATTCATGGTGTAGAGACAGAGCCTTGGCTCTATACCGATGGTCAGTCTGATTTCTCCAAGGGACAGGAGTTCATGGATTTCTTCCGTCAGTCAGCTGAGATGAAATATAAGCTCATGCCTTACATCTATGCACAGGCAAAGCTCTGCACAGAGCAAGGCTTGCCAATGCAGCGTGCCCTCCTTCTCGAGTATCCTGATGATCCGGGCGCATGGCTTGTGGAGGATGAGTATATGTTCGGCAGTCAGATGCTCGTAGCTCCAATGCTTGAGGCTGGCACATCACGCACTGTCTATCTCCCTGGCGATGAGCCTTGGATAGATTACCAGACTGGTAAGACATATCAGCCGGGATGGCGTAAGATTGAAGTTCCACAGTGGAAAGCAACAGGCGACCAGATGCCAATCGTTGTTCTCGTGAAGAATGGTTCGGCAATACCTCATGTTGCTGTTGCTCAGCGTACAGACCAGATTGACTGGAAGAACATAGAGTGGAAGACATACTCAACTAATGGTGCTGCTTCTACAGGCTATCTCTTCCGTCCTGGTGATACTAAGGTGGAGACCGTGAATAAGTAAAAGTCATGAATAAAAACGAACTACGCAATGAGATGCTCCAATGCATAGAGAAGAACATTCTTCCATTCTGGCTCAAGTTTCAGGATGAGGAGAATGGCGGCTTCTATGGTCGTATGACTGGCGATGGCGTTCTTGTGAAGGATGCAAGCAAAGGTGGAATCCTGAATGCAAGAATCCTATGGAGCTTCTCTGCTGCATATCGTGTACTCGGCAAGGAAGAGTATCTCCTGGCGGCTACACGAGCAAAGGATTATATCCTTGAGTATTTTATAGATCCTGTGTATGGAGGTACATACTGGGAACTCGACTGCAAGGGTAACCCTATAGACACCAAGAAGCAGTTCTATGCTCTTGGCTTCACGCTCTATGGCATGAGTGAGTATGTGCGTGCACTTCGCCAGCGTCCTCATGATTCCGTGAGTGAAGCCGACATAAAGAGGGTGATAGATATCTGTCTAAATCTCTTTACCTGCATAGAGGAACACTCACTCGATGAGGTGTATAACGGCTATATTGAGGCCTGCACCCGTGAATGGGGCGAGATTGCTGATATGCGCCTCTCCGAACTTGATGCCAACTATCCAAAGTCGCAGAACACTCATCTGCATATCATTGAGCCATACGCTAATCTATATCGTATGTTGAGTGAAGAGTTAAGGGCTTTAAGTGAAGAGTGTAAAGTGAAGAGTGAAGAATTTAAGTTACTAAATGATTCAACTGTGGACTCAGCTAAAAATACTAATTCAAATTCTTCACTTTTCACTCTTCACTCTTCTCTAATGAAAGTTGAGACTGCCTTAAGGAACCTCATTGATATCTTCTGTGATAAGATACTCAACCCCGACACGCATCATCTCGACCTATTCTTTGACATGGACTGGACTCGTGGTGCAGGTTGGCTTGAGTCCTATGGTCATGACATAGAGTGCTCTTGGCTTATGCATGAGGCTGCTCTCGTACTTGGCGATGAGGAGGTGTTGGCAAAGGTAGAACCTATCGTGCAGTTGGTTGCAAAGGCTTCAGAGAAAGGTCTTAATGCTGACGGCTCAATGACCCATGAGGCAAACCTCGACACAGGTCATGTGGATGATGACCGCCATTGGTGGGTTCAGGCAGAAACGGTCGTAGGCTTCTACAACATCTATCAGCACTTTGGTGATGAGGCTGCCCTTCAGAAGGCACTCCATTGCTGGCAATACATTAAGGATAATCTCATAGACGATGAGTTGGGTGAGTGGTACTGGAGTCGTGATCCTCAGCGTAACATCAATAAGAAGGATGATCATGCCGGCTTCTGGAAATGTCCGTATCACAATTCACGAATGTGCCTTGAGGTGATTGAAAGAAAGGAATAAGGGCCTCTCCCCCCGCCCTCTCCCGTAGAGAGGGGGCCGGTGCACGGATGGGCTTTAAATGAAAAAGAAAAAATAATTAATAAATAATCCACCGCCTACCCCTTGCGCCTTCCGGCTCCCTCTCTACGGGAGAGGGCGGGGGGAGAGGCTCTTATTAAAAATGAAAAAACTACTTCCTATCCTCGGAGTTATTCTGTGTAGCTTGTCTGCACAGGCAGAGAAGGTTTCTCTAAACACTCCTCACAATTCCTTTGTTGTTGATCTGAACAAAGGTGCGGAACCCCAGTTCCTATATTATGGCACTACTATCAGCGTTTCTGATATTGCCAATCTGCAGAAGATAAAAGACGATAACTGGTCGCGCTCCGACCTCTATCCTGCCTATGGTGCCACACACACCATGAATGAGATATGTCTCGCTATGCGTCACGCTGATGGCAATCTGTCCACCAATCTCGTCATCGATGACTATAAGGTGACTCCTCATACCGAGACGGCTCCTAATGGTGCTACACGCTCAGGTCAGCTGCTCACCGTAACCCTCAAGGATCCTCTCTACCCAACTACCGTTCATCTCTACTACCTCGCCTATAATGACGTGGATATGCTTGAGTCATGGACAGATATCACGAATGGTGAGAAGAAGACAGTCACCTTGACACAGTTCTATAATCCCGTGATGCCTATCCGCAGAAACAACGTGCATTGCACTCATTTCCACGGCTCATGGGCAAGTGAGGCACAACTCGTTGAGCAGCCTCTCAATACTGGTCTTTTGGAGATAAAGAACAAGGACGGACTCCGCAATGCCACATCTGACCGTAATGAGGTGATGCTCTCACTCGATGGTCCGGCACGCGAGAATACTGGCGATGTGATAGGCGCTGCCCTATGCTATAGCGGTAACTTCCGCATCACTATCGACTCTGATGAGTCAGACTACCATCAGTATTTTGCAGGTATCAATCCCGACAACTCTGAGTATCATCTTAAAAAAGGCGAGACATTCACCACACCTCGTTCTGCCTATACCTATTCTGTGACTGGTACAAACGGTGTGAGTCAGACATTCCACTCTTGGGCCCGCAAGTATATGCTCCGTCATGCAGACAAGGAGCGTATGATTCTGCTCAACTCATGGGAGGGCGTGTATTTCGACATCAACCATGAGGGCATGGATCAGATGATGCACGACATTGCATCTATGGGAGGCGAGCTCTTCGTCATGGATGATGGCTGGTTTGGTGATAAGTACCGCCGTCTTACCGACAATGCTGCCCTCGGTGACTGGGTGGTAGATACCAAGAAACTCCCTGAAGGCATTGAGCGACTGCTTGCCGATGCCAAGAAGAATGGGGTGAAGTTTGGCATCTGGATAGAGCCTGAGATGGCAAACACCACATCGGAGCTCTATGAGAAGCATCCTGACTGGATTATCAAGGCACCCGGTCGTGAACCTGTTCAGGGACGTGGAGGCACGCAGGTCGTTCTCGACCTCTGCAACCCACAGGTGCAGGATTATGTCTTCTCCATCGTTGACAATCTCCTCACCAAATATCCTGAGATTGCCTATATCAAGTGGGATGCCAACGCACCGGTTATGAACCACGGTTCGCAGTATCTCCCAATGGCGGATCAGAGTCATCTCTATATAGAGTATCACAAAGGATTGATCAACGTATGTGAGCGTGTCCGTGCCAAGTATCCTGATGTAATCATTCAGGATTGTGCTTCGGGTGGCGGTCGTGCAAACTATGGTCTTCTGCCATACTTTGATGAGTTCTGGGTAAGTGATAATACCGATGCTCTTCAGCGCGTATTCATGCAGTGGGGCACAAGTTATTTCTTCCCGGCAATAGCAATGGCGAGTCATATCTCTGCCGTGCCGAATCATGCCGTCTATCGCACCACATCAATCAAGTTCCGTTGTGATGTGGCTATGTCTGGTCGTCTTGGCATGGAGATACAGCCAAAGAACATGACCGATGAGGAGAAGGCTTTCTGTCGTCAGGCTATCACTGACTATAAGAAAATCCGTCCTGTAATCCAGTTTGGTGACCTCTATCGTCTTCACTCTCCATACGCAGGTGACAACCTTGCATCAGAGATGTATGTGTCATCCGATAAGCAGAAGGCTGTGTTCTTCTGGTGGAAGCTTGAGACCTTCAAGAATCAGCACCTCCCTCGTGTGAAGATGGCAGGTCTTGATGCCAACCGTATGTATAAGGTACACGAGCTCAACCGTGTTGATGACACCGAGCTCCCTTGTGAGGGCAAGTCATATAGTGGCGCATATCTCATGAACAACGGACTTGAGATGCCTTACACCCACAATGTGGATTATGGCAAGCGCAACGACTGGTCAAGTCGTGTGCTCACGCTTGAGGCACAATAAGATTTCTCTTCGAATAAATTAAAATTCCCCTGGGGCTCGTGGTGAGGCTCAGGGGAATCTGTTTTATGATTGGATATTAGTTGTTTGTTGTTTTCTTGAGAATTCTTCGAACAGGCTGTTCATTATTGATATTTATGCTATCATTACTGCTGCGAGTGCTTTTTGACCAAGTGTTATAATAACCGTCATAGTAGCCATCATAATAAGCATCTGTGTAGCTGTAACCCCAGTGGTTGTATGAATCCCAGTTGCCTTTTGATGTATGGTACATGTTGAAATTGCATATTGTGCGATCATCATCATAGAACCAACCCTTGAAGTAATTGTTTGAGAGAGAGAAATCGTGGATTTCGATGTTTGTTCTGTCTTCAACAAAGTGAATCCAGATGATACCGTTATTTACGCTCCATTCGATGTGGTTTGCCCATTTATCCCAAGGAGCATTACTATAATAGTCAACCCAGTAACCTGTGCCTTTTGTTCTATTATTTTCATATTGAATGAATTCAATATACGTTTTTGTTATTTCGTAAATTTTTCCATTATAATCATTTTCTATACGTAAATTACCTTCCCAAGAACCCTTAAGGTCATAACTGATCATATAGTCTTCATCGCAAGATGTGAGAGTTACAAGTGCAATGACTAAAACCGTGAAAAATGAGATTAGCTTTTTCATGTCTTTTTCCTTTCTTTACTTTATATTGTTGTTTTCTTGTTTTTTTTGTTTCTGAGTGCAACGTGCGGAGCATCCTCGCACGAAAGAAATAGTCAACGTCGCTTGCAAAGCGGTGGACGTCTCTGATTTCTGAGTGCAAAATTAAGCAAAAAAACACAAAAAAGAAAAGGAATCTCCTCTTTTTGTTGAGGAAATTCCCTATTTACTTATTGGGATTTCTATTTTGAACGGCCAAACCACGGTTCGTCACAATTGTATTTGTTGTAGTCAACACTTATGCCTAAGGAGAAAGAAGGTGAGAACTTATATTCCGCTCCTACGCTGATACGATCTGATATGTCAGCCATATTCCATAGTGGCATTGGCATTTTCTTATTGTCGAAAAGCGATTTCTGTAAGTAGGCGTAAACATTCAGTCGCTCGTTGACCTGATAGTTCAGCAAGGCAGCCAATCCAGCACTCCTGAAAGAGCGATGAGCCCATGTGGTGTGCTGTACGTAACCGCCAACAGCAAGACTGAATTTCTTTCCGAGTGGTATTGCATACATCAGAGAGGCAGTCTCCGTGAATCCTGCACCGCTCCATGTCTTCCCGCTTCCGAAGGTAGAGAACACCGATGCCCCGAGAGACACATTGAATCCCTCGTGAAGATTCCATGTAGGCCAGTTATAGAAGCTCATGAAGGGATAGTGCAGGGTAGGGAGCTGTCCATGCTCCGTGAGTGTAGGCAGCGCGAGCGAGGTGCTGTCGCAAAGCATAGGATTTATGCTCTGCACCTGTGACTCATATTCCTGTGCCTTATATTCCTGTTGTAAGACATCATCATTGGTCACCACCTCCACATTAGATTCCTGAGCAAGCGAGGCGAGTGGAAATGAGATAAGAGCTATATATAATAATGTGTTACGCATAAGCTAATGTTTTATCTGAGCACAAACTTAGGCTCGTGT
>DCJC01000085.1:22161-38507 GCA_002317355.1 Prevotellaceae bacterium UBA1710 | reverse complement strand
TGGCTTTACATATACTTGGGAACATTTTGGTATCATTACATTAAACCAACGATAATTTGTTATTGATTATCAATATGTTACAAAATACATTCTGGTTCAAACTTGGAAATTCATTCTGCAGACGCTGGCAAGTATTCTCACAGCGATAGCAACAACTCTCGGAGTAACGAGTTGTATGTAATTAATGAGGAGTTAGGAGTTAGCAGTGAGGAGTTATCCCATGCGGAAGAAGAACTCCTCATTCCTAACTCCTCACTATAAATCGCGAGCCTTTTTTAAAATCGAAGGTACACAAAGTACACACTATATTTTCACGGCACTGAGCCCAAAACAAGCACGTAAACAGTAGCTTACGCACACATCACGGCATCGACCAAGATTGAGATGTCCGAAAGGTTATACATATGATAGAAGGAAAGTTGGCTGAACTCTGCTTTCAAGATTGAGTATAATTCCTTCCACTTTCCCTCAAAACCGTCACTCTCAAGGGGATAGACATTCATGAAACGATGACATGACTCTATGCATTTCTTCATGTCGCCAGAGACGAAGTATAGGTCGATGACACTCAGATAGTCATTTCTTGTCACCTCGCCCCATTTGCCTTCAAGAAGACGCTGATACATTTCCTCTGCCTTCTCAAAACGACCAACACATAGCAATGCCCATGCAAGGAGTCGCTTCACCTTAGGATCGTCAGGATGCTCGAAGTCGAGACGGTAGATGTCGTTCAGATGCTCTTCTGCCATTCCATCGATGATATAGGCATGACACAGATTCATATCGTTAGAGAAGCCTGGGGACAGTTCGCATAGCTTCTTACAATACACGACAGCATCAGGCCTACCCACTTGCAGACAACATCTTATAAGTCCCTTGAGCGCTGGTATTGAGTTAGGATTATACTCCAATGCCTCCTCATAATAAACAGAAGCATCCCCACCCTTTTTCTGCTCGATGGCTGCAAGCAAAAGACACCTTTCTTCTGATTCATCAACGCAAAGCAGAAGATTATATGCATCCGTCAGTTTGCCATGCCTGAGAAGATGCTTTGACATCTCGACTGAATGCTTTGACATCTCCACGAAATTCCGAACAAATGCCACTACCCACGAGGTACTATCGAAGACATTAGGCATCTTCACCTGCGGACTAAGAGTGAAGAATCGGTAGAGATCCTGAAGATACATCCTGCGGATATAGGCAGGTTCTTCCATAATATCAAACGAAGCATCCATTCCTGCCATCTTCATCTGCCCTTCTTTCATAGCTTCACGGACATTTTCCGGAAGACTATGGATGATACTCTTAATCGCAAGGATAAATGAGTATCTGTCAGAATTGCACATTGCAGGACCAGCACATAGCCTTGCCATAGCCTTAAGGTCTTCATCCATAAGAATAGCATCACCCAAGTCAGGATTCTCGCTATCGAATGGCATAAACCAGTTTACAATCTTATAGAAGAACGGATACCTCTTCATCTGCCTGAACCCTGCATAGAAGATATCAGAGCCTGCCTTCTGCATATTGCTCATTCTCTGAATGCCCTGCTCCATCTTCTCCATGGCAAGTTCCTTCTCGCCCGGATTAAGGATATCGTCGAGTGAATCATCCTTCTCTATAAATCCATCCTTGGATGTGAACTTGACAGGATTTCCCTTGAGAATATCAGGCATTATCTCCTTTTCTATAGTCTTGTGATCTTTCTCAGCCTCAGTACACTTGATGACCTGCATCAGCATTTCGACAACCGCAGTACAAGTACTATCATCCATCAGCATATGCTGCACAATATCGTTCTGAGTATCGAAATCCTTTTGAAACGATGAGTCGCTTTCCTTGTAGCACCATACCCACCCTACAAGCGCACGCTCACGGATAAGGGATTGCTCAGCTGTCATATAGACATAGCACAAGGTTTTGTATTTCTCTATGCAATAGCCAAGCATACAGCTAAGCATTATTGCTGACACAAGCACTTGAGCATCAGCAACATCTGTATCAGAAGAAATAAGATATGCAGTCCAAAGACGCTGTTCTTGCTCACGCCAGTTTTCCGAAAGGAAGATTGAGATAAAGGCATTGCTCAACACCTCATAATGCTGTTTCGCATCAAGAGTCTTATCACGGAGTGCCTCAATGATTTTAGCCGCATTTGTTTCTTTGCCAGCTAATCCTTTCTGTAAATTCAGGAGTGCTGAGTCAGCAAGTATTTTCTGATGCTTAGTGAGATCCTGACAAAGACGGTAAGCCTTCACAATCATATCATCGTGAAGCTTTTCTCTCTCAGGGTCTTTATATCCATCAGAAAGAAAACGAAGCATATAGGAATAGTCCTGGACTACAGATTCATATCGTGATGAAAAACTCACATCAGGACATGCGTCCACATATTGCTTCATCATCTTCAAAGCAAGTCCAAGCTGACCGTTTTTCAGTGCATCAAACATACTCTATCTCCTTCTTTCCAAACTATCCTTTGCAATTGCAAGTCCCTTAAGGAACAATTCATATTGCTTCTTTATTCTCTTATCGCTCAAAGCCTTGTTTCTGAAAGCATACACGCCCTTAGGCTGAGAAGAATAGTCTCTAAGCACTTTTCCACCTGCTTTAATGGCAGATGTAGCAAAAGGTTCTGGTAAGAGAGCGGCATCGACATTACCCATTGAAAGCATCTTTGTACGAACGTTCAAATCCTCACATTGAAGGATATACACCGTCTTTTGCTTCTTCTGCAGACTATCAGCAATAATATCTGCATACTTATGGGAATATCCATGACTATCAGCAGCAACAATCTTATCGACCAACTGCTCTGTCCTCACGATACGCGACTTCTTTGAGGTTATCATCTTCCAGGAAAGGGAGGTGGAAGGGCCCAGCATAAGACTTACAGAGTCCTTATCCCTTATAACTTCAGCCAATGCGCTATCAACGACTGCACCTTCGACAAGGTTAAATTTCAAGGCAATGCGGCACTCGGAAAGGGCATTGTAACGACGAAGATTTACATCTACGCCAAGAGAATCAAATATATGTAGGGAATCTGCAAATCTAATAGCATCACAATCTGAGGTTGGAAGTATTCCAATCTTCAAGGCGAGCGAGTCTTCTATCCTGAGTTTTTCTTTCTCTTCTTTCGACAGACGAGTTCTTTCCTCCTCGTCATTACACGATGTGAATATCACATTGAAAGACAAGAAAGAGAGCACCAGCAGAGGGAGCAAAAAATAATGTTTATTCATGTTGCAAAGTTACGAAAAAGCAAGTAGAAATAGCAAAATCCCGAAGATATTTAACAAAATATGGTAAAAAAGTGACATTTCTTTCATAAAACGAGATTTTTTGATTACCTTTGCGGTTCAAATGGCAAAAGAGAAGACAGCATACGTGTGTGACAACTGCGGACAAGAGTCCGTGAAATGGATGGGTAAGTGCCCTTCCTGCGGTCAATGGAATACGTTCAAGGAAGTACGTATCGGAGCCGAGTCACCTGTCACTTCTGCACGCAAGGCGGCTTCATCAGTTGCCAATTCATCTTCGCGCGCGAGTAAAGCGGCACGTGCCGTCAGTCTCCGCGACATCTCCACAAAAGCCGAACCAAGAATCGATACCCATGACACCGAGTTAAATCGCGTTTTGGGTGGTGGAATCGTACCCGGAAGTATTATCCTCCTTGGTGGTGACCCGGGCATCGGAAAGAGTACGCTCACGCTTCAGACCATAATACAGATGAAAGAGCGAAGAGTGCTCTACGTAAGCGGCGAGGAATCTGCACATCAGATAAAGATGCGTGCCGAGCGTCTTTCCCCTGACTCTGAAGACCACGTGATGATTCTCTGTGAGACATCTCTCGAGAGTATCTTCAAGGAGATTGAAGAGGTTGCGCCAGAACTTATCGTCATCGACTCAATACAAACGATGGAGACAGAGGACGTGGAATCTGCTCCAGGTAGCGTAACTCAGATTCGTGAGTGTGCCTCTGCCCTACTCCGCTTCGCCAAGACAAGTGCTATTCCAGTCATCCTGATTGGCCATATTAATAAGGAGGGAACGATAGCAGGTCCGAAGGTGCTTGAGCATATCGTAGATACGGTAATACAGTTTGAAGGTGATCGTCAGAACATCTACCGCATACTCCGCTCCATAAAGAACCGCTTCGGCTCTACCGCAGAACTCGGAATTTACGAGATGCTTCAGAATGGTCTTCGTCCTGTAACCAATCCGTCGGAGTTACTTCTCTCAGATGAGCGTGATGGCATGAGTGGTATAGCAATATCAGCAGCCGTGGAAGGTATGCGCCCATTCCTCGTTGAGACACAGGCATTGGTAAGTACAGCAGCATACGGAACTCCACAGCGTTCGGCTACTGGTTTCGACCAGCGACGCCTCAACATGCTTCTTGCAGTATTGGAGAAGAAGGTAGGCTTCAAGCTCATTCAGAAGGACGTGTTCATCAATATAGCTGGTGGATTGAAGGTGACAGATATGGCAATGGACCTTAGCGTGATTGCATCTGTCTTCTCAAGCAATGTGGATATGCCGATAGAAGAAGGCTGGTGCATGTGCGGTGAGGTTGGATTGAGTAGCGAGGTGCGACCTGTAAGTCGAATAGAGCAACGCATAGCCGAGGCTGAGAAGCTCGGATTTACGGATATCATCATTCCAAGGCGCAATATGAATGCGCTAAAGGGAAAGAAATACAGCATAAAAATCCACCCTGTGAGCAAGGTGGAGGAAGCGATAAGGACGTTATTTAGTTAGGAATTAGGAATTAGGAGTTAGGAGTTGCCATATGCAACCGGAAACAAACTCCTCACTCCTCACTTCTAACTTATTTGAGATATACAAACCAACATATAAACAACTCAGTAAAAAAATGGTAAAAATTACTAAAGAGGCTGCTCTCAAGTATCACGAGACCGGCCGTCCAGGAAAGATTGAGGTAATGCCTACAAAGCCTTACCACACTCAGACAGATCTCTCGCTTGCTTATTCTCCAGGCGTAGCATTTCCATGTCTTGAGATTCAGGAAACACCAGATGCAGCTTACAAGTACACAGACAAGGGTAACCTCGTTGCCGTAATCTCTAACGGTACAGCAGTACTCGGTCTTGGTGACATCGGCGCAATGTCTGGTAAGCCAGTAATGGAAGGTAAGGGTCTTCTCTTCAAGATCTATGGTGGTGTTGACGTATTCGACATCGAGGTTGACGAGAAGGATCCTGAGAAGTTCTGTGAGGCTGTAGAAAAGATCGCTCCAACATTCGGTGGTATCAACCTTGAGGACATCAAGGCTCCTGAGTGTTTCTACATTGAGGACCGCCTCAAGAAGACTCTCGATATTCCAGTTATGCACGATGACCAGCACGGTACAGCTATCATCTCTTCTGCAGGTCTGCTCAACGCTCTCGAGGTTGCAGGCAAGAAGATTGATGAGGTTAAGATCGTAGTTTCTGGTGCAGGTGCTGCTGCTATCATGTGTACAAAGCTCTACGTTGCTCTCGGTGCTAAGGTAGAGAACGTGCTCATGCTCGACTCTAAGGGTGTTATCACATCTGACCGTCCAAACCTCTCTGAGCAGAAGAAGTTCTTCGCAACTGACCGTCGCGACGTTCACACTCTCGAAGAGGCAATGGTTGGTGCAGACGTATTCCTTGGCCTTTCTAAGGGTAATGTCGTATCTCAGGATATGATCCGCTCAATGGCTAAGAACCCTATCGTATTTGCTTGTGCAAACCCAACTCCAGAGATTTCATACGAGGAGGCAATGGCAGCTCGTCCCGACGTTCTTATGTCAACAGGCCGCTCTGACTATCCTAACCAGATCAATAACGTTATCGGCTTCCCTTACATCTTCCGTGGCGCTCTCGACGTAAACGCACGCGCTATCAACGAGGAGATGAAGATTGCTGCCGTTCACGCTATCGCTGACCTCGCTAAGCAGCCTGTTCCAGACGTAGTAAACAAGGTTTACAACGTGAACAGCCTCTCATTCGGTCCAGACTACTTCATTCCAAAGCCAGTTGACCCACGTCTTATCACTGAGGTATCTGCTGCTGTAGCTAAGGCTGCTATGGATAGCGGTGTTGCTCGTACTCCAATCACAGACTGGGACGCTTACAAGCGTGACCTCCGTCTTCGCATGGGTCAGGAGACAAGCGTTACTCAGAACCTCTACGAGACAGCTCGTCAGCACCCACAGCGCGTAGTATTCGCTGAAGGTCTTCACCCAACAATGATCAAGGCTGCAGTTCAGGCTAAGGAAGAGGGTCTCTGTACTCCAATCCTTCTCGGTAACGAGGAGATGATCGAGAAGAAGGCTAATGAGCTCGACCTCAACCTCGAGGGCATCGAGATCGTAAACCTCCGTCATGATCGTGAGCGTGAGCGCCGTGAGAACTATGCTAAGATTCTCTCTGAGAAGCTCCAGCGTGAGGGTTACACATTCGAGGAGGCTAACGACAAGATGTTCGAGCGCAACTACTTCGGTATGATGATGGTTGAGACTGGTGATGCTGACGCATTCATCACAGGCGTTTACACTAAGTTCTCTAACACTATCAAGTGTGCCAAGGAGGTTATCGGTATCCGTCCAGAGTACAACCACTTCGCTACAATGAACATCGTTAACTCTAAGCGTGGTACTTACTATATCGCTGATACTCTCGTTAACCAGTCACCTGACAAGGAGACAATCAAGGATATCGCTCGTCTTACAGCTGACACAATCCACTTCTTCAACGATGAGCCACGTATCGCTGGTATCTCTTTCTCAAGCTTCGGTGTTGACAAGAACGGTACTCCACGTATGATGCACGATGCAGTTGCAGAACTTCAGGCTGAGTTCCCAGAGCTCAAGATTGACGGTGAGATGACTGTTGACCTCGCTCTCGACAAGGAGCGTCGCGATGAGAAGTATCCATTCCTCCGCCTCAATGGTGAGTCTGTAAACTCTATGGTCTTCACTTCTCTCAGCGCTGCTAACTCTGCTTACAAGCTCATCAAGCAGTTCTCTCCTGAGACTGAGGTAATTGGCCCTATCCAGATGGGTCTTAACAAGCCTATCCACTTCACTGATTTCGACTCAAGCGTTCGCGACATCGTTAACATCACAGCTGTTGCTGTTATCGACGCTTACGTTGAGAAGATCAAGAAGAATAAGTAATTTTTTTGCACATTCTCATAGCGCTGTGCGCAGAACAAGCTTTCGCGCACGACGTTTCATCCTTAAAAATCGACAATTCAGTAATTGAGTTGTCGATTTTTTTTTATTTCCTTACCTATTATTATACTTTTGCAAAAGAAATAGAAATTCCCAAATAATGAACAACTTCAAAGAATTATTCGAAAGCCGATACACATGGATCGAAGGTTATATGAGAAACGTTCGTCGTTACTCACGCAAAACTGCGCTTATCGATCCTGAGGCAGAAAAATCATGGACATACACAGAGCTTAACGAAGAGGTTAATCGTCTTGCCAACACCTTTATTTCAGTAGGTATAGGCAAGCAGGATGTCGTTATGCTTGATCTTCTCAACTGCCCGGAATTCGCATTCGCCTATGTTGCTACTCAGAAGGCTCATGCAGTATGCTGCCCTGTAAGTTATCGCCTCAGTCCAGGTGAGCTTGCAGAGAACATCACAGACTCAGAGCCAAAAGCAATCATATTCGATTCTGCAAATAAAGCTACAGTACTCGAAGCCCTGACTATTACCTCTCACAAACCAGAGCACGTAATCGTCACCAGCGGTGCAAGTGTCGGTAACGTGATTTCATATCAGGATTTCGTAAAGGATGCTTCTACAGAAGAATGCTACGATGCTGAAGCCGGATATAATATCTACGATGAGACAACACGTCTCTACACATCAGGTACTACTGGTCACGCAAAGGGTGTTTGCATGACCTCCATCAACGAGGTTCTCTCTGCTCATGATGTTATGATCCACTTCCCTATGAGCTATAAGGACGTGACCATCAACACCACCCCTTGGTTCCATCGTGGTGGACTTCATTGTGCAGGTCCAGGCCCTGCCCTCTATGCAGGTGCTGCCATGGTAATCATGAACAAGTTCGATCCTCTCAAGACTCTTAAGTACGTTTGGCGCTATAAGATTACATTCATCATCGGCGTTCCAACAGTTCTTGAGGCTCTTGCTGATGAGCAGGAACGTCAGGGTTATGACCTTCAGACTCTTAATGGTATCGTGACTATGGGAAGTCCGTTGGAGCGCTCTGCATGCATACGCTATCAGCGTGTGCTCACACCAAACATCTATAATGGTTATGGCACTACAGAGACATTCTGGAACACATTCCTCCGTCCTTTCGACCTTCCAGAGAATGCAGGAACTGCCGGCGCATCATGCGTTGACGATGATGTTCGTGTTGTAAGGGTTTACGAAGACCATCGTGCAGAACCAGACGATGTGATCCCAACAGACAGCAACGAGGTTGGAGAGGTTATTATCTGCTCTCCTGCCAAGTCTCCTTATATCTACTATAACAACGAGGCAGAAACCGAGAAGAAGTACTACAAAGGCTTCATCTACACCAACGACCTCGCTACATGGGATGAGAATCAGTTCATCACCATCGTTGGAAGAAAAGATGACATGATTATTTCTTCTGGCGAAAACATCTATCCTACTGAGATTGAGGCTGTCCTCAATACTCATCCTAAGGTGAAAGACTGCATCGTGACATCCGTGCCAGACAAGATCCGTGGTCAGATCGTTACCGCCTATGTTGTAAAGAGCGACGAATCACTTACTGTGGAAGAACTCGATGAATACTGCAAGCAGAGTCCTGATATCGCAAACTTCAAGCGTCCACGCTACTATCGATTCACTCAAAACATACCTTTCAACGCTACAGGTAAGAAACTTCATGTGAAGATCAAAGACATAGCAGCAAAAGACCTTAAGAACGGATTGCTATACAGAATATAATATCAAATCTGAATATAGTCCAGCTATTATTGACTTGTACAAATTCCTACATATATGTGGATATTTGTACAAGTCATTACAGTTTATGAAAATAATTGCACAAAAAATAATAAAAAAAATTACATGAAAACGATTATTTTTAGAAATAAAATGTTAACTTTGCAAAAAATTAATCATACCGCACATCATAAACTATCAATAGCAACACCCATCATGAAAAAAACATTTGTCAACTCATCTGCATTATACAAGCTTCTGATTATTGCTTGCTTCGTAATATACACACAGTCGTCATGGGCTATCAACTCTACACGTACTATTGACACATTGAAGAATGTGCCAGGCTTTGTTCTGCAACCAGGCAAGATGTATGTTGTACTAAACACCATGGAGATTAATGCGACTGATGGTGGTGACGGACTGAAAGTTGCGCCTAAAGTCGTTGGCAAACAGGCACCTATACTCTTCATTCCTGAAAATGTAAAACTCACCGTAAATGGTGGAAACGCTACTGGTGCAAAGACAGCAGGTGCAGGCATCAAACTCCCAACAAATGCGGAACTCATCATTACTGGTGCAGGCAGACTCGCATGCAATGGTGGTAAGGCATCCAGAGGTGGCAGCGCAGGTATTGGTGGCGTCGGAGGTTCTGGTATCAAAACAGCTACAGGCTATGGCATGGGAAAGCTCTATCTCACAGGAACCTTAAATGTCAGAGTAAATGCAGGCTACCCTACATCCTGCGGAATTGGTGCAGGAAGTAAATCTGGAGTGACAACAACTGCCGACAACGGATTTATATACGTAAGTTCTAAAGTACTCATCAATGACACTAAAGGTGCTGCTCCTTCTAACTACGAAGGCAACAAGTCATTGCTTACCGCTCCAACCGATATGCAAGTTACCATCAACTTGGTTAACAACGAGCTCAACAAGGATGGCTCAAAGGCAGAAAACGTAAAGCTTGGAACTATAACCTGCAACATTGGTGATCCTCTTCCAAGCATCAAGACTTCCACATATCTACTTCCTGCTGTTGACCAGGTCGATAAATCCGAAAAATATTTTGCAGGTTACTACACCTCTGAAAGCGGACTTGGAGACCGTATCTTCAAAGGAATTGCAGATGGCGACAACCTTGCTCCTGCAGTTATGGCAGTTCCATTCTCAAAGAACCAGACTATCTATGCCCATTTCGTTCATACACACCACATCATCAACTGGGATTACACCTATTCCAGTGGAATGGATTCTACCACACACAAGAGTGCATGGACGAACCTCAACGAAACTGAGTTCCTCAAATATGGCAAATTGATATTATATGGTCACATGAGCCCAAACGGAGCACGTAACATCATCAAGGAAATCATCATGGAAGCATATTACACGAATAATGAATATGCAACATCTGATTCCAACGACCACAACTTTATGTTCTTCGCCAAGCCAAAAGCAGGTGCAGAGAATCACACACGTGCCATTGGCAATCTTTTCCTACACGCTACAGAAGGAAAAGACCAGCTCAACACCTCAGAAAACATAAATATATATTTAACAGATGAGCAGTTGGCACAATTCAGTGACTATGAGTTCATCCCATGGAATTACACCAACGAACACGATAAGATGGGCTCAAAGCCTGCCAACTGGGAAACTATCGTTGACCGCATTGCCCACCAGACCGTATTCTCATATACAGGTGCAAAGAATGAGAATATGTTCACTCTCAAATGGAAAGTTACAATTACGGGCTTAAAGTATTATCCAGACCGTATCTTCATTAAGCCGCTCTACCTTGACAAGGATAATGAATGGCAGCTTATCTCGCAGCTCCCCTTGCGCTATAATGGTGTAACATGCCCTGCCGCTACCGACCTTGAGAATCCAGGCAAAGCAGGTGTCACTTATATCGGAGAATATCCTGTGTGGAAGCAGAACTCCCTGACCCAAGAGGAATATGACAACAAGATCGGACTCGTCGGTTTCTCCTTCAACGGTCACATATACTACATGGATGATAATAATGGAGATGTAAGCAACGAGCAGATGAGGTCTGAAGACCACACCACATTCCGTAACCGACATACATTGCAAATGACAATAAAGGGATCAACGCTCCCAGTCAAACCATCTCTCAAATAAGAAATGAAGATTCTGATTCTCGAAGACGAGATACACCATTATCACATACTCAGACACATGATCGAGGAAATCATGCCTTCTGCACTGTTGATTGGTCCAATACCAACAGTTGCAGAAGGCAGGCATTTCTTTTTGTCACAATCAGATGTTGACATCATCATAGCTGATATCCAGCTTAGCGACGGCCTCAGTTTTGATGCTCTGTCATGTGTCCCTGATGATATTCCCGTAATCTTCATTACAGAGAGCGAAAGCCATGCCCTGAAAGCTTTTGAATACAACAGTCTTTCGTACCTTCTCAAGCCAATAGACAAGGAGCAGTTCCATATTGCCATGAAGAAAGCAGAACGATTGCTATCATGCAGAAAGACAAATACGGAATCGTCAAACAAAGCAAATGCTGTAACTACCCTTGCGCAAAATGAGGATTTCAGAAAGCGCTTCATTGTAAAAACCGTCAAAGGAGAAAAGATCATATCCGTATCAGGAATCAGATATATCGTTTCCGAACAGAAAAACACATACATCAAGCTTCTCGACGACACCTCTTATCCTATAAACATGTCACTCGAAGAACTTGCTTCCCAACTTGATCCCCAGCAGTTTATGCGAGTAAACCGCAAGTTCATTGTTCCTCTCGAACAGGTAGCCGCAACAGAACGATTATCTAATGGCAAGAAAAGTCTTATCCTGAAAGGTGACACTCCACCTGAAATAATCATTTCGCGTACAAGAAGAAATGAAGTGGCGGAGTGGATAGGGTAAAAAGAGGAAAGGGAATAGTAAAAAAGGGAAAGCGTTTTGTGAAAAATGAATAATACATATTATTTTTGATTATTTATTTTTGACAAATAAAAATATTTGCATAACTTTGCACCAGAAATGGATAATAAAGACATAACAACATCATCACAAAAGCCATTCTGGGGCATCAACGAACAAGGCAACACATGGACTCACCTTGTGGGGGCCGTCTTTGCATTATCATCTATTTGGATGGTATGGCCTGCCGTGGGCAAAAGCTGGCAAATGACCTTCGGTGTCATATTCTTCATCGTGGGCATGTTCCTTATGTTCCTCTCAAGCACACTCTACCACTGGGTAAAGCCCGGATTGGCAAAGAATGTGCTACGCCGTTGCGACCACATCAGCATCTATGTGATGATAGCATGCTCCTACACATCCATCTGCATCGGAGTCATCGGAGGATGGATGGGATGGTTAGTGTTCGGACTACAATGGGCAGCGGTCATAGGTGGTGTATTCTATAAGATATTCGCCTTCGGGAAAAATCCAAAGCTATCACTCGCCATATACCTTACCATGGGCTGGAGTATCGTACTCATAGCCCCAGAGGTATATAACAAGCTATCCACCACAGAACTGATAGTGCTACTCTCTGAAGGCGTATTCTACTCGGCAGGAACATATTTCTATGCCCACGACAGCAAGAAATACTTCCACCCTATCTGGCATGTCTTCGTACTATTCGGAGCAATGGCACACTGGACACTGGTTTTATTGTTGATCATCAGCTAATTCATCAACGCATGCAACCATCCTTCGCTATCATAGAATCCAACATTCTCGCAGGACTTGGACTACAAGCCATCCTTAAAGATATTATCCCCGTGGCTGAGGTGCGACTTATCCAGACCTTTGAGGAAGTGGAAGCACTCGACACCAAAGAGTTTGTGCATTTCTTCGTCTCATCACGCATATACTTCGAGCATTGCCAGTTCTTTCGTCAACAGGCAGCAAGAAGCATAGTCCTCGTCAATGGCGACATGACTATCAATGGCGTAAAGACCATCAATGTGTGCCAAAAGGAGAAGGAACTGGTTCGCGACATACTCGCACTCAAGCATAGTCGGCATGGGCCACACGGCCCCTCTAAATCCCCCTTAAAGGGGGACTTCCCATCGCCACAGCCCGTCCACGCGTTAGCATCTTCTCCCTTTAAGGGTGATGAGAGGGGGGTCTTATCTCCCCGCGAGATAGAAGTGGCAGTACTTCTCAGCAAGGGCTATATCAACAAGGAAGTTGCTGATCAACTCGACATAAGCCTCACCACCGCCATATCTCACCGCAAGAACATTATGGAGAAGCTCCATGCACGTTCTCTCGCAGACATCATAATATATGTAGTGATGAACGGACTGGCAGATGTGAGTGAGTTGTAAAGTAGCCCCCCATCCCCCGAAGGGGGAGTTTTTTGATAGTCTTTATCTCGGCGGGCAGAACATTATAAATATATTTCAAAGAATTAAGCACCCAAAACAGTAATCTCCCCCACCCCCAAGGGAACTTCAGAAAGCAACATTGTGAAAGGTGATTCATTGAAAATACTATAAAAATAATTCCCCCTTTGGGGGCTAGGGGGCTTTTCTTTTACTATATGAACTTTCTCGGACTTATCATCGCCGTAACAACATTTCTTGTGATCGGCATTTTTCATCCAATCGTAATCAAATCCGAATACTACTTCGGAGTAAAATGCTGGTGGGCATTCCTCATCGCAGGCATTATCTTCATAGTCGCATCCCTCTTCACCGAAAACGAGATTCTTAGCCCCGTACTCGGTGTTGTCGGTTGTTCATGTCTCTGGAGTATCCTCGAGATATTCGAGCAGCGTGAGCGTGTCAGAAAGGGTTGGTTTCCAATGAACCCAAAGCGCAAAGACGAATACGAAGAAGAGAGTAAATAGTGTTTACGTGATTATTTGGGTCCGCGTGTGTGAAAATAAAGTGTGCGCTTTCGATAAAAAAGGGCTTACGATTTATTTGTGATGAATTAGGAGTTAGCAATTCATGCTCTGGCAAGAACTTCTAACTCCTAACTGAATTTAATCCTCACTTCTAACTGGAAACAGAAAAGCCAAAAGCAGAGAGGATGGCTTCTCTGTGGGTTAGGCTTTGCTTTTTACTACTGAGTTTTCTGGATAGTATAAGATGTGCGTTATTATAAATGCTATGTATCTGTCACGCTTATACTTGCATTAATATGTTTAATAACAAACTAGATGAATTACGGCAGAATCTCCATAATTTTGCAGCGGTTATATAACCAAAGTATTAACATTTTAAATTATTAAATTATGGAAAAGTACAAATGTAAGTGTGGTTGGGTGTATGACCCAGCAAAGGGCGACCCAAAAGCCAACATCAAGCCTGGCACTCCATTCGAAGAATTGCCTGAAAGTTACAAGTGCCCAGAATGTGGCGAAGGTAAGAGTGCATTCACAAAATGCGATAAAAAAGATTGTAAGTAACAATTAGATTCCTCCCCGCATCTACATCATGTAAGTGCGGAGAGTTTTTTGGCTCTTCCGAGATTTGGAAAAGCAAAGTCCTCTCGTAATTCCTTTTTTTCAAGTCACAAAAGAAGAGGTAAGCACTTGCATTGACAAGCACTTACCCCTTTTCTATTCAGTGAGCATACTTAACGTCAATTCGTCGAATTAAGAATTGCTTGCTTTAGAATAAGATAAGTTGCTTTCGCGATTAAAAAAAACAAAAGAAAACCTTGAAATACAAAAGAAAACAAATGTTTTATTTGGTTTTATCTGTTTTATTCTGTTTTTTTAATTGGCGAAAGCAATCCGTCGAACTCACGTTACTTACTATTCGACTGCTGCCTGTGCGGCTGCAAGACGTGCGATTGGCACGCGGAATGGAGAGCAAGAAGCGTAATCCATACCAACCTTTGCGCAGAACTTAACTGATGATGGTTCGCCACCATGCTCGCCACAGATACCTGTACGCATGCCTGGACGAGTAGCACGACCATTCTCTACAGCCATCTTGATAAGCTGACCAACACCTTCCTGATCGAGCACTTGGAATGGGTCAACCTTAAGAATCTTCTTCTCCATATATGCAGGGAGGAATGAAGCGATATCGTCACGAGAATAACCGAAGGTCATCTGAGTAAGGTCGTTTGTGCCGAATGAGAAGTATTCTGCCTCCTCGGCAATAAGACCTGCAGTAAGAGCAGCACGTGGTATCTCAATCATTGTACCGATTTCGAAGTCGAGTGAGATACCCTCTTCTGCGAACACTGCCTCTGCATTTGCCTTGATGATAGCCTTCTGCTGCTTAAGCTCGTTGACAGTACCGATGAGCGGAACCATGATCTCAGGATGTGGGTCGAAGCCTTCCTTCTTAAGCTGACAGGCAGCACCAAGGATAGCGCGAGTCTGCATTGCTGTAATCTCAGGGAATGTGATACCAAGACGGCAGCCACGATGTCCGAGCATTGGGTTGTTCTCAGCGAGCGAATTGACGCGCTTACGGATTTCCTCTACGCTTACTCCCATCTCCTTAGCCATTGTCTCCTGACCAGCAGCATCGTGTGGTACGAACTCGTGGAGAGGTGGATCGAGCAGACGGATGTTTACGTGCAAGCCATCCATAGCCTTGAGGATGCCGTAGAAGTCTGACTTCTGATAAGGAAGGAGTTTGGCAAGTGCCTTCTCACGTCCTTCTACAGAATCAGCAAGAATCATCTCTCGCATAGCCACAATCTTCTGATCGTCGAAGAACATGTGCTCAGTACGTGTGAGACCGATACCCTTTGCTCCGAATGCGCGTGCAACCTCTGCATCGTGTGGAGTGTCGGCATTGGTGCGAACCTCCATCTTGGTGTATTTGTCGCAGAGATCCATGAGTTCCTTGAAGTCGCCTGAGAGTTCAGCTGCCTTTGTCTCAATCTGACCAGCATAAACCTGTCCTGTAGTGCCATTGAGCGAGATATAGTCGCCCTCCTTATATACTACGCCATCAATCTCAACAGTACGTGACTTGTAATCCACATTGATAGCGCCAGCACCTGATACGCAGCACTTACCCATACCACGAGCCACAACAGCTGCATGGGAGGTCATACCGCCACGAGCAGTAAGGATACCCTCTGCAGATGCCATACCAGCAAGATCTTCAGGAGATGTCTCGATACGCACCATGATGACCTTATGTCCGTCGGCATGCCACTTCTCGGCATCGTCTGCATGGAAGACGATCTGACCGCATGCTGCACCTGGAGATGCAGGGAGTCCCTGTGTGATAACCTTTGCCTTGGAGAGAGCGAGCTTATCGAATACAGGGTGGAGAAGTTCATCGAGCTTCTGAGGCTCACAACGAAGGATAGCTGTCTTCTCGTCGATAAGACCTTCGTGCATGAGATCCATAGCAATCTTCACCATAGCAGTACCTGTGCGCTTACCGTTACGTGTCTGGAGGA
>DCJC01000085.1:0-22111 GCA_002317355.1 Prevotellaceae bacterium UBA1710 | reverse complement strand
TCCATATCCTGCATATCGTGATAATGGTGCTCAAGAGCATCCTGAATCTGGTCGAGCTGCTTGTAGATCTCTGGCATAGCTTCTTCCATAGAAGGATACTTGGCAGCACGCTCTTCTTCCGAAATTCCGGCACGCTCAGCCCAACGCTGAGAGCCTATCTTGGTGATCTGCTGAGGAGTACGGATACCAGCCACAACATCCTCGCCCTGAGCGTTTACGAGATACTCACCATTGAAGAGGTTCTCACCATTGCCTGCATCACGAGAGAAGCAGACACCAGTGGCTGATGTGTCGCCCATGTTACCGAATACCATAGCCATAACTGATACGGCTGTACCCCACTCGTCAGGAATGCCTTCCATCTTGCGGTAGAGGATAGCGCGCTCATTCATCCATGAACGGAATACGGCACAGATAGCACCCCAAAGCTGTGTGATCGGGTCGTCAGGGAAGTCAGAACCTGTCTGCTCCTTGATAGCGACCTTGAAGAGCTTAACGAGTTTCTGGAGGGATTCCACAGAGAGATCCTTATCGAGCTCAACGCCTTGTTCCTTCTTTACCTCTTCAATAATCTTCTCGAATGGGTCGATATCTTCTTTGTTCTCAGGCTTCATGCCAAGAACAACGTCGCCATACATCTGAACGAAACGACGGTATGAATCATATACGAAATGTGGATTGTTGGTTTTCTTTGCCATACCCTCAGCAACCTCATCGTTAAGACCAAGGTTGAGGATGGTATCCATCATACCAGGCATAGAAGCACGTGCGCCTGAACGTACGGAAACAAGGAGAGGATTGTTCACATCACCGAACTTGCAGTTCATGAGTGATTCCACATGCTTGACAGCTGCGTTGACATCGTCTTTGAGGAGTTCAACGATTTTGTCCTGACCTACCTCATAATACTCATTACAGGTATCTGTAGTAATAGTAAAGCCAGGAGGTACTGGTACTCCGATAAGGTTCATTTCTGCAAGGTTGGCGCCCTTGCCACCAAGTGCCTCACGCATCTGCGCGTTTCCTTCTGCCTGTCCGTTGCCGAAGGTGTAAACTCTTTTTTGTGTCATTTCTTTTAAAGTTGTTTTTATAGTTTAGGTTATTACTAAAAAGTCTCATTAATGTCTTTCCGATTATCAAGTCACGAAATATTAATTTCGTTAACATGTTATCAGTCATTAGGGATTGCAAATGTATGAAATAAAAAAATCAACACCAAATTTTTTGAGCATTTTTTTCACTTTATTTTTTGAATTGTCACTTTTTCCCCCATTTTTTACGTTTTATGAAAAAAAGTTAGTACCTTTGTACCAAATTCGAATTCTAAAAATGGCAAGAAAAAAGAAACCATTACCTATACTTGAAAATATTACAATTCAAGACATCGCAGCAGAAGGAAAATGCGTGGTTCGCGTGAACGACCTCGTTGTATTTGTTCCTTTCTGTGTCCCTGGTGACGTTGTTGACCTTCAGATCAAGCGCAAGAAGCATTCATACGCCGAGGCTGAGGTTATCAAATTCCACAAGCTGAGCGATGTTCGTGCTGTCCCATTCTGTGAACACTTCGGTATCTGCGGTGGCTGTAAGTGGCAGAATCTGCCTTACGAAGAGCAGATCAAGGCTAAGCAGAAGCAGGTTAGTGACCAGCTGCATAGAATTGGTAAGATTGAACTGCCAGAGTTCCGTCCTATCCTGGGTAGCGTGAAGATTCAGGAGTATCGCAACAAGCTTGACTTCGGATGTAGCAGCAAGCAATGGCTCACTCAGGAGCAGATGAAGGCTCAGGTGCCTTTCTCACCAGCTATCGGTTTCCATATCACAGGTGCATTCGATAAGATTCTCCCTGTGGAGAAATGCTGGTTGATGGATAATCTCCACAACGAGATGCGTAATGCTATCCGCGACTACGCTCTGGAGAACGGACTTTCTTTCTTCGACCTCAGACAGCAGGTTGGTCTCCTGCGTGACATCATCATTCGTTGCAGTAATAGTGGCGAGTGGATGGTTATTCTTCAGATGCACTTCGACCGTACTTCGGACGAGGCTCTCAAGCAGAGCGAGGAGCAGACCATGGGTCTCCTTCAGTTTGTAGCCGATAAGTTCCCACAGATAACCTCCCTGCTCTGGTTGGATAACCAGAAGTGCAACGATACTATCGGTGATCAGGACATCCACGTCTTCAAGGGCAAGGATCACATGCTTCTTCTCATGGAAGACCTTAAGTTCAAGGTTGGACCAAAGTCTTTCTATCAGACCAACACCGAGCAGGCTTATCACCTCTACTCAGTAGCACGTGAGTTTGCGCAGCTGAGTGGCAACGAGGTGGTTTATGACCTTTATACCGGTACAGGAACCATTGCCAATTTCGTAGCTCGTAAGGCAAAGAAAGTGGTGGGTATAGAATATGTGCCAGAGGCCATTGAGGATGCAAAGGTGAACTCTGAACTCAACGGAATCGACAATACAGACTTCTATGCCGGTGACATGAAGGACATTCTTACGGATGACTTTATCGCTGAGCATGGACAGCCAGACATAATCATTACCGACCCTCCTCGTGCAGGTATGCATCAGGATGTAATCGACACCATACTCAGAGCTAAGCCTCAGAGAATAGTATATGTGAGTTGTAACCCAGCTACTCAGGCACGCGACCTTCAGTTGCTCGACGTTGACTATAAGGTAGTTGAGGTTCAGCCTGTGGATATGTTCCCTCACACACCACATGTAGAGAATGTCGTATTGCTTGTTCGCAAGTAGATCAAAACCACTTAGAGAAAATCCCTTAATACAAAGAACATAGAATATCAAAAACAAAACAAATATGAGTACAACTAATAACGGAAGCCATCACCATCATCATCACAGTCACAGCGGTCACAGAAAGGATGATACTGGTATCTTCAGAAGAAGAATGTCAGATCACGTAAGACGTGTAAGACTAATGAGAAGAGTCACCATGACCACAACCATTACAATCGCAGTATTGGTTATGCTTGCAGTATTCTACGCCTACGTAATTGATCGCGGATAATAAAAACATAAAAACAAAGACGCGAAGATGCAGAGAATAAATCCTCTTGCTTCTTCGCGTCTTTGCTTTTGCCTTACTGAAGACAAAAACATGCTCAGTGCATCTTTACAGACCTAAATAGTTATTTTGAAAAGCACCTTCTTTGGTTCCTTGGCTGAATGACAGACATATTCGAACCTGAATCCTGCATCTACAAAGTTCTTCAATCCTGTTGCCTCTCTTACTGACTGAGTAAGCATATCCGTTATCTTATCCCTATTCTGATCTATGATATCTGGATCATCAAGGGCATCACAGAATGAAATATAGTAGATGTAAACTTTTCGCTCACGATCGAAGACAATACTATCAGTACGACTATAGTTGACTACAGGTGTAGGACAATAACGTTCGGTGTATTCCTTTGCCTGACGTGCAGCCTTCTCCTCCATCGTCTCCTGACAAGACATGAGAGAAACCACCCCCACAACAGCAAAGATACATAACAATAGTTTCTTCATTTACTGATTTCTTACCTCGTTATAGAGAGAACGAAATTAATCTATAAGAGTAGAAGAGCGGACACGGCTCAACGTCTCTGGAGTCATCTGTAGGAATGAGGCAATATATACCAACGGTGCACGAAGCACTACCTGTGGAGCAGACTTACAGATACGACGGTATCTGTTCTGTGCACTCTCGAAACGCACCATATCAGAGTGCTTCTGACTCTTGATAAGACTCTCCTCAAGAATCTTACGATAGAGAATCTGAATATTCTGGTTATGGAGCGCAACCTCCTCAAGTCGCTTTCTTGGAATTGCATACACATACGTAGGCTCAAGCGCCTCACACATGAGCTTGGTAGGTGTCTCAGTAAAGAGGCTTTCTATACAGAAGAACATATCACCGTCAACGCCAAGGTTCTCTGTGACTTCCTTGTCATTCTTATAGTAGTACTGTCGCACAAGTCCCTTGTGGAGATAGAAGAAGTTCTCACATACTTCATCTTCCGCCAATATCATCTCACTCTTAGAGAATTTCAGCGGAACAAGGATACTCTCAAGAACATCAAGTTCTTCGTGAGTCATTGTGCTATATCGTCGTGCCAGCTCTCGAGCTATGTCACGAATAGGAATGTTAAGGTCTTTCATTCGATTTGTGGCTGAGATTTCGTTATGTGCAATATTTTTTTATTAGTCAAGTTTTAAAACTGCGAGGAATGCCTTCTGAGGTACTTCCACGTTGCCAATCTGCTTCATACGCTTCTTACCCTTCTTCTGCTTTTCAAGAAGTTTACGCTTACGGCTCACGTCACCTCCATAACACTTCGCTGTAACGTCCTTACGAACGCACTTGATTGTCTCACGGGCAACGATCTTTCCACCAATCGCAGCCTGAATAGCAATATCAAACTGCTGTCTTGGGATGAGTTCCTTAAGTTTCTCACACATACGACGGCCGAATGGAACGGCATTATCGTAGTGAGTAAGAGTAGAAAGCGCATCAACAGGCTCACCATTCAGCAAGATATCGAGTTTTGCAAGGCGTGAGAGTCGGAAACTATCCACATGATAGTCGAACGAAGCATATCCCTTGGATATGGATTTCAACTTATCATAGAAGTCGATGACAATCTCACCGAGCGGTATCGAGAAATGCAACTCAACACGATTACCACTTACATATTCCTGCTTCACGAGTTCGCCTCGCTTATCGAGACAAAGCTTCATGATAGGACCAATATAATTGGCATCTGTGATGATTGTGGCCTTGATATATGGCTCTTCGATATGATCTATGAATGTAATATCAGGCAATCCTGATGGGTTGTGAACTTCCTTCGCCCCACCCTGCTTGTCATACACCATATACGATACGTTTGGCACAGTAGTGATAACATCCATATCGAACTCACGATCGAGACGTTCCTGAACGATTTCCATGTGAAGAAGTCCTAGGAATCCGCAACGGAATCCGAAGCCAAGAGCTACAGATGACTCTGGCATGAATGTCAATGAAGCATCGTTGAGCTGAAGTTTCTCCAATGATGCACGGAGGTTCTCATAATCTGTTGGATCGATAGGATAAACACCAGCAAAGACCATTGGCTTAACTTCCTGGAATCCTTCGATAGCCTTAGCACATGGTGCTGCTACCTGAGTAATGGTATCACCAACTTTTACCTCCTTGGCATCTTTGATGCCAGAAATAATATATCCAACCTCACCAGTGCTCATTTCCTTTCGAGGCACCATATCCATTTTCAGCACACCAATCTCATCGGCATCATATTCCATTCCTGTATTGAAGAACTTCACCTTATCGCCCTTCTTAATAGAACCATTAAGGATCTTATAGTAAGCAATAATACCACGGAATGAATTGAAAACAGAATCAAAAATAAGTGCCTGAAGTGGAGCCTCAGAATCACCTACTGGATGTGGGATGCGATCTACAACTGCATCAAGTATCTCCTGCACACCCTCGCCAGTCTTACCACTGGCACGAAGAATATCAGAGCGATCACAGCCAATAAGTTCGATGATTTCATCCTCTACCTCATCAGGCATCGCTGCTGGCATGTCAATCTTATTGATTACAGGAATAATCTCAAGGTCATGGTCAATAGCCATATAAAGATTTGAGATTGTCTGTGCCTGTACACCTTGCGTTGCGTCAACCACAAGCAAAGCGCCCTCACAAGCAGCAATGCTTCGGCTAACCTCATACGAGAAGTCAACGTGTCCCGGAGTATCGATAAGGTTCAGAATATACTTCTGCCCATCTCTCTCATACTCCATCTGGATAGCATGACTCTTAATCGTAATACCTCTCTCCTTCTCAAGATCCATATCGTCAAGCATCTGGCCCTCTGTAATCTGGATGGTATTTGTCTTTTCCAGAAGACGATCGGCTATGGTACTCTTTCCGTGGTCGATGTGGGCAATGATGCAAAAGTTACGTATATTGTTCATTCTTGAAGGGGCAAAGTTTTATGTTTGATATGGGTATTATATACCCACAATATTCGATACAAAATTACTAATATTTCCGTGAATTTCAAAGAAAATACGGAATTTTAAGTTTTTTTTACAATTTGGGCATTTCCGCTACGCTGAGCCATAATGCAGAAGATGCGTCACTTGGCATACGCCAGTCACCTCGTGGTGACAAACTTACACTACCTACTTTAGGGCCGTCTGGCAGACATGAGCGTTTGAACTGCTGATTGAAGAAACGACGAAGGAATGTCTTGAGCCATTTCTCGATAGTCGCATCATCAAATACATAATCACTTCCTGGCGCAAATGCCTTACGGGCAAGCACAAAGATCTTATCAGGACGGAAACCAAGACGCAGAACATAATACAGGAAGAAATCATGAAGGATGTATGGACCAACAAGATCTTCCGTCTTCTGCTTAATATTTCCATTCTCATCAGCAGGAATAAGCTCTGGTGATATCGGTGTGTCAATAATATCAACAAGTACCTCACGGCAAGCTTCTTCAACCTCATTATCAGCAACATAATGAACAAGATACTTGATGAGTGTCTTCGGAATTGATACATTGACAGCATACATTGACATATGGTCGCCATTGTATGTAGCCCATCCAAGTGCCAATTCAGATAGGTCACCTGTACCGATTACCATACCACCCAGTTTATTACTCAAATCCATAAGAATCTGAGTTCTTTCACGTGCCTGACCATTCTCGTAAGTAACATCATGCACATTTATATCGTGTTCGATATCCTTAAAATGCTGAATACAAGCATCTTTAATACTTATCTCCTTGATAGTAATACCAAGATGCTGCATCAAAGAGATTGCATTGTTGTATGTGCGATCTGTAGTACCGAAACCAGGCATTGTTACACCAATGATTCCAGTACGAGGGAACTTGAGTTTATCGAATGTCTTTACACATACAAGAAGCGCAAGTGTAGAGTCAAGTCCGCCACTTATACCAACGACAACTGTCTTACAATTGGTATGAACGAGTCGTTTTGCAAGTCCTGCAACCTGAATATTGAAGATTTCCTCACATGACGCTTTCATGTTACTTGAAGAAGGAATGAAAGGTGTTGGATCAATCTCACGTTCAAGGACGAAATCATGTGGCTCAACAGAATGACAATCAACGAAGCGTACCTGAGGCAATGTGTGGCTCAATGATGTTGGGCGCTGAGCATTGATAAATGTGGTGTTATTACGACGTTCTGCACGAAGTTTCTCATAGTCAATCTGAGAGATGACAAGCTGTGGCTCAAATGAGAATCGCTCACTCTTCGCTATACACTTTCCATTCTCATAGACAAGAGCATTTCCACCATAAACCACATCTTGGGTTGATTCACCAAAGCCACTGCTACTATAAATATATCCACTCATTGTACGTGCACTCTGCTGAGAGAGCAAAGAACAAAGGTAATTGTGCTTACCGATGAGTTCATCAGAAGCAGAGAGGTTGCAGATAATATCAGCGCCAGAAAGTGCAAGTCGTGTGCTTGGTGGTTCTGGAGCCCACACATCCTCACAAAGTTCAACACCAAATGTTGCACCTGTATAAGTACGGAAAACCGTTGGCTGTGAGCTTATTCGGATTGTGCTTCCGGCAAAGAGTACATCTGTTGGATTCAAATCCTGAGAAGAAGCGAACCAACGCTTCTCATAGAACTCAGAATAGTTTGGCAGATAAGTCTTTGGGATAAGGCCAAGAAGATCACCCTTCTGAATAACAGCAGCACAATTAAGAAGTATGTTTCCTGCCATTACAGGCAAACCTACAATTACAATGATATCAAGCTGACGAGTGAAGTCAAGAAGCATCATCACAGCCTGCTCGGCAGCATCAATAAGAAGCTGCTGACGGAAGAGATCCTGACATGTGTAACCAGTAAGCGAGAGTTCTGGGAAAACAATTATCTCAACACCCTTGCCTTCTGCCTGGGCAATCATGAGTTCAGTCTGCTGAAGGTTATAGGTCACATCACCAACCTTCACACTTGGGATGGCAGAAGCCACCTTAATAAAACCAAAATTCTTCATACCTTATTCCGTTTACATTGTGACTTGAGTTGCCCCATATCCATATTCCTGGAATGACGCATCCTGATATCGTAGATTCTTATACCTGTATGTCAATTCATGAATAAGAGCACGACGAAGTACTCCCTCACCCTTACCATGGATAAACACTATCTTCTTGCCACGTTCCTTCTTGTTTGAATCAAGCGTCTTTTTGAATGTATCGAGCTGATACTGCAGGATATCTGCACTTGACATACCCTGAGTGGTTTCAAGTAAAGCATCTGCATGAAGGTCTATTACCAGAGGAGCATCCTTATCATTCTGCTTCTGTACGAAAGGATTTCCTTTCTTCTGCCCAGGTTTCTCATAACGACGCACATAGTTATCTATACGCTCTTTGTTGAGTTCACCTTCGCCAGACACCTGTGAAGGCTGGGCATCTGCATACATTTCACGCTTAAGGGCTTTTGCATCAACAACCAATGGACGAGCAGCCTTATCATTCTCGATAATAGTATAGAGAAGTGCATTCTGCTCGAAATAGTCGTTAGGTTGGAATGTATGAAGCTTATAGAATTTCACTCCATCCACCCTCAACTGTACATCAATTGTAGGCTTGATAACAAATGATTTCTCCTTCTTGAAAGCTACCATCTGAATACCAAGATGCTGAATATCCTCAAGATCCTCACGGCCTATTTCTTCAATGAAGAGTTTTGTGTTTGGCTCAACTTCACCTTCAGCTCTCAAACTCCATGCAGAGCCTTCTGCCTGAAGAATGGTATAACGGAAGTAATAGTTACAGTCATTGACCAAATACACCTCGAAACGAGTGTTGGTAATCATTGAAGCATCAACAGGAACGAAAGCAATATATGCGCTAAGACGATCACCACCTTTACGTTCCTCAACAGGAGCACGGAATGTGATTTCACCAAGTGAAGGATCATCATCTACGATTGAGGCTGAAATATCATCTTCATCATCATACTCGTTCATTATTGAGCGAACTGAGCGGCCAGACTCATGCTTTTTTGCCTCTTCCCCATTCTTTCCCTGAAAAGAAGATGTCTTGAACATTGTATAGTCATCGCCACCTTCAGCAATGACAACGACCTCAGATGCCATCGTTGGTATCTGGAATCCATCTTCATCTTCCACAAGAACAATATTTCCCTTCTGGAAGCCAGCTATCTTACCACCTCCTGTTGATGAGAGGAATCTTACTTTATCTCCGATTTTCATTAGTTACAACGATTTGGAATTAATAGAGAACTGTCACCATACGACAGGAATCTGAAATCATGACCAAGAGCATAATCATACACCTTGTGCCAATCTTCACCTATGAGAGCACTCACAAGTAACAACAATGTAGATTGAGGCTGATGGAAATTTGTTACCAGCGCCTTAACTATATGATAGCTATAACCTGGAGCAATGATTATCTGGGTACTACTATGAAGCACACTCACATCATTCTTTTCATACCATGCAAGCAAAGCCCTGAGTGATTCTACAGATGATATAGTCTTTGCAGCCTCAGCAACTTCACCTTCATACGGGTCCCACTGATTCACATGCAACTGATCCTCATTGCATTCCGCATTAAGAATGAGTTTCACACCCATATAATACAAACTCTCCAGCGTGCGTACACTTGTTGTGCCCACGGCAATACAACCACCTTCATGAGCAAGAAGTCGCTCAATAGTATGCTTCCTTACAGACACGAACTCAGTATGCATCTCATGTCCTTCTATGAACTCTGCTTTTACTGGTTTGAAGGTTCCTGCACCAACATGAAGAGTAAGTTCCTCGCGTTCTATTCCATGAGCATCAAGATCTGCCAGCACACGGTCAGTGAAATGAAGTCCTGCTGTAGGAGCTGCAACTGAGCCTTTAATCTTAGAATAGACAGTTTGATAAGTCGTCTTATCACTTTCCTCTGTCTTACGATTAAGATATGGAGGTATTGGCAATTCACCGCAAGCGTCAATTATCTCTGCAAAAGAAACAGATTCATCATCCCATTCAAAGTCAATCCAATGACCAGTATGAACTTCCTGTTTTCTCTCAACGCTAAGATTAACAGTCTTACCACCAACGGTTATCTCACGAACGAGTTTTCCTTCCTTCCATTTCTTAAGATTACCAACCATGCATACCCATGAACACTTTCCACGAGTTTGGAACATTAGTTCGTAATCTGTTGGCTGTGCAGGTTCAAGAAGGAACACCTCTATTAGCGCACCTGTTATTTTATGGAAAAAGATTCGAGCCTGAATGACACGGGTGTTATTGAATACCATCATCTCACCCTTAGGCAAATATTCTGGGATGTTGACGAAAGTATCATCACTAATCTCTCCTTTATTATAAATAAGGAGTTTACTACTATCGCGCTCAGCCTTAGGAAACTTCGCAATTCTCTCATCAGGCAGCGGATAGTTATAGTCTATTATTTGTATATTCTTTGGATTAGTCATTCTAAACTCTTTTTGGTGAAATCACCTTATCCGAAAATAACACGGAAAAAACAGTATATTATCGTTAATGCCATTACACTCAGGCTAATATCGAGATCATTCTTATCATAGCCTGTCTTGGTGTATCTAGAAGATATAAACTTAACATGAGGTGAAACCTTATAGTAAAGCTTATAATATAGGATGTATGTTATCACTCCAACCACAGCACCCCATACAAGTCCCACAAGCACATCTGTAAACCAATGAACACCAAGATACAAACGTGTCCAAGCATTTGCCAAAGACCAACAAATAAGTACTGGGCTCAATATTTTTCCTCTTACAAGCAATGTCACGAATACAGAAAGCATCATTGTATTAGCTGCATGAGAAGAGAAGAAACTATATCCATTAGCATGATATCCAGCTATTGTATGTACAAGATGTTTTACAGCAGGATCATAACATGGACGAAGACGCATGAAATGTGGCTTAATGATATAATCCGCGAGTAAGCCAGAAGCAAGGACACCGAAAAAGACACATGCAAAGATAAGCAATATCTGTCCCATCGTCTTATTGTTCTTAATGACAAGCACCGCAAGCGACACATAGAGTGGAATCCATGTATAACCTGTGGTGAATGCAACCGCAAAGCGATCTATAAACAGAGAGTTACTTCCATTTAGTAACTCAAGGAAGAACATATCCATACTCATCGTATTAGTTCCACGGACTTATCTTCTATCCATCCTTCCCTGCCATCGGCAATACGTATCTCAAGCCATCCTTTCAGAGAATTATCAAGAATATCGACTCTTGTTCCTTCGTGCAAGACACACACATCATTAGCACCACTAGTAGGAGTCTTCTTTGCAGTAACAGCAGGAGAAGTTATAATTGCGCAAGATGGATTTGTTGCTAATTTCTTCAGATCTGAAGCAAAGATATTACCCACAATGAAGACAAAGACAAGTACTACACTTGCATAGAATGCAGCCTTTCTTACAGCCATCTGCTTTGCAAAAAGATAGACAAGGAAAAGGAGAAGAGCAACGATAAGAGAGATTAGAGCAATTGTTGCCCAAGCATCTACACCTAAAGATGTCTTGAAGTTCTCAATCCAAACCTTGAAGAATATCTTCTCATGAGGTTGAATATTATCAATTGTCTTTGCACGAGCTATCTCCAAATTGTGAAGAATATCTGCATCACCAGGAGCGAGAATGAGAGCTTTCTCATAATTGATCACAGCACGTGTAATATTCTCAGTACGATAGTAGGCATTACCAAGATTATAGTAAAGATTTGCACTCTTTCCCATCTTCAAGGCAGCTTCATAGTCAGCAATAGACTCCTGATACATACCCTTAGAATATGCTGCATCTGCCTTCAACTTCAAAGATTGAGCCGACTCAGCAGATTCAGGTTTGTCATTTGTCTCCTGAGCCATCACAGTATTACTACCTGTCAAGATAAGCATCAGAACTAACAAAACGCTCAGAGCCTCTGTAGCTGTTTTTTTCTTTTTCTTCATTCCTTCCTCAATATTTGTAATGGCAGAAACAGCCTTATCGTATGTCTTCTGCATATTACCTGCAGCATCACCTGGAGCATAACGTTCAAACTCACATTCATCAAGAGCCTCAAGGAATGTATCAATATCTGACTGACTTGCATTGCGAGAAGCAAGTTTTTCTGCAATATTCTCACGAGAGAGTTCAGAAGCAGGCATTGACAGTTTGTCAGAAACATATCCCCAAAGTGCTCTAAGCACCTCATCATAGAATGCTGAAGACTTACCTTCAGCCATGAGTTTTGCAGCAAGCTTGAGTTTCTTACCAGCAACCTTATTAGCCTTCTTACCTCTCATAGCATCAATGTTCGCCATCTCCATAGCCTGCTTACGGAATACAATAAGAAGCACAAGGAAGATGACAACGACAAGTGCATTAAGAATAGTATAGAGTGTACTACCGAAGAAATAGTCATTGGTATTAACCATCTCAGGAGCACCTTCATGGATGAAATGAATATCCTTATCTAAAGGCTGAGAATAGTCGGCAACTTCCCCACCCTTTCCATTACCTTTCTCCACTTCAAGTATCATTGGAGAAGTACGGATAGTCTTATATTTATTAGCCGAAGTATCAAAATATGTGAGTTCAATAGGCTGCAACTGGTATTTTCCCTGATTTCTTGGCACGATAAGAACATCATAAATCATATTACCAGTAAGACCAGCAGCAGTAAGCTTGGTCTTGTCAGTTACCTTCGCATCATACTTGTCAAAGTCTGTTGGCACCTGAAGTTGTGGCTGTTTGATAAGCTTAAGGTTACCATTACCACCAACAACGATACGCACTTTTACAGGATCACCAGCCTTCACCTTTTCATGATCAAGAGAAGCACTAATAGTAAACTTACCCACACCTCCTGAGAAATCAGCAGGTTTCTGAGGAAGCGGATCTACCTGAATGGTCATACCAGGTGCTATAATATCCTTCTTGACCTCAACATATCCACTACCACCATTAAAGAATGCCTCAAATGGATCCACATTACGGTTCTCCTGAACGACAACGCCCTTGAAGGTAATAGTTGGAATCTCAAGTTTACCGGTCATCTGTGGATACATCATGTACTGGCTCCATGTCACACAACGGTAAGGCCGACCGTTTACTGTCTCCAAATGGAATGACTTCTGCTGTGGAAGTGGGACTTCCTGTGAGTGGAAACCTGTAAGGTCTGGCATCTTACCATTCAACTGAGTAAGCTCAACCTGAGTATAAACCTTATAGGTAAGAAGAATAGGCTCCTGTTCATGAACACGAGTCTTATTGGCACTTACCTTAATGAAAAGATCATTTCCAGAAATATGTGAACCAGAAGGACGCACCTGAGCTCCTTGCTGTTGCTGCATACCTCCCTGCTGCGAACGAGCTTTACCTGATACCGTAATCTTTACAGATGGTGAAGTTACAGTTTTTCCATCAACAGTAGCACGAGCACCACTAATGCTATAAGTACCATTCTTAACAGCTACAAGAATATAGGTATAGGTCACAGAACATGACTGTGACGAATGACCGTTTATCATCTGATAGCTCTGCTGAGTACTAGTACTTGGTCCCATCAATACCTCAAAGGCATCAGGAATACCACCAACACGGAATCCCTTTACATCCGTTGTGGACATAGTGTACTGCAAGCGGAACTGCTCATCAACAGCTACATGCTGTGGAGCACTTACACGTATCTGAGCAATCATCGGAATGATGACTGACAAGAATAATATTATGGTAGAAAATCTTTTCACTAAATATATCTAATTTCTTGAGGCGAAACACCTCATCCCCTATTACCAGTTTTTCTCGATGTTCTTTCTTTGTGGCTGTGACTTAGCCTTCTGCAACTTACGTTGAGTATTTTTCTCTTCCTGCATTGCTGCCTGAAGAAGCTGTTCAGCATTGTCCTTGCTCATTTGATCCTTAGGCTGCTGTTCTTTCTTCTGCTCTTGCTTCTGCTGCTCCTTTTTCTGCTGTTGCTGCTTCTGCTTGTTCTGCTGAGGTTGATTCTTCTGCTGACGCTTACAGAGCACAAGATTATATCTTGTCTCATCATCACTTGGATTCAATCTCAAAGACTGCTTATAAGCATTGATAGCCTCAGAATACATCTGATGTCTTTGGCAGATTACACCGATATTGTGATATGCCATAGACTTTCTGTACTTAGAAGTCTCAAGATTAGCCGCCTTTTCAAAAAATGTAGTAGCAAGCGAGTCCTTGTTCTGCTGCATATAAGCGCATGCAAGGTTATAGAGAGCCTGCGGATTATTATCCTTCTTGGTAAGAGCTTTACTATACTCCACCTCAGCAGCCTCAACAGTTCCAGAACGGAACAGTTTATTACCCTTACGGATATGGGCTCTGTCAGTCTGAGCAAAAAGACTCATGCTGCCAATCATTAGGATAAATAATATGCTTAATATTCTATACATTATCTTATTTTGTAGAAGTCTTGAAAATTCTAATCTTTGTAAAGAATGGATTCATTGCCTCATTGATGCAAACCTCGATGATGAGGAAGAGTATGCAGAAGAAGCCGAACACCTGGAACTGCTCGTTGTATTCAGAATACACAACACTCTTCATTGAGCCTTGCTGAAGCTTTGCAAGTTCGTCATTAAGACGCTCCTGAGCAGAAGAGGTGTTATCAACATGAATATAGGTTCCTTTACCAGCTTCTGCCACCTCACGACACATCTGCTCATTAAGACGAGTCATTACCGTATTTCCAGAATTATCTGTCATATAGCCACCTCTTCCATCAGGAATTGGTGCACCATTTGTATCACCTATACCGAGGATGAATACGTTCATGCCCTTCTTCATTGCAGCCTTTGCAGCTTCACTTGCACCACCTTCATGGTCTTCACCATCAGTAATAACAATGATAGCCTTACCAATCTTATCCTGCTGTGTAAAACTATTTGATGCAAGATTAATTGCCTGAGCGATATCAGTACCCTGAGTCTGTATCAAAGATGGATCTATACTCTGAAGGAACATCTTTGCTGACACATAATCTGATGTGATAGGCAACTGCACAAAAGCATCTCCAGCAAAGACAATAAGACCGATCTTGTCATTAGTAAATTTATCAACAAGACTCTCAATGAGCATCTTACTCTTATCCAGACGTGAAGGCTGAACATCCTCAGCCAACATTGAGTTGGAAATATCCATTGCTATGATGCACTCAATACCGTTACGCTTCTCATTACTTACCTTTGTTCCCATCTGTGGACGAGCAATCATGAAGATAAGAAGCATGAGAGCAAACTGCAAAGCACTAAACTTCAGCCAGCGTCTCTTAGTAGAAGCATCTGGCATCAATCTAGAAATGAGTCGGGCATCACCCAGTTTCTTTATCGCCTTTCGGCGCTTTATCTCTGCCCATGCCATGAGTCCAATGAAAACTGGAATCAACAGCAACAGATACAGATATATTGGTGAATCAAATCTAAGCATAACTTATATCTTTCTGAAAACAGTCAATCTCAAAAGCACCTCAAGCAGCAGAATCAAAACTGCAGCAATAGCGAATGGCTGATAAGCCTCATAGCGCTTTGAGAACTTCTTCACATTCAGGCGAGTCTTCTCCAGTTTGTCAATATCCTTATAGATCTGACTCAACTCCTTATTATTAGTAGCACGATAGAAGTTACCCTCACTCGTAGCCGCAATATCCTGAAGTGTCTTTGTATCAATCTCAACAGGCATATTCACATACTGAACACCACCTGCAACTGGCATTGGATAAGGTGCCACACTTGTAGTACCTACACCGATGGTATAAACACGGATTCCCATGCTCTTGGCAATCTGAGCCGCTGTTATAGGCGAGATATCACCCATATTGTTCGAACCATCAGTAAGCAGAATCACCACCTTACTCTTTGCCTTTGAATTCTTAAGGCGTGAAACTGCATTAGCCAAACCCATACCGATAGCTGTACCATCAGAAATCAAGCCCTGGGCAGCAATATCAGTTCTTGTACCCTGAAGCAGATTAATCAAAGATGAATGATCTGCAGTCATCGGACATTGAGTAAATGCCTCACCTGCAAAGATTGTAAGACCGATATTATCATTTGGACGGTCAGCAATAAACTCACCAGCCACAGCCTTAGCAGCCTCAATTCGATTAGGCTTCAAATCCTCTGCAAGCATACTGGTTGAAACGTCCATAGCCAGCATGATGTCAATACCCTCAACAGTTCTCTCATCCCATGCGTTGTGAGTTTGAGGACGTGCCAAGGCAATGACAATAAGAGTAAAGGCAATACATCTGAGCAACATAGGCATGCCCATCAATCTAACCCTCCAACTAACAGGAGCGTTGCGATAGACATTCGTATCGCTCAGGTAGAGAGACGTCTCTGCCTTTCTCTTGCCTGCATTGCGAAAAAGGAAGTACCATATTATATAAGGTACGAGCAATAGCAGTAATATGAAATATAATGGTGATTCAAATTCCATTTTAATATTTTCTTATGAATGAACCCACGAAGACTATATCGCAAGTTGGATATACTCCCAGACAACATAAACCAACAAAGCTGTTGCAGCAACGATAACACCACACATTGTCCACTTGAGGATATTGCGGTTACGTATTGTCTGCTTATCCTGCTCGGTTACAGTTGGCTCAATACGTTCCTCAGTTGGAGCATTCTCCTGCTTTGTTGTATTGATGAAGTCGATGGCAGAGATGAGATTATGGTCATTCTCATTAACGCCAACAGAGTACTTAGCGAACTTTACAAGGTCAGCTGTCTCGAAGAGCATAGTAAGCTCTCCTATCTTCTGCTGATCCTTTTCCTGACGAAGACGTGAGATAATCTCAGCACTCGTCATCTCCATTGCGTTGAAGCCGAAACGCTCCATCATATAGCGTCTGAGGGTATCAGTCAAGTGAGTATAGTATGCCTTGGCATCATCAGCTGTTACCGTTGTAACCTTATTCTTAATCTCCTCGATAGAGTTAAGTGCCTTCTGGTGAGCAGGAACTCGCTTGATAATCTTCACCTTGAAGACGATAGGCTTCTCGTTCTTCAGTCGGATGAACATAAGCAGAGCAAGCACGAAGAGTAGAAGCTCAGCAGCACTCAACCACAGCAATCGGCTCCATTCTTCCCAGAGGAAAGGATTGTCCTGCACATCCTTCGGACCATAGAACTGGTTAGGATGAAGTGTGTCAACCTTTACGGTAAGAACCTTCAGCGCCAATGACTTTGACTCAAATTCCTTACCATCTACCTTTACCTTAACACCTGGGATATAGTAAAGGGTATCATCAAAGGAAGTCAAGGTATAGTGCGCAGAAACACGAACATAGCCATCGTCCAGTTTCTGACTATCTGTAGGCAGAGTTTCCACAACCTCAATTCCAGGAATTAGCATTTCCTGAGGCTGAAACTGAGGGAACTGCACATTCTGCCCTTCCTTGATTGTCACACCGAGGTGAAAACCTGTCTGCTGTCCAACGAATATTGAAGCTGAGTCAATCTTCACCTCAACATTCTGAGCAGACAAAGGAAGCGCCATAAGCACCAATGCCCAAAGCAATATGTAAATATTCTTTGCCAAACTATTTTCTATTTACTTTTTTCTTAAAATCAACATCCACGCATAGCAAACATCTGTCTGAGCGACTTTACATAGTCACCATCTGTAGCAACGCTCACGAAGTCAACACTTGACTTTGCAAATGTCTGCTTCAGATCTGCAGAACGTTCCTGCCAGTATTTTGAATGAGCTGTACGAAGTGCCTTACTAGAAGTATCGATATACATCTCATGACCTGTCTCAGCATCTCTTACTCTAAGAATGCCAACATCAGGAAGCGACTTCATGATAGGGTCATAAACCTGAATTGCCATCAAGTCGTGCTTTGAACGGCACACCTGCAATGGCTTCATGAATGGCTTGCGGTCATAGAAGTCACTCATCACGAAGGCTGTACACTTTCTCTTCATCACCTGACCAAGGAACTCGAATGCCTGCGAAATGTCAGTCTTCTTTGACTCTGGCTGGAAATCGAGCACCTCACGAATGATGTAGAGAACATGCTTTCTACCCTTCTTTGGTGGAATGTATTTCTCAATTCGGTCAGAGAAGAAGATCACTCCAATCTTATCATTATTCTGGATAGCAGAGAATGCCAAAGTTGCAGCCATCTCAGTTACCATCTCTCGTTTCATCTGAGAGCGTGTACCGAAATCAAGCGAACCTGACACATCTATCATCAGCATGACAGTAAGCTCGCGTTCCTCTTCAAACACCTTCACGAAAGGACGGTGGAATCTTGCCGTCACATTCCAGTCGATGTCACGAACATCATCACCGAACTGATACTCTCTCACCTCAGAGAACGCCATACCGCGTCCCTTGAAAGCCGAGTGATATTGTCCGGCGAAGATATTGTTCGAAAGACCACGAGTCTTAATCTCAATCTTTCTGACCTGTTTTAATATTTCAGAAGTCTCCAATTGTAATTTTCAATTATCAATTTTCAATTATCAATTGTTCCTGACTTAAGGAACTTCAACCTTGTTGATGATCTGGCTTACAATTTCCTCAGATGTGATATTGTTTGCCTCTGCCTCGTATGAAAGACCGATACGATGACGAAGAACATCATGAGCAACAGCTCTTACATCCTCAGGGATAACATAGCCTCTTCTCTTAATGAAGGCGTATGCACGAGCTGCCTTGCAAAGGCTGATACTTGCACGAGGACTACCACCGAATGTGATCATTGACTTGAGTTCCTTCAAACCATAGTTCTCAGGGAAACGTGTTGCGAATACGATGTCAGCAATGTACTGCTCAATCTTCTCGTCGATATAAACCTGACGAACAACCTCACGAGCCTTCATAATCTCTTCTGCAGAACTTACAGGAACTACAGTTGGCATGCTACCTGCAAGATTCTCACGCATGATGCGCTTTTCCTCTTCAAGTGTTGGGTAGCTGATAACCACCTTCAACATGAAACGGTCCATCTGTGCCTCTGGCAATGGATAGGTACCCTCCTGCTCAACTGGGTTCTGAGTAGCCATTACGAGGAAAGGCTTTGGAAGGCTGAATGTTGACTCACCAATTGTAACCTGATGCTCCTGCATAGCCTCAAGAAGGGCACTCTGCACCTTAGCTGGAGCACGGTTGATCTCATCGGCAAGCACGAAGTTAGCGAATACAGGACCTTTCTTCACCTGGAAGTTCTCGTCCTTCTGAGAGTAGATCATAGTACCTACAACGTCAGCAGGGAGAAGGTCAGGCGTGAACTGGATACGGCTGAACTTTGAGTCAATAAGTTTTGAAAGGGTATTGATTGCGAGGGTCTTTGCAAGACCAGGCACGCCTTCAAGAAGTATGTGTCCATCGGAAAGAAGTCCGATGAGAAGTGATTCTACAAGATGCTTCTGACCTACAATAACACGGTCCATACCGGTGGTCAGATTTGTAACAAAGTTACTCTGCTGCTCGATAAGAGCGTTAAGTTCTCTAATGTCTATAGCTTCTGCCATAATTGTTGTTATGTATTTATATTCTTTAATTTCCCGAAATCGAACGCAAAAGTACAAAAAAATACACACTTTTCATCATGTGTTCTTCTAAAAAGTATTAATTTAAGCATTAATTAACGAGATATTTTAAAAAAGTAAAAAAATTTCAGTAACTTTGCACTACTTTTTACAAAAAACGCATTTAACGATGATAAATTACGACTTGTCGAAGATAACAACAGTAATATTTGATGTTGATGGGGTTTTAAGTGCAAACACAATCCCAATGGACCTCAACGGAAACCCTGTTAGAACCATGAATGTGAAAGATGGCTATGCCATCCAACTTGCAGCCAAGCAAGGCATTCGTCTTGCCATCATTACTGGTGGCAAGTGCGATAGCATTCAATATCGCTACAGCAAGCTTGGTGTCAAGGATATCTACATGAGTGCTGGTGTCAAGATTGAGGTTTATCGCGAATATCTTCGTCAGAACAATCTCAAGGATGAGGAAGTCATGTTCCTTGGAGACGACATTCCTGATTACGAGATCATGAAGGTTGTGGGTTGCCCATGTTGCCCTTCTGACGCATGTCAGGATATCAAAGATATCTCTACTTACGTTTCTCCAGCTATTGGTGGAAGTGGTTTTGCCCGTGATGTTCTCGAGCAATTACTCAGAAGCAAAGGCATGTGGCTTAGTTCTGCCAAGGCTTTCGGCTGGTAGAAGTTTCGCTCATCCTTCGAAGCAGCTCCAATTCAGCTCCAATCCAGGTCCAATTCAGCTCCAATTCCCGATTGGAGAAAAATGGGAGTTACATAGGAATTACATAGGAGTCACATAGGACTTACAACGGACTTAGAACGGAGGCAGAGCGAAGGCACAACGGAGGCAGAGCGAAGGCAACTCTTCCTCAAAATCATCTCAAAAGAAACAAAATGAAACTGATATTAGCAAGCAATTCACCACGCCGTAGAGAACTTCTCGGTGGTCTTGATATTCCATACGAGGTTCATGTCATAAAAGGCATCGACGAGAGCTATCCCGACACTCTTCCAGCAAAGGATGTTGCCGAATTTATTGCCGGCAAAAAGGCTGAACCATACAAGGAATGGTTCACAAACAAAGACGTTGTGCCTCAAGGCATTAGCATGACTGACGATACCATTGTGGTAACTGCCGATACCGTTGTGGTAGTTGACGATATGATTCTCGGAAAACCGAAGGATCGTGAGGATGCTCATCGTATGCTTAAGCTCGTTAGCGGACGTGTTCATCAGGTTTACACAGGCGTTTGTCTTCTGAGCAAAAACAACGAGCGTCACTTCTCTGTCTGTACCGATGTCACATTCCGCGAACTGACAGATGAGGAGATTTACTACTACATTGACACCTACAAACCATTCGATAAAGCGGGAGCCTATGGCATTCAGGAGTGGATTGGCTACATCGGTGTCACCCGACTTGAAGGCAGCTATTTCAATGTCATGGGACTACCTGTTCAGCGCATCAACGATGAGTTGGCACGGATTTTGTAATATCACTTACAAACGCCTTCCGAGGCACATGTCTCACTAAAAGTTAGCAAATGAATCATCAATATACAGATCAACTCGTAAAACTCCTCAAGAGCACCCGTCACTATGCTGCTATGATGCATAGCAAGAGTGTGCGTCCAGAGCACTTACTCCTGACCATGATTAAGGATCGCTATGACTTCCCTTATCAGGCTATGGAGCATCTCAACGTGGACAAGGGTGTCGTTACTGAGCGACTTCTTGACTCCATTCGCGACATCTTCAACCGTCAGGAGCAGAACAGTTCTTCTGCTGCCGACACAAAAGAGGTTTCGGAAGACGACATTCTCTTCAACGATCAGACAACCAGCATCTTACGACTGGCTGACCTTGAGGCAAGAATGAGTCACGATAATGATGTTGATGTTAAACACTTGCTTCTCGCAATGCTTCATGATGGCATGAACAGCGTTGCTAAGGATATTATGGAAGAAAATAATATGAACTACGATAACATCCTCGATTTTTGCGAGGAATATGTTCCTACTCAGACACCTACAAACGGTCTTGACTTGACTGACGATGATGATATGAATGATGATGTTGAGGATTCTGCTTCAGCAAGCACACAGACCACCGAAAAGCCTAAGACAAAGGCTGGTGGCAAGAAGACTCCTGTCATCGATAACTTCTCAACCGACCTCACCCAGGCTGCCATCGAAGGCAAGCTTGATCCATGTGTAGGTCGCGAGAAAGAGATTCAGCGCCTGACCGAGATTCTTGGTCGCAGAAAGAAGAATAACCCTATCCTTATCGGCGAGCCTGGAGTTGGCAAGAGTGCTATTGTGGAAGGTCTTGCGCAAAGGATTGCAGACAACCGCACATCACCTATGCTTTTCAATAAGCGACTCGTTGCTCTTGATATGGCAGGAATGGTTGCAGGCACCAAGTACCGCGGTCAGTTCGAGGAGCGTATCAAGGCTCTTATCA
>DCJC01000061.1:21488-23267 GCA_002317355.1 Prevotellaceae bacterium UBA1710 | reverse complement strand
CACGTCTCTGATTTATGAGTGCAAAGGTATAAAGATTGATTTGCAATATGGTTGCAAACTGATTTTTTTGATAAATGGTTCTTTCTATATTTGGAGTAATGACAATTATTTATACTTATGCTATCATTCCAAATTTCTGAAGAATCACAAAAAATAACGTGAGTTCAATCAAATTGTATTGAACTCACGTTAATTAAGCATTCTATGGGACACAATCAAGGGTGCGAACCTACTAGCCTTTTTACCCTACTACAAGAGAGAAATTAAGCCCTAAAGCACGTGACATCATGATAAATGTGGACAACTGCATATCCGTCTGTCCCTTTTCTAAGGCTGTGATGTAAGTTCTGCTCTTTCCAACAATCTGTGCTAACTGAGATTGACTAATATGTCTTTTCTTTCGTTCTTCACGCAACAATTCGGCATAATACCAAGCCTGAGCCTTAGCATCAAACTCAGCGCGTGAAGCAGATCCTTGTTCACCATACTTCTCGTCAAGCATATCATTGACCGATTGAAGTTTATTTAATTTATCTGTATTCAGCATAACTAATCCTCCAATGATTTTATAATTGTTCTTGCCTTTTCAATTTCCCTTTTATACTGTTTAGTGTCTTTTTTGACAAATCCATTTAATAGTATTGCTTGCTTACATTCCATGAAACTCCTTGCATCCATAGTAAACAGAATTGAGCGATACTCATTATTCCCTAATGAGACACGCATTTCATAAAACTCCGTATTCTCAAGAGCCTTCACAAATTTTGTACTTACAACTTTCTGACTAACCATAATCGACAGTACATAATCTATTTTTTCCTGAACCTTTGCAGGTTGAGAATCATAGAAAGTTTGGAATTCGAGAGTTTTCAATATGGTTCGAGCAATATCCATCCGACAAATGTCTTTCTATTTTCTATTTCGGTTGCAAAGGTAAGGAATTTCTTACATACAACCAAATTTTCATGCATATTTCTTTTGTCAACATTCAAGGTTTATTTAGAGGTTCTATTAGTGTCGTTAATCTTCCGTAATGCCAAGGGGGTAAACTCAGTGAAGGTTCGCTTCTAGAGCAAAGAGGAAGCGAAGGTACACTGAGTTTACCCCCCATGAAGAACGAAGGTGAATCGAAGGAAGAACGTAGGGAATTCGCAATCAAGGTGAACATCCCCCACAGTTGCACCATTATTCTTCCGCCATAACAAGGGGGTTAACTCAATGAACCTACGTTCTATAAGCGAACAAAAAGCGAAGGCACACCGAGTTTACACCGAAGGATGAGCGAAGGCATAGCGAAGTATAAGCTTGCCCAATTAAGCCCTTCCAGTTTTCTTCCCTATTGGTTCCCTTATGGTTCCCATTTTTCGTAGGACATTTAATAGGGAAATATTTGGTTCTATATGAATTTGTTTGTATCTTTGCCGCAGAATAAATAAGTAGAGATGCATTAAGTCGGCAATCCCAATTTTGCTTTCTTGTTGCTTGTTGTTCGTTCTTCTGCCTAAGCAGCTCCAATTCAGGTCCAATCGAAGTCCAATTCACCACCAATTCGCAATTGGAGTTCTTTTGGAAGAAGATTGTACCTAGGATGTTCCTCTAAGTATGAATCGTAATCGGGAATTTGATGGTTCTGGAAATGAAATACTCCACAAGATTTTCGTATGGAATTTCTTGCGGAGTATTTGTATTTTAACGTCAGTTCGACGAATTTATGACTTACAATTTGAATGTGCACCTTTGGTGCTTAAACTGACAATAATTACCAATCTTCACAATCTT
>DCJC01000061.1:0-21414 GCA_002317355.1 Prevotellaceae bacterium UBA1710 | reverse complement strand
TTTAATTCATCGAATTCACGTTATTTTAGGGCAGATGTTTATTCTTTTGTTTATTCCTTGTTCAATCCGAGTTCCTTTGCCTTTTCGTCGAGAAGGGTAAGAAGGGCTTCGCGCTCGTTCTCTACCTTATTATCGAGGACGGCTTCCTTGAGATATTGCTTAAGAAGTCCGACCTCACGAGATGGTTTGAGATTGTACATCTCCATAATCTCATTACCATCGATAACAGGCTGGAGAAGACGCTTAAAGTCTTTTTCCTTAAGGTCTTCAATCTTCTGATGCACAAGCTGATAGTTATCGAGGAATTTCTGCTTACGCTGCTGATTCTTGCTTGTGATGTCAGCCTCACAAAGTGCCATGAGCGAGTCGATATCATCACCAGCATCATTCACGAGACGACGAACTGCAGAATCGGTTACGATATCATCGGCAATAGCGATAGGACGCATGTGAAGATCCACCATTTTCTGTACGAACTTCATCTTGGCATCCAATGGCAATTTCATCCTCTTGAATATGCCTGGAATCATCTTTGCTCCAATGGTGTTGTGAGCGTGGAAAGTCCAACCAAGATTAGGATCCCAACGCTTACTCTTTGGCTTTCCGATGTCATGAAGAAGAGCTGCCCAACGGAGCCAGAGTTGGAGCCCCCTTCCATCCTCTCCGAGGGGAGGGGTACCGTCCGAATGGCTAAGCTCACCCTCGTGGGAGTTGAGGGGGGCTTTCACCAAATTCTCGAGAACCTCAAGAGTGTGGTAGAAGTTATTCTTATGCGCACGACCGTTCTTTGTCTCCACCATATCCATGTGTGAGAGTTCTGGAAGGATAAGGGCAAGAAGGCCAGAGCGTTGCAAGTCAACAAATCCACGACTTGGATGCTTGGTCATGAGGGTCTTGTTAAGCTCTTCGGCTATACGTTCTCCACTAATAATCTTGATACGTTCGGCATTACGTTCCAAAGCCTCAAATGTCTCATCTTCAATAAGGAAGTTGAAGCGTGTGGCAAAGCGGATGCAACGAAGCATTCGCAAAGGATCGTCAGAGAATGTGATATCAGGATCGAGAGGTGTACGTATTATTCCATCGTACAAATCATCGATGCCTCCGAATGGGTCAACAAGCTCCCCGAAACGATCCTTGTTAAGGCAGATAGCCATAGCATTGATGGTGAAGTCACGACGATTCTGATCGTCTTCGAGAGTGCCATCCTCTACGATAGGCTTACGAGAATCACGCTGATAACTTTCACGACGAGCGCCAACGAATTCGATTTCTAAAGAGAGGGAGCCAGCCTCTCCATACACCTTGACTTGGGCAGTACCGAAGTTCTTGAATACGGAGAGATATGCTCTCTTGCCAAGCATCTTCTTAAGGCGCTTGGCAACGGCAATTCCAGGGGCAGGAGTTCCATCAGGAGCCACTACCACACAATCAATATCATCAGATGGCTTTTCAAGGAAGATATCACGCACATATCCTCCTACGACATAACACTCGAGACCAAGGCTATCAGCAGCCTCAGAAATCATGTGAAAAATATCCTTATCAAGTATTTGCGCCAGTTCGGCGTCTGTATAATCCTTCATTTCGGCTGCAAAATTACAAAAAAAGAATGACAATTTCGGATGTTTGTATTTTTTTTAGTATTTTTGCACCATGAAAATTCGTAAAAAAATAACAATGACATCGTTACAAACACTCAGAATAGCTATTTTTGTGGCTTTTAGCGCAGTTTCTCTTACCAGTTGTGAAAGTAATCCAGAGGCGAAGCAGTTGCTCAAGGAGATACAAGCAGACTATGAAGCAGGCAATTACCAGCGTGTTATCTACTCTATCGATTCTCTTCGTCACAACTATCCTGACGCAATAGAAGAGCGCAAGGAAGCATTAAAGATTCAGCAGGAGGCATCTTTGAAGATGGCTCAGGAAAACCTTGCACTTGTTGACTCTTCGCTTCAGGCATCAATCAGGCAGTTTGATGAGATGAAGCCAATAGTCGAAGCACATCGCAAGGAATGTGTAGCTACTGAGGAAGAATTGCAGCAGTTCAATGAACTGAGAGCTCGTCGCGACTCGCTTCAAGGGGTATTCAATCTTGAGTGTGCCAAGATAAAATATATACATAAACGTCAAAAAGAGTTGACAAATGATAAATGACCCGTGTGATTTGGCATTTTCGGAGAGTTTTTCTTTGAATTCTCGCTAAAAATGACTAACTTTGCACCGCTTTATAAATATATAAACATGACAACAGAGGAAGAATTCAGAAGCGCACTTAAAGAGTGTCGCGATATCTTTACCGCAAAACTTGGGGACTATAGCGCTTCATGGCGTATTCTCCGTCCGTCTTCTCTTACCGATCAGCTCTTCATCAAGGCTAAGCGAATCCGTCAGCTTGAGACTGGTGAGGTGGCTATGGTAGAAGAAGGCATCCGTCCTGAAATCATGGCTTTGGTCAACTACGGCATCATCGGTCTTATCCAGTTGCAAGAGGGATATGTTGACGAGCCAGATATCGACAAGACACGCGCTATTGAACTCTATGATCACTTTGCAGAAGAGACTCTCCAGCTCATGATTCGCAAGAACCATGACTATGCTGAGGCATGGCGTGGAATGCGCGTGACAAGCTATACAGACTTCATCCTCACAAAGATTAACCGCGTAAAGGAGATTGAGGATAACCAAGGTAAGGTGAGCGTGTCTGAAGGTATCGACTCAAACTACATGGACATCATCAACTATGCGGTTTTCGGACTGATTAAAACAAAAGGCGAAGAGTGAAGAGTAAGGAAGGGATAACGCAGTATTCCAAGGTGGGAATCCAGATTCTGATAAACATCGCTCGCGTTCTGCTTGCATTAACGTTTATCTTCTCAGGTTTCGTCAAGGCTGTTGACCCAATTGGAACACAATACAAGCTGCAAGACTATGCAGAAGCCCTCGGATTACAGCAATACGTTCCTGATTGGCTGGCGCTTTCCGCTTCAGTAGCACTCTCGGCAATGGAATTTGCATTAGGCATGTTCCTGCTGTTTGCCATGATGAGGCGTTTTGTCACCCGTGTTACATTTGCCTTCATGCTGGTAATGACACTCGTGACGGTGTGGCTTTGGCTGGCAGATCCCGTTAGCGATTGCGGTTGTTTCGGCGACGCAATACAACTGAGCAACGGCGAGACATTGTTGAAGAACATCGTTCTGCTCATCTTTGCTGGCATCGTAATGAAATGGCCGATGAAGATGCCTCGATTCGTGACTCTCGATAACCAATGGCTTGTATTCCACTATACATTCCTCTTTATCCTCGCCACATCGGTATGGAGTCTGTACAACCTTCCTGTATTCGACTTCCGTCCTTACCACTTAGGCGTGAATATCCCGAAGGGAATGGAGATGCCAGAGGGAGTGAAAGGTCCTGAGTTTGAAACGACCTTCATAATGGAGAAAGATGGGACTCAGAAGGAATTCACATTGGAGGAATATCCTGATTCCACTTGGACATTCGTTGATTCCAAGACAAAGCAGATAAGCGAGGGCTACGTACCTCCTATCCATGATTTCTCTATAAGCGATATGGAGACGGGTGATGACCTGACAGACATAATCAACAAGGGATATGTATTCCTACTCATCTCTCCACATCTGGAACAGGCAGACGATAGCAACTTCGGCAATATAGACATAATCTATGAGTATGCCGTAGAAAACAAGTATAAGTTCTGCTGTCTGACAGCAAGTGGCGATTCTGCTATTACACGCTGGAAGGACATTACAGGAGCTGAATATCCGTTCTACAACACGGATGAAACGACACTAAAGACCATCATAAGAAGTAATCCAGGATTACTGTTGCTTAAGGATGGAACCATCATTGGCAAGTGGAGCCACAACTTCCTGCCAGCCGACGAGATGATAAAGCAACCGCTTGAGAAGTCGGAATTCGGTCACATGCCAGAAGACGAGACAGGCAAGCGCATCGTATTCATCCTACTATGGTTCGTGCTTCCGCTGGCACTTCTTACCATAGCAGACAGACTCTGGATGTGGTCAAGATGGCTAAAGAGTAAAGAATTAAAAGAATCCGATAGGATATATAAATTCATTAAAAACAAAACAAAAAATGAGAAAGAAAATCGTAGCAGGTAACTGGAAAATGAACAAGAACCTGCAGGAGGGCGTTGCTCTCGCTAAGGAACTTACAGAAGTAGTAAAGAACCCTAACTGTGAGGTTATCATCGGTACTCCATTCATCCACCTCGCAAGCGTTGCTAACGTAATCGAGGGCAGCTGCATCAAGCTCTCTGCTGAGAACTGTGCAGACAAGGCTTCTGGTGCTTACACAGGTGAGGTTTCTGCTGAGATGGTTAAGTCAACAGGTGCTGAGTATGTTATCCTCGGTCACTCTGAGCGTCGTGAGTACTACAACGAGACTCCAGAAATCCTCAAGGAGAAGGTAAACCTCGCTCTCGCTAACGGTCTTAAGGTAATCTTCTGTATCGGTGAGTCACTCGCACAGCGTGAGGCTAACGAGCAGGAGGCTGTATGTAAGGCTGAGCTCGCAGGTTCAGTATTCCACCTCACAGCTGAGGAGTGGAAGAACATCGTAATCGCTTACGAGCCAATCTGGGCTATCGGTACAGGTAAGACTGCTACTGCTGAGCAGGCTGAGGAAATCCACGCTTACATCCGTTCTTGCGTTGCTGAGGTTTATGGTGCTGAGGCTGCTGACAACACAACTATCCTCTACGGTGGTTCTTGTAAGGCTTCTAACGCTCCTGAGCTCTTCGCTAAGGCTGACATCGACGGTGGCCTCATCGGTGGTGCTTCTTTGAAGGCTGCTGACTTCAAGGGTATCATCGACGCTTGGAACTAATCCTCCGAGACAACAAAATGAAAAATAAAAAATGAAAAATAGGTGATGGGTATCGCCTGTCACCATTTTTCATTTTTCACTTTTCATTTCCCCATTTATAAAAATGAACAGATTTCTAATATTTATACTCACAATCATCTGTAGCCTGGGTATTCAGGCACAGAATCAGAAATTCCTTGACGGACTTCGTGCTAACGAACCTGGCAAGGGACAGGTGACCGTAACCCAGAGTGCGGCCATCGATGTGTTGGTTAATGGCAATCCTCAGGCTGCTCCCGCTCCAACAAAGCCACAGCAATCTGGTGCTACATCTAACGTAGCTCGCCCTGTACCGACCACTCCTCAAGAAACTAACAGACCGGATGCCAATCAGCATACCGGCTCAGATATTGCGCATAATGGCGGAGAGAATCCTGGTGAAGATGTTGCCGTAGATACCCGCAAGAAAGTGATGCGCAACAGCTACAAGGTTACAGGCTATCGTATTCAGGTATTCTCAGGCGGCAATTCACGTACCGACCGTCAGAAAGCTGAGAAGGCAGGAGCCGACATGAAGCGCTACTTCCCAAATGAACCTGTGTATGTTCATTTCTATTCTCCTTCATGGAAATGCCGTATGGGCAACTACCGCAATCAGGATGATGCCCGTGCCATGCTTGCCCAAGTAAAGAAATATTATCCACAGGCCTGCCTTGTGAGAGGACAGATTAGTGTGGCATATTAGTGCTACACAATTGATAATTGAGAATTTATAATTGATAATTAGGCTGCGCGATTGGGTTGACTCTAATTTTTAATCCCCAATCTCTAATCGCTTACAGCCTTATCCATATAAAAATGCTAGATAGTAATATAGAATCAACAGAGCCTTACGTAAATCCTGAGACCCTCGATGAGCTTGCAGGTCATTACAAGGAAGTGCTTGGTCTTCTTGGAGAAGATCCAGAGCGTGAGGGATTGCTCAAGACTCCTGTTCGCGTGGCTAAGGCTATGCAATTCCTGACCAAGGGCTATCGTGAGGATCCAAAGGCTATCCTCGAGAAGGCTCTTTTCCACGAGACCTATAACCACATGGTCATCGTGAAGGATATCAATTTCTACTCAATGTGCGAGCATCACATGTTGCCTTTCTATGGCAAGGCTCACGTGGCTTACATCCCTAACGGCACTATCACAGGCCTTTCTAAGATTGCTCGTGTGGTAGAGGTCTTTGCCCGTCGTCTTCAGGTGCAAGAGCGTATGACTCACCAGATTATGGAGGTCATTCAGGAAACTCTCAAGCCACAGGGCGTTATGGTTGTCATCGAGGCAGCACACATGTGTATGCAGATGCGTGGGGTAGAAAAGCAGAACTCTGTTACTACTACATCTGCCTTTGCCGGCATCTTTGAGCAGGCAAAGACACGTGAGGAATTCATGAACCTGATTAAGAAGTAAGTTATGCGCTTTATCTCTTGGAATGTCAATGGACTTCGTGCTTGCGTAGGAAAGGATGGAGAGAAGGTTGAAGACGGTATCATCGGTTTTCAGACAGCCTTCATGGAGTTTGATGCTGATTTCTTCTGCCTTCAGGAGACAAAGATGCAGGCTGGTCAGCTCGATCTTGCCTTCCCTGGATATCATTCATATTGGAATTATGCAGACAAAAAAGGCTATTCTGGTACGGCTATCTATACTAAACATACACCTTTGAGCGTTAATTATGGTATGGGGATAGATGAGCATGACCATGAAGGTCGTGTGATTACCCTCGAGTATGAGAATTTCTATCTCGTTACCGTCTATACCCCTAACTCTCAGGATGGTCTTCGCCGACTTGACTACCGCATGACATGGGAAGATGACTTCCGCGCATATCTCAAGGCTCTCGATGCCAAGAAACCTGTCATCGTATGTGGTGATATGAATGTGGCTCATGAAGAGATCGACTTGAAGAATCCTAAGACAAACCACATGAATCCTGGCTTTACAGACGAGGAGCGCGAGAAGTTCACCACTCTTCTTGGCGAGGGATTCATCGACACCTTCAGAACATTACATCCTGAGGAGGTGACCTACTCATGGTGGTCTTACCGCTTTCAAGCTCGTAAGAAGAACACGGGGTGGCGTATCGACTACTTCGTGACTTCAGAGCGTCTAAAGGACTGCATTCAGAAGGCAGCTATACATACAGAGGTGTATGGATCAGATCATTGCCCTGTAGAGCTTGAGTTGGGAGACCTAAATCAAAAATAAGTAATAAAAAATACCGCGCCCCCCATCGCTTACCGGCTCCCTCCCTACGGGGGAAGTCCGATGTTGATAACATCGGAGTATGTGTCAGGGCGGGGGGAGAGGCTTCATTTCCAATGAATTTTATAAAGCGTTTTTACACCTTATTAATAATAATGCTTCTGCCGCTTATGGCTAGAGCGCAGGAAAGGACGGTTGAGAACCGCCCTTATTGCGACTTGCGCCCTGTGCATTTCGGAGTAATCGTAGGAACGCATTTCCAAGATCTTGAATTTGAGAATTTCGGTCCCAGCACATATACCGATGCGGATGGCAATCTACAGGAATCGCTTGTAACTTGCGAACAAAACACATGGGATAACGGTTTTCACGTTGGTGTACTTGGCGAAGTTCGCATGACTGACTATCTCGCCCTTCGTATTGCACCTGTGTTGTATTTTGCCAACCGACACATCACCTTCACTAATCTGAAGGCTCTCGATACAAAAGGAAATTATCTGCAGGCACGACAGGATATGAAGAGCGTATATATCACCAGTTCGTTTGACGTAATATATGCAGCCAAGCGATTCAACAACCATCGCCCTTATATCATGGCAGGAATAGCTCCGGCACTCAACCTTTCAACAAAGGCAAACGACTATATTCAGTTGAATAAGACAGACATATTCTTCGAGGCAGGACTTGGTTGCGACCTATATCTTCCTTTCTTCAAGCTGCGTCCAGAACTTAAGTTCATGTATTCTCTTGGCAACAGCCTCAACAAGAATCATGCAAAGGCGCTAAAGGATAAGAACATGTTGCCTTATGCCAATTCCGTTTCATCTGCAAATAGCAGAATGATAGCCTTGACATTCTATTTTGAGTAAGGTATGTCCTGCCATGCCCAAAAATAATGACCGATAGGAAAATTGATAGTACTAATCATAACAAAATTCATTTTTTTTGAAAATTTTCTCATTATTTTTAGGTATTTTCAAAAGAAAACATTACCTTTGCACTCATATAAAACAGAACTAAAACAATATTAACAAATAAAAAACAAAAACATTATGGCTTACGTAATTAGCGAAGACTGCATCGCATGCGGTACATGTATCAGCGAGTGTCCATCTGAGGCTATCTCTGAGGGCGATATCTATTCAATCAACCCAGATCTCTGCACAGAGTGTGGTACTTGTGCTGACGTTTGTCCTAACGAGGCTATCAGCCTTCCTTAAGACTTACGCATAGCGTTAAAAAAGATTATTGGCAATCTCACGAACGTGGGGTTGCCTTTTTTATTCCTCATTTTCAAACGCAAGCACAGAATCATAAAGACAAGTTTCAAGACACATGTTTTGTGATTTGGAAAAATATTTGTACTTTTGCGACTAGAAAATTGGAATAACTAAAACACAGAAGAAAATGTTTAAGAAATTAATCATATTACTCACTATTCTTGGAGCAAGTCCTATATTGGCTTTGCAGGCTTCAACCCCAACTTCTGAGCAAGGAGATGTCATGGTGTCGCATCCTTGGCAACGAAAGCGCGTGGCTTACTTTGGCGATTCTATAACCGACCCTCGCAATAAGGCTTCAAAGAAGAAGTACTGGACATTCCTTCAGGAATGGCTTGGTATGACGCCTTATGTTTATGCCGTAAGCGGACGCATGTGGGATGACATTCCTCGTCAGGCAGAGCAATGTATGAAAGAGCATGGAGACTCCATTGATGCCATCATTATCTTCATGGGCACAAACGACTATAATAATGGCGTGAAGATAGGCGAATGGTACACGGAGAAGGAAGAGGAGGTGATGTACGGTCATGGACAGCCAAAGAAGATGGTTATGCGCAAGCGTCAGTATCTCTGCATGGATAAAGATACCTACAAGGGACGAATCAACATCGCCCTTGATAAGGTGAAGCGTATGTATCCCGACAAGCAGATTGTTCTTCTAACGCCTATCCATCGTCAGTATTTCCATGCAAATGAGAAGAACTGGCAATGTTCCGAAGACTACACCAACCAATGCGGTCTTTATCTAAAGGAATACGTAGATGCCGTAAAGGAAGCCTCTAATATCTGGGCTGTGCCTGTGATTGACCTGAATGCTCTCTGCGGCCTCTACCCTATGGCTGATGAATATGCAAAGTTCTTCAAGAATGCTGCTACAGATCGTCTTCACCCTAATGATCTCGGGCATGAGCGTATGGCAAAGACACTTATGTATCAGTTGCTCACGCTTCCTGTCTATGATGCACCAAAGAAGGCATCTGTCTTCGGCAAGATATACAAGAACCGTATGGATGACCTCACATGGGAGAATGAATGGTGTGCCTATCGTATGTATGGTCCTGCGGTTCAGAAAAGCGGTCAGAAGCTTTTCGGATACGACATCTGGGTGAAGAACACCCATGACACTATCGTTGACCTCAGATATCGTCTTCACATGCCTCCAAAGGGCGTTAAGATGAAGTCATTCCATGAGGATTGGGGCAACGGAATGGATTGCTATGCAGTAGGCGCAAGTCTTGGTTGCTGCACCCCTGCCCTACTCGATACAGACGGTAAGATTATCTATCCGTGGAGTTGGGAGAAATGTGAGTTTGTAGAGCAGACACCAGAGCGCCTGAAGATGCACGTCACCTTAAAGCCTGTTGCCTATAAACTTCAGAATGGCGATTCTATTCACTATACCGAGCATAGAATTATTTCCGTAGAGAAAGGAAAGCGATTCAACACTTGCGAGGTGTGGTACGAAGGTCTTGACCGTAAGATGCAGATAGCAGTCGGCATCGTTGTTCATCAGGAGAATACGGATGTCTATGCCTTGGATAAGAAGCATCACTTCATTGCATACGAAGATCGTCAGGATCCAACGATGGTGAAGAAAGACGGCTCTGATGGCGTTATCTTTGTTGGAGCCAAGTGTCCTGAGGCAACGAAATACAAATACGAACAGGATCATCTGCTTGCCATCTCAACCCTGAATCCGGGACAGCATTACACCTATCAGTTTGCTGCAACATGGAGTAAGTTTGATGTTCACAGCTTCGACGACTGGAAACGCATTCTTGAAGAACTGAAATAATACAAAAAAAGCTTGCCACAATGATGTGACAAGCTTTTTTATTTGCAATTTAACGATTTACTATTTGCAAAACGCTAAGCTACTATTTCTTGATGGTCTTCTTACCGTTCATGATGATCACGCCCTTGTAGTTGTTGTTGACACGCTGACCAGTGATGCTATATGAAGGTGCATTGCCGTTATCAGTATTGATCTCGTCAATAGCAGTTGATTCTGCGAGCTTGAGAGTGATCTTGTCGATGTCGCAGTTGGCACCAGTAACGGTGATGCGGATAATCTTCTGACCTTCGGTGAGTTCCTTGAGAGTAGTGTTACTGATGGTTTTGTAGGTATCCCAGCTGTTGTTTGCTGTCTGAGGAACGCTCATTGACCATAGTGTCGTAACCTTACCATTCTCAACAATACCAACCCTGAAACCAGAACCGGTAACACCAGAAGAAACTACGGCATCACAAGTGTATTTGCCAGTTTCCTTCACGTCAACAGAATACTCCATCCATTCGTCAACGGCAGTCCAACCAAGCACATAGCCTCCGTTTGCAGCCTTCTTGATGTCAATGCCCTCGTTGTCAGAACGATAGCCAGACTTAGCCTCGTCCGTAGCATCAGACTCATGGAATGTGAAGCCTTCGCCACCCTTGTCGAAGTCCTCTGCCTCAATAGTGCCAGGGATGCTTACGATACTCTTGTAAGGAGAACGCTTGTTGTTCACCTTCAGGTTGTATGAAACAAGCTTTGAAGTCTTGCCGTCAGCATCAATAGCCTCTGCAGAAATCTTCACAGTACCCTTAGCCTTTGGCTTGTACGCAGTCTCGAATGGAGCTGCTGCTATTGATTTGACAAGGACATCGTCTGCATAGATGTTAACCTTTGATATCGTGCTTGTGGTGGTTGAAGCATTAACAGCGATTGTTGACTCCTCGCCAACTGTTGCTGGAGCAGGGTCTGCTGTAATAGCCACCTTCATGTTCTCGTCAACATCTACGTGCTGCAGCTTGATCTTATCGATGTTACAGCTTGAACCAGTGATGCTGATACGGATAATCTGCTTGCCAGCCTCAAGAGGGATGCTCAGACGACCATGTACTGTAGAGTAGATATCCCAGTTGTTGGCTGATACGCATGGAACAACGATATTGTCTGTAACCTGCTTCATGCCCTCATTGGTCTTGACGGAGATGTTGAATGAAGAGTTTGTAGCACCGGAAGATACAACGGCATCGTAAGAGTAGATACCAGCCTCCTTCACGTCAACAGTGTATTCCATCCATTCGCCTGCGTTAGTGTAGCCGATAGCGTAGCCGCCATTGCCGGCTACGATGTCAACGCCACCGCCATTTGTACGGTAGTTGGCACCACCTTCTACGTTAGAGTCAGAATCATGATAGCTCATGCCTTCAGCACCAGAGTCGAAGTTCTCTGCCTCGATAGTGCCAGGAAGTTCGATTACGCCCTTGAAAGGAGCGCGAGGGTTATAGGCGGTGAAGCCGGAGTAGCGCTCGTATGATGTGCCTTCTGTGTCGTAAACCACAGCTTTGAGTTCATAGCGACCAGTAGTTTCAGGAGTGTATTCAGTTTCGTAAGGAGCCTCTGTCATTGTAGTCAGAAGCTTGTTGTTCAGATAAAGCTCTACACGGTCGATAGTCTTTGTCTTAAGGCGGGCACGAACCGTGATAGGCACTAAATCACCCTTTGTAACAGCTATTGCACCTGGCTTGACATAGACAGAAGCCTCTTTCTCCATGCCTGGGAATGGGCTCTTGGCATTCTTTGCTGCATCTGTTGCCATGTACTCGCGAAGCCATGTCATTGCAGGACGATCCTTACCGTTCTTGATAATACCGGAGTTACCGTCTGTAGTCCATGTCCTGCCGTAGATATAGCCCCAGAGGGTTACACCAGCCACATAATCTGACTCCCACATGTAAGGAATCTGCTCCTTGTAGCGCTGAAGCTGAAGAGCGTCATCGTTAGTACCGATGTCATACTCAGTACTGTACATAGGCATCTTAAGAGCATTCTGCAGCTTTGTCATTGCATTCTTGAAATTCGAAAAGCTGCAATCTGTAAGATCGTGTGACTGACATCCGTATGCGTCGATAGGAGCTCCTGCATCACGCAAGGTCTTTACGAGATCTATATACTGGTCGGTATTCCACTGGAATGTGTTGAAGTCATTATATATAAGGATAGCATCAGGCCAGCGCTCGTAGGCAAGCTCGAAAGCCTTTATGAGCCAGTCGTAGCCGGTGACGCCTGTACCGCCGAGAGCCTCTATAAAGTAAGGAGTGCCTGGCTGGTGACCTGTGATAGCCTCATTTACGACATCGATGAGCTGGAGGTTAGGATAGTGCTTCTTCACTTCATCCATCCACTGTACGATCTCCTTATAGCGTTGCTCTGGTGTCTGTTTCTCAAGCCATGAAGGGTACTGAGCACCCCATATCAGGGCATGGAACTTGAAAGGGAAATTGTGATTCTTGGCGTAGTTATACGCGTTGTCTGCACCACTCCAGTTGAAACTGTTGTTGTTGCCCTCGATAGAAGCCCATTTTGACTCGTTCTCACAAGTGATCTGATTCCAGAGAGTGTAGTATTTCTCATTTCCGAAATCTACGTTGTATGAGGTCGTGATATTGCCGAGGAATTTGTCCTTGTTGGAGGACAACTGGGCATTACCATTCAAACCGCATAGCAAGGCAATTGCTGTTAGAAGGGAATTTTTTTTGTTCATTTTAGGTTTTAGGTTTATATTAGTGCTTGCAAAGGTAATTATTTTTTATGAAAAAAGAATGTGAATTTGCAATAATTTTCTTTTTCCTTATAAAAAATTATGTTTTTCATTCCAGAATGAGTCTTATACTCTTCCTATGTGATTAGGGGGTAAACTCAGTGAAGATCCCATTCTATAGCAGACATAGAACGGAGTTTCACTGAGTTTACCCCCAAGGAAAGACCTACCCCCTTGCCCCTCCCATAAAGGGAGGGGAGTAATTACCTTTAATCGCGATGGAGGTATTTGCAGAGATTTCCATCAATGCTTACCAGCAACGTGAAGAGTGTATCTACTCCTCTCCCTTTATGGGAGGTGCAAGGGGGTGGGGCTTTATTTTAGATAAGTCCAGCCTTACCGATAACGATAAGCATTGCATAGCCGATAGCCATACCTACAACACCCATGATGAGACCAACGCGCATCATCTGCTTCTGCTCGATCATACCAGTTGCATGAGCAAGAGCATTTGGAGGTGTAGAGATAGGAAGTACCATAGCCAAAGATGCAGAGAGAGCGATACCGATGAGCAATGGAGAAACACCACCGAATGGTGCGAGAGTCTCTGCAGATGCAGTACCTACTACTGTGAGGATTGGTACGAGGAGAGCTGCTGTTGCTGTGTTAGAGATGAAGTTAGACAGAGCATAGCAGAGGATACCAGAACCGATAAGCATGAGAAGTGCTGGCCATGTGTCGAATGGAATAGTGTCGATGAGATGAGCAGCAAGCTTTGTCTCCTGAAGGGCAAGACCGATAGCGAAGCCACCTGCAACCATCCAGAGCACAGACCAGTTGATTTCCTCAAGATCCTTTCTTGTGATGATACCACAAGCGCAGAACACGCCTACAGGGAGCATAGCAACAACGTTAGCGTTTACGCCAGTCACCTTGTCGAGAACCCAAAGAAGGATAGTCAGAGCGAATGTGACATAAACAACGTATGACTGCCATGTAGTCTCCTTTTCACCCTCAATCTTGAGCTCTACATTCTTCTGAGAGAATGGGAAGAGAGTCTTGAGGAGGAACCATCCTATAATAAGGAGGAGGATGGCAAGTGGGAACATGAACATCATCCAGTCACCGAAGCCGATATTCATATTGAGACCTTCTGGATCGTTGAGAGCCTTGAGCGCAATAGCGTTAGGAGGTGTTCCGATAGGTGTGCCGATGCCACCGATGTTAGCACCGATTGGAATTGCAAGAGCAAGACCAACACGTCCCTTACCTTCTGGTGGAAGCTGCTTCAACACAGGAGTAAGGAAGGTGAGCATCATAGCTGCAGTAGCAGTATTTGAAAGGAACATAGAGAAGATGCCTGTTACGAGAAGGAAGCCGAGAAGCACTGTCTCTGACTTTGTTCCGAATGGAGCAAGCATGATCTTAGCCATCTTCACGTCGAGACCTACCTTTGTAGCTGCAATAGCGAGGATGAATCCTCCGATGAACAGCATGATGATTGGGTCAGCGAAACATGCCATGAGCTTCTTGTGAGAGATAATCTCACCAAGCTGTGCCTGATCTACGTATCCCTCACCCGTAAAGAAGGTTAGAGCCGAATCCGAACACGTGAAGAGCAATATCACGATTACAAGAGTCGATGTTGCCCATGAAGGAATACCCTCTGTGAGCCACATGAGAGATGCAAAGATGAAGATTGCGATAGTACGCTGTTCTGTCAGCGTAAGGTCAGGAATACCAAATGTATCAGATGGCAAACACCAAATAAGAAGGCTGACGAGTGTCACAGACAAAATCTTGATTGTCTTGCTTAATGCTTTGTTTTCAGCCTCTTTTCTTTGCTTCTTGTCATCCTGATGCTTGGCAAGAAGATGGTAGCCGTGGAAACTTTTAAACATAAGTCTTAATTAATGAGTTGTTTAGGATATAACACACAAAACGGATGCAAAAGTACTAATAATTTTTGAACTGACAAAAAAATCAATAGTTTTGTTATTAATTTATTCTTAAAAATTCGGCTCTTTTTCCTTAATTGTCTTAAATTTCGTCATATTTTGCATTTTACGTGATATTTTTTTTCGTTATTTAGTTGAATTTGATTAATTTTGCACATAAATATTTATGAATATGAATAAAAAAATTATAATTCCATTGATTGCACTACTCGTATTACTAACAGGTGGAGTTGTGTATCTATTCCTATCTCTAAATGCGGAGAAGGAAAATAGTCGCCAGATGCAGGAACTTGCAGAACTGGACAAAAAGGAAATGGAGAACGAGTACCGCGAGTTCTCAAACCAGTATAGTGAGATGATGACTAAAATCAACAATGACTCTATCATTGCTCAGCTCACTCAGGAGCAGTTGCGCACTCAGCAGTTGCTCAAGGAACTTCAGCAGACAAAATCAGCTGATGCTGCCGAAATCACTCGCTTGAAGAAGGAACTTGCACAGGTTCGTGCCGTGCTTCGTGAGTATGTCATCACTATTGATTCGCTCAACCGACTCAATGAGCATCTCACTGCAGAGAATGCACGCGTAAATTCAGCTCTTGCAGAGTCAACACGTCAGAACGAGGCGTTAAGTTCTGAGAAGGCTTCTCTTTCAGAGAAAGTTGCCATTGCAGCTCAACTTGACGCTACCAACATCAACTTAATGCCGCTCAGCAAAAAGGGTAAAGAAGAGAAGAAAGTGAGCAAGGCAAAGCAGTTGAAGGTGGACTTCACAATCTCACGTAACGTAACAGCACAGAGTGGTATGAAAAATGTGTATGTTCGCATCATCACTCCAACGGGCTCTGTACTCTCTGCTGGTACTATTCCTTATGAGAACAAGAACATCCAATACTCTATCAAAAAATCTATTGAGTACAATGGTGAAGCTACACCAGTAACAATGTACTGGAATATTCAGGAGGTACATTCTGCTGGTACCTATCAGGTGGCTATCTTCTGTGATGGCCAGATGATTGGTTCAAGAAGCTTTAGCGTAAAGTAAACTTAGCAATCTAAGTGACGGTTGCCTAATTCCGTCCAACTTAGATAAAATTTTACACCGATGAAAAATTTTTTAGTGTTATGTGCTTCGGCACTATGCCTTGTGCTTCCATTGGAGGCGCAAACGTTATCGCTTGATTCTTGCCGTGCGATGGCTATGCGCAACAACAAGCAATTAGGCATAGCTCGTGCCAAGCAACAGGTAGCAATGAACGTGCGAAAATCTGCACGTACCAAGTACCTGCCTCACATTGATCTGGCAGGTGGATGGATGCTGTCAAGTCGTGAGGTTTCACTTCTTAACAACGACCAGAAAAACATTCTTTCCAATCTCGGAACAACAGCTGCAGGCTCTATCGATGTATCTGGCGTTTCTGACCTTCTCACCTCCATGGTTATGAAAGGACTTCTTTCTCCTCAAGAGGCTCAGAAGTATGGTCAGATGGCTCAAGGTGCCACTCAGCAGTTGGCTAACTTCGGCAATTCACTTGGCGAGAACATCAAGGATGCCTTCCGTACAGACACACGTAGCATAATCGTTGGTAGTGTGGTTGTTAACCAACCTGTGTTTATGGGTGGTGCAATAACCGCTGCTAACCGCATGGCTGATATCAACGAGCAGATGGCAGCAATACAGATTGACGCATCTGAGCAGAACGTTCTCTATGATATCGACAAGGCATACTGGCTCGTTGTTTCTCTCAGGCAGAAACAGCGTTTGGCTGAGAGTTACCTCAAACTTGTCACCAAACTTGACGAGGATGTCAACAAGATGATTAAGGAGGGCGTGGCAACTCGTGCTGACGGTTTAAAGGTTGACGTAAAAGTCAATGAGGCCGAGATGACCAAGACTCAAGTGGACAATGGCTTGAGTCTTGCCAGAATGCTCCTTTGCCAGTTGTGCGGAATGCCTGTAAGCAATAATATCACGCTCGTTGACGAATCAAGAGATGACGTTACTGTTGTATCTAATAGGTATAACAAGAGCCTTGCTATGGAAAACCGTCCAGAACTCAAGCTTCTCGATAACGCAGTTGCTCTCAGCGAACAAAGCACCAAGATAGCTCGTGCAACAATGCTTCCACAGGTAGCCGTAACAGGTGGCTATATGATAAGTAATCCAAATCTCTTCAATGGTTATGAGAAGAAGTTTGGTGGTATGTGGAACGTTGGTATCATGGTTCGTGTGCCTGTCTTTGACTGGGGAGATGCAACATATAAGGTTCGCGCGAGCAAGATTGCTACAACCATGGCTCGCATGACACTTGACGAAGCACGCGAAATGATTGACCTTCAGGTAAATCAATGCGACTACCAGCTCAAGGAAGCCAACAAGAAACTCGTTACAGCAGAAAAGAACATCAAACGCGCAGAGGAGAACCTTCGCTGTGCTAACCTCGGATTTTCTGAGGGTGTGATGGATGCTACTGAGGTAATGGCTGCACAGACAGCGTGGCTTCAGGCAAAGACTCAGAAAATTGACGCCCAGATTGATGTATGCCTCGGAGAGGCTGCTATGAAGAAGGCAATAGGAATGAGATAACCATAGATTATTTAGGAAAACAGAAAATACAAGATATACAATGAGTACAAAATCACAACATAAGAGTGTACTATTCGGTTTGATAGCATTTGCAGCCGTTATTGTCATTGTGGGCATCATTGGTGCCTTGACTATTGACAACGAGCAAGACTTTATCCAAGGACAGGTTGATGTTACGGAATACCGTGTGTCAAGTAAGGTTCCTGGTCGTATTCTTGAGATTCGTGTCAAGGAAGGCGACTATGTAAAGGTTGGTGATACTCTCGCTATCCTCGATGCTCCAGAAGTTGAGGCAAAGAAGGTTCAGGCTCAGAGTGCTGAGAATGCAGCAAGTGCTATGAGCGATATGGCTAATGCTGGTGCTCGTCAGGAGCAGATTCAGGGTGCTTTCGAACTCTGGCAACAGGCAAAGGCAGGACTTGAAATTGCCCAGAAGTCTTATCAGCGTGTTCAGCGTCTCTTCGACGAGGGCGTTCTTAGCGAGCAGAAACGTGACGAGGCTTATGCTCAATACAAGGCATACGAAGCTCAGGAAAAAGCAGCTAAGAGTCAGTATGACATGGCTCAGAATGGTGCTCGTTCAGAAGAAAAGCGTGCTGCTGCAGCTCAGGTGAATCGTGCTAAGGGTGCTATTCAGGAGGTGAATTCATACATCCATGAGACCGTTCAGGTTGCTCAGATCGAAGGTGAGGTAAGCAATGTCTATCCTAAGGTTGGTGAGCTCGTTGGTACAGGAAGCCCAATCATGACAATCAGCATCATGTCTGACATGTGGGGTACTTTCAATGTTCGCGAGGATCAGCTCAACGGCATGAAGATTGGTGATACATTCACAGCCTTTGTCCCTGCATTCAACAAGGAACTGCAGCTAAAGGTGGCAAGTGTAAAGGATCAGGGTAGCTATGCTACATGGAAAGCCACAAAGAGCAACGGCCAGTACGACCTCAAGACTTTCGAGGTAAAGGCTCGTCCAGTTCAGAAGTTTGAAGGTCTCCGTCCAGGAATGTCTTTGGTTATTAAGAAATAAGGACCTTGAAAACGTTAGATCATCTATATAACGTAATATCCCGAGAGATACGCATCATCTTTTCATACCCGATCTATCTGGTATGCATGTTTGTCTTGCCTTGTCTCTGTGCCGCATTCTTCACAACCATGATGGATAGCGGCCAGCCAATGGATATGCCTGTTGGTGTGGTTGATAACGACAACACCAGTATGACACGTAAGCTTATCCGTACTCTCGACTCATTCCAGTCGTCCAAGGTTGTGGCGCATTACCCTTCGGTGGATGATGCCCGTCACGCTATCCAGACAGGTGAGATTTACGGTTTCATGTATTTCCCGAAGCATACTACAGATGAGTTGCTTGCCTCACGTCAGCCAAAGATTTCGTTCTATTATAGCAACACATCATTGACTGCCGGAGCTCTTATCTTCAAGGATATGAAGACAATGGCAACACTCGGCTCAGCAGCTGTCGGACAAGCTACGCTTCAGGCGAAGGGATATCGTCAGGAACTTATTATGCCAGCTCTGCAGCCTATTGCCGTTGACCTGCACATGATTGGCAACCCATGGGTGAACTACAACATCTATCTCTCCACGATGTTAATTCCAGGATGCTTCCTGCTGTTCGTCTTCCTGATGACGCCATATAGCTTTGGTACCGAACTCAAGTTTGGCAAGTCAAGTGAACTGATGAATGCTGCTGGCGATAATGCTTTCATCGCAATCATTGGCAAACTGATTCCTCACACATTAATCTATTTCATTGTGATGTCAGGACTTTTAGCCTATATGTTTGTCTATCTGCATTTCCCAGCACCAGGAGGTATCTGGAGAATTATGCTTCTTGGCTATCTGTCAATCATAGGTGCACAAGGATTCAGCCTTACCATTTTCGGCCTCATTCCTGCTCTTCGTATGAGTATGAGCATCTGCTCTCTGATGGGCGTGCTTAGTTTCTCTATGGTAGGAAGTGCATTTCCTATATTTGCCATGGACGCACCGCTTCAGGCACTTGCATGGCTCTTCCCATTACGACACTACTATATGATATATCAGTTGTGCGTATTCAATACCTATCCACTTGCAGATGCACTTCCACATATCCTCTGCCTTATTGGCTTTGCTGTGATGCCATATCTTCTGACAATGCGCATTGGTAAGGTGTTAAGGCATTATGATTATATAGAGTGATAAAAGCCCCCCGCCCTCTCCCGTAGAGAGGAAGCCAGTTCGCGATGGGGATAATCTTGAAAAAAGTAAATAATGAAAGATAAAAAATACAGCCGAGAACCTTTTCCGCCTTCCGGCTCCCTCTCTACGGGAGAGGGCGGGGGGAGAGGCCTCTTAAACCACATAAAGAACATAGCCGATATATGGTGGCAAGAGACAATTGCCATCTTCAAGGATTCTGGTGCATTGCTATTCTGCATTGCACTACCTTTGGCCTACCCTATTCTCTACTCATGGATATACAACAATGAGGTGGTGCGTGAGGTACCTGTGGTAGTGGTAGATGACAGTCACTCTGCTCTCAGCCGTGAGTTCATACAGAGGGTTGATGCCTCACCTGATGTAAGTGTAGCCTTCTATGCAGGTAATTTACATGAGGCACAGAGTGTCATCGGTCATGGAGATGCTTATGGAATACTATATTTCCCACGCACTTTCGCTACATCTGTTGGTCGCCATGAGCAGTCGCACGTCAGCGTATATTGCGACATGAGTTATATGCTGACCTATAAAGCTATCTTCCAGACAGCTCAAACGGTTAGTTCATTAATGGGTGCAAAGATTCAGGTTGCCCAAAGCGGTACTTATACAAATAGAGAGGCAGAGATATCTGCTAAGCCACTCGACTTTGAAGAGGTTCCAATCTTCAATACCACAGGTGGTTACGGAAACTTTATTCTGCCTGCCGTACTTGTCCTCATCATTCAGCAATCACTACTTTTGAGTGTCGGACTTCTCTCTGGTACACAGCGTGAGAAGCATTTCCCCATGGTGAAGAATGTCATCGATTCATACTTCGGCAAAGGATTAGCTTTCTGCTTCATCTATGCAGTAATGCTTGCATACACCACACTCGTCGTACCTCGATTGTTCGGTTTCGTGATGATGGTGAATTTCCTTGACTGGGTTATTTTCATGACTCCATATCTGATTGCATGTGTAGGCTTTGCTGTAGTAGGTAGTGAGATGATACGTTTCCGTGAGAACGTGATGCTCACAGCCGTATGTACTTCTATACCATTCCTTTTCCTTTCCGGTATCTCATGGCCTCAGAGTGGAATCCCAGGCTTTTGGCAGGGCGTAGCTCAATGCCTTCCATCTACATTCGCCATCCGCGGTTTCGTGAGAATGAGTAGCATGGGTGCACGTATCGGAGATGTATTGCCTGAGTTCCGTGGTTTATCTATACTCGCTATTATTTACTGCCTCGCAGCACTTGGAGTAATGTACAGGCGCTATCTCATTCGCCAGCAGTTTGAAGATGTGGCAGAATCACGAAAGAACAGAGAATTAGAGGCAAACAAAAAAGTACAGCCCTCAGAATCAAAATAATCCTTTAGAAAAAAACATCATATAATATCCTTCCTTGAAATAAGCCAGAACAACTTATTCAAGGAAGGATTTTCATTTGTATCCCTACGAAAGAGTATGTACAAAGGAAGAGCCTTGGATAATGCTTTTTTCAAGGGAAGAAAAGCATGGGAAGCTTAAGCAGACAAGTGCATCGTCTTCCCTCTCAGAAAAAATATCACCGCCCATCCCGACGAAAGAGATGAGCGGTGAAAAAGCAATCATATTATATAGTGTTAGTTTGCGAGGGCTGAAAGTCCGACACCTATTGTATCATTCAGTTTTTAGGTGTCGCACTTACAGCGCTCACCAATCAAAATATCCCTTATAGACAGCCCTTACGGACTGCCCTTTTAGGAGGGCAC